>VGLJ01000046.1 GCA_016866775.1 Candidatus Rokuibacteriota bacterium | reverse complement strand
TGTCAACGCTTCACGTGCGCCCTCGCGGGCGCCCGCGCATGACTCGGGGCCGGCGTGGCTCGCCATGCCTTCGCCGGATGAAACTTTCATTCACTGCACCGCGCCGGCGTGACCGGCGCACGGAGACGCCCATGACGATCACGCGGATGCTCGCGATCGCGGTCCTCGCCGTCCTCGCCCTCGCCCCCGCCGCCGGCGCGCAGACCAAGGTGAAGTTCGCGCTCGACTGGCAGATCCAGGGGCCGCAGGCGCCGTTCATCACGGCGAAGGCGACCGGCGCGTTCCAGGCCAGGGGCCTCGACGTCACGATCGATCGCGGGACGGGCTCGCAGAAGACCATCGAGCAGGTGGCGACCGGCACCTACGACATGGGCTACGGCGACATCAACTCGATGATCGAGTACAACGTGAAGAACCCGCAGACGCCGTTGATCGCCGTGGGCATCGTCTTGAACTCGCCGCCGTTCTCGCTGCTCTCGCTGAAGAAGAACGGGATCAAGGAGCCGAAGGATCTGAAGGGCGCCACGATCGGCGCGCCGGCGGGCGATGCGCCGCGGCGGCTCTGGCCCATCTTCGCGAAGAACGTCGGGCTGCCGGCGGACAGCGTGACGTGGACGAACATGGCGCCGCCGCTGCGCGAGCCCGCGCTCGTGAAGGGCGACGTGAAGGCGATCTCCGGCTTCTACTTCACCGGCTTCCTCAACCTCACCGAGAACCTCAAGGTCCCGGAGAGCGAGGTCGTCGCGTTCAAGTACAGCGACTACGGCATCGACCTCTACGGCAACGCCGTCGTCGTGCGCGTCGACTGGCTCAAGGCGAACGAGGAGACCGTGCGGCGCTTCCTCGCCGCGCTGAACACCGGGTTCAAGGCGGCGCTCAAAGATCCGAAGACGGCCATCACGCACATCAAGGCCGCCGAGCCGCTGTCGAACGAGGCGACCGAACTGAAGCGCCTGCAGCTCGCGATCGCCGCGAACATGGTCAACGACGAGGTCCGCCGCAACGGGCTCCTCGCCGTCGACCCGGCGCGGATGCAGCGCGCGATCGATCAGGTCGCCGTCTCGTTCGAGCTGCCGTCGAAGCCCACCGTCGCGCAGGTGTTCACCGGCGCCTACCTGCCGCCGGCCGCGGAGCGGAAGCTCGATTAACGCGGTCTCGCTCCGCGACGTCGGCCTCGACTACCGGACGAGCGACGGGCGCGTGATCCGCGCCGTCGAAGGGGTGTCGCTCGACGTGCCGCGCGGCGCGACCGTCGCGTTCGTCGGGCCGAGCGGCTGCGGCAAGTCGACGCTGCTCAAGCTGATCGCCGGACTGCTCACCACCTCGCACGGCAGCGTCCTCGTCGACGGACAGGCGGTCACGCGGCCGCTGAAGAACGTCGGCATGGCGTTCCAGAACCCCGTGCTGCTGCCGTGGCGCACGGTGCTCGACAACCTGCTCCTTCCGCTGGAGATCCTCCGCGAGAACGGCGACCCGCGCGCGCCGGAGCGCGCCGCGTGGCGGGAGCGGGCGCTGCGTCTCCTCCACACGGTCGGGCTCGAAGGCTCGGAGCATCGGCAGCCGCGCGAGCTCTCCGGCGGCATGCGCCAGCGCGTGAGCCTCTGCCGCGCGCTGATCCACGAGCCCGCGCTGCTCCTGCTCGACGAGCCCTTCGCCGCGCTCGACGCGTTCACGCGGGAGGAGATGTGGGAGCTGCACCAGGCGCTCCGCCTCGAGCGCGAGTTCACGGGCGTGCTGGTGACCCACGATCTGCGCGAGGCCGTGTTCCTCGCGGACACGATCTACGTGATGCGCACGCATCCCGGGCGCCTCGCGTACGTGCATCCGGTGACATTCGCCGCGCCGCGGAGCATGGCCGACCTCTACAGCCATGACGGGACCGAGCTGATCCGCCAGATGCGCGACGAGATCCGGCCGCCGCGCGGAGCCGTCGCGTGAAGCGCGCGCGCAAGGTCGTCCTGCCGCTCGCCGTGTTCGCGGCGCTCGTGCTCCTCTGGGAAGTGGCCGTGCCGCTCTTCCGGATCCAGCCGATCGTGTTGCCGCCGCCGAGCGGCATCGCGCAGACGATGGCGAGCACCGCCGGACCGATCGCGTTCCACGCGCGGTACACGCTCGTCACCACGATGATCGGCTTCGGCGCCGCCGTCGGCCTCGGCCTCCTGCTCGGCTTCGCGATCGGCGCGTCGGCCGCCGTGCACGACGCGCTCTACCCCCTGCTCGTCGGCTTCAACAGCATCCCCAAGGCCGCGGTCGTTCCGCTGCTCGTCATGTGGTTCGGCATCGGCACGGTGCCGGCCGTGCTCACGGCGTTCCTCCTCGCGTTCTTCCCCGTCGCCGTGAACGTCGCGGTCGGCCTCGCGACGCTGGAGTCGGAGCTGCGCGACGTGCTGCGGGTGCTCGGCGCCTCGCGATGGCAGATCTTCCGCAAGGTCGGCGTGCCGCGCACGATGCCGCTCTTCTTCGCCTCGCTGAAGGTCGCGGTCTCGTCCGCGTTCGTGGGCTCGGTCATCTCGGAGACGGTTGCGTCGAACGCCGGCATCGGCTATCTGATGGCGGTGGCCGCGTCGGACTTCAACACGGCGCTCGCGTTCGGCGGACTCTTCGTCCTCGCCGCGATGGGCGTCGTGCTCTACGGGATCTTCGCGGTGATCGAGCGCCGGATGACCGGCTGGGCCTACGCGGAGTAGCGCGTGGACGCGGTGATTCTCGACTGGCTCAACCTCGGGCTCCGCTGGGCGCACCTCATCGCGGGCATCGGCTGGATCGGCACGTCGCTCTACTTCATGTGGCTCGACGCCGCGCTGATCCGCACGAATCTCTCGCGTCCGGACCTCGAAGGCTACACGTGGCTGCTGCACAGCGGCGGGTTCTACCTCGTCGAGCGGCGCAAGCTGCCGCCCGGGCAGCTGCCGTCACCGATTCACTGGTTCAAGTGGGAAGCGGGCATGACGTTCCTCACCGGGTTCCCGCTGCTGGTGCTCGTCTACTACATGACGGGCGGCCTCTACCTCGTCGATCCCGCGGTGTCGTCGATCACGCCGGGGTGGGCGGCCGTCGTCGGCGTCGGACTCTTGATCGTCTCGTGGGCGGTGTACGACCAGATCTGGACGTCGCCGCTCGCGCGCGGGTCCGGACGCCCTGCCGTCGTCGTGTCGTGGATCCTGCTCTTCGCGGTCGTCTACGGCCTGACGCGGGTGCTGAGCGGGCGCGCGGCGTTCATCCACGTCGGCGCGATGCTCGGCACGATCATGGTGGCGAACGTCTGGATGCGGATCATCCCCGCGCAGAAGGATCTGATCGCGTCCGCCGAAGCCGGGCGCACGGTGGACGACACGCTCTCGACGCGCGCCAAGCAGCGCTCGACGCACAACAGCTACGTCACGTTCCCCGTGATCTTCATGATGCTGTCGCACCACTACCCGGCGCTCTACGCGCACCCGCTCAACTGGCTGATGCTGGTGCTGCTGATCGTCGCCGGCGCCGCCGTGCGCCAGGTCATGCTCGCGCGCGACAAGGGCAAGCCGACCGACTGGTGGCTCGTGCCGGCGGCGGCCGCGCTGGGTGTCGCCGTCTTTCTGACGTCGCCCGCGTGGCTCGGCGGCGGAGCCGGGGGCGGCGACCGCGTCGCGTTCGCGGCGGTCAAAGGCGTGATCGAGCGCCGCTGCGTCTCGTGCCACTCGCGGACGCCGACCGACGACGTCTTCAAGGTGGCGCCGAACAACGTGACGTTCGACGCGCCCGAGAGCATCCGCGCGCACGCCGAGACGATCCGCACGCGCGTGGTGCTGCTGAAGAACATGCCGCTCGCGAACAAAACCGGCATCACGGAGCTGGAGCGCGCGCTCCTCGCGCGGTGGATCGCGCAGGGCGCCGCCCTCGACGGCGCCCCGGCGCGCCCGTAGCGGAAGGACGTCAGGTGGCCGCGCCGTCGATCGCGGTGGTCAACCGGCTCGAGCGCGGCGAGTTCCGCGCCCTGCTCGGCGGCGTCTTCGAGGACTCGCCCTGGGTCGCGGAGCACGCGTTCGAGTGCCGCCCGTTCGCCAGCGTCGAGGCGCTGCACGCGGTGATGGTCGCGATGGTGGAGACGGCGTCGCGCGAGGAGCAGCTCGCGTTGATCCGCGCGCATCCGGACCTCGCCGGCACGGCCGCGCGCGCGGGGACGATGACGGCGTCGTCGGTGGCGGAGCAAGCGAGCGCCGGGCTGGATCGCCTCACCGACGAGGAGTACGCGCGGTTCGAGCGCCTGAACGCGGCGTACCGCGAGAAGTTCGGCTTTCCGTTCATCATCGCGGTGCGCCGCCACGACAAGCACGCGATCCTCGCCGCGTTCGAGACCCGCTTGCGCAACAGCGAGGACGAGGAGATCGCGACGGCGCTGACGCAGATCGCGGAGATCGCGCGCCTGCGCCTCGACGCGCTCGGATGAGCCTGACGACGCACGTGCTCGACACCGCGCGCGGCCGCCCGGCCGGCGGCGTGCGCATCGACCTCTCGGAGGTGGACGCCGACGGGCGCGCGCGACTCATCAAGACCGCGACGACCAACGCCGACGGCCGGACGGACGCGCCACTGCTCACCCCGGGCGAGATGAAGCCGGGGCGCTACGAGCTCCTCTTTCACGTCGGCGCGTACTTCCGCGCCGCGGGCGGGGCGCTCGCGGACCCCCCGTTCCTCGATGTCGTGCCCGTCCGATTCGCGACGGCGGCGGGCGGCGGGCACTACCACGTGCCGCTCCTGGTCTCGCCGTACGGCTACGTCACCTACCGCGGGAGCTGACGAGCGCCGCGCGAACGGTGGCGGCCATGCCGCTCCGTGCGAACCACAACGGGAACGCCTGGACATCCGACGGCGTCCCGTCCACCCGAACGTGCCGCTGGCGGATGGCGTCCTCGAGAAGGATCCGTGCGAGCCACACCTGATAGAGCGCGCGGATGTCCGCGGTCACGATCACGTCGACGTCGAAGCGGGGATGCGTGAGGCAGATCGACGCCTCGGTCGGCTCGATCAGGAGCCAGTACGTTCGGGGCGGCCCGCCGCGGAAATCGAATTGAATCACCACGCGGCGACGCGGAATCTGGTCGAAGCGGACGCGCCGGCGCATCCACCACAGGAGCACGAGCGGATCGAGCTCGTTCGGGCGCGGCGGCCCGAACGCCCAGCGCGCGCCCCATTCGCAGAACGCGTCGACGATCGGCTTCAGCTCGCGCCCCGCGGGAGTCAGACGGTACTCGGTGCGTTTGCCGCGCGGGGCCTCGTGCCGTTCGAGGACGCCGGTCTTCGCGAGGCGCCGCAGGCGTTCGGCGAGCAGCGTGCGCGACATTCGCGGCAGCCCGCGCTCCAGCTCGTTGAAGTGCTTCATGTCGATGAGCAGCTCGCGGACGATCAGCAGCGTCCAGCGATCGGCGAGGATCTCCGCCGCGCGCGCGACCGGACAGTACTGCCCGTAGAGGTACATGGCGCGGACCGTAGCACGCGCCCCGGCGCCGCAGTAGTCCAGTCTTTGGACTAGTCCCGTCCCACGCCGCGGGATATCGAGGGAGCGGGAGGACAGGACATGGATGCATGGCTCCGAGGCGCCGTCGCGTTCGTCGTGCTCGCGGCGAGTGTCACGTGCGTGGTCGAGGCGCACGCGCAGGGTGTGCCCGCTGGCGTTCGCGTGCTGACGCCGTCCGACTTCAAGTGAGCCGAAAGTCCGCGGGCGCCCGGCGTCCAGGTCGCGGTCCTGAGCGGCGATCCGAACAAGCCGGGCCCGTACGTTCTCCGCGCGAAGTATCCGCCCAATCTCGTGAACGCGCCGCATCACCATCCGCTGGACGAGGAGATCACGGTGCTCTCGGGCACGTGGTACCTCGGGCACGGCGAGACGATGGATCCCGCGAAGGCGGTCGCGCTCCCGCCGGGCACCTACATCTTCGAGCCCGCGAAGACGTGGCACTTCCTCTTCACCAAGGGCGAGCCCGTCGAGGTCGAGATCCGTGGCATGGGGCCGCGGGCCAATATCTTCGCGAAGTAGGGATCGTGACGTGAATTGACGGGTGACGGGTGCCCGTTCCGTTGGCTGCCTGACGCTCGCCGGCGTCCGATGTTGCGTCGCGCCGTGCTCTTGGTGTATCTCCGAGCAACGGCAGCGCACGCCGTAGGCAGTGCCCTCCGACACGATGGCGGGAGACCCGGATGCACTTCGGCGCGTTCTTCTATGGGACCGTGGACATGCCCGACGCCGGCGTCGACGGCCCGCCGGCGCACAAGCGGAACTACGGCCAGGAAGACTACCGCCGCGTCTACGGCGACCTGATCGCCTATGCGAAGACCTGCGACACGCTCGGGTACGACTCCTTCTGGTCCGCCGAGCACCACTTCCACAACCACGGGTTCGAGGTGGTGCCGAACGTCGTCCTGTTGAACGCGGTCCTCGCGCAGCAGACCCGGCGCATCAAGCTCGGCGCGCTCATCCACGTCCTGACCGCGTGGCATCCGATCCACTTCGCGGAGGACTACGCGCTCGCGGACGTCCTGTCCGGCGGCCGGCTCTTGTGCGGCATCGGGCGCGGCACGGAGGAGCGCGAGTCGAACGTCTTCGGCGTCAACGTCGGCTACGGCAACAACGCCGACGACCTCGCGAACCGCGAGGTCTTCGAGGAGCAGGTCGAGATCTTCAAGGCCGCGACCTCGAGCGAGCGGTTCTCCCATCGCGGCAAGCACTACACGATCCCGCCCGACGAGCTGACGTTCCGCGGCGAGCCGGTGCACGAGTTCCCGCTGGTGCCGCGGCCGATGAACACGCCGGTCCGCATCTACCAGCCCATCGCCACCGAGGAGACGCTCGTCTACGCGGCGCGCCAGCGCCATATCGGCGTGCTCGCCAACCACCCGTGGGAGCGCCTGGTGCCGATGTGGAAGCGGTACGCCACGGTCGTCGAGGAAGCCCACGGGGTGAAGCTGCGCCCGGGCGAAGACCGCATGCTCCAGGTCCAGCTCCACATCGCGGATTCGCCGGAGCGGGCGATCGCGACCGCGCGGCGCGGGCACGACGAACTGACGAAGCTCCTGTGGCCGAACATCATCCGCCGCAACACGGCGCTGGCGAGCCGCGGCCCGTTCACCCTCGAAGAGCGGATGGCGGGCAAGTCGTGGATCGTCGGCACGGCCGAGCAGGCGCGCGACACGCTGCTCGCGATGCACGACGACGTCGGCTACGAATCCCTCGTGATCTTCCCGCACCTGCCCGGGATGCGCCGGGCCGAGACGCTCGAGCAGCTGGAACGGTTCTGGACGGACGTCCGTCCGGCGCTGGAGGGATCATGCTGAAAGATCTGCCGCCGACCATCGGCACCGGGCTCCACGGATCGATCCCGCCGCGGCGCTACTGGGCGTACTACACGTGGCAGGAGATCGACGCGATCGCGAAGAGCGATCCCAACGCGACCGCCGTCATCAACATCGGCGCCGTCGAGCAGCACGGCCCGCACCTGCCGCTCATCACCGACACGCTCGTCGGCATGGAGCTGCTCGGCGGGGCGCTCGCGCGGCTCTCCGACGACGTGATGGTGCTGGCGCTGCCGCCCACGAACTTCGGCAAGAGCACCGAGCACCATGACTTCCCCGGCACGCTGACGTTCTCCGGCGAGACGCTGCGCATGGTGCTCAAGGACATCGGGACCTCGGTCGCGCGCAGCGGGTTCTCGAAGCTCGTCCTCCTCGGCAGCCACGGCGGGAACGTCGGCACGCTCGACGACTTCTTCCGCGATCTCCGGATCGAGACCGACATGCGCGTGTTCAAGATCTTCCTCGGCGGCATCGGGCAAGTGCCCGGGCTCGTCGCGCCCGCGGAAGCGGCGATCGCGATGCATTCCGGCGACACCGAGACGTCGATGGTCCGGCATCTCACGCCCGAGCTGGTGCACATGGACCGCGCCGAGGGATGGATCTTCGATCCCACGCCGGACATCGGGTACTCGTTCAAGGGCAACGACGTCATCGAGGCGTGGATCGCGTCGGACCTCTCGCGGACGGGCGCGATCGGCAATCCGCATCCGTCGTCCGCCGAGAAGGGCAAGATCATGTGCGAGGCGAAGGCCGCGCGGCTCGCCGAGCTCCTCGAAGCGATCTACCGAAGCCCGAAGCGCGAGGTTCGCCAGGCACCGAAAGACCAGGAGGACCGCCGATGATCGTGACGCGCCGCTCGTTCCTGAAGGCATCCGCTCTCGCCGCGGCCGGTTCGGTCGGTCCGTGGGGCGCCGCGCCGGCGCGCGCGCAGGGCGTGGAGAAGCTCACGTTCGGGACCAACTGGAAGGCGCAGGCCGAGCACGGCGGCTACTACCAGGCCGTCGCGACGGGCATCTACAAGAAGGCCGGCCTCGACGTGACGATCCGCATGGGCGGCCCGCAGATCAACCATCCGCAGCTCCTCGCCGCCGGCACGATCGACTTCAACATGGGGTCGAACTGCTTCAGCGCGCTGAACTACGTGAAGAACAACATCCCGATGGTCTGCGTGGGCACGGTCTTCCAGAAGGACCCGCAGGTCCTCATCGCGCACGCCGGGCAGGGCAACGACTCGCTCACGGCGATGAAGGGCAAGCCGATCATGATCTCGCCGGTCGCGCGCGCCGGGTACTGGCAGTTCCTGCGCGTGAAGTTCGGCTACACCGACGACCAGATCCGGACCTACACGTTCAACATGGCGCCGTTCCTCGCCGACAAGACGGCGATCCAGCAGGGCTTCCTCACGAGCGAGCCGTACAAGATCGAGAAGGCGGGCGCGAAGATCGTCGTCCACCTGCTGGCGGACGGCGGCTATTCGACCTACGCGACGACCATGGAGACGTCGTGGAAGCTCGTCAAGGAGAAGCCCGACGTCGTGCAGCGGTTCGTGAACTCGACGATCGAGGGCTGGTACAGCTACCTCTACGGCGATCCGGGCCCGGCGAACGCGCTCATCAAGAAGGACAACCCGGAGATGGCCGACGACCAGATCGCGCACAGCATCGCGACCTTGAAGAAGTACGGGATCGTCGACTCCGGCGACGCGGAGAAGCTCGGCGTCGGCGCGATGACCGACGCGCGCTGGAAGGACTTCCACTCGATCATGGTCGAGGCGGGTCTGTATCCTGCCGATCTCGATCTCAAGCGCGCCTACACGCTGCAGTTCGTGAACAAGAAGCACGCCATGCACCTGAAGAAGGCGTGATCGCGCGACTCTCACGCGTCGACAAGGTCTACGGCAACGGCGTCGTCGCCCTGCGCGGCCTCGATCTCGCGGTGGGTGAAGGCGAGTTCCTGAGTCTGCTCGGCCCGTCCGGGTGCGGGAAGAGCACGGTGCTTCGCCTGGTCGCCGGGCTCGGCGAGGTGTCGGGCGGCCGCATCGAATGGTCCGGCACCAAGGACGGCGGCCGAGGCGACATCGGCTTCGTCTTCCAGGAGCCGACGCTGATGCCGTGGGCGACCGTCAGGAAGAACGTCCTCCTCCCGCTGAAGCTGCGCGGCGTGCCCCCGGACGAAGCGGGCGCGCGCGTGCGCGAGGCGATCGAGATGGTGGGCCTCGACGGCTTCGAGCACGCGTATCCGCGCGAGCTGTCGGGGGGCATGAAGATGCGCGTGTCGATCGCGCGCGCGCTCGTCACGCACCCGCGGCTCCTCCTGATGGACGAGCCGTTCGCGTCGCTCGACGAGATCACGCGGTTCAAGCTCGACAACGACCTGCTCACGCTGTGGGCGAAGCAGCGGTGGACCGTCGTGTTCGTGACCCACAGCGTGTACGAGTCGGTGTACCTCTCGACGCGCATCGCGGTGATGACCGCGCGGCCGGGGCGCACGGCGAGCGAGGTCACGATCGACGCGCCGGCGCCGCGCGACGAGAGCTTCCGCACCTCGCCCCTCTACAACGAGTACTGCCGGAACGTCTCCGCGCGCCTCGCCGAGGCGACGCGCGCGTGAGGCGGCGGTAACGCGCATGGCGAGTGTTCCGACGATCGAAGGCAAGCGCGCCGCCGTCGGCGACGCCGACTCACCGCCGGCCACGCAGCGTCGCGTCGATCTCTGGACGGTCGCCGGCCGCGCCCTCCCGCCGGTCGCGATCGGCGTGATCGTGCTCGTGCTCTGGGAGCTGCTCGTCCGCGTGAAGGAGATCCCCTACTACATCCTGCCCGGGCCGCTGCTCATCATCGGGACGCTCGTCAAGGACTGGGGCACGCTCTACCCGTCGCTGCTCGTCACGCTCGCCATCACCGGCGCGGCGCTCTTCGTCGCCACGGTGGCGGGCGTGCTCATCGCGATCCTCTTCACCCAGTCGCGCTGGGTCGAGCGCTCGCTCTTCCCGTACGCGGTCATCCTGCAAGTCACTCCGGTGGTCGCGATCGCGCCGCTGATCATCATCTGGGTGAAGAACATCCCGATCGCGCTCTTGATCTGCGCGTGGATCGTCGCGTTCTTCCCGATCGTGTCCAACACGACGCTCGGCCTCAACAGCGCCGACCACAACCTGCTGAACCTCTTCCAGCTCTACGGCGCCTCGCGCCGCCAGGTCTTCTGGTACCTGCGGCTGCCGAGCGCGATGCCGTACTTCCTCGGCGGGCTCCGCATCAGCGGCGGCCTCGCGCTGATCGGCGCGGTCGTGGCCGAGTTCGTCGCCGGCACGGGCGGCACGCAGTCGGGGCTCGCGTATCGCGTGCTCGAGTCCGGCTACACGATGCAGATCCCGCGCATGTTCGCCGCGCTGTTCATGATCACCTGCACCGGCATCGTGATCTTCCTGCTGCTCAACGGGCTCTCCTATCTCGTCCTGCGCAAGTGGCACGAGAGCGCGGTCAAGCGCGAGGGTTGAGGTGAGCGGCTTCGTCACGGTGCCGAGCGGGACGAACTACTGGCTGAGGAACGCGACCGTTCCGGCGACGCTCCTCACGGCGGTACCGGAAGGCGCGCGTGTCTCGGACGACGGCCTGACGGTCGTCGACATCGCGATTCGCGACGCGCTGATCGCGGAGGTCGCGGCCGCGGGCCACTCGGCAGTCGCGGAGGGCGCGGATTCACTCCGCGCCCGGAGCGTTGGGGGGCTTGGGGGGCCGCTAGAGGCGGCCCCCCATGTCAACCACGTCGATCTTCGACGTGGACAAGTCTGGCCATGCCTCGTCGATATCCACACGCACCTCGACAAGGGCCACACGTGGGAGCGCGCGCCGAACCCCGACGGCACGTTCGACGGCGCGATCCGCGCGGTGATGGCCGATCGCGGCGCGCACTGGTCAGCGGACGACGTGCGGCAGCGCTTCGAGTTCGGGCTCAAGTGCAGCTACGCGCACGGCACGAAGGCGGTGCGGACGAACCTCGACTCGCTCGGTCCGCAGGCGGCGATCAGCTGGCCGGTGTTCGAGGGACTCCGCAAGGAGTGGGCCGGTCGCGTCGAGCTCCAGGGGGTGTCGCTCGTTCCGCTCCAGCGTTTCGGCACGCGTGAGGGCGAAGAGCTGGCCGACCGCGTCGCGGCGGCGAACGGGATCCTCGGCGCCGTCGGCTACGTGTCGTCGGACGTCGACGCGCTGTTCGAGCGCCTGCTCGATCTCGCCGCCGAGCGCGGCCTCGCGATCGACCTCCATTGCGACGAGAGCGGCGACGTCGGCGCGCGCTCGCTCTCGCATCTGGCGAGCGCGGTGCTCCGGCGGCGCTTCCCGAACCAGGTCGTCTGCGGCCACTGCTGCAGCCTCGCCGTGCAGCCGCCCGAGATCGTCGACGAGACGCTCCAGCTCGTCGCGGAGGCCGGGATCAGCATCGTCAGCCTGCCGATGTGCAACCTGTACCTGCAGGACCGCGTGCCCGGCCGCACGCCGCGCTGGCGCGGCGTCACGCTGCTGCACGAGCTCGCCGCGCGCCGGATCCGGATCGCCGTCGCGAGCGACAACTGCCGTGATGCCTTCCACGGCTACGGCGATCACGACGCGCTCGAGGTCTTCCGCGAAGCCACGCGCGTCTGCCATCTCGACCGCCCGGTCGGCGACTGGCCGCGCGCGGTGACGACGACGCCGGCCGACCTGATGGGTCTCGCGGACGCGGGCCGCATCGGAGCCGGCGTGCCGGCGGATCTCGTGCTCTTCGAAGGACGGACGTGGAGCGAGCTGCTGTCGCGTCCGGAGTCGAATCGCGTCGTGCTGAGGAACGGCGCCGCGATCGAGCGCCGGCTGCCGGACTATCGCGAGCTGGACGAGCTCCTCGGCAACGCCTGATGGCCGGCGAGCTGCAGAATCCGCCGGGCGTGTATCCGCCACAAGCGCATTACTCGCACGTCGCGCGCTCCGGCAACACGCTCTACATCTCCGGGCAGCTCGCGTTCGATCCGTCGGGCGCGGTCGTGGGGATCGGCGACGCGCGCGCGCAGGCGCGGCAGTGCTACGACAACCTCGCCGCGATCCTCGCGCACTACGGCGGCGGCTTCCGGAACCTGCTGAAGACGACCACATACATCACGCACTGGGGCTATCGCTCGCTCGTCGCCGCGGCGCGCGACGAGGTGTTTCCCGCGCCGCCCTATCCCGCGAACACCCTCGTCGTCGTGCAGGGCCTCGCCGAGCCGCACTTTCTCGTCGAGATCGAGGGCATCGCGGTCCTCGACTGACGGCCCTGCACGACATCAGGCCAGGCGATAGATCTCGATCGGCGCGTCGTGGCCCTTGACCTGGACCGGGCCCAGCGACTGGCCGCCGCGCTCGCCGGCCTCGCGCAGCACTTCCGCCGACGCGAGGAGCTGCGAGCCATACGCCTTGTTGAGCTGCTCGATCCGCGCGGCGAGGATCACCACGTTGCCGCTGATCGAGTTCGGCTGCCGTGCCTGCGTACCGGATGTTGCCGGACACCGCCTCGCCCGCGTGCAGTCCGATGCCGATGCGTGTGGGCGGAATGCGTCCGGATTCCGAGAGCGCTTGCACGGCCGCGAGCAGCTCGCGCGCCGCGGTCAGCGCGTGCTCGCAATCACGGCCCGTGGACACGGGCGCTCCGAACGTCGCCATGAACCCGTCGCCGAGGAACTGGTTGATCACGCCGTGGTGGCGGTCGACGATCCCGATCGCGGCGCCGAACACGGCGTTCTGGTGCCCGACGAACTCTTCGGGCGTCTTCTTCTCCACCGTCCGGGAGAAGTCGCGGATGTCCATGAACAGTACGCACACGAACGTCCGCGTGCTCGGGATGTCCCCGCCCCGCTCGAGGAGCGCATCCACGATCGCGGGCGACACCTGCTGTCCGAAGGCGCTGACGACACGCTGGCGCTCGTCGAGGGCGCGAAACGCGGCGGTCACGCGGCGCGTGATCTGGTCGGCGACGAATCCCGCGGCGACGCCGGCCAGGATGAGCGCCACGCCCTTGGCGGCGTAGCACGGCGGGAGCACGAACAGCGTCCCGGCGGCGACCCGGCTGCTGCCGGCGAACATCGCCGACAGGACGACGTATTCGATCGCCGCGACGCATCCGGTGAACAGCGACAGCCGGAAGTCGAGCCGGAGCGTCGAGAGGATGATGAACACCGGATAGAGATACGCGGCAGCGCTCTGCAACGGGTAGATCGGATCGACCTGGCGCGAGCCGATCACGATCGACAGGCTGGGGACGCTCGTCTCGACGAACGCGTTCACGAATCGGAGCGGCCGCGGGAGGCTCTGCCCCTGCGCGAGTCGCCGCCCGACGACACGGCGGACCGTCAGCTCGTAGCCCGTGAGCAGCACGAAGACGGCGAGCACCTGCAGCGCCCATTCGGTCCCGAGAACCCGCGCGCCGGGGTCCTGCCGCAGCGTCAGCACGAGGAAGGCGAGCGGAAAGATGACCACCACCGCGCCGGACAGGCCGGCGAGGATGAGCATGCGCGTGCGCTCGCTCTGGAGGATCGCGCGCGCGCTGCTCCTCGAAGCCGGCGGCGGTGCCGCGCTCAGGCACGGCAGATCAGGCTGCGGATCGAGCCCCCGCCGAGTCTAGTCGCGGCGGCCGGTGAACCGGAGCAGCATCAGGAAGAGGTTGATGAAGTCGAGGTACAGGGTGAGCGCGCCGACGATCGCGTAGCCGCCCACCTCACCCGAAGGCAGCGCGTACGCCATCTCCTTCAGGCGCTGCGAGTCGTACGCGGTCAGCCCGGTGAACACGATCACACCGACCACCGAGATCAGGAACTGCAGCGCGTCGTTCTGCCAGAAGAGACCGACCAGTGACGCGAGCACGAGCCCGATCAGGCCCATGAACAGGAACTGCCCCATGCCTGCGAGGCTGCGCTTCGTGGTGGCGCCCCAGACCGCGAGCGCGCCGAACATGCCCGCGGTCACCATGAACGTCGTCGCGATCGACTCGCCGGTGTACGAGAGCAGGATCACCGAGAGCGTCACCCCGTTGAGCGCGGAGTAGAGCGCGAAGAGACCCGCGGCCGTCGCCGGCGCCAGGTGCGTGGCCCGCGCGGAGATGAAGAACACCAGCCCGAGCTCCGCGACGATCAGCACGACGAAGACGATCGGATTGCCGACGAGCGCGCGCACCAGCGTCGGGGAGCCCGACACCGTGTACGCGACGACGGCCGTGAGGGCGAGGCCGATGCACATCCACGCGTAAACCTTCCACAGAAAGGCCGAGGCGCGCTCCGCCGCCGCTACCGACGTCGCCATCGTCGTCTGCGTGTCCATGGTTGCCCTCCTCGCTTCATTGTATCCTTCGGCCCCTGGAGGCCGCATGGATCTGACGCCGCTCATGAAGCCGAAGAGCATCGGAGTGATCGGAGCGTCGCAGCGCATCGGCCGCGCGACGCGGGTCATCGTCAACCTCCAGCGCTTCGGCTACGCCGGCCGGATCTTTCCGATCAACCCGAAGTATCCCGAGATCCTCGGTCTGCCGTGCTATCCCGACCTCGCGTCCACGCCGGAAGTGCCCGACGCCGTCGTGGTCGCGATCCCCGGCGCGGACGTGCCGGCGCTCCTGGCGACGGCGGTCGAGCGCGGCGTGCGCGGCGCCGTGGTCCTCGCGAGCGGCTTCGCCGAGGCCGGTCCCGCCGGCCGGGCGCGCCAGGCCGAGCTCGAGCGCCTCGCCGCCGAGCGCGGGCTCCTGATCTGCGGGCCGAACTGCTACGGCGTCTTCAACGTGCGCACGGGCTCCGCGATGTTCAGCGCGGACTTCATCGGGCAGCCGCAGCCGGGATCGATCGGGCTGATCTCGCAGAGCGGCGGGTTCAGCCACGCGATCGCCGAGCACCTCATGCGCCAGCGCGGGCTCGGGCTCAGCTACGTCGTCTCGTGCGGCAACCAGGCGGGCGTGACGGTCGAGGACTACGTCGAGTTCCTCGTGGACGACGACGAGACCGCGGTCGTCGGGGTCTTCGTCGAGGGCTTCAAGCAGCCCGCGAAGCTGCGCGCGGTGGCGGCGCGGGCGCGCGAGCGCGGAAAGCCGATCGTCGCGCTCAAGGTGGGCCGCTCCGAGAACGCGCGCCAGGCGATGCTCGCGCACACGGGCTCGCTCGCGGGCACGCCCGAGATCATCGAGGCCGCGCTCCGCCAGAGCGGCATCGTCCAGGTGACGACGCTCAACGAGATGATGGACACGCTCGCCGTCATGGCGGCGGCGAAGGACTTCCGGCGCCCCGGCTGGCGCGTCGCGGTGCTCAGCGGGCTCGGCGGTGAGTGCGGGCGCGTCGCCGACGCCGCGCACGCCGCGGGCGTCGACCTGCCGCCGCTCTCGAAGACGTCCGCCGACGCGATCACGCGGTTCATGCCCGACTTCGCGACCCCGCGCAACCCGCTCGACGGGACCGGCGCGATGTACGAGAACGCGGCGCTGTTCCCGCAGATGATCGCCGTGCTGCTGCGTGACGACGCGATCGACGTGCTCGCGGTGAACTTCCGGGCGAACGTGCCCGCGCCGGGTGGATGGGCGCCGTCGCGCCCGTTCAGCGAGAACCTCCGCGACGCGCTGAAGACGCCGAACGACCGGCTCGTCGTCGCGTTCAGCTCGTTCGCCGGGGCGGATCTCGATCAGGAGGTCGTCCGCACGCTCGGCGAAGCCGGCATCCCGTTCCTCGAGGGCACCGAGACCGCGATGCTGGCGTTGCGCCACCTGCGTGACTACCGGCGCGCGCTCGACGGCGCGCGTGCCCCCGCCACGGCGGCCGAGGCGCACGCTGAGGCAGCAGCGGCGGCGGCGCACGTGCTCGGTAACGAGCACGCGATGGCGCTCTTGCGGCAGTTCGGCATCCCGCTCGTCGAGACGATCGCGGCGAAGAACGCGGACGACGCGGTCGCCGCGGCGGGCCGCGTCGGCTATCCGGTCGTCGTCAAGATCGACTCGCCGGACATCCTGCACAAGAGCGACGTCGGCGGCGTCCGCGTCGGCTGCGCCGACGCCGAGGCCGTACGACGCGCGGTCGACGAGATGCTCGGCGGCGTGCGCCGGCGTGCGCCGAACGCGCGCATCGACGGCGTGCTCGTACAGCCGATGGTGCGCGGCGGCGTCGAGATGATCGTCGGCGTCAAGCGCGACCCGGTGTTCGGCCCCGCGATCGTCTGCGGCATCGGCGGGGTTTTCGTCGAGGTCATGCGCGACGTCGCGGTGCGCGTGCCGCCGATCGATCGCGCGGAAGCGCTGGCGATGGTCGCGGAGCTGCGGGGCAGCGCGCTCCTGCGCGGCGCGCGCGGACGGCCGCCCGCCGACGTCGGCGCGCTCGCCGACACGCTGGTGCGCGTGGCGACGCTGGCCGACGCGCAGCGCGAGCGATTGCTCGCCCTCGACATCAATCCCCTCCTCGTCCTCGAGGAGGGGCGCGGCGTGGTCGCGGTGGACTGGCTGGTCGAGCTCGACCCGGAGGCCTGACGATGCCCTACGAGATGATCCTCTTCGAGAAGACGGGCGCGGTCGCGACGATCACGCTCAACCGGCCGCAGGCGCTCAACGCGATCAACCCGCAGATGACCGTGGAGCTCCACCAGGCGCTCGACGTCGCCGACGCCGACCCGGACGTCCGCGCGATCATCCTCACCGGCGCGGGCCGCGCGTTCTCCGCGGGCTACGACATCGGCCGGCGTCCCGACGGTGGCTCACCGCTCGACGCCCGCGGGCTCGAGACCTCCGACTTCCTGAAGAACTGGTGGACCAGCGACGGCAACTCCACGCGTCGCCTGCTCCACCTCTGGCAGCTCAACACGCCGGTGATCGCGGCCGTCCACGGCTGGGTGATGGGCGGCGGGTTCTGGTACTCGCTCGCGTGTGACATGACGATCGCCGCGGACGACAGCGTCTTCGCGCAGCCCGAGGTCCGCCACATCTCGAACACCACGTTCCTGTTCGCGGCGCTCGCCGGGTGGAAGACGGCGCATCGCTACGGCCTCACCGGCGACCACTTCGACGCGAAGGAAGCGCTCCGGATCGGCATCGTCAACGAGGTCGTGCCCGCGGCGGAGCTCATGGCGAAGGCGCGCGCGCTCGCCGAGCGCATCGCCAAGGTCCCCGAGCCGTCCGTGCGGCTCAACAAGGCGGTCACCTGCTACGGCCTGATGGCGATGGGCATCGGCGCGGGGATGATGATGAACATCCCGCTGTCCGCGCTCGCGCACGCCTCGTACAACGACGAGCGCGGCAAGCTGCTCGACGCCATGCGGCACGGCGGGTTGAAGGCATTCCTGGAAGCGCGCGACGGCGGCTTCCTGCCCGAGCCATTCGGCCCGAAGTCGCGCGAGGCGAAATCATCGCGCAAGGGGAACTGAGATGGAGACGCCGCGCGACCTCCGCGAGTGGATCGACCGTGCCGAGGCGATCGGGCAGATCGTGCGCGTGCGGGGACGCGTCGACCGCGACGAGATGGGCGCGATCACGTACATGGCGCACCAGACCATCAACGCGCCGGCGCCGCTGTTCGAGGACATCGAGGGCTGCAAGCCCGGCTTCCGCGCGCTGTGGAACCTGATCGGCTCGAGCCCCGATCGCTTCGCGCTCGCGGTGGGCGAGCCGACCGGGCTGCCGGTGATGGCGCTCGTCGAGCGCTGCAAGAGCAAGTTCACCCGGATGCTGCCGCCGATCTACGTGGAGGCCGACGGCGCGCCGGTGAACGCGCACCACATCTATGGTCCGGACCTCGACATCACGATGTTCCCGGGCGGCCGGCACTGGCCGCGCGACGGCGGGCCGTACATCGGCACGGCGGACGCGATCATCACGCGCGATCCCGACGCGGGCTGGCTCAACGTGGGCTGCTATCGCCAGATGGTGCAGGCGCGCAACGAGGTCGGGCTCTATCTCTCACCGGGCAAGGACGCGCGGCTGCACATCGAGCGCTACTGGAGCCGCGGCGAGCCGTGCGAGGTCGTGTGCGTGTGGGGCGTCGATCCCGCGATGTTCATCGCCGCCTCGCTCACGTTCCCGAAGACCGTGTCGGAGCTGGACTTCATCGGCGGCATCTCGGGCCGTCCCGTCGAGCTCTGCAAGGGCCAGGTCGGCAGCATCCCCTACCCGGCGCGCGCGGAGATCGTGATCGAAGGCATCGTCCATCCGAACGCGCAGAAGCGCGAGGGCCCGTTCGGCGAGTTCACCGGCTACTACGGCCGGCCGGAGGACCTCGCGTTCCTCGTCGAGGTGAAGGCGATCCACCACCGCGACGATCCGATCCTCACGCACGCGCTCATGGCGGACTATCCGGCGAACGAGACGAGCCTCCTCTACTCGATCGCGCGCTCCGCGAAGATCTGGAACGACCTCGACCGGCTCGGTGTGCCGGGCATCAAGGGCGTCTACTGTCATCCCGCGGCGGCGGGCGGCTGGGGCATGACCATCGTGTCGCTGGAGCAGCGGTACGCAGGGCACGCGCCGCAGGCGCTCGCGCTCACCGCGCAGTGCCCGGGCGGCGCCTACTTCGCGAAGTGGATCGTCGCCGTCGACGAGGACGTCGACCCGTCGAACATCAACCAGGTGCTGTGGGCGATGGCCACGCGGTGCAACCCCGTCGAGGACATCGACATCCTCCGCAACACGTGGTCGACGTGGCTCGACCCGACGCAGAACCCGCCGGAGGAGCGGCCCTACGGCTCGAAGGCGCTCATCAACGCGTGCATGGAGCACAAGTACATCAAGCAGTTCTCGAAGCGCACGAAGGTGAGCAAGCTGACGTACGACTCGGTGGTGCGCCGCTGGTCGGAGCTGGGCCTCCCCGGCTCGCCTCCCAAGCTCTGGGCTTGGGAAGACTGATCGGCGGCAGATGATCGGTGAGTCCGTTCGGCGGCGGGAAGACATGCGCTTCCTCACGGGGCGCGGGCGCTACGTTGCCGACATTCCTCTCGATGGTGCGCTCCACGTCGCTGTCGTCCGGAGCACGCACGCGCACGCGCGCGTTCTTCGCGTCGACGCGGCGGCGGCGCTGAAGCAGGACGGCGTCGTTGGCGCGTTCACGTTGGCCGAGCTGCCCGAGCTGCGCGGGGCGCTGCCGCCGCCCGTCGTGCCGGCCTCGCCCGTGAAGCCGTACCGGCAATCCGCGCTCGCCGACGGGCTCGTGCGCTTCGTCGGTGAGCCCGTCGCCGCCGTCGTCGCGACCGACGCCTATCGTGCCGCCGACGGCGCCGACGCCGTCGGCGTGGACTACGAGCCGCTGACGCCCGTCACCGATCCGGAGCAGGCACTCGCGCCCGACTCGCCCCTCGTCCACGCGGACTGGGGCACGAACGTCGCCGCCACGGTCGCGCTCGAGACCGGCGACGTCGACGGGGCGCTGCGCGGCGCGCACCTCGTGCTCACCCGCCGTCTGCGCTTCGGCCGCCACACCGCGCTGCCCCTCGAGCCGCGCGCCGTCGCCGCGCGCTGGGATCGCGTGACCGAGAGCCTGCACGTCTGGTCGAGCACGCAGATGCCGTACGGTGTTCGACAGCGAATCGCCGACGCGCTCGCGCTGCCGGTCGACTCCGTGCGTGTCACCGCCCCGGACGTCGGCGGCGGCTTCGGCACGAAAGGCCCGGTGTATCCGGAAGAGCTCATCGTCGCGGCGCTCGCGCGGCGGCTCGAGCGGCCGGTGCGCTGGAGCGACACGCGCGAGGCGAGCTTCGCCAGCACGACGCACGCGGGCGATCAGCTCCACACCGCGACGCTCGCGCTCGCGGCCGACGGCATGATCCTCGCGCTCGCCGACGACTTCCTCGTCGACGCGGGCGCCTACCTGCCGCGTGGCGCCGTCGTCGCCGGCGTCACCGCGCCGCACCTGCTCGGCCTCTATCGCGTGCCCGCGTTCCGCTGCCGCGGGCGCATCGTCGTCACGCACAAGGTGCCGAGCGCGCCGTATCGCGGCGCCGGGCGTCCGCAGGCGACGTTCGTCGCCGAGCGGCTGATGGACCTGGCGGCGCGCGAGCTCGGCATCGATCCCGTCGAGCTGCGACGCCGGAACCTCATCGCCGCCGACCAGATGCCGTACGATCGCCGCCTGCCGTATCGCGACGGCATGCCGATGATCCACGACTCCGGCGACTACCCCGCGTTGCTCGACGTAGCACTCGGCCGCGTGCGCTACGACGCGTTCCGCGCCGAGCAGCGCGCCGCGCGCCGGGCCGGGCGGCTCATCGGTGTCGGCATCGCCGCGTACAACGAGGCCACCGCGATCGGCCCGCACGAGGGCGCGGCGGTCGGCATCGAGGCCGATGGACGCGTGCGCGTGGTCGTCGGCGCCACGTCGCAGGGCCAGGGCCACGAGACCACGCTCGCGCAGATCGGCGCGGCGCGGCTCGGCGTCTCACTAGAATCAGTGACGGTCGCGGGCGGCGACACCGCGCGCTTCCCGTCCGGCGCCGGCACGTTCGCGAGTCGCGTGGCGGTGATCGTCGGCAACGCGGTCGCGCAGGCCGCGGACGCCGTCGGCGAGAAGGCACGCCGCGTGGCCGCGCGTGCGCTCGAATGCGCGGCGGACGACGTCGTCGTCGCGGACGGTCGCGTCAGCGTCAAGGGTGCCGCCGATCGCGGGCTCGACTTCGCCGCCGTCGCCGCCCTCGCGCAGCGTCCGGACGTCGTGCGCGAGCTCGGCGAGCCCGGGCTCAGCGCGACGCGCTTCGTGAGCCCGGCCAGCGTGACGTGGGCGTCCGGCGTGCACGTCGCGACCGTCGAGGTGGATCGCGAGACCGGCGCGGTGAAGGTCCTCGCCTATCACGCGGTCCACGACGCCGGGCACGAGATCAACCCGCTCGTCGTGGCGGGCCAGACGCACGGCGGCGCCGTGCAGGGCATCGGCACCGCGCTCTCGGAGGAGATCGTCTACGACGCGAGCGGCCAGCTCCTCACCGGCACGCTGATGGAGTACGGCCCGCCCCGCGCCGACGCGGTGCCGCCGATCGACGTGGCGAGCTGCGACTCCCCGTCCCCGCTCAATCCGCTCGGTCTCAAGGGGACGGGCGAAGGCTCCGCCGTCCCGGGGCCCGCGGCGATCGCGAACGCCGTCGCCGACGCGCTCGGTGCCGGCGCCCCGGACATCACACGCGTCCCTCTGTATGCAGGAGGCCTCGCATGTCGAGCGTGAAGACCTTGACACCTCCCGGCGCGGTCACGCCGACCGGCACCTGGAACGTCGGCGCGCGCGCGGGCGACTTCGTCTTCGTCGCGGGGATGCGCGGCATCGATCCGAAGACGAACAGACCCTGCGCGACGCCGTCCGCATCGTCGTGTACGTCGCCGACATGTCCCGGCTCAGGCCCGTCGTGAACAAGGTGCAGGAGGAGCTGTGGGGCGCGAGCCCGTACCCGCCCCGAACGATCGTCGAGGTGTGTCGTCTGAGCCAGGACGACATCTTCGAGGTCGAGGGCACGTTCTACGCCCCGGTGAAGAGGTAACGTCGTGCAGATCGGCTTCCATCTCACTCCGTTCTGGAGCCCGACCGACCGGCACCCGACGGCGATCATCGACGAGGCGATCGACGTGGTGCGCGCCGCCTCGACGATGGGCTTCGCGTGGGTCTCGATCGGCCACCACTGGGTCTCGCACCCGACGGTGTGGCCGCAGCCGTTTCCGCTGCTCGCGCGGCTCGCGCCCGAGACCGGCTCGCTCCGTCTGAAGACGTCGATGGTGCTGCTGCCGCTGCTGAACCCCGTCGACGTCGCGGAGAACGCGGCGACCCTGGACCACATCACGCACGGCCGGCTCGATCTCGGCGTGGCGATCGGCTACCGCGAGAAGGAGCTCGAAGCGGCCGGGCTCACGCGCAAGGACCGCGTGCCGAAGCTGGAGGAAGCGCTCGACGTCATGAAGCGCCTCTGGCGCGGCGACGAGGTGACGTACGACGGCGGGTACACGAAGCTGAACGCCGTGCGCATGGGCTTCAAGCCCTGCCAGCTTCCGCATCCGCCGCTCGAGATGGGCGCGCAGAGCGTCGGCGCCACGCGCCGCGCGGCGCGCCTCGTGGACGCGGTGTTCTTCGGGCCGCAGGTCGCGTGGGCGGACGTCTCACGCCTCGTCGGTGTCTATCGTGAGGCGCGCAAGACCGAAGGGCCGGGCACGCCGGGTCGCGCGATCGCCTCGCGCAGCATGATCGTCGGGCCGAGCAAGGAAGCCGCGCGCGACGCCGCGAAGGCGTACCTCGAGCGGACGTTCGCGATGTACCGCGGCTGGGAGATGCAGGAGCCGACGATGGTGCCGCTCCAGCTCGGGTTCGATATCGACCTCGACGACTGGACGATCAACGGCACGCCCGCGCAGTGCGTGGAGACCATCGCGCGAGCGCGCGAGCGCGGGCTCGACGGCATCGGCCTCACGATCTACAGCCTCCCGCGCGGTGTGCAGGCACGCATCGACTACCTGCGCATGATCGCCGACGAGATCCTGCGCCCCGTCGGCGCGCGCCCCGCCTGAGCGATGCTCCGGCCCTTCGACCTGCATCGCCCGGGGACGGTCGAGGAAGCGTGCGATCTCCTCGCGCGCCTCGGCGAGGACGCCGCCGCCTACGCCGGCGGCACCGAGCTCTTGCTCCTGATGAAGGAGGGCCTGCTCCGGCCGCGCCACCTGGTGGACGTGAAGCGCCTCGGCCTCGACACGATCGGCGACGGTGACGGGCGCGTCGTGATCGGCGCGACGGTCACGCATCGGGCCGTCGAGCGCGCGCGCCTCGTGCACGAGCGCGCGCCGATCGTCGCCTCGGTCGCGCGTCACGTCGCGAACGTGCGCGTGCGGAACGTCGGGACCGTCGGGGGCAACCTCGCGTTCGCCGATCCCCACAGCGACCTGGCGACGCTGTTCGTCGCGCTCGACGCGACGGTGGACCTCGTGTCGCCGCGCGGGCGGCGCACGCTGCCGCTGGACGAATTCGTGCGCGGCCCGTGGGACACCGCCCGCGCGCCCGACGAGCTGCTGACGTCGGTCACGATTCCGCCGCGGCCGGGACCGACCGCGGCGGCGTACGTGAAGTTCGGTCTGCACGAGCGCCCCGCCCTCGGCATCGCGGTCGTGCTGACGTTCGATGCGCACGGGGATGCACGCGCGCCTGACCGACACGCGCGTGTCAGCGACGCGCGCGTCGCGATCGGCTGCGTCAACCCGCGCCCCGCGCGCGCGGCCGGCGCCGAGGTGCGACTTCGCGGATGCGCGCTGACGGGCCTCGAAGACGTCATCGCGGAGGCGGCCGCGCGCGCGGCCGAAGCGTCGGACCCCGCCGGCGACATGCACGGCTCGGCCGACTACAAGCGCGAGATGGTGGCAGTGTTCACGCGCCGAGCGCTGCGGGTGGCGGCGGCACGCGCGCGGAGCGCGATCACCGGCGAGCGCGAGGCCCTCGCGCCGCACTATCCGCACGCGGTGATCGCATGACGGTGCGCGTCGTCGTCAACGGCCGCGCGCACGAGCTCGACGTGCCCTCGCACGCGCTCCTCCTCGACGTGCTGCGCGACCGGCTCGACCTCAAGGGAGCGAAGCGCTCGTGCGACGCGCAGGTGTGCGGCGCGTGCACGGTGCTCGTCGACGGCCTCGCCGTGAGCGCGTGCACGTACCTCGCGGTGGAAGCGGACGGCCGCAGCGTGCAGACCGTCGAGGGGCTCGCGAGCGACGGCGGGCTCGGCCCGATCCAGCAGGCGTTCCTCGACTGCGGCGCGGTGCAGTGCGGCTTCTGCACGTCGGGCATGCTGCTGACGACGAAGGCGCTGCTCGACGACTCGCCCATGGCGGGGCGCGAGGACGTCCTCCACTACCTGCGCGGCAGCCTCTGCCGCTGCACCGGCTACCGCAAGATCCTGGACGCCATCGACACGGCGGCTCACGCGCGCGTGGCGCCCGCCGTCGACGACACTCCGTCGCCCTTCCGCGTCGTGGGCCGCTCGATCCCGCGCGTCGACGGCGGGGAGAAGGTCACCGGGCGCGCCCGCTACGTCACGGACGCCGTGCTGCCCGGGATGGCGCACGCGAAAGTCCTGCGGTGCCCCTACCCGCACGCGCGCGTCCGCCGTGTCGACGCCACGCGGGCGCGCGCGCATCCCGGCGTGCTCGCCGTCCTCGCGGGCGCCGACCTCACGTGGTGCGATCCGTACTTCGGCCCCGCGTTCCGCGATCGGCCGATCCTCGCGCTCGACGTCGCGCGCTACGAGGGCGATCCGGTGGCGGCGGTGGTCGCGGTGGACGAGGCGACCGCGGCCGAAGCGCTCGCGCTCATCGACGTCGACTACGCGGGGCTGCCCGCGGTGATCACGCTCGAGGAGGCGCTTGCGCCCGGCGCGCCGCTCGTCCACACGGGCCAGCCGCTCGCCGGCCACTTCGCCGATCTGTCGACGCTCAAGCCCGAGCCCGGCACGAACGTCTGCCACCGCTTCCGCTACGCCCGAGGAGATGTCGACCGCGCGCTCGCCGGGGCGCAGGTCGTCGTCGAGGACACGTTCCTGTTCCCGCGCGTGCAGCACTACGCGATGGAGCCGCACGCCGCCCTCGCGGCCTGGGACGAGACCGGCGGCCTCGCGGTCTGGGCGTCGACGCAGAACCCGTACTCGGTGCGCGTCGAGCTCGCGAAGATGTTCGACGCGCCGCTGTCGAAGATCCGCATCGTGGTCCCGCACCTCGGCGGCGGCTTCGGGAGCAAGACCTACGCGAAGCTCGAGCCGCTCGCCGCCGCGCTCGCGCACGCCGCCGGCCGTCCGGTGCGGCTGGCGGCGTCGGTGACCGAGGCGTTCCAGACCGTGCGCCGCTGCAGCTCGCGTGTGACCGTGCGCGCCGGGTTCGCGCGCGACGGCACGCTGGTCGCCGTCGACTGCCGCGCGGACTTCGACGTGGGCGCCTACGCGGACATCGGCCCGCGCGTCGTGCAGAAGGCGACGTACACCGCGACCGGTCCGTACCGCGTGGCGCACCTCGCGCTCGACGCGCGCGCGGTCTACACGAACACGACGCCCGGCGGCGCGTTCCGCGGCTTCGGCGTCCCGCAGCTCGCGTGGGCGCTCGAGTCGCTGATGGACGCCGCCGCCGATCGCCTTGGCCGCGATCCCGTCGACCTCCGGCGCCAGAATCTCCTCGCGCACGGCGAGGAGTTCGCGCCCGGCGACACGCCGATCGACGGCAAGCTGGAAGAGAGCCTGAGCCGGGCGAGCGAGGCGATCCAGTGGACCTCGGCGCTCGCGGCCGGGCGCGGGCGCGGCGTCGCGGCGATGCTCAAGGCGTCGATCGCGCCGAGCGTCTCGGAGGCGATCGTCCGCTTGCACGCCGACGGCAGCGTGACCGTGCTCGCGAGCACGGTGGAGATGGGCCAGGGCGCGCGCACCGCGCTGGCGCAGATCGCCGCGGAGGTGCTCGCCGTGCCGGTCGCGCGCGTGACGGTCGCCGCGCCCGACACCGCGATCACCCCGTACGATCAGACGACGAGCTCCAGCCGCTCGACGACCATGACCGGGCGCGCGGTGATGGAAGCGGCCGAGGACGTGCGCGAGCAGCTCTTCCGCGTGACCACCACGCACACGGGTGTCGCCACGCGCGACCTGCGGCTCGACGACGGCGCCGTCGTCGCGGGCAAGCAGCGGCTCGGCTATCCCCAGGTCCTCGCGCTCCGCTTCGGGATGAGCGGCGGCGAGCTGATCGGCCGCGGCATCGTCGCGCCGGGCCGCACCGCCGCGCCGCTCGGCGGGAGCACGCCGTTCTGGGAGATGGCGGTCGGCGCCGCCGAGATCAGCGTGGACGAGGAGACGGGCGCCATCCGCGTGGAGCGCTACGTCTCGGTCGCCGACGTCGGCCGCGCGATCAACCCGCGGATCCTCGAGGGCCAGGACGAGGGTGCCGTGGTGCAGGGCCTCGGCCACACGCTGCTCGAGGAGATGGTTTACGGCGACGGTCACCTGCTCAACGGGACGCTGCTCGTCTATCGCGTGCCGCGCGCGGAGGACGTGCCGGACGGGCTCGCGTGCCGCTTCGTGGAGAACGCCGA
Organism: Candidatus Rokuibacteriota bacterium; assembly: GCA_016866775.1. Taxonomy (GTDB): domain Bacteria; phylum Methylomirabilota; class Methylomirabilia; order Rokubacteriales; family CSP1-6; genus VGLJ01. Next base: position 12,145 of record VGLJ01000046.1, on the reverse strand, counting down.
CGGCTGCGGCCCGTTCGGCGCGAAGGGCGCCGGCGAGGGCAGCCTGATCCCGGTGAGCCCCGCGATCGCCAACGCGCTCGCCCGCCTGGCCGGCGTACGGATGCGCGAGCTGCCGCTCACGCCCGAACGTGTCTGGCGCGCTTTACGCGCGCGCTAGGCGAGGCACAGCTCCAGCAGCGCCAGCATCTCGTCGATCTCCGCGCGGCTGACCGTCAGCGCCGGCATGAAGCGCAGCGCGTCCGGACGCGGCGCGTTGACGATCAAGCCACGCTCGAACGCCTCACCCGCGATCTTGCTCGCGTCGCCCCGCGTGAGCGCGAGCGCCAGGAGCAGGCCGCGCCCCCGGACCTCGCCGTGTCCGAGCCAGCTCGAGAGCGCACGCAGCCGCTCGACGAAGTAGGCGCTCGTCTCGCGGATCTCGGCGAGGAATGCCGGCGTATCGACCGTCTCCATCACCGCGCAGCCGACCGCGGCCATCAACGCGTTGCCGTTGAACGTGCCGCCCTGGTCGCCGGGGGCGAAGCAGCTCGCGCCGGCGCTCGCCACGAGCGCCGCGAGCGGCACGCCGCCGCCGAGCCCCTTGCCCAGCGTGAGGATGTCGGGCCGCGTGTGCGCATGCTCGAACGCGTAGAGGCGGCCCGTGCGGCCGATGCCCGTCTGGATCTCGTCGAGGATCAGGAGCACGCCGCGCTCGCGCGTCAGCGCGCGCACCGCACGGAGGTAGTCGTCGTCCGCGGGGAACACGCCCGCCTCGCCCTGGATGGGCTCGAGCATCACCGCCGCGGTGCGGTCGGTGATCGCGGCGGCGAGCGCGCCGAGATCGTTGAGCGGCACCTTCACGAAGCCCGGCACCTTCGGCTCGAACAGCGGCGCGAACGCCGGCTTGCCCGACGCCGACATCGTCGCCAGCGTGCGGCCGTGAAAGCTCCCGTGCGTCGTCACGATCTCGTACGCGCCGCCGCGATGGAGCGCGCCCCACTTCCGCGCGAGCTTGATCGCGCCCTCGTTCGCCTCCCCGCCGCTGTTGCAGAAGAAGACCGCGTCGAGCCCGCTCGACTTCGCGACCAGCGTGGCGAGCCGCGCCATCGGCGCGTTGTGATACGAGGGGCTGCAGTTGATCAGGCGCCGCGCCTGCGTCGTCAGCGCGTCGACGATCGCCGGATGGCCGTGCCCGAGGCAGTTGACGGCCCAGCCCTGCACGAAGTCGAGATACTCGCGGCCGTCGCTGTCGCGCAGGCGCGAGCCCGCGCCCTCGACCATGACGACCGCGGGCCGTGACGTGATCGGCATGACGTGCTCGAGCGCTGGCATCTTCATGCCGTCCATCGTGAGCGCCCGGCGCGCCTGCGGCAAATCAATCGTCGTTATCGGGACGATCAGCGGACCCGTTACCCGGCCAGCCTCGCCGACGCGTGCCTCGTGCGGATGACCGAGATCGTCGACGGTTCGCTCGTCCTCACCACGGACTCCGACTTTCGCGTCTATCGGCGGCACGGCCGCCACGCGATCCCGTGCAGGAGTCCCGAGTGACCTCAGGGGACGCTTTTCGCGCAGCGGAAGCCGAGCGTGTTCGCGCGCGCGGTCGGCCGATCGTTCAGACGGCTGGCCGCATGCGCGAGTGAGACCGCCGTGATCCACGCGCTGCTCCGCATCGACCTCCGGTCACCGTGCGAAGGCCCGGTGGGATTCTTCGCGGGAGCGTTCGCGTAGTAGTCCGCTGCATACCAGTCCTGGACCCACTCGTTCACGTTTCCGGCGATGTCGTGGACGCCGTAGGGGCTGCTCCCCGACGCGTAGGCCCCGACCGGCGTCGTGGCCTTGACGCTCATGGCCGCGTTGAGCTTGTCTGTCGCCGACCCAGATCTCGACGCCCGCGGTTCGGCTGGCGAGCGCGAGCGCGCCGACACGCGCTTCCTCGAAGACCTTCGGCGCGACCGCCGACGGGGGCTTGACGAACACGAACTGGCCCTCGCCGTGGAGGTTGCCGAACTGCGGGAGCTGCAGCTTCGACGACTCGGCGTACACGCGCTCGCGCACCCACGTGTAGAGCTCGTCGGAGGCGAGCCAGCCCTTGCCGGACTGGAACGCGCCGCCCTGGATGCCGCGCAGAAACACCTCGGTGAACACGCCGTTGCCGCGGCGCTCCTGCGCTTCGTCGCCGTGGCGCCCGGCCGCCAGGATCTGGATCGCCGGCTTGCGGACCATCTCCTCGAGCAGCTCGCTCGTCACGGAGCGCGGCCGATACACCGCGTAGCCCGAGTAGCACGCGTCGACCACGTAGAGGACGTGCTTCGCCGGCAGGCGCCGCGAGAGCCGGCCCAGCGCGTCCATGCTGATCGCCGTCGAGTAGAGCTGGCCGGGGTCCGCGTCGACGGGCAGCAGGTAGCCTTCGTCCTCGTTCTTCACGCGCACGGTCATCCCGTGGCCTGCGAAGAACACGAGCAGCCGGTCGTCCTCCCCGAGCTGGGTCCGGAGCTGGTCACCGAGCACGCGCTCGATCGCGGCCTTCGTGGCCTCGCGGTCGGTCAGCGTGACGATGCGCTCGCGCCGGAAGCCCTGCGCGACGAGCGTGCGCTCCACCGCTCTGGCGTCGTTGATCGCCGCGCGGAGCTTCGGGATCTTCGCGTGCTGGTAGTCGTTGATGCCGATGATCACCGCCCACGAGTCGCGATACGCACTGATCGCAGGTCCGCTGGAAGTCGCCCGGACTTCGATGCCGCGTGACTGCGCGGAGGCGCCACCGACGCCCAGCAGGACCAGGAGCGGCACTGCGGCGACGCGCCACCTCGTCATCGACGGCCTCCTGGCGCTACTTGATCGCGTACGGATTGATCGGCGTGCCCACCGCGCGCGCGACCGGGAGCGGCGGCGCCACAAGCAGGAACGCACAGCGGCCGTCGGCCGCGCAGTCCGCCGCCAGCTCCTCGAGGAAGAAGATCTCGCCGAGCGTGAGCCCCATGTTGGCGATCGCCACCACGTGGAACGGATTGCGGAAGCCCGGGATCTCGGACGGCCGGACCTCCACCGCGTAGTTGTCGGTGCCGATCGCGGCGATCTGCTTCGCGTGCATCCACGGCGCGGTGTGGATGGAGACGCCGGGAAACGGGTCGAGGTCGAAGTGCTTCCAGTCACCCTTGTCCAGATAGCGGGACATGTGGCCCGTGCGCACGAGCAGCAGGTCGCCGGGAAGCACCTCCACCTTCTCTGCGGCGGCAGTCGCCTCGAGGTCGTCGACGGTGATCGCGTAGCCCGGCTCGAGCGCCCGCACGCCCTTGTGTCGGGCGACGTCGAGCAGCACGCCGCGGCCGACGAGCTTGTCCTTCGTCTTGAAGATGCTGTTCTTCGCGGCGCCGCTGCTCGTGACGAGGCGCGCGTCGTAGCCGTTGTACATCCGGCCTTCGTAGAAGATGTGCGCGAGGCTGTCCCACTGCGTGACGCACTGGAGCGGCATCACGATCCAGTCGTCCGAGCCGCCGTAGCCCTCCGCCGCCTTCACGTCCTCCGGCGTCCTGGGCGCGTCGCCGCCGTCGCGGAACATCGTGTGGATCGGATTGAAGCGCTGGCGTGTGCCGCTCTGCGGCCCGTTGCGGTCGAGCGGGATGCCGAGCGCGAACACCTTGCCGGTCGTGGCGAGCCGGGCCGCCGCGGCGATGCGCTCGGGCGTGATGTAGTTCAGCGTTCCGAGCTCGTCGTCGGGCCCCCACTTGCCCCAGTTGCGGACCGACAGCGCGATCTTCCTGAGCGCCTCCTCGCTCACGGGCTACGTGCCTCCAGCCACGACGGCCGCGGGCACCGGCGCGGGGCGCGGGACGCGCCCCGGCAGGAACGCGACGAAGAGCGTGGTGAGTATCGAGATCCCCGCCATCAGCAGCAGGAGCGTCGTGAAGCCGGCGCCCTTGACCACCGGCCCGAGCAGGTACACGGCGGTCGACGCGACGCCGAAGGAGATCGCGAGGCGGATGCCGGCCACGCGCGAGCGCATCCGGTCGTCGACGTACTGCACGATCATCGCGTCGACGAACGGGATGGCGCCGAACACGAAGATCATGAAGGCGAGCATCAGCGCGTAGAGCGGCCAGCCGCTCGTCTGCGCGGCGAGGACGAAGAGCGGCACCTGCGCGGCGACGATCGGCAGGTAGATCCACTTGAGCGGATACTTGTCGATCAGCTTGCCGACGACGAGCTGGGCGAACGAGGCGATCGTGTAGACGAGGGCCAGGAGCACGCCGAGGGTAGCCGGGTCCTCGATGATGCCGGTCAGGCGCTCGGTGAGGAACGCGCCGTTCCCGTTCGTCGTGAAGTTGAAGATCATGCTGCTCGTCGCGCCGGCGAGCGTCATCACGAGAACCACGCGGATCATGACCGAGCGCGGCAGGTCGAGCTGCTTCTTCGGCCGCTTGGCCGGCGCCATCTCCTCGCGCGGCACGGTGAGCCAGAACAGCGCGGCGCACGCCAGCGAGACGAGCCCGGGCACCGCGAAGGCCGCGCGCCACCCGAGATGCTTCACGAGGAAGCCCGTGAGGATCGCCGCGCCCGCGATCCCGAGGTTCCCCGCGAGCCCATTCACGCCGATCGTGAAGCCGGGCCGCGTGGCGCCCTGCACCAGCATCGGGATGCCGACCGGGTGATAGATGGACGCGAACGCCCCCATAACGGTGAGAGCCGCGAACAGGTGCCACGGCCCCGTCGAGGACGCGATGACCAGCGCGGACACGCCCATCCCGGCGAAGAAGATCACCATCATCGACCGGCGTCCCCACAGGTCGCCGAGCCGGCCCGACGGCACCGACAGGAGCCCGAAGAGCGCGAACGCGGGCGCGGTGTGCGGCATGAGGTCCGGCCAGGCCATCCCCCAGTCCCGCGCGATCGCGACGACCGCCGTCGCGAAGATCAGCAGGAAGAGATGGTCCATGGCGTGGCCCAGGTTCAGGAGCAGGACGGTCGATCGGCTGTGGGACATGGGCCCTAATCTAGCCCACGACGGGGTATTCTCGACGCGTGGGTAACACGTTCGGCCAGCTCTTCCGCGTGACGACGTGGGGCGAATCCCACGGCGCGGCCATCGGGGCCGTCGTCGACGGCTGTCCACCGCAGCTGCCGCTGTCGGAAGCCGACATCCAGCCCGATCTCGATCGGCGCGCGCCGGGGCAGAGCCACCTCGTCACCCAACGCAAAGAAACGGACACCGTGCGGATCCTTTCAGGCGTCTTCGAGGGCCAGACCCTCGGCACGCCGATCAGCCTGGAGATGCCGAACCTCGACATGCGCCCCGGCGACTACCGCGAGGTGCAGGAGAAATATCGGCCGAGCCACGCGGACTACACCTACGAGGCGAAGTACGGCGTCCGCGACTGGCGCGGCGGCGGCCGGACGAGCGCGCGCGAGACCGCGGGCCGCGTGGCGGCGGGCGCCATCGCGCGCAAGCTCCTCGCGATGCGCTGGAGCGTCACGGTCGTCGCGTGGGTCTCGAGGGTCGGCACGCTGGCGGCGGAGTGCGACATCGAGAAGGTCACGCGCGAGCAGGTGGACCTGACACCGATCCGTTGCCCCGATCTCGCCACGGCCGAGCGGATGATCGCGGCCGTCGAAGCCGCGCGGAAGGACGGCGACTCGCTCGGCGGCCTAGTCACGTGCGCGGTGCGCGGGTGCCCGCCGGGATGGGGCGAGCCGGTCTTCGATCGCCTCGAAGCGGATCTGGCCAAGGCGGTGCTGAGCCTCCCGGCCAGCAAGGGATTCGAGATCGGCACCGGCTTCGCGGGCACGGAGCTCCGCGGCTCCGCCCACAACGACGAGTTCTATATGGAGGGAGGCCGCGTCCGGACCCGCACCAACCGCTCGGGCGGCGTCCAGGGCGGCATCACCAACGGCGAGACCATCTACTTCCGGGTTGCCTTCAAGCCCACCGCCACGATCATGCGCGAGCAGCGCACGGTCAGCGTCACCCACGAAGACACGACCATCAAGGGCCGAGGACGCCATGATCCGTGCGTCCTGCCCCGCGCCGTCCCGATGGTCGAGGCCATGACGACCCTCGTCCTCGCCGACCACGCCCTGCGCCACCTCGCCATCACCGGAGAAGATCCGAAGTAACCCCCTCCCCGCGTGGTGTCAGCCCGCTGACACTCGCATGAACAATTGACAATTTCCGGGCCCGCTGCCGATAATTCGGTATGAAAGGTTTTTCATCCTGATCGGATGGGCGGTCCGACCATGATCAAGCGCTGCCTTGCCCTGATGCTGTCCTCGGTGCTCGTCGCGCCGGCTATCGCCGCGGCCCAGCAGCCGAAAGCGGGCGTGGTGACCGTTCTGGAGGGCAATGTCAGCGCCCGGCGCGTGGCCCTCCCCGGCCCTCTCCCTCTCAAACTCAAGGATGAAGTGTTCCTGCAGGACACGGTCGCCACGGGGGACCAGTCGCTGGCCCGGATGTTCCTGGGCGGCAAGGCCGTCGTGACCGTCCGCGAGCGGTCGATCCTCACGATCACCGAAGTCCCGGGCAAGTCCACGATCGATCTCGAGTCCGGCAAATTCGCCCTCGCGGTGGCGCGGGAGAAGATGCGGCCGGGCGAGGAGATCCAGATCCGCACGCCGAACGCCGTCGCCGGCGTTCGCGGCACCGTCGTGATCACCGAAGTGACCCGGCAGAGCGCGCAGATCGGCGGTGCCGCGCCGGCGGTGCGCACGAACTTCTACGTGCTGAGCGGCACGATCACGGCGCAGTTGCTCGATCCGGGCACGCGCCGACCGGTCGGAGTGCCGCTGTCGGTCGGCGCGATGCAGAGGTACCAGGGCGCCGGCCTCGCCACGCCGACGACCGCGACCATGACGGCGAGCGAATCGACTCAGGCGCAGTCCGGACTCAAGCCGAGCGGACCGAAGGGCGGCGGCGAAGCGGGCAAGGAGCAGGTGAAGGCGCAGGCCGTGCGGACGGCCACGACGCTCGTGACCGCGCTCACGGGCGGCCCGACCGAGGGACAAGCGGCGCAGGCCGTGGCGCCTCCGCAGAAGGCCCCGCCGTCGCCACCGCCGCCCGGTGCCTCGGCGCCGCCGGTCGTCGGGGTCGACACAATGCCCCCCTCAGCGTCCATGCCCGGCCTCCAGTTCGGTGCCTCGGCGCCGCCGGTCGTCGGGGACGGCACGGGGCGCGGGGTGCCGGTCGACACAATGCCCCCCTCAGCGTCCATGCCCGGCCTCCAGTTCGGTGCCTCGGCGCCGCCGGTCGTCGGGGTCGACACAATGCCCCCCTCAGCGTCCATGCCCGGCCTCCAGTTCGGTGCCTCGGCGCCGCCGGTCGTCGGGGTCGACACAAAGCTCTCCTCAGCGTCCATGCCCGGCCTCCGGTTCGGTGCCTCGGCGCCGCCGATCGTCGCGGTCGGCACTTTTGGGGGGGTCGTCGCTGACAGCAGGGGACCGTCCGGTGCCTCGGCGCCGCCGATCCTCGCGGTCAACAACCAGATCGTGAGGGCGCAGGAGCTCTCGAACGACACGAACGTGTTGAAGGCGGTCTCCGGACAGCTCGCCGGCCTCCTCGGCGGCGACGTCACGCTCGCGAGCATCGTCGGCAGCCTCGGCGGGCGCGATGATGCAGTACGCAGCGAGGCCGCGAACCTCCTCCGCCGCCTCACGCAGGGTGGCTTGTCATCGTCGGTCCGGGCCCAGTTGGAAGCCACCGAGACGGCGATCACCGCACCCCTGCTGCGGACCGTCACCGGCAGCGGCCTCGACACGACCGGCGCGCGCGACTTCGTGTTAGCCGGCGGCAAGATCGGCGGGTCCGACGGGACGGACCCGTTCTTGTCGTTCACCGGCGGCACGCACAAGATCCTGAGCTTCTCGATCCTGCACGCCGGCGGCGGGGGCGGCGCGACGACGAGCGAGGTCATCGAGACGTGCTTCCCGCCGTGCAGTAGCAGCACGCTGACGCTCGGAACGGGCCAGCCCCTGGTGCGCAGCGGCTCGGGCCCGTTTTTCGAGGCGTCGAGCGGCGCGACCATCACCATCGATGGCGGTGGTCTCCACATGGACACGGCGCTGCTCAGCGCGAGCGCGCCCCTGCTGAGCCTGAGAAGCGGCGCTTCGCTGACGACGGCGGCGGAGGGCATCAATCTCGCGAACAAGGCCAAGCTCACCGCGATCGGCCCGATCGTGAAGATCGACGGCTCGACGCTCACGATCGGCAACGGGTCGGCGATCAATGTCGCCGGCGGCAGCTTCCTCAACATCACCAGCGGCGACCTGATCAGCATGATCGGGGGCACGCTGAACATCTCGAACGGCGCGCTCCTGAAGGTGGCCGGCGGCTCGGTCGTGAAGGTCTCGGGCGGCCTGGTGAACTTCAACAGCACCACCGCGACCATCAATCTGACGAACAGCGTGTGCAGCGGGTCGTGCGCCGTGATCAACGGGGTCAAGTTCTTCTTCACGAACAGCGGCACCTCGGCCAACGTCAGCGTCAGCAACACATTCAAGAACAGCGGGAACGCCACCATCAACTTGTCGGCCGGCGCGAACACGGCGCACGTCATCATCGACGGCGCGACGAGCAAGCTGATCGTCTCCGGCAATTGACCTTGATGGGGGGCCTCTAGCGGCCCCCCAAGCCCTCCACGCTCCGGGCCGGGAGTGAATCCCGGCCCTCCGCGAGCGCCCCCGTAGCCGCCGCAAAAACCCCGGCGAAGGCGTGGCATCGCGCGGCAGCGTTTGGGGTATGCTGCTGCGGCCATGAAGTTTGGCATCTTTTACGAGCTGCAGCTTCCCCGTCCCTGGGGGGAGCTCAGTGAATTCAATCTCTTACAGGACGCCCTGACCCAGATCGAGCTCGCCGACCGGCTCGGCTTCGACTACGCCTGGTGCGTCGAGCACCACTTCCTCGAGGAGTATTCGCATTGTTCGGCCCCTGAAGTGTTCCTCGGGGCCGCCAGCCAGCGCACCCGGCGCATCCGGCTCGGCCACGGGATCATCCAGCTCCCGACCAATCACCCGATCCGCGTCGCGGAACGGGTCGCGACCCTGGACCTCCTGTCCGGCGGGCGCGTCGAGCTGGGGCTCGGCGAGGGCCAGGGGCCGGTGGAGCTGCACCCGTTCGGCGCGCGCGTGCGCGAGAAGCGCGAGGTGTGGGAGGAGGCGGTGCGCGCGCTCGTCCCCGCGTTCACCCGCCAGCGGCACGAGTGGGACGGGACTCACTTCAAGTTCCCCGCGCGGAACGTGCTGCCCAAGCCGTTCCAGAAGCCGCACCCGCCGCTCTGGGTGGCGTGCTCGAACATCCAGACGATCGCGAACGCCGGGCGCTGGGGCATGGGCGCGCTCGGCTTCCAGTTCGTCTCGCCCGACGCCGCGCGCGCGTGGGTGAACCGCTACTACATCGAGCTCACGCAGCATCAGGCCCGGCTCACCGACTATCCGGCGAATCCCAACATCGCCATGGTGAGCGGCTTCATGTGCGCCGAGACCGACGAGGAAGCGCTCGAGAAGGCCGCGGGATGGACGTTCTTCGTCTTCTGCCTCTCGCACTACGGGCGCCACGGCATCCCGAATCCCGGTGAAGGCAACATGTGGGACGCCTATCAGGCGTGGCGCCACACCGAGAAGGCGCAGCAGACGCTGCGCAGCGGGCTCATCGGCTCGCCCGCGACGATCCGCGCGCGCCTGAGGGAGTTCGAGGCGACCGGCGTCGATCAGGTCATCCTCCTGAACCAGGCCGGCCGCACGTCTCATGACGACATCTGCCGGAGCCTCGAGCTGTTCGCCCGTGAAGTCATGCCCGAATTCCACGCCCGGGAGACCGAGCACGCGCGATGGAAGGCCGACGTCCTCGCAGGCCGCATCGCCATCTCCGACGAGGGCGCCGACACGTACACGCTGTACGCGCATCAAAACGAGGACATCGTCCGGCTGACGCCGGAGCAACTGAAGGCCAAGATGGCCGCCAAGGAGCGCGTGTGATCAAGCGCACTCTCGCCGTTCTGCTGTCCACCCTCATCCTCGCGCCGCCGGGCGCGATCGCGCAGCAACCGAAGGCCGGTGTCGTCACCACCCTCGAAGGCAACGTCAGCGCCCGGCGCGTCGCGCTGCCCGACCCCGTGCCACTGAAGTTCAAGGACGACGTCCTCCTGCAGGACACCGTCACCACCGGCGACAAGTCGCTCGCCCGCATGCTCCTCGGCGGCAAGGCCGTCGTCACCGTGCGCGAGCGCTCCGTGCTCACGATCACCGAGGTGCCCGGGCGCTCGACGATCGACCTCGACTCCGGCAAGTTCGCGCTCGCGGTGGCGCGCGAGAAGATGCGCCCGGACGAGATGATCCAGATCCGCACGCCGAACGCGGTGGCCGCCGTGCGCGGCACCGTCGTGATCACCGAAGTGAACCGCCGGAGCGCGCAGGTCGGCGGTCCCGCGCCGGCCGTGCCGACGAACTTCTACGTCCTGCGCGGCAGCATCACGGCGCAGCCGCCCGATCCCGGCACGCGCCAGCCGCTCGGAGTGCCGCTGTCGGTCGGCGCGAATCAGAAGGACCAGGGCGCCGGCCTCGCCACGCCGACGACGTCGACCATGACGGCGAGCGAATCGACTCAGGCGCAGTCCGGACTCAAGCCGAGCGGGGTGAAGGACGGCGGTGACACCGGCAAGGAACAGGTGAAGGCGCAGCAGGTGCAGACGGCGGTCACGCTGCTCACCACCATCACCGGAGGCGCGCAGCAGGCCGGCATCCTGGCGCCGCCGCCGACGGTCACGCCGACGACCACCACGGCCGAGCAGTCGACGGCGGGCGGCGTGACGATTTCGAAGGCCAACGGCGGCGACTTCAACAACGTCGCCATCGGCAGCACCCCGTTCATCGGTGGCACGCCGACACTCACGGACACGAACAGCGCCCACATCCGTATCGAGGGCGCCAACACGCGCATCAACATCGCGTCGCCGGGGGCGTAACCATGGAGCTTTTCGAGGTCATGCGCACCACGTTCTCGGCGCGGGAGTTCACGAACGACCCCGTGCCGGACAAGGTGCTCGTCAAGCTCCTCGACCACGCGCGGTTCGCGCCGAGCGGCGGCAACCGGCAGGGCTGGAAGGTGGTCGTCGTCCGCGACCAGAAGACGAAGGACGAGCTCGCGCGGCTCTCCGGCATCGCCGCCAAGCGGTACGCGGCGCAGGCGGCGAACGGCGAGAGCCCGTGGAACACGATCGATCCTCCGAGAGTCGACGCGGCGGCCATCGAGCGCACCCAGCCGCCGGCGCGCTTGATGGAGCCGCTCGCGAAGGCGCCGGTGGTCCTGGTGATCTGCGTGGATCTGAAAGTGGTCGCCTCGATCGACCAGGACCTGAAGCGCATCGGGGTCATCAGCGGCGCGTCGATCTATCCGTTCGCGTGGAACATCCTGATGGGCGCGCGTCACGAAGGCTTCGCGGGCACGATCACCACGCTCGCCACCGCGCAGGAGCCGGCGATCCAGGCGTTGCTCGGGCTGCCGTCGCACGTCGCGGTGTGCGCGGTGATGCCGCTGGGGCGGCCCGTGAAGCGGCTGACGAAGCTCAAGCGGAAGCCCGTCGCCGAGTTCGCGATGCGCGAGCGCTGGGGCGGCCCCGCGCTCGGAGGCTAGCGCATGGAGATGAAGGACATCCCCTTCGGGACGACCGACTGGTCGTCGATCGAGCGCACCGAGCACAAGGGCGAGCGCGGCGCCGCCTACTGGCGCACGCGCGAGTTCGGCGGGATCCGCGTGCGGATGGTCGAATACACGGCGGGGTATCTCGCCGACCACTGGTGCGAGAAGGGCCACATCCTGCTCTGCCTCGAGGGCGAGCTGCACACCGAGCTGAAGGACGGCCGCACGATGACGCTGAAGCCGGGCGTGAGCTACCAGGTGGCCGACGGGGCGGACGCGCATCGCTCGTACACGCCGACCGGCGCGAAGCTCTTCATCGTCGACTGAGAGCCTGTGAAGATTTGGGAAATTGCTCGCCGACAACGCGACAGGGATCGTAGAGTCGGCGCATGAACGACACCCTGTTCGAGTTGCCGAGTCCGGAGACACCGCGTCCGCCGCTTGAAGCGAAGGGCGAGCCGCGACTGCAGCGGCCGAACCGGGAACAGGTCGAGGTGCGCCCCGTGGATCTCGAGGGCCTGCTGCCCGCGGATCATCGGGCCCGCA
>VGLJ01000045.1 GCA_016866775.1 Candidatus Rokuibacteriota bacterium | reverse complement strand
TGCCGGGGCCACGGAGAGCGCTCGTCACGATCCTTGAAGACGCACCCAGAAGCGAGGAGACCGCAGTGCTCAGCGAACGTGCGCTCGCCGACTGGAGCCGTCCCGAGGAAGATGCCGCGTGGTCGCACCTTCAGCGGGCGGAATAGTTCTCGTTCCGTTTCCCTTGTCTGATCTCTCTCAGGCGAAGCTCCGGCGGGCCATCGCCCTTGCTGACGCCGGCCGCGGTGATTGGATCCTCTGTCAAATCACCAGCAATCCCTACGGCGACCCGCGCGCCATCCGACTGGAGCAATCCAGCTTCAGTTCTGGCTCGCTGCGGTTCGACAGCTATGCTCGCCCGGGAAGCTCTTCACGGCAAGCGGCTGCTTGGCGGCAAGTTATCGACGCAGTGGTCGGGGTCCTGCGCGGCACCGACAAACGGTGACGAAGCAGTCCGCGGTACACTGGCCCGGTGGCTGCACGCATCCTCATCGCCGACGACGAAGACAGCCTGCGCTGGGTCCTCGAGAAAGGACTGAAGCAGGCCGCGTACGACGTCACCGCCGTGAGCGACGGCGAGAGCGCCGTCCGCGCGTTCGAAGCCGAGCCGTTCGACCTCGCGTTCCTCGACGTGCGGATGCCCGGCATGGACGGGCTGACCGCGCTCAAGCGGCTGCGCGAGCTCCGCCCCGACGCGCAGGTCATCGTGATGACCGCGCACGGCACCATGGACACCGCGATCCAGGCGATGCAGAAGGGCGCGTACGACTACCTCACCAAGCCCTTCGACCTCGACGAGGTGATGCTGCTCACCGAGCGCGCGCTCAGCGCGGCGCGCCTGACCGAGGAAGTGAAGAGCCTCAAGAGCGGGCTCCAGGAGGTGTGGGAGTTCGGCGCGCTCATCGGGCGGCACCCGCGCATGCAGGACGTCTACAAGACCATCGGACGCATCGCGGGGAGCGACGTGACCGTGCTGCTGCGCGGCGATTCGGGCACGGGCAAGGAGCTGGTCGCGCGCGCGATCCACCACTACAGCCGGCGCGCGGGCCGGCCGTTCGTCGCCGTGTCGTGCGCGGCGATCCCGGGCACGCTGCTCGAGTCGGAGCTGTTCGGGCACGAGCGCGGCGCGTTCACGGACGCGAAGGATCGGCGCCTCGGCAAGCTCGAGCTCGCGCACGGCGGCACCTTCTACCTCGACGAGGTCGGCGACATGCCGCTCGACCTCCAGACCAAGCTGCTGCGCTCGCTGCAGGAGCGCACCATCGAGCGCGTCGGCGGCAACGAGTCGATCCGGATCGATGTGCGCGTCCTCGCCGCCACCAACCGCGACCTCGAGGGCCTCATGAAGGAGGGCAAGTTCCGCGAGGACCTCTACTACCGGCTCAACGTCGTCACGCTCAACCTGCCGCCGCTGCGCGAGCGCCGGCGCGACATCCCGCTGCTGGTCGACCACTTCCTCGGGAAGTACGGCCCCGAGCTCGGCGAGCGCCGCGTCGCGCCGGAGGCGCTCGACCGGCTCGTCGGCCACGACTGGCCCGGCAACGTCCGCGAGCTGGAGAACGTCGTCCAGCGCGCGATGGTGATGGCGACGAGCGGCGTGATCCTGCCGGAGCACCTGCCGATCGGTCCCGTGTCGGCGGCGGCGTCCGTCGCCGTCGACGCGACGCTGGAAGAGATCATCGAGCGCAAGCTCCTCGATTGCGTGCGCGGCCTTCGCTCGCAGGCGAGCGCGAACCTCTACGACCTGATGATCGGCCTCGTGGAGAAGCCGCTGCTGCGCGCGGTGCTGCGCGAGACGGCCGGCAACCAGGTCCGCGCCGCGCAGATCCTCGGGATCAACCGCAACACCCTCAGGAAGAAGCTCACCGAGCACGGCATCGACCCGGACACCCTCGAAGGCTCCTAGCCCGCCCAGCGAGAAGCGCACGAGGCTGCAGCGGGTTGCACGGCGGACGTCAGTTCCCGCAACGGCCTGCACGTGCGCCGCCTCGACACGAGCATTGTGAGCGCCGGAGGGCTCGGCACGTCTCGTGAATCTCCGTACGACCATGAGAGGTCCACTCCGCTCGCTCGTCCCCCTCCTGGCGCTGCTCGCGACGATCTTCGCCGTGCCGCTCGTCACGAACGCGCAGCCCAACGTCACCGGGCAGTGGTCGACGCTGCCCTACCTGTCGCCGGTGAGCCCGATCCACGTCGCCGTGCTGAACACCGGCAAGGTGCTGATGATCGAAGGCTCGAGCAACGACCCGAATCAGCCCACGTATCGCTACGCGATCTGGGATCCGGCCGCGAGCGCGTTCACGACCGTCGGGACGACCGCGTGGGACCTCTTCTGCACCAGCATGGCGTTCCTCCCCGACGGGCGGCTGCTCATCAGCGGCGGCAACCTCGGCTTCGACCCGTTCCGGGGCCTCAAGACCACGACGGTCTTCGACCCGGCGACCGAGAAGGTCGTCCAGGTCGAGGACATGGCGAAAGGGCGCTGGTATCCCGCCCGCTCGGGTACCCGACGCGGCGACTCGCTTTTCCCTAGTCGGTTTTCACGTAGATCTGGCCGCCGGTCTTCCGGAACTCGTCGGCCTTCTCGCGGAGGCCCTGGACGACCGCGACGGTCTCGGCCGGGACGCCGTGCTCGGCCGCGTACTGCCGGACCTCCTGCGTGATCTTCATCGAGCAGAACTTGGGGCCGCACATCGAGCAGAAGTGGGCGACCTTCGCGCCCTCGGCGGGCAGGGTCTCGTCGTGGAACTCGCGCGCCGTCTCCGGGTCCAGCGAGAGGTTGAACTGGTCCTCCCAGCGGAACTCGAACCGGGCCTTCGAGAGGGCGTCGTCCCAGGCCCGGGCGCCCGGGTGGCCCTTGGCCAGGTCGGCGGCGTGGGCGGCGATCTTGTAGGCGATGACGCCGTCGCGGACGTCCTTCCGGTTCGGCAGGCCGAGGTGCTCCTTCGGCGTGACGTAGCAGAGCATCGCCGTCCCGAACCAGCCGATCATCGCGGCGCCGATCGCCGAGGTGATGTGGTCGTGGCCCGGCGCGATGTCCGTGGTCAGGGGGCCGAGCGTGTAGAACGGCGCCTCGTGGCAGACCGCGAGCTGCCGGTCCATGTTCTCCTTGATCTGGTGCATCGGGACGTGGCCGGGGCCCTCGATCATCACCTGGACGTCCTTCGCCCACGCGATCTTCGTGAGCTCGCCCAGCGTGTCGAGCTCGGCGAACTGCGCGTCGTCGTTCGCGTCCGCCGTGCAGCCGGGACGCAGGCCGTCCCCCAGCGAGAAGGCGATGTCGTAGGCTGCCATGATGTCGCAGATCTCGTCGAAGTGCGTGTAGAGGAAGTTCTCCTGGTGATGCGCGAGGCACCACTTCGCGAGGATGGAGCCGCCGCGCGAGACGATGCCGGTCACGCGCTTCGCGGTGAGCGGCACGTAGCGCAGCAGCACGCCCGCGTGGATCGTGAAGTAGTCGACGCCCTGCTCGGCCTGCTCGATGAGCGTGTCGCGGTAGAGCTCCCACGTGAGCTCCTCCGCCTGGCCGCCGACCTTCTCGAGCGCCTGGTAGATCGGCACGGTGCCGATCGGGACGGGCGCGTTGCGCAGGATCCACTCGCGCGTCTCGTGGATGTTCTTGCCCGTCGAGAGATCCATGACGGTGTCGGCGCCCCACTTGATCGCCCACGTCATCTTCTCGACTTCCTCTTCGATCGTGGACGCGACGGCGGAGTTGCCGATGTTCGCGTTGATCTTCACGAGGAATTGCCGGCCGATGAGCATCGGCTCGGACTCGGGATGGTTGACGTTGTTGGGGAGGATCGCGCGGCCGCGCGCGATCTCGTCACGCACCACCTCGGGGCGCATGCCCTCGCGCAGCGCCGCGAACTCCATCTCGGGGGTGACGATGCCCGCGCGGGCGTAGTGCATCTGCGTGACGGTGCGTCCCGCCTTCGCGCGCAGCGGGCGCCGCACGCTCGCGAAGCGCACGCCGCCAAGCGCCGGGTCGCTCTCGCGCGCCTGGCGGTACGTCGACGTCGGGCCGGGAAGCTCGTCCACGTCGCCGCGCTCGAGGATCCACGGCAGACGCAGCGGATCGAGGCCGCGCTTCAAGTCGATCATCACGTCGGGATCGGTGTAGGGCCCGCTCGTGTCGTAGAGCCGCAGCGGCGGCTCGCCGCCGGACAGCGTGATCTCACGCGCGGGGACGCGGATGTCGGGTCGCGAGCCGGAGAGATGGATCTTGCGGGATGCAGACGCCACGTTGGCCTCCCTTCGCCGGCATTACCCGGGTCAGGTTCATGCGGTCGGCGGCGGTAGCCGCCTTCTCAGCCCGGTTCCCCGAGCTCCCGCGGTTGTCGGACGCAGGTAGGCTACGCCGCGCGGCCCCGTAGATCAAGGCCGCGCGGCGCTCGCCGTCCTTTTCCTCGTACATCACCTTCACCTCCGCGCCCTGGATCGTGTCGGCGAGCCAGATCGTGGTGCCGTTCTCGAGGGTGATCGTGCGGTCGCCCGCGTTGACGCTCTGGATCTTGCCCTCCATGTCCGCGGACCAGCCGGCGATCGGGATCAGCGCGGCGGCGAGGACGACGATGGCGATGAGGACGTGACGGAACATAGAGCTCTCCTTTGGAGATGGGGCCCCACAACCGGAGGACCCCATACCCCTCTTCTCCGCGTGTGAGTGGATGGGGACGACGGGGCTACGCGGCGGAGAGCGACGGCGGCCCGCGCGGGGCCGGACGGCCCAGCGCGAGGGAGGCGCAGTGCTGCGCGATCGGGTGCACGCGCTCGAACGGGAGCGCGCTGCTGACGTCGGGCAGCCGGGGAGGCTTGTCGTCGTTGAGAACGATGAGGCGGACGCGGAGCTCGTCGCCGTCGAGCGTGTCGTTGCTCTCGAGGCCGACGGCCACGGTGCGGAGGTTGAGGTGCGCCTCGGCGAGGTGCCGCTCGACGCCCACGAGGAGGACGAGCAGGACGAAGAGGAGGACTCCGGACGTGCGATGCCGCCGATACCGCCCCATCGCGCTCATCGTAGCGCGCGCGTCAAGCTCAGGTGGCGGCGGTGCCCGCGGCCTTCACGGTCACGCGGAAGCGATAGGGGCTGCGGGGACCGCCGACGGCCACTTCGGAGCGGCCTTCCGCCAGCTCCACCCGCGAGGGGCCCGCGCCCCGCCCACGCGCTCGCCGTTCACGAACGTGCCCGTGCGCGTGCCGCGGTCGATGAGGAAACAGCGGCCGATCGCGCGGTTGCTCTCCTCGAGGGAGAGCTCGTTGGCGAGGCTCACGATGTCGCGGACGCGCTCGAAGATCACGCGCAGGAGCGGGAGCAGCGCTTCCGGGTGGTGGCGCCAGAGCTCGAGGAAGCCGTCCTGGTCGATGGCGAGCAGCTGGGCGTCGTCGAGCGCGCGGACGCTGGCGGTGCGGACCTGGTCGGTGATCAGGGCCAGCTCGCCGAACACCGCGCCCTCGTGGAGCACCGCGAGCCGCCGATCGCCGCCGCGGCGCGTCACGTAGACCTCGACGCGTCCGCGCCGGAGGATGTAGGCGTCGGTGGAGTAGTCGCCCTCGCTGAAGAGGACGTCGCCCGCGCGGTAGGTCACTTCCCTCACCCGCCAATCGTAGCGTGTGAGGGCCGGGTTCCGGCGATTTTCACGCATCGGGCGCGTGCTATCTTTCGGTCGTGATCGACCAGCGGCTCGTCGCGGGCGCGGCACTCGTCACCGGTGGCGGCTCGGGCCTCGGGCGCGCGATCGCGCGCGGGCTCGCGGAGGGCGGCGCGCCGGTCGCCGTCGTCGACATGCTCGCGGACGGCGCCACGCAGACGGTGGAGCTCATCGCCAGGGCCGGCGGGCGCGCGACCTTCATTCCCGCCGACGTCAGCCGCTGGGACGACGTGGATCGCGCGGTCGGCGAGACCGTGCGGCAGCTCGGCCCGCTCGGCATCATCGTGAACGCGGCCGGCGTGCTCGACGGCTACGCGGGCGCCGACGAGATGTCGCCGTCGCTGTGGGAGCGCGTCGTCGCGATCAACCTCACCGGCACGTTCTTCGGCTGCAAGCGCGCGCTCGCCGAGATGGTGCCGCGCGGCGCCGGCCGCATCATCAACATGGCGTCGGTGGCGGGATTGATCGGCGGCGGCGGCGGCAGCGCGTACGTCGCGTCGAAGCACGGCGTCGTCGGGCTCACGCGCCAGCTCGCGGCCACGATCGGCGCCGCGCACGCGGTCACCGTGAACGCGATCTGCCCGGGTCCGATCGAGACGGGCCTGCGCACGAACTCGAAGGCGATCCTCGCGGCCGACGCGCCGGCGGTGATGGGCGGCGTCGGCGCGAACATGGAGCTGATCCGCGCGCTCGTGCCGCTCGGCCGCCGCGGAACCGTCGACGAGGTGGCCGCCGTCGCGCGCTTCCTCGCGAGCGAGGGCGCCGCCTACGTCACCGGTACCACGCTGGTGGTGGACGGCGGATGGACGGCACAATAGTCCGGGGGGAGAAGGAATGATCAAGCGCTTCCACGTGCTCTACGTCGGTCAAACCGAGCTCGAGAACATCGGCCTGCAGGGCACGCCCGCCGACGCGCGGCGCTACGGCAACGACCGTCTCGCCGAGCCGTTCTTCAGCGCGCGCGACGTCGCCCAGCTCATGGACGACCTCGGCTTCTACGCCCTGTGGACGGCCGAGCACCACTTCCAGCACGAAGGCTACGAGTGCTTCCCGAACCTCATCCAGCTCTCGCTGTGGCTCGCCACGCAGACGCGCCGCCTGAAGCTCGGCTGCGCGTTCAACGTGATCCCGATGTGGCATCCGATCCGGATCGCGGAAGACTACGCGATGGCCGACATCGTCACCGACGGCCGCGTGATCATGGGCGTGGGCCGCGGCTATCACTCGCGCGAGGTGGAGAGCTTCGGCGCGCCGGTCATCGACCAGGCGGCGAACCGGGAGCTGTTCGAGGAGCAGATCGACCTGATGCTGAAGTGCTTCAACGAGGAATCGTTCAGCCACCACGGCAAGCACTACGACGTGCCGCCGCCCGTCGAGTACCGCGGCTACCAGCTCCGCGAGATCACCTGCGTGCCGCGTCCGAAGCGCCTGCCCGTCGAGATCTGGATGCCGATCGCCAGCAGCAAGTCGATCGACTACATGGCCTCGAAGGGCTTCAAGGCGATGGTGACGCTCAACGGCGAGAAGATCCTCGACGACGTCGTGAAGGCGTACCGTGACGCGTGCGCGAAATACGGCAAGAAGAAGCAGCTCGGCGAGGACATGATCTGGGGCGCCGGCCTCTACCTCGCGGACACGCCGGAGGAGGCGAAGCGGCGCGTCGAGCCGTCGCACGACGAGCGCTACAAGTGGTTCGCGCCGTTCGGCTTCGTGCGCTACGCCGATGAGCAGGGCCGCACCTGGGGCTCGCCGGGCGCGCCCGCGCGCACGCCGAACCTCGCCGACGGCATCCAGCAGAAGGCGTGGTTCTGCGGGCCGCCCTCCCACGTCATCGACGGCATCAAGTCGATCGAGGCGAAGTATCCGGGCCTCGAGGACTTCATGATCCACTGGGCCGAAGGGCTCGGGCCGAAGGAGTTCAAGGATCAGCTGCGCTGGTTCGCGCGCGACGTGATGCCCGCGTTCACCGGCCGCTAGCAGCCGTACCCTCCCCGGGTATTTTCACGCCCGGGGAGGGCCCCCCACGGATAGTGTTTTCCCTGTTGCGCCCCTCTTAGATGTGGTAGGAATACCCCCAGGTTCCGCAGCCGGCGGGCTGCACACTCACGAGGGGAGGCGCCATGGCGAAGAGCAAGAAAGCGTTCGGGGGGTACTCGATCAACTTCAAGGGCTGCAAGGACACGATGGAGTCGGTGTTCGGCGGCTCGCCGATCGGTCCGTCGGACATGACGAAGAAGATCTGGGCCTACGTGAAGCGGAAGAAGCTCGCCGGAAAGAGGTAACTCGGAGGGGGACTTCGTCCCCCTTCCGACGAACGAAAAAAAGCGAGCCATGCGGCTCGCTTTTTTCGTTCTGCCTCCCCCTAGCAACACGGATTGCGCGGGCGAAGCCCGCGCTCGGAGCGGTGGAATATCCCGGCGCTTACCTCGTGAACCGCAGTTACTGGGGGAGGTCGGTGAGCGAGCGGATGACATAGTCGGCTTTGACGCCCAGGTTTTCTGCCGGGGCGTTCGTGCGGTTGCACCAGGCGACCTGGTAGCCGAACGACTTTGCGCCGGCCACGTCCCACGCGTTCGACGACACGAACAACAAGTCACCTGCCGGGATTCCCAGCGCGTCGGGGCCCAGCGCGTAGACCTTCGGCGACGGCTTGTACGTCTTCACCGCGTCGACCGACAAGACGTGGTCGAGGTGCTCGGCGAGGCCGCTCGACGCCACGGCGGCCGCGAGCATCGTCGGCGCGCCGTTCGAGAGGATCGCGCGCGGGCGTCCGCGCAGGGCCGCGAGCGCCGCGGGCACTTCGGGAAAGCACGCCAGCGAGAGATACGCGTCCATCAGGCTCCGCACGTCGCTCTCGCCGGCGGGGAGACCCAGGCGCGCGAGCGCCCAGCGCAGCGCGTCCTCGGTCACCGTCCAGAAGTCCTCGTAGCGTCCCATGAGCGCGCGCAGCCACGTGTACTCGAGCTGCTTCTGCCGCCACGCGAGCGACAGCGCCATCGGATCGCCGGTGAGCGCGCGCCCCGCCTCGACGACCGCGTGCACGTCGAAGAGCGTGCCGTAGGCGTCGAACACGTAGCCGCGGACGGAAGCCATGGCGGTCAGTCTAGCGGATCAGCGCGAGGTGGCGGTGGCGCGGCGCGTGCGGACCTTCGTCGGCTTGCCCCTCGTCGCCTTCGGGTGCGTCACGGGCTTCGGCGCCTCGATCCCGGCCTCGACGAAGCCGTGGAGCAGGAGCGTCTTCGCGTCGAGGAACGACGCCTGCCGCGTCGGCGCGCCGAGCACGATCATCAGGAACTGCTGGCCGTTCCGCCACGCGGAGACCGCGAGGTTGTAGCCCGCCTCGCGCGTGAAGCCGGTCTTGAGCGCCTGCACGCCGCCCGGATCGTGGAAGAGGAAGATGTGCCGCGCGTAGACCCGGCCCGCGTAGATGAACGTCTGGCCGCCGAGCATCGTGCGCGCGTCGGGATGGTCGGCGAGCAGGCGGCCGATGAGCGTCGCCATGTCGCGCGCCGTCGTCCGCTGGAGAGGATCGGGGAGCCCGTGCGGGTTCGCGAAGCGCGTGTGCGCGAGACCGAGCTCACGGCTCTTGTCGTTCATGCGCGCGACGAATTGCCCTTCGTCACCGGCGAGGTGTTCCGCGAGCGCGGTCGCCGCGTCGTTGGCGGACGCGATCGCCACGCCTTCCATCACCGTGCGCAGCGGCACTTCCTCGCCGACACGGAGCCCCATCCGGTAGCGCGGCGTCTGCGCGGCATGGCGCGAGATGTAGACGAGGTCCTCGAGCCGCGCCCGGTTGCGCTCGATGTCCTCGAACGCCAGGTAGAGCGACATCATCTTCACGAGGCTCGCGGGGGCGTGGTCCTCCTCGGCGTTCTTGGCGAAGACGACTTTGCCCTCGGCGTCGATCAGGAGGAGACACTCGGCGCTGAGCCCGGGCAGGGGCCGGGCGCTTTGCGCGGCGACGACGTCAGGGCCGAGGACCGCGAGCGCGATGAGAGACAACAGGACGAAGCGGGTCGCGAACACCGGAGGCAATTCTAAGGGGGCCCCAAAGGACGGCCAAGCATTTTGGGCCCAGCGCGCGGCGAAGGCGCAGGCCCGCGTTACATGCCGAGCGCGCCGCGAGCCTCGTCCATCACCGCCTCGGTGATGACGGGATGTCCCTGGGCTTCCGCGAAGCGCTCGATGGCCTTCTTCGCCATCGGCCGGATGAACGAAGGGATCCGTTCCACGCGGGCGGCGGCCTCGGGACTCCATGTGATCGTCATATCGGCCGCGCCGGACGAGTCGTTGAGCATCGCCCCGAAGGGGCAGCCGCGCCCCGTGGCGTCGGTGGCCGCCGGGACGTCGCCCTCGAAGGCGTCGGGACGGGCTCCCGCCATCGAGGACGTGATGTGCTCGAAGGGCTGCGCGGGGGCCGAGCTGCCGCCGACTTTGACGCCGAGGCTCTTCACCATCTGCGTCTCGAAGGGATTGGTGAGCATCGCGACGCGGAAGCCGCATTCCGGGCACCGGAAGGTGACCGTCAGCGAGCCCTCGTCGGGCCCCGCCGTCGAGTGCAGCTTCATGGGCTCGTCGCAGTCGAGGCACAGGAACTTCATGCCGGCATTCTAGCGTACCCGTCCGCGGGTGAGGCGCGGCCACGCGCGCCGCGCGGCGGGGAGCTGGAGCGCGCCGATCGCGCCGAGCGCGAAGAGCGCGAGCGGCCACGAGGCGATGACGAGCGCGCGGACGGCGAGCACCGAGAGGAACACGTAGGCGGTGAAGCGCGCGCGGGCGTGCCGGCGCCACAGCAGCCACGCGACGACGGGAGCGACGGCGGCCGAGAGCCACCAGCCCTGGACGAGCGCGACGGCGGCGTAGGCGAGCAGCGCGAGGGGAAGCGCGACCGACACGCGGCGAGCGTAGGAAGGGCACGTCCACGTGTCAAACCCGCGCGAGTTCCGCGGGCGTATGGTACGGTTTCTTGTCGGTCGGCGCCGGGGTAGCTCAGAGGCAGAGCAACTGATTCGTAATCAGTAGGTCGCGGGTTCAACTCCCGCCCCCGGCTCCACGTCATTTCGCGCACTTCCAACACAGCAGCGATTCCGGCGAAATCCGCTGGTGCTAATCACGGTGCGACTCCGTACCGACGGCGACGGCTGTTTCGGCCTTGGCCGGACGGCTCGCGAGCCGCTCGATCGCGCTCAACCGGTGTCCTGGCGACAGGTGCCCGTAGAGAGCCAGAAATTGAGCGTAGGCGACAAAGGCCCTTATCGGCGCTCGGCAACCGTCGGTGCCCGTCCGCGTTCATGTTGGCCCTTGGTACAGGCCCTTGGTACAGGCAGCGCGGGCTCGACAGCACCTCGCCCACGGTGATGCCCCGCTGCTTGAAGGCCTCGCCGATGCGCGCGGCCTGCGCGCGCCCGCTCTCGTCGAGGTTCCGCTGCGTCGAGCAGTCCTCCAGCTTCGAATCGGGCGGATCGAACCCGCCGGGCGCGTAGCTGTGCCGCACCACCACGACGCTGCCGGGCAGCGTGATGGCGTCCCACACGGCATCGGCCGACTGGGCGTGGGCCGTCGACGTCAGCCACGCGGCGACCGCCACGACCACGAGAGCTCGGACGGCGTTCATGTTCCAGGACACTATCTCACGCCGTCTGGCGGCGCTCCTTCAGCCTCGGGTTCAGCACGTCGTTGAGCCAGTCGCCGAAGAGGGACAGACCGATCACGCTCCCCGCGATGGCGAGGCCCGGGAACGTCACGGGCCACCAGGCGTCGCGCAGGTAGATGCGGGAGCTGCCGATCATGTAGCCCCAGCTCATCACGTTGGGGTCGGCGAGGCCGAGGAACGAGAGGCCCGTCTCGAACAGGATGGCGACGCCCACCGTGAGCGAGCCGTTCACGATGACGGGTGGCAGCGCGTTGGGCAGGATCTCGCGGCGGATGATGCGCGCGTCGCCGACGCCCAGCGCGCGCGCCGCCACCACGTAGTCGCGCTCGCGCAGCGACAGGAACTCCGCGCGCACCAGCCGCGCCGTGCCCGCCCAGTTCGACACGCCGATGGCGAGCACGATGACGGCGATCCTGGGCGAGAAGATGGCCACCAGCACCATCGCGAAGAGAAACGCGGGGAGGATCTGGAAGAACTCCGTCACCCGCATGAGCACCTCGTCGAGGCGGCCGCCGTGGTAGCCGGCCACCGCGCCGACGGTGACGCCGATGACGAGGATGATGGCGGCGGCCGCCACGCCCACGAGCAGGGACGTGCGCGCGCCGACGACGATGCCCGCGAGGACGTCGCGGCCCTGGTGGTCGGTGCCCAGCGCGAAGCGCCCGCCCGGCGTCTCGAAGCGACGGCCCACGCGCTCCCACGGGTCGCCGCGATGGAGCACGGGCCCGAGCGTGGCGAGCCCCAGCACCCCCGCCAGCAGCACCAGGCCCAGGCAGGCGGCGAGGTTCGCCCGCACCCAGCGCAGCCGTCGCCCGAGGCTCACCGGTGGCGGATCCGTGGGTCGAGCACGCCGTAGAAGACGTCGGTGACGAGGTTGAAGACGACGACGGCCACCGACGAGAAGAGGAGGATGCCGAGCAGCAGCGGATAGTCGCGACGCAGGATGGACTCGTAGGCGAGCCGCCCCATCCCCGGCCAGCTGAACACCGTCTCCACGAGGATTGTCCCGGCGAGCACCTGGCCGAGCTGGATGCCCGCCACCGTCACGACGGGGAGCAGCGCGTTGCGCAGCGCGTGCTTGAGCAGCACGCGCGACTCCGGCACGCCCTTGGAGCGCGCGGTGCGGATGAAGTCCGAGGCGAGCGCCTCCAGCATGCTCGCCCGCGTCAGGCGGCTGTAGAGCGCCACGAAGATGATGCTGAGCGAGACGGCGGGCAGCACCAGGTGGTGGCCCACGTCGAGGGCCTGGGCGAGCGTGCCGCCCGTGCCGCCGACGGTGACCATGCCGTGGGTCGGGAACCACGGCAGCTTCACGGCGAAGAGCAGCAGCAGCATGATCGCCGTCCAGAACACCGGCATCGCGTAGCCGAGCAGCGAGACCACGGCGAGCGCGTTGCCGCCGAGCGACGCCGGCTTGCGGGCGACCAGCACGCCGAAGCCCACGCCGACGACCCACGCCACCGTCAGCGCGGTGAGGGCGAGCAGCAGCGTCTGCGGCACGCGGTCGGCGATGAGGGCCAGCACCGGGCGGTTGTAGAAGTACGAGAAGCCGAGATCGGCCCGGGCCAGCCGGCCCATGTAGACGAGGAGCTGGACGGCGAGCGGCTGGTCGAGGCCGAAGTCGGCACGGATCTTCCTGAGCGCTTCCTCGCTGGTGCCGCCGGCCTCGCCGGCCAGCATGAGCGCCGGGTCGCCCGGGGCCAGGTGGATGAGCAGGAAGTTGAGGACGATGGCGCCGAGCACGAGGAGGCAGGCCCCCAGTGCCCGGCGCCCGACGAACGATCCGAGACCCATCAGGCTCCGGCGCGCGGAGTGGTCACTTCGCCTTCTTCCAGTGCACCGTGTCGAACGGGCTCATGGTTCCCCAGATGTTGGTGGGGATGCCGTCGTAGTCCTTGTTCCACACGGTCGTGTAGCCGATCTCGCTGAGCCAGATGATGGGCAGCTCGGCGGTGAGCACGTCCTGCACCTGGTGGTAGATGGCCCTGCGCTTCTCCAGCGTCTGCTCGCGCTGGGCCTGCGCGAAGAGCTCGTCGACCTTGGGGTTGTTGTAGCCCATCACGTTCGTCCACACGGCCTGCTTGATGTTGCTGGAGATGTAGGTGCGCTCCACGCCGACGACCGGATCGGGCCAGTTGAAGACGGCGTCGAGCGAGAGGTCGAACTCCCAGCGGCCCATGCGTCCGGCCCAGGTCGGGAAGTCGGGGCTCGCGCGCAGCGTCATGTCGATGCCGACCTTCTTGGCCTGCTCGCGGATGTACTCGCCGACCGACTGCGTGTCGGCGGTGCCGGGGATGAAGTCGAGCACCAGCTTGAAGCGCGTGCCGTCGGCCCCGCGCTTGTAGCCGGCCTCGTCGAGCAGCTTGTTGGCCTTGTCGAGGCTGTACTCGTAGCGCCGGATCTTCGGGTTGTAGAACGGGCTGGCGGACACGAGCGGCCCGTCGGCCACCTTGCCGTAGCCGAGGAAGATGTCCTTGAGGATGAGCTGCTTGTCGAGCGCGTGGTTGAGCGCCTGCCGCACGCGCACGTCGGACAGCTCCTTCTTGCGGAGGTTGATCTCCAGCCAGAAGAGCGGCCCGATCGCCTCGTAGCCCTTGGTGGTCACACCGAGGTGCGCGAGCTGCTCCACGCGCTTGAGGTTGCCCACGCCGACGTAGTTGTAGGGCAGGAGGTGGATGGCGCCGGTCTCGATGGCGGCCAGGCGCGCGGCGGGGTCGGTGATGTACTCGAAGATGACGCGGTCGAGGTACGGCCGGCCGGGCTTGAAGAACTTGTCGAAGCGCTCGAGGATCAGGTGCCGCCCGGGCTGCCACTCCACGAACTTGAACGGTCCCGAGCCGACCGGCTTCTGGTTGGCCGGGTGCTTCTTGATGTCGTCGCCGGTGCCGTACACGTGCTTGGGCAGCACGGGCAGGAGGATCGGCGCCACCACGCTCATGAACGACGGGTTCGGGTGCGACATCCGGAAGACCACCGTCGACGGGTTCGGCGTCTCCACCGCCTCCAGGGCGCGATGCATGGCCACGCCGAACGGGTGGTTGGCCTTCACCGTCTCGATGGAGAACTTCACGTCCTCCGAGGTGATCGGCTTGCCGTCGTGGAACGTGGCGTTCTTCACCAGGTGGAACGTGTACGTCCGGCCGTCGGGCGAGATCGTCCAGCGCTCGGCCAGGTACGGCTGCGGCTGGAACTTGTCGTCGTGGAGCACGAGCCCGGCGAAGAGCTGCACGCCGGGAATGCCGGTCGGCGTGCCCGACACGATGGCCGGGTTCAGGTGGGTCGGCTCGGGATAGCTCATCTTGAGCGTCCCGCCCCGCGCCTGCGCCGCGGCCTCGGTGACCGGCAACGCGAGGATCGACGCGAGCGCCAGCACTGCGACGGCCACGGCGGCCAGGCGAGGACGATGCGGTGCTCTCATGTCAGAAGCCTCCTCATGGGTGTCGTGCACGGGGTCAGCGCGCGGCCGCGTCGGCCTCGAACACATCGCGGCCGCCGACCACCGTGCGCAGCACCTGGATGTCGCGGATGGTCTCGGGCTCGACGGCGAGCGGATCGCGGTCGAGCACCACGAAGTCGCCGAGCTTGCCGGGTACCAGCGTGCCCTTGTCGCGGTCCTCGAAGGCGAGGTACGCCGCGTCGATCGTGAACGCCCGCAGCGCGTCGCGCACGAGGATGCGCTGCTCGGGGCCGAGCACCTTGCCCTCGCGGGTGATGCGGTTGACGGCCGACCACACGCTCATCAGCGGATTCACGGGCGTGACCGGGCAGTCGGAGTGCAGCGCGAAGTGGATCTGGCGGCCGAGGGCGGAGGCGAGGGGATCGATGCGCTGGGCGCGGCCGGGCCCGAGGAAGAGGCGCTGGTGGCGGTCGCCCCAGTAGTACGTGTGCACCGCGAAGAACGACGCCATCACGCCGAGCCGCTGCATGCGGTCGAGCTGGGCCTCCGTCGCCATCTGGCAGTGCTCGATGCGGAAGCGGTGATCGGCCCGCGGCTTCTCGCGCAGCACGGTCTCGTAGGCTTCGAGGATCGAGTCGATGGCGGCGTCGCCGTTGCCGTGCGTGGCGAGCTGGAAGCCGCGCGCGTGGGCGGCGCGGTAGCTGTCGACGAGCTGGCCGTGATTCATGACGTGCAGGCCGGTCTGGCCGGGCCGGTCGGCGTACGCATCGCACAGCGCGGCCGTGTGGCCCTGGATCGACCCGTCGGCGATGTGCTTGAGCGGGCCCACGCGCAGGTAGTCGTTGCCGAAGCCGGAGTGGAAGGTGAGCCGGTCGGCCAGGACGTAGTGCGGGAAGAGCGTCGCGCGCAGCGGCACGTCGCCGGAGGCCACCGCGTCCTGGTAGGCGTGGAAGTCGTCGACGCCCGCGGAGAACCCCACCCCGGCGTCGTGGAACGACGTGACGCCCACCCGCGCGAACACGTCGGTCGCGCGGCGGGCGGCCTCGCGCAGGTCGTCGTACGCCACCTTCGGGATGTGCCGGGTGATCAGCTCCTGCGCCGGCCGCTCGTGCACCTCGCCCGTCGGATCGCCCGCGCGGTCGAGCACGACGTGGCCGCCCGACTCCGACTTCGCGTGGCGCCCGAGCCCGGCGATCTGGAGGGCCGCGCTGTTCGCGTAGCCGAGGTGCCCGGAGATGTGGCGGAGGTACACGGGATGATCGGGCGCCACCGGGTCGAGGTCCTGGCGCGTGAGATGACGCATGTCGGCCACGAGCGTGTCGTCGTAGCCCCAGCCCTGGATCCACGTGCCCGGCGGCAGCCGGCGCGCGAACTCCTTCACCCGCGCCTGGATGTCGGTGATCGACGTGTTGGGCGGCGTGCGCGCGTCGACCTGGTCGAGCGTGAGGCCGTAGTAGAGGAAGTGGCAGTGCGACTCGACGAAGCCGGGCACGACGGTGCGCCCGCCGAGGTCGACCACGCGAGCGTCGCGGCCGGCGGCGCGCCGCACGTCGTCGACGTCGCCCACGGCGATGAGCCGGCCGTCGCGCACGGCGAGCGCGCTCGCGCGCGGGCGCGTCGTGTCGAGGGTGTGGATGGTGGCGTTGACGAAGACGGAGTCGGGGCTCGCCATGGCCTGGGATTGTAGTCGAGGACGGCCGGCCGAGGTTCAGCGCGCGCACGATCTCGTGATACGAGCAGCCCGCGTGGCAGTGCAGAAGCGCGCGGCCGTCAACGCCTGTGTCGACCTTCAGCGATGGTCGGCGGTCGCGGTGAGCCGGGCACTTCGCGATCCAACCGCGCCCGCAGTGTCGCGCGCCTTGGAGCCGCGGCAGGACGTCATCGAGCGTGATCACTGCGCCGCTCTCCGTTCTGTGAATCCGGTCGGGCGCGTCAATCACCGCGATGGTGAATCCACGCGAGCAGGACGCACGCCATCACGGATGATCTGTGCCACGTCTTCCTCTCGCAGCCGCGCGCTACGTCCGAGCTTCACGACAGCGATTTGGCGGCGCGACGCAAGCTTTCGCCACCATGCCTGAGAATTGGACGCGCGGTGCGCCGCTTCGGCAAACGTCAGGAGCCTCACCATTGTCACCTTCACCTCACCGAGGTCGCTGTCTGCTTCTGATAAATGACGTTAGCGGCTGTTTGAGACGGTGAGGGTTACTTCAGTAGCTCGCTGCGCGTGCGCAATCCCGATCTGCTCGTCGGCTCCGCCACCGCGCCGGTGATCAGCGCGGCGACCACCGGCGGCATGTAACGACCGGGCCGGGGCAGGGGGTCTCAAGCCGAGAGGGAATTCGGTTGGCGCTCGCGGAGCGCCCGGCGACGGCCGAGATCGACATCGGCCTGCCGGATCTCGACGGCGCCCGTGGACCCGACCCGGGCCGAGGGTCACACGTGGTTGCGGAGCATCAGCTCCTTCGGATGCGGATTGAGGTACACCTGGTCGGCGAGGTAGCTCACGCCCAGGCGGCGGACGTGGTGCTTGACCAGCGTGAGCGGCACGACGAGCGGCACGAGGCCGCGCCGGTACTCGTCGATCACCTCCACCTGCTCGGCCCGCTCGTCCGGACCGAGGTCGCGCTTGAAATAGCCCGCGAGGTGCTGGAGCACGTTCGCGTGCCGCCCGCGCGTCGCGCGCACGGCGAAGGCCTCCA
This sequence comes from Candidatus Rokuibacteriota bacterium, assembly GCA_016866775.1. Taxonomy (GTDB): domain Bacteria; phylum Methylomirabilota; class Methylomirabilia; order Rokubacteriales; family CSP1-6; genus VGLJ01. The sequence goes on along the minus strand of VGLJ01000045.1, from coordinate 21,510 downwards.
TGAGCGCGGCGTGGTAGGCCTCGAGCTGCGCGCGACCGAGCACGCGTCCGGTAGCGGCGACCATCCGGCCCAGGCGAGCGTAGTGCGCCGGGCTGTGCGCGAGGACGGCGAACTTGTGGGCGGCGTGGAAGGCTACGAGGTCGCGCGACCGGGGCCGCGTGGCGATGAACGCGCGCCAGCGCGCGGCGAGGAAGACGCGCTCGATGAAGTTCTCCCGGATCGCCGGGTCGGTGAGCCGTCCTTCCTCTTCGATCGGCAAGGCCGGCAGGGCCGTGGCGAGCGCGGCCGCGAAGAGGCCGCGGCCGTCGGCGGCGGGGATGCCGTTGTCCCGGTAGACGCGCACGCGGAAGAGCCCGCATGAGGGCGACGCGCGCTTGAGCACGTAGCCGTCCAGCTCGAGCTCGGCGAGGCCGCGCACGCGGTCCTCGCTGTATTGCTGCATCCGGGCCGTCAGGTCCTCGCCCGTCTTCTCCTGGACGAGGCGCGGGGCCGCCAGGCTCCCGACCAGCCGCAGCGTGTCCCGAGGGATGGGGAGTCCGATCTCGACTTCCGGACACACCGGCACCCACTCAACGTAGGGGCCGAGGACGTCGGTGAGGAACCGATCGTGCTTGTGCCCGCCGTCGTAGCGCACGGCCTCGCCGAGCAGGCACGCCGACACGCCGAGCCGGATCCGGTCGGGAGCGCTAGACTGCGGCGTGCCCATGGTGCGCATGAGCGGACCCTATACCTTCGAGCAGGTCGAGCGCCATCTGCGGGACACGGTGGTCCCCGTACGGCTGGCCTGCCTCACGGCGTCGGGATCGCCGCTCGTGCTCTCGCTGTGGTTCCTCTATCGCGACGGCGCGCTCTGGTGCGCGAGCCGGCCGCGCGCACACGTGGTGCGGCACTTGGAGCGCGACGCGCGCTGCGCGTTCGAGGTGGCGCGCGATGCCCCGCCGTATCGCGGGGTCCGCGGGCAAGGGCGCGCGCAGGTGGCGCGCGACGCGGGCGGGCGCCTGCTCGGCGAGCTGATCGAGCGCTACCTCGGAGCCACGGACTCGCGGCTCGCACGGCAGCTCCTCGCGGGCGCGGCGGACGAGGTGGCGATCCGCATCACGCCGACGCGCCTGGTCTCCTGGGACTACACGGAGCGGATGCAAGGCGGCTAACCGTTCGTGCCGGGCGCGCTCGCGGCGCGGCCCGGTCGCGTGGCGGGCGGCCGCGGGGCCACGACGAGCGACAGCACGACAGAGGCGGCGATCAGCGAGCCGATGATGCCGAGCGACCATGTGATCGGGAACTTCCCCGCCCAGAGGTCGTTGAGCCAGGCCATCTTGAAGCCCACGAAGATCAGCACGAGCGCGAGTCCGTACTTGAGCATGTGGAAGCGCGTGACCGCGCCGCCGAGCAGGAAGTAGAGCGCCCGCAGGCCCAGGATCGCGAACACGATCAGGGGCTCGTCGGTGAGCGCGTAGATCGCCGGCACCGAGTCGACGGCGAAGATGATGTCCGTGATCTCGACGAAGAGCAGGGCCACGAAGAGCGGCGTGGCCGCGAGCACGCCGCGCTCCCGCACGAAGAAGCGCTGGCCGTGCAGCCGGGCCGTGACCGGCACGAACCGCCGGAAGAGGCGGATGAGCGGGTTCCGGTCGGGGTCGAGCCCCTTCTCGGGCGCGAATAGCCATCTTGAGCCCGGTGAAGATCAGGAAGGCGCCGAAGAGCCAGACCACCCAGTGGAACTGCATGAGCACCGCGCCGAGGCCGACGAAGATCGCCCGGAAGACGAGGGCTCCGAGGATGCCGTAGAAGAGGACGCGGTGCTGGTACTTCGCGGGAATCGCGAAGTAGCCGAAGATCAGCACGAAGACGAAGACGTTGTCGACCGACAGCGACTTCTCGACGATGAAGCCCGTCAGGAACTCCAGCGCGACTTGCCACGCGGCCGCCGCGGAGTCGAATCCGGGCACGCCGCCGAGGCGCGGGTCGTTCGAGAACCTCCACAGCGCGTACCGGTAGAGCGCCCCGCTGAAGGCCAGCGCGAGACCGATCCACACCGCGCTCCACACGGCCGCCTCGCGGAACCCGACTTCGTGCGCGTCGCGATGGAAGAGCCCGAGATCGACCGCCAGCAGGACCAGCACGCCGCCGGTGAAGGCGGCGTACAGCCACCAGTAGTCGGCGAAGGGGAAGAGAGTGAGCGCGATTGGGCTCACGCCTTCTTGCCCAGGAGGTGTCGGAGCGCGCCCTCGAGCTCCGGGAAACGGAAGCGGTAGCCGGTGGCGAGCAGCCGCTCCGGCCGGACGCGCGTGCTCGCGAGCAGCGCAGCGTCCGCCATCTCGCCAAAGGCGGCGCGCAGGGTGAAGGCGGGGACGGGGACGATCGTCGGACGGCGCAGCGTGCGGCCGAGCGTTGTCGTGAAGACGCGGTTCGTCACGGGCTCCGGGGCGACCGCGTTGACCGGTCCGTCCAGGTCGTTCCGGTCCAGCGCATGGTGGATCACGCCGAGCAGGTCGTCGAGCGCGATCCAGCTCATGTACTGCGTGCCCGGGCCCACCACGCCTCCGAAGCCCATCCTGAAGAGCGGGAGCAGCTTGCCCAGCGCGCCGCCCGTCGGGCTCAGGACGATGCCAGTCCGCAGGTGCACGACTCGGATGCCTGCCGAGGCGGCGGGCTCGGTCGCCTGCTCCCACTCGACGCACAGCCGGCCCAGAAAGTCGGCCGCGGGGGCGTCCTTCTCCGTGACCGCCACGTCACCGCGGTTGCCGTAGTAGCCGATGGCCGAGGCCGAGACGAGCACCTTCGGCTTCCGCCGCAGTCCCGCGAGCGTCTCCGCCAGCAGGCGGGTCGGCCCGATCCGGCTCGACCGCAGCCGCGCCTTCTTCGCCCCGCTCCAGCGCCCCTCGGCGATGCTCTCGCCGGCCAGGTGCACCACCGCGTCGGCGCCTTCGAGCGATCGCACATCGACGGTCCCTGCCTCGGGGTCCCAGCGCGCTTCGTCCGGAGCCCGTGGTGCGCGGCGGACGAGTCGCACGACCTCGTGGCCGCCCGTCGTGAGGAAGGGGACGAGCGCGCTGCCGACGAGTCCGCTCGAACCGGTAATGGCCACCTTCATCGCGCGCTCTCCATGACACGCCGCATGCGCGGCAAGGTCGTCGGCCGTGAGGCGATGCCGGTAGGCGAACAGGCTCGTGAGCATCGCGCGGATGCTCGGGCCGCCGACGAGGTCGCCCACCCGGCCCGCGGGGAGCGCGTACTCGATCCGGTCCTCCAGCGTGCAGGCGGCGTCACCCTCGGGCTGCATCCGGTGCGTGTGCTCCCACAGGGCGAACGGCCCCTCGACCTGGCGGTCGTGGAACTCGCGGCCTGGCACAGCCCCGGTGTGCTCGGCCACCCAGCGCTGGCGCAGCGGCCCGACACGCAGGACGACGCGCGCGCCTTCGTCCTCGATGCCGCCACTGCGTGACTCGACGACTGCACGAGTCCACGGCGGACTGAGGCGCTCGAGCGCGCCCGCGCGCGCGTGCCAGCGGTAGACCGCGTCGGCGGGCGCCTCGAGACGCGAGCGGCGCACGAACGTCCGTCGTGTCATGCGACCTGGTGGCTCCTCGACGTCGCCAAGGCCTCAGCGGCGCGTCGGATCCCGTTGAGCATGCGGCCGAACACCACGGTGTGCATCGGCAGCACGACGTACCAGTAGGCGAGGCCGAGCAAGCCGCGAGGCAAGAACCGCGCGGTCTGGACCAGGCGGCATCGGTCGGGGCGTGCGGCCGACGGCTCGATCGAGAACTCCAGGAGCGCTTCACCAGGCAGCCGCATCTCGGCACGCAGGGCCACCCGCCGACCCGGCTCGACGCCCGTCACGCGCCAGAAGTCGATGGCATCGCCGAATGCAACGCGCGAGGCGTCGCGACGCCCGCGCCGCAATCCGGGCCCACCGGCGAGATGGTCAAGAGCACCGCGGACTTTCCATAACCATCCCACGCCATACCAGCCAGTCTCGCCGCCGATCCGCGACACGGTGGCGAACACGTCGTCCGGGCTCGCGGCGACCTCGACTTCGCGCCGATCGGTGAAGACCGTGCCCCCCGCCCAGTCGGGGTCGCCAGGGATCGGCCCGGCATCGTACCAGCCGGTCTCGACCTCGCGGTGCGCGACTTGCTCGAGCGCCACGCGGATGGCCTCGCGTACCCCGAGCAACCGCTGGGGCATCAGGCGCGCGGCCTCGTCGTCGCGGCAGACGACGGGGTTGCGCAGTCCCTCGGCGAGCGGCCGGGCGATCCGATGGCTCACCGGGGTGACGAGATGGATCCACAGCGAGCTCAGCCGCGGCGTGAGTACCGGGACCGGGATGACGAGCCGTCGGCGGAGGCCACGCTCCTCCGCCATGATCCGCATCAGGTCCAGGTAGGTGACGATGTCGGGGCCGCCGATGTCGAGCGTCCGGCCGATGGTCGCGGGCACGGAGAGACAGTCGACGAGATAGGTCAGGACGTTGCTGATCGCGATCGGTTGCGACACCGTCGTGACCCACCGCGGTGTCACCATCACCGGCAGCCGCTCGACGAGGTAACGCAGGATCTCGAACGACGCCGAGCCCGATCCGATGATCATCGCCGCCCTGAGGACGGTGACGGGCACGGGACCCGCGGCCAGCACCGCTTCCACCTCGCGCCGCGACGCGAGGTGCTTGCTCAGTCCCTGGCCCCGTTCGCCGAGGCCGCCGAGATAGATGATGCGCTCGACCCCCGCGCGCCCGGCCGCCGCCGCGAACCGCTCGGCGAGCTGCCGATCGGCCTCGGCATATCGCGTCCCGGTCGAGACCATCGAGTGCACGAGGAAGTAGGCGGCCTGGCAGCCGGACATGGCGGACGCGACGGCGCCGACGTCGTTCAGATCCGCCTCGATGATCTCGACGCGTGGGTTCGCCGACCAGGGACGGGCCGCGAGCTTGGGCGCCGAGCGCGCGAGGCATCGCACCCGGTACCCGGCGTCGAGCAGCCGCGGCACCAGCCGGCCACCGACGTAGCCGGTGGCGCCCGTGACCAGCACGGTCGAGTGGGGTTCCCTCATCTGCGATCAACGCGGACGGCGGCTTCGTTCCTGCGCAGGAATGGAAGCGTGGACGGTGCGTCGTAGAAGAGGATCGCAGGATCGCCCGCCGGCCGCCACGCCGTCGTCGCGAGCGCCTCGAGCAGCTCCGCCTCGCGCCGCGCGAGCTCCTGCGCCGTGCCTCTCCCGGAGAAGCGCAGGACGGCGACCGTTTCCTCCGCCACCGGGACGATTCTGATCCGTTCGTCCGCCGGGCGCGGCGCGGTCTGGGCGGTATATCGCGCGGGCAGGAAGAACTGCATCTGGAGACCGCCGTCCCTCGATGCGGATTCCACGGGAACGGTCATCGCGATCTTCTCGGTGCGCGCGTTCGTGGCGACGGGCACCGTCATCTCGATCTTTTCCGCCGCGACGTTCCCGCCCGTGATGTAGCGGAACAGGATGCGAAAGGCCTCGTTCCGCGCTGCCGCCCCATCTGCGGGCACGGCGACCTGGGCGGCGAGCCGAGGCGCGTAGCGGCGGATCTCGACGCCGTCGGGCAGCGTCGCGAGCACGGCATAGCGCGGCTCTTCGTAAGGCCGGATCCCGATGACCCCGACCGCCGCTTCGAGGAGCACCTGCGTGTAGTAGACGATGTCGCGCAGCATCCTGTCCTTCCTCGAGTCCGCTTGCAGCGCCCGGACTCTCAGGCGCCTCCCCGCGTGCGTACGCTGGCGAGCCCGCCATCGATGCCGAGCACCTGGCCTGTGACCCAGCTCTGCGCCGGGTCGAGCAGCCAGGCGATGGCGGAGGCAACATCCGAGGGCTCGCCGAGGCGGCCGAGCGCGTGCATGCCGATCGAGGCCTTGCGAGCCGCGTCGCTGGCGGTGAGCCGCTCCGTCAGCGCCGTGCGCACGAGTCCCGGCGCCACGGCGTTCACCCGGATGCCCCGCGCCCCGTACGACGCAGCCCCCGCGAGCACGAGGCCGATGATGCCGGCCTTGGCGGCCGCGATGGCTTCATGGTTGGCGAGCCCCAGCCGCGCCGCGGCCGACGAGACGAGGACGATCGAGCCGCCGGTCTCGAGCATGGCGCGGGCGCCGGCGCGAGTGGCGGCGAAGGCCGAGGTCAGGTTCGTGGCGAGCGTCGTCGCCCACTCGGTCTCCGTCGTGAGGTGGGCGGGCTTCAGGGAGCAGCGATCCCACGCAGCTGGCGATGCCGCTGACGCGGCCGAATCGCTGCGTCGCGAACGCGACGCACGCATCGACCTCCTTGACCTGGGTCGCATCGACGACACGGCTCCGCCCCGAGGCTCGAGGCCAGCGCCGCGACGCGCGCGTGGTCGCGCGCCGCTACGACGAGTCGCGCACCGGACTCCGCGAGGCGATGGCAGAGCGCAGAGCCGATTCCGCCGGTCGCTCCCAGGACGACGAAGGCCGTCTCCGCGTCGATCATCGGCCGGCTCCAGCGTTCGGCCGCGAGGTGCGCGCGCGGTTCGCGACGACCGCGAGGCCCGCGAGCAGCATCCCGAACGGAGTGACGCGCGTCATCCCATGACCGGTCGTCAGCAGCGTCACGCCCCGGGCGCGGACCCGGATCATCGCTGACGCCCCGCGCAGGCCGGTCACCAGCGGCACCGCCCACGCGCACGCCGAGGATCCCGCGCACGCGGGCGGACACGCTAGACCTTCTTGACCCAGGCACTGCACCAGGCGCCCGCGGGCACCTGCTTGTTCCCGAAGATGCTGCAGGGCGCCGAGGGTCCCGCGCCCAGGTAGAGCTGGCAGTTGCTGCACTTCTGATCGGACTTGTACTGGGGGAACTTGCTCGTGTTGGCCTTGGTCGGCGCCTCCACGTAGCCCAGTGTCACGGCCAGGGGATCCTTCGGATCGAGCCTGGGCCCCGGAGCCGCTCCCTTCGGTGTCTGGGATATCGCCTCCCTCGCCGACGCTGAGACGACGGTGGCGGCGAGCACGGCGATCTTGACGAAGGACCTGCGATGCATGCTGACCTCCTCCTCAGAGTGCATGGGCGCGCGGCCGAGTCGCGTCGGCAGCGCGCCGCGATCGTGGCTATCCGAGGCGCTCTCGCGGCTCGGATGTCCTCACGCGGACCGTGCCGTGGATGTTCCAGCGCGCCTGCGGTGCATCGTGGCCGGTATCGCGTGGCACACGGACCTCGACGTTTTCGAACTCGTACTCGATCGTCGCGCCGCGTCCGGTCAGGAAGCTGTAGAGTCCCTCGGCGATCTGCGGCCAGGTGGTCGTCTCCATTGCGGTCTCCCTCTCACCCCGTGCGGGCTCCGGTTGAAGTAGTACATATACTACTTACTGGAACTCGTATATCAAATATGTTAGACAATAGCATCAGCCGGGAACGGTCACGACGGGACCTGGCGGCGGCGACCTGGACGACCCCCACATCGGCGACGGAGGACGCGTGCCGAGCGGACGTGACGAGCGACACCGACGGTACCTGGAGGCGCTGCTGCGCGGCGACGCCGCGCGCGCTGACGCGCTCGTGGAGCAGGCGCAGCGGGACGGATGGAGCGTGGAGCAGATCTACCTGCATCTGCTCGCGCCGGCCCAGGTCGAGGTCGGAGCTCTGTGGCGCGCCCGCCGCCTCTCGGTCGCGGACGAGCACCTCGCCACGGAGATCACGCTCGGTCAGATGGACCGGTTGCGCGCGCATCTCGTTCCACGATCGGATCTCGGCCGCCATGCCGTCGTCACGTGCGTCGAAGGGGAAGGGCATGCGATCGGCGCGCGGATGCTCGCCGACTTCCTCCTCATCGACGGCTGGGCGGTCGCGTACCTCGGGGCGAGCACGCCCGTCGGCGACCTCGTCGACTTCGTGGCGCGCCGGCATCCCGACCTCGTCGCGCTGTCGGTGACGCAGCCCGAGCGCCTGCCCGCGGTGAGCGCCACCGCGACGGCCCTTCGCGGTGTTGCCCCGGTCCCGAAGATCCTCGCCGGCGGCACCGCGCTCCGCGGTCGCCCGCGCGCGGCCGCGACCCTCGGCGTCGACGGCGTCGCGGCCGACGCGCTATCGGGGATGCACGAGGCGCGGCGTCTGATCGCGGGACCGCCGCCCGTGGGAGTAACGAGCGAGGACTACTTCCAGCGCCTCGGACGGTGGGTGCAGGAGCTCCGTTCGGGCAAAGGCTGGACGCAGCAGCAGCTCGCGGAAGCAGCCGCGCTCGATCGCACCTATATCAGTGGTCTCGAGCGCGGCAAGCAGAACCCGACGCTCGGCGCGTTGCTGCGCCTGACGCGCGCGCTCGAGGTGCCGCTGGATCGGCTTGTCGTCCCCGGTGCCGACAACGGCGATGGGCCCGTGCGGCGCTGAGCCCGCCTCGTTACCGGATCGCGACGTCGCCGAAGGAGAAGGTGTCGGCGGCAGGATCGTCGGTGCGCGGCGGACGCGATGACGGCATCCGGCCCGGCACGGGCGGGAGCGCGCGCAGGTAGCGCAGCATCGCGCGCCGATCTTCTTCAGACCAGTTCGAGGTGAGGTCCCAGGGCATCGCCTGCCAGTGCAGCGCCCGGCCGTCGCGCCCGACGCCGCTCGTCATGGCGCGCAGCAGTCCGGCGTCGTCCGCCGCGCCGATCCCGTCCGGGTGAGCCGTCAGGTTGCTCGAGACCGTGCGTCCGTACACGCGCCATCGGGCCTCCATGCCGCCCGCGAGCGTCCGCCCGGTGAGAAATCCGGCAAAGGCGTCGGCCGGCGTGTGGCAGAGACCGCACGGCGCGACCGTCGACAGGTACTCGCCCCGCTCTACGAGCGCGCGTGGCGCGCCTGTCAGCGACGCCGGGAGCTCCGGCGTGCCCAGGAAGAGCCAGCGCGTCGTCTGCTCCGGGCTCAAGAGCGCGAGCGGAGGCCAGCCACCGAGCACGCCCCACGCGGCGATCGCCACGACGGCGCACGGCAGGACGAAGCGGCGTCGCCACCGGACGCCGGGTCGTCGAAGCGCGAAGGCGCCGGCGCCGAGGGCGAGGATCAGCGTGCCCCAGCCGAGCGCCCGCGCGGCACGGCGGCGGCCCAGCGGCACCACGTCCGGGAGGTCGTGCGTGCGCGCGGCGTTGCCCCCCCAGAAAGCGACCGCGGCCTCCGCGCCCGCGAGCGCCGCGAGCTTGCCGCCGACACGTTCCCCGAAAGAAATGGTCTCGGGGGGCGGCACCGCGTTCGGCATCGGCGGCAGCGACCGCAGATACGCCACGATCGCGCGCGCATCGCCTGGACTGAGCCGTGAGAACCACGGCCACGGCATGGCCATCGGGTCGAGCCGGCCGCCGTCGGGACGCACCCCGCGCGTGACGGCCGCAACGATCGCGTCCTCGCTCCAGCCGCCGAGCCCCGTCGCGACGTCGGGCGTCAGGTTGCGGCTGTACCAGACGCCCCATGGCCACGCGCTGACGCGCATGCCTCCCGCGAGGAAATACTGCGTGTCATAGGCGCCGGTCTCGGCGCTGATCGGCGTGTGACAGAGCGGACACTGCATCGCGTGCACGAGGTAGCGTCCGCGCTCGCGAGGGTCGGTGGCCAAGCCCGCCGTGGCGACGCGCGCGGGATCGCGCTCCTCCCAGATCGGTGGGCGCGCGAGGGAGCGGACGTAGCGCGCGAGCGCGCGCGCCTCCGCGCCGCTCAGCGCGTCCGCGTACGCGGGCATCGCGCTGCCGTCGAGGCCCGTGAGGATGCGTTGCGCCACGGACACCTCGTCGCTTCCCGCTCGAAATGTCCACGGCTCGTCGAGCCGCGTCGCCGGGCGCCCGCCCCACGGGGGCGCGCCGGATGTGCGCCATGCGCTCCCGCGTCCATCGGCCCCGTGGCACTCACCGCAGCCGGCGCGTGTGAACAGTGCGGCGCCGTCTCCGCGCGCGACGGCCGGCAGCGGCAGTGGCGCGGCCCGATGCGCGGCCGGCGGGGCGAGGGCGAGGACGTGGCGTGCGACTGCTTCGATCTCGCCCGGCGCCAGCAGATCGCCGAAGCCGGGCATGCTCGTCCCGCGCAACCCGCGCGCGGTGGTGGTCACGACGTCGGCGAGCGTCGGCAGACTCCCGGTCGGTGTGGAGCGGAACTTGTAGTGTCCCGTCGTGAAGTCGCGGGGACGCGGCGCGAGCAGTCCCGCGGCCGGCCCGTCCCCGCGCCCTTCCGTGCCGTGGCAGACCGCGCAGCGCGCGCGGTAGACCACGTCGCCGTCGGCGGCCGCCGGCGCCGTGACGAGCAGGAGGGTGAGGAAGGCGAGCGCGCCCGCGAGCGCGGTCACAGGAGCCCGAGCACGACCTCGACGACGCGCGACACTGCCGCGTCACTCGACGACCCCGTCGTGACCAGGCGCACGCGGCCCGCGCGGTCGGCCACGACCACGGAGGAGCGTGTGGGGTCGGCCCCGAAGAGGACGCTCATGCGATCGTCCCAGTCGAGCCAGAGCGAGAAGTCCGCGGGCGTGTGCTGGCGGACGACGGTGCGGATGATCGGCCGGAAGGTCGAGGGGATGCCGCCCATCTGCGCCAGCGCGAGGATCGTCACCGGCCGTTGCTCGAGCGCGTCCGTGCCGCGATACACGCCGTGCGCGATCAGCGCGTGCTCGAGGCGGCGCCCCCAGGCGATGTGCGCGTCCACACGCTCGCGGGTCCCGTACACGATGATGACGACCCGGCCGCGCAGGTCGATGAGCGCGAGGTGACGGCCCTCCTGGTCCTGGAGGCTGAGCGCCGGCAGCACCGTCGCGTCCCCGCCACGCACGTGCACCGCGATCGCCAGCAGCCCCGCTACGAGGACGGTGAGCTTGACCATAGGTGCTCGTCGGCGACGGCAGCCGCCGGCCGGGACGCGGGCATCCTTCGGGTCGCGTGGTCATGAACGATCGCCTCGGCGACCATCCGTCCCGCGGTCGTCACGATCGGCACGCCACCGCCTGGATGGACACTCGCGCCGACGTGATACAGGCCCGCGTAGCGGCGGGAGCGGATCGTCGGCCTGAACGGGCCCGACTGGAGCAGCGTCGCGGCGAGTCCGAACGCCGAGCCGTGGCTGAGGTTGTACCGGCGGCCGAATGTCTCCGGCGTGAGCGTCGTCTCGGCGACGATGCGTCCGGACAGGTCGGCGAAGCCGGCCTGCGCGAGCCGCGCGAAGACCCGCTCGCGGAATGCCGGCAGCTCCGCGTCCCAGTCCACGCCGCTCTCGAGCGTCGGCGTCGGCACGAGCACGTAGAGCAGCTCGGTGCCCGCGGGTGCCAGCGAGGGGTCGGTGGCGGTCGGTCGCGACACATAGATGGATGGATCCGCGGGCAGGCGCCGGCGCTGGAAGATGTCGTCGAGGTTGCCTCGGAAGTCGCCCGCGAGGAGGAACTGGTGGTGCGGCCCCTCGAGCCGCCCGCGCACGGCCAGGAGGAAGAGGACACCGGAGGCGCCCCAGTCGCGTCGTCCGACACGCTCGCCCGCGCGCAGCAGCTCGCGCTGCGTATATCCCCAGTCGGCGTTGGCCACGACGACGTCAGCCGCCACGCGCTGTCCCTCCGCGAGCACGACACCGGCAGCTCGCCCGCGCTCGGTGACGATCTCGCTCACCGGCGTCTCGAGATGGATCTCCGCGCCGAGCTTCTCGGCAAGTCCGGCCATCGCCAGCGCGATCCGGTGCACGCCACCCATCGGATACCACACGCCGAGCGCCGCCTCGACGAACGGGATCATCACGTACGCGCCTGGCGTGGCGTCGGGGCGCGTGCCGAGGTAGAGCGTCTGGAAGGAGAAGGCGTGGCGCAGGGCGTCCGAGCGAAAGTGCTCGGCGACCATGGACGCGACGGTCGCACGCGGCCGCGCGCGGAGGAGCGCGCGCAGCACGTCCGGTCGCGTGACGTCGCGCGGACCTCGAAAGGTCCGCTCGATGATGGGGCCGCGCGTCCGGCCCATGAGCCGCTCGGCGGCGGAAAGGAACGTGAGGTACCCCGCGCCGCCGCCCGGCTCCAACGCCTCGACGTTCGCGACCATGCGCGGCAGGTCACCCGTCAGGTCGAGGTGGCGCCTCCCACCAAACACCACCCGGTAGTGCGGGTCCATGCGCATGAGCTCCACGTCGTCGTCGAGCCGCCGGCCGGCTGCCGCCCATAGCTCCCTGAGGACCTCGGGCATCATGATCAGCGTCGGTCCGCAGTCCCAGGTGAAATTCCCGACGCGCACCGTGCTCATGCGGCCGCCGGGCTCCGAGTTCTTGTCGAAGACGCGCACCCGCCAGCCCTGTGCCGCGAGGCGTACGGCCGTCGCGAGCCCGCCGAGTCCAGCACCGACGATCACTGCCGAGGAGGCCATCGTCCCTATCCTTTCCCTGCGTAGACTCGCGCGCGCCACGTCACCGGGCGCCGGCGGACGGTGTTGACGTAGGAGTGCACCTGGATCGCGAGCATCAGCGTCACTGCGAGCGGCGTCGCCAGGGTGGTCCACGCGGGCGCGCCGAAGCGGTGCGCGAGCGTCGCGCGGATCGCGAGCGCGATCGCGGCCGGGCCGGCCCAGGCTGCGGTGGCGATCCCGAGCCCGGTGGTGGCGAGCGTCCACGGAAGCGCGACGAACGGCAGGACGAAGAGCGCCCCGTTGAGGACGACCATCGTGGCCAGGGCCGGGGGCGAGCCGAGCGCCTCGTAGGCGTTGCGCGTGAACCCGCGCCACGTCGCGCTGAAGCCCACGTACATCCGGCAGGTCGCGACGTCGCTGCCGTCGAACACGCCGACCGCCACCCCGGTCGCCTTCATGCGACGGGCGAGCATCAGCCCGTCGTGGAGCGTGCCGCGGATCGCACGGTGCCCACCGGCCGCGAGATAGGCGTCGCGTGCAACGAGCATCAGCTGGCCGCAGCCGGCGACGAGGCTCGGGAGGGCCACGCGGCGCACGAGCCAGATCGGCAGCCAGGAGAGCAGCACGAGGTGGATCAGGGGCACCACGAGCGCCTCGCCCGTCGTGAGCGTGCGCTGCCGCGGGAAGGCCGTGACGAACGGCGCGGCCTGCGTGCGGGCCACCGCGAGCGCGCGCGCCGCGGCGTCCGGCGAGAGGCGGACGTCGCAGTCGACGAACATGAGCCAGCCGTGCCGGGCATGCTCGGCCCCGAGCTGCCAGCACGCCCACGCCTTGCCCGCCCATCCGGGAGGCAGCGGGCGGCCGCGGACGACGCGGAGTCGCGGGAGCTCGCCCGCGAGCCGCGCGAGGATCGCGGGCGTCGCGTCGGTCGACTCGTCGTCCAGCACCACCACCTCGCCCGGCGCCGTCTGCGCACACGCCCCGCGCACCGTCGCCTCGATCGCCTCCGCCTCGTTCCGCACCGGAAGGAGGATCGACACCGGCGGCAGGTGTCCAGGCGCCGCGGGAGCCCGGCGAAACACCGTGAGGTTCTTCGCGACGATGGCGGCGACCGCGAGGGCCAGGCTCAGGACCGCGAGGGCGAGCACGGTCATCGCGCGAGTCTCCGCGGGTCCGAGACGATGTCGCCGTGGCGCTGCGGGTCACGGCGTCCCGTGATCCACGCGCGAAGCGCGCGCACCCGGTCGTAGACAACGCTCGTCGAGGTCTGGCCGGCGACGAGCGCGGCGAACCGGGTAAAATCGCGCGCGAGGATGGCGGCGCGGAGCGTATCGAGCTCGGCCTCCAGGTCCTGCTCCATCACCGACGTGATCCGCTCCGGATCGCCGCCGTGCTCGAAGACGCGCGGGGCGCCGAGCTTCACCAGCACCTCGGGACGCGGCTCCTCGAGGAACTCGTAGGCGACGGCGACGGGCACGACGGCGACGCGTCCCACGCGGGCCACGAGGTGGCCGAGACCCGGCTGGAAGCGCACCGGCCGCCGCCAGTGCGGCGCGATCTCGCCTTGCGGCGTGATCCAGAGCGCGCCGCCCTCACGCAGCAGCCCCGTCGTGTAGCGGAGGAACTCCCGCACGCCGCCGAACGAGCCGCGGTCCACCGAATACACGCCGAGCCGGGTCAGGATGCGGTAGCGCGCGAGCTGCGCCTCGTCCATCGGCGCGTAGCTCTCGACGCCGATCACCCGCCGGGCGAGGGCGTAACCGACGAGCACGTCCCACCACGAGGCGTGGCTCATCGCGAAGATGAGGGGCCGCACGCGGAGGATCGCGGGGACGTCCAGCGGTTGCCACAGGAGCACCCGATGGAACCGCCGCCGCAGGTAGCGCTCGACGTACCGATCGAAGAAGAACAACATCGCCGGGGATCGCCGCGCCGGGATCACGTCCGCGCTCCCGGGGCGACCAGTTCCGCCGCCCGGAGCCCCGACCGGGTCACGTTCGCCAGGCCGGGACCGGGGAAGACGCCGCCGCCCGCTCTCACGAGGTTCGCGACCCCCGGCACGTGCTGCGACGGGCGGAAGCCGGCGAACAGCCCCGGGCCGATCGCCGCGCCGTAGCACGACGCGCCGCCGCCGGCGACGCCATGTGCAAGGACTCGACCCGTGGGCCACGAGACGGCACGGACCAGACGTGCGCGAACCTCTTCGGCGAAGGCAGGACCAGCCGCGACGCCCGGCCGGCCGTGCAGGAGCGCGTACAGCACGCTCACCCCGCTGGGGGCGAGCGTCGGGTCCGTCAGCGACGGCACCGCGACGTAGAGCGGGTGAGCGTCCTCGGCGTCGAAGTGGAACGCGTGGTGGATGGGACGTCGAGGCATTCCCTCCACGACCCACCAGGCCACGCGGGCGGCGTACGCCGGCTCGCTCGGGACGGAGGCCTCGGGCATCGCGAGCCAGCGCCCGGTGCTGTCGGGATCGACCGCAGCGACACATGCCTCGGCCGCGATCCGGCGGCCGTCGCGGGTGACCGCGGCGAGGAACCGACCATCCGCGACCTCGAGCCGCGCGACGGGAGCGCCGGTCTCCACCTCGGCGCCGTGCTTCACCGCGAGATCGCGCACCGCGCGCGCGAGCGCGGCCATCCCACCGCGCGGGTACCAGATGCCCGCCGTCGCGAAGAGATGGGGAATGACGAGCGTGACGGCGGGCGCGCGGTCGGCGTCGAGGCCGAGAAACCGGGCGCAGTGGCCCAGGAGCCGCCGCAGCTCCGGCGTGCGCACGTGCGCCTCGAGCAAGCGGGCGAGCGAGCCGTGACGCGCGAACGTGGCGACGTCGTCCAGCCGCACGCCCCCACCCAGCACGAAGCGCAGGAAGTCCCGGGGGCCCGCGACGTCGCCGTTCGCGTAGAAGTGCGCCGCCAGGCGCGCGGCACGCGCACCGAGCTCGCCGATACGCCGCCAGTCGTCTCGCGCCGCGGGCCCGAGCTCGGCGAGATGGTCCGCCATGGCGGCCGGATCGGCATGCAGCACGAGTCGCTTATCGCCGGGGAACGTCGCCACGAGTCCCGGATCGAGGCGCGTGAGGGACACCGCGTTCTCGAGCGCCACGCCCGCGGCGGCGAACAGGGCACGGAGCGGCTCGAGGTCCGCGAGGATCGTCGGCCCCAGGTCCACGCGTGCGCCCGCGGCCTCGATCGCGTGCGCCTTGCCGCCCACCTCGGCCGCCGCCTCCAGCACGCGGACCCGGCATCCCCGCGCCGCCAGCGCGGCGGCGGCGACGAGCCCCGCGAATCCGCCGCCGATCACCAGCACGCCGCTCACCGGACACCTCCCGCCAGACGTGCAAGTGCGCGCGCCGCCGCGACGAGCGCGGTGAGGCGCCGGTGTCCGCGGGCGAAGGCGACAGCGATCGTGGCGCGAAAGAGGTCGACCGGCGCGGCGCCGGCTGCCGCGTAGTGGCGGCGCCGGGCGCGGAGCGGCGTCGTCGAGATCACCTTCGGCGTGACCATTTCCATGAGGCCGGCGAGGCCGCGGCTCGCGCCGAACCCGCTTGCGCCGCGGCCGGCGAGCGGCACTTCCGGGTGGGCCGCCGGCTGGAGCTGCTCGTTGATCCACACCTGCCCGACGTCGAGGCGGCGCGCGATCGCGTGGGCGCGCGCCGGGTCACCGCTCCAGATCGAGGCCGACAGGCGGAAGGGCGCGGCGTTGATCCATGCGATCGCCTCGTCGAGGGACGCCACGGTCGCGAGGCCGAGCACCGGCCCCTGTACCTCCTCGTCCACGACGCGCATCCCGGGCCGGACGCCCGCGAGCAGGGCCGCGCCGCCCGCGCAGCCCCAGACGAGCTGCGCGCCGAGCGCCTGTGCATCCTCGACGATGGCGGTCAGGCGCACGGCCTCGTCCGGGGGGCATGGCAACGCGAGACCGTCCGGCGCGAGAGCGGGGAGCGTCACGGCCAGCGCGTCGAGCACGGCGGGAGCGACGGATCGCTCGGCGAGCACGAGCTGGACGGAGAGACAGTTGCGCCCCGCGTTGGCGAGCTTGCCCCACGCGATGCCGCGCGCGGCGAGCGCCGCGTCCGCATCGTCGAGCACGAGCGCGGCGTGGCGACCCGAGAGCTCGAGGACAGCCGGGCGCCCGCGAGCGGCGTGAAGTCGATAGAGCTCGAGGCCGGCGCGCGTGCCGCCGGTGAAGTGCAGCAGGTCGACTCCGGCGAGGACGATCTCGCGGGCCACGTCGGCGCCCCCTTGCACGACCTGTAGGGCGCCTGACGGCAGGCCGGCGCGCGCGAGAACCGACGCGACCCTGCGCGCGACCGCGGCGCCCGCCGGGGCCGGCTTCCACAGCACGGCGTTGCCCGCCACCAGCGCGGCCGCGACTTGGGGCACGGCCAGGAACAGCAGCGAGTTGGACGGCGTGACGATGCCGACGACGCCGCGCGGCTCCCAGTGGAGCTCGTGCCTCGTCGCGCGAAAGTACCACTGCAGGCGCGCGCGTCCGAGCGGCCGCGGCTGCAGAGCCTCTGCGCCTGCGCGTGCGAGCCAGCTGAGCGCGTCGAGCGTCGGCACGATCTCGGCGCTCCAGATCTCGCCCCCGGGCCGTCCGCCCGCCGCGCAGAGCTCCGCCGCGAGCGTGTCGGCTTCCGCCGCGAGGAGCGTTGCGCTCCGCGCGATCACGCCGGCGCGTGCAGCGACAGGCGTCCCCGCCCACGCGGGCCGGCCCGTACGCGCGGCGGTCGCGGGAGCGTCCACGCGCGCCTCGACGCTCATCGCGCGTTCACCGGCACGCTGGCGCCCAGGAATTCCTCGATCCGTTGTCGGCGGTACTCGAAGATCGCCGCGAGCTGGCGCCGGATCACGAGGGCGTCGAGGACCGCGCCGAGCCGACCGAGTGGCGGCTCGTAGACCACGAAGTCCTCGATGAGCGTCCCGCCGTTCTCACGCCGGAACCGGTGCCGGTGGTCCCAGAGCCGGTAGGGCCCGATGACCTGGACATCACGGAAGCCGTGCGGGGCGTCGTACTCGGCGATCTGGGACCGCCAGTGCGTCGGCATCCCGAGCACGCGGACCGTGTAGTCGATCACGAGTCCGCACCGCATCGTGAGCGGCGGCGGCGTCAGGATGCGGAACCCGAGCCACGGCGGCGTGATGCGCGGGAGGTTCTCCGGGCGCTCGAAGAAATCGAAGACCTCATGCAGGCTCCGCGGCACCCACTGCCCCCGGTGCAGCGTGCGGATGGGACGAATGATCATGGGCTGCTCCTCGCAGGCCTCATGTGGACCGCCGGCGGCGGAAAGCGGCTGCGGCTTCGTCGTGATCCACGAGCGGCGCGCAATAGTCGAGCCGTTCTCGCTCCGCGGCGGGCAATCGCCACGGGGTGTGGACCCGCGCACCGGTCACCGTGGCGAGCTCCGGCACCCAGCGCCGGACGTACGCGCCCTCGGGATCGAATCGCAGGGCCTGCCGGACTGGGTTGAAGATGCGATTGGGCCGTGTGTCGTTGCCCGTGCCGGCCACCCACTGCCAGTTGCCGGAGTTATTCGCGATGTCGCCGTCGACGAGCAGGTCGAGAAAGTGTCGGGCGCCGAGCCGCCAGTCGAGGCCGAGGTCCTTCAGGAGGAACGACGCGGTGATGAGCCGTGCGCGGTTGTGCATCCAGCCTTCCGCGGCGAGCTGGCGCATGCCGGCGTCCACGAGGGGATAGCCGGTGCGTCCGGCTGTCCACGAGGCCAGAAGCTCCGCGTCGTCCGCCCAGCGCTCGCCGCGCGGGCGATACTCCTCGCGTGCGATGGCGGGGAAGGCGGCAGTGACCTGATGGTGGAAATCGCGCCAGCACAACTGTCGCAGGAACGCGTCGCTCCCCCCACGAGCGAGGCACCGCGATGCCACCTCGACCGGAGACAGACAGCCGAAGTGCAGATAGGGGCTGAGGCGCGACGTGCCCTCGATGGCAACCACATCGTGCCGATCGGGATAGCGGGCGAGCCCGTCGCGACACCAGGCCTCGAGGCGGGCGCGGCCGAGCGTCTCGCCCCCGCTGACCACCTGGGGCGACGCCGCCCCGACCGTGAGCTCCGAGAGCCGCGGCACGACGCCGCGCGCGAGCCCATCGGGCACCGCGATGCGCCGGGGCGGCTGCGCGAGGGGGCGCAGCGGCAGCGCTCGCCATCGATGCCAGTACGGCGTGAAGACTCGGAAGTGATCGCCCCCGGCTGGTCGCACCGCACCGGCCTCCACGACCGTCACTCCCGGGAACGTCCGGAACTCCACGCCATGCTCGGCACAGGCGGCGGCCAGACGTCGCTCGCGACGCCGCGCGTAGGCGCTCACGTCGGCGCTTGCGAAGACCCAGTGCGCGCCGGCGGCCTGTGCGACCGCGAGGACCTCGCGCACGGCATCGCCCCGGCGGACGACGAGGTGGCCGCCGAGCGCTCGCAGGGAGCCGTCGAGGTCCGCGAGCGCCTCGAGGAGGAACAGAAGACGGTTGGGCCGCGCGTACCGGGTCGCGAGCAGGGCGTCGTCGAGGACGAAGAGAGGGACGACCCGTGCGCTCGCGTCCGCGGCTTCCGAGAGCGCCGGATGGTCGTGCACGCGCAGATCGCGCGTGAAGAGCACGACGGTCGTGCGCCCGCTTCCTGGCTCTGGATGAGAACTCACCCGCACTCCTTCACCTTCGGATGGATCCGATCCGTCCCGCCGGCGCTCGGCGGCGGGACGGATCGGGCTGGCGTTATTGCGGAAGGATCACGGCGTCGATCACGTGGATGACGCCGTTGCTGGCGACGACGTCGGTCTTCACGACGTTGGCGCTGTCCACCTTCACGCCTCCGCTCGTGGTGATCTTCACGCTCTGACCCTGGACAGTCTTGGCGCTCGAGAGCTTGACCACGTCGGCGGCCATGACGGTGCCGGGGACCACGTGATAGGTGAGCACCTGGGTGAGCTTCGCCTTGTCGGCGAGGAGCGCATCCAGGGTGCCCGCCGGCAGCTTCGCGAAGGCCGCGTCCGTGGGCGCGAACACGGTGAACGGACCCGGCCCCTTCAGGGTCTCCGCGAGCCCGGCGGCGGTAAGGGCTTTGGCCAGCGTCGTGAAGCTGCCGGCCTGGATGGCCGTGTCGACGATGTCCTTCTTGGCGTCTGCGGTCCGCGCGGGAGTCGCGGATCCGAAGACCAGGGCCAGTGTGCTGACTGCGACGGCGAGACGGGCGAAGGGTACGCTGCGCATCGGTTCCTCCTCCTGGGTGCTTCGACCTATGTGGTCGAAGTCTTATATAGACTACACAATGAACCCCAAGTGTCAAATATAAACTACACACGCCTCAGCCGGAACGCTCGGCAAGGAGAGAGAGCGGCGAGCTTGTCGCACATAATCGGCATGAGGGAGGCATGAGAAGGCGAGACGGAAGAGGCGGGACGAACGGCCGCGGGGCGCTCGATCGGCGATACCTCGCCGCGTCGCTGCGAGGCGACGCGGCAGGCGCTGACGGGATCGTCGAGCAGGCACGGGCTCGCGGCTTGACGACGGAGCAGATCTACCTGCATCTTCTGGCCCCCGCCCAGGCAGAGATCGGCGCGCGGTGGCGCGCCCGCCGGCTCTCGGTGGCCGACGAGCACCTGGCGACCGAGATCACGCTGGGTCAGATGGAGCGACTGCGCGAGCGCCTGACCGTGCGACCCGTGTCCGGCCGGCGGGCGGTGCTGGCATGCGTGGAAGGCGAGGCGCACGCCGTGGGCCTGCGGATGGTCGCCGACGTCTTCCTGATCGACGGCTGGGCGATCGACTACGTGGGCGCCAGCACGCCTACCGCGGACCTCGCGGAGTTCGTGGCCCGTCGCACGCCCGATCTCGTCGCGCTCTCGGTCACGCAGGCGGAATACTTGCCGGCCCTCAGCGCGGTCGCGGCGGCCCTGCGTCGCGTGACCCCTCCGCCCCGCCTCCTCGCCGGCGGCGCCGCCTTGCGGGGGCGCCCGCGGGCGGCGACGATGTTCGGCGTCGACGCGGTCGCCCTGGACGCGCGCGCCGGCGTGCACGAGGCACGGCAACTCACTGCCATCGTGCCGGCATCGCCGGGTACGGCGGAGGATTACTTCGAACGCCTCGGCCACCGCCTGCAGGAGCTGCGCTCGGCCCGGGGCTGGAAACAGCAACAGCTCGCCGACGAGGCGGGCCTCGACCGCACGTACATCAGCGGCCTCGAGCACGGCAAGCAGAACCCCACCATCGGCGCGCTCCTGCGACTGGCGCAGGCGCTCGAGGTGCCGCTCGATCGGCTGGTAAGCGTGCAGCGTGGCGACGTTGGCGTCCCTTGACAGAGCCGGTCGCCGACGGACGATCGCCGCGCCATGGCCGCCGAGCTCCCCGACCTCTCGATCGCCGCACGGGAGCTCTCCCCGGTCGAGCTCGTCGAGACGCTCATCCGTCGTGTCGAGGCCTTCGACGCGCAGACGCACGCCTTCATCACCCCCACGTGCGAGCTGGCGCGGCGGCAGGCGAACCCGCACCTACTGGCGGGATTCTTCCACGACCGGCCTGTCCCAGAGCCTCGCGCGTGGAAACTCCTGCCTCCGCGCTGTGCGCGGCGCGGCAATGGGTTGAATACCCTTCGGAAGCGGAGTGCGAGGTCGGCCGCCGGAACAGCGAAGCGAACGCCCGTCGCGGTCTCGCGGCGTTGGCCCGGCACCCCACCGGCGGAGCGGAAGTCGAACGGGCTAAGCGCAGCGTGCGATTCGAGGGCGAAGTCGAAGGCCTCCGCTTCCAGGAGGCTCGATGTGTCCGGACCGCGCAAGCGCCACGCTAACGCATGAGGTGCCGAGTGACATGAGGGCTGACCACGAGCTACTTCGGGAGCCTTTTGGTCGATGCGCCGAACCGGACACGAATCGGGCCCGCACCCTCTGGGACTCAGAGGCAACGGGACTCCCGAGGGCCTCGATCGGTTCGGCGCTGCCGGTGTCAATCCCGGTGCGACTCACCCGGCGGCGGTGGTCTACGTCCGTCCTGGTCCGTCGCGTCCACTCGTCGCGAGTCCCGCCAGCACTGGCGCATAGATGGGATAGACTGACGGCGACGGAGCAGGACGGACGATGACCCGCGAAAAACGCTCGAAACGGCTTCGTAATCAGTAGGTCGCGGGTTCAACTCCCGCCCCCGGCTCCACGTCTTTCCACACCGCATACGGCCCGAAGTCGCGGATCTCTTGGTATTCCGCGCGCAGGCA
>VGLJ01000044.1 GCA_016866775.1 Candidatus Rokuibacteriota bacterium | reverse complement strand
GAGGACGCTGCGGTGCCGCCGGGAGCCCGTCGCCGGCGAGCCCCTTCACGGCCGCCGGCGTCAGCTCCGCGTCGGGCTCGGTGCCCGCGGCCCCGGCCTCGACGGCGAGCCCGCGCGCGGCGGCGATGCGGCGGAAGTACGCCGCGCCGACCACGCTCTTCGCCGCGCCGTGCAGGCAGACGAAGAGGACGCGCGGCGTCCGGGCCACGGACGCGACCTGCTGCTGGCAGAACGTGTAGAGCGCGTCGTACATCGGGAACTGGTGCGCCATGTTGTCGAAGTCGTCCCGGCTCATGGCCTGAAAGCCCGTGGCCGCGGCGTAGAGGCCGGCCGACTCGGGCGTGAGCCCGCGATCGTCCGTGTCGGCGCCGCGCACGATCGGCGCCAGCGCCGCGAGCGCGGGATCGTCCAGCTCGTAGCGCTCGACGAACGCGTCGAACGAGCACTTCGGGCCGCGGTGGCCGAGCTCGACGTTCGGGACGTCGTAGGGAATCGCGCCTTCGCGCTTCGCGGCGCTCAGCACCTCGGCCGCGGGGACGAAGAGGAACGCCGGCGCGGGATCGATGAACCGCCGGATGAGCCACGGGCAGGCGATGCGGTCGACACGCGCGCGTTCACGAGTGATCCACTTCATGGTGTGCTCTCCTATCGCAACGAAAAGATGAGGAACCCGGCCGCCGCGCCGGCCGCGATGAGCACGGGCTCGGGGACTTTGAACTTCAACGACACGCCGAGGGCCGCCAGCGCGATGATCAGCGTCGGCACGTCGATGACCGCGCGGCGCGCGAGCACGACGCACGCGCCCGCGATGGCGCCCGAGGCCGCCGCCGTGAGACCGCCGACGAAGGCCTTGACGCGTGCGTTCCCGCTGATCCGGTCGAACCAGGGGAACGGAATCACCACGAACAGGTAGACCGGCAGGAACATCCCGATGCCCGCCACGACCGCGCCGGGCACGCTCGCCACGAGGTAGCCGATGAACGCGACGGTGATCACGATGGGGCCCGGCGTCAGCATCGCCACGGCGACGGCATCCAGGAACTGCTTGTCGTTCAGCCAGCCGTATTCCTGGACGACGCCGCCGTAGAGGAACGGCACGATGGCGAGTCCGCTGCCGAAGACGAACGCGCCGGCCTTGGTGAAGAACCAGAGAAGCTGCGCGAGCAGGTCGGGCGTGGCCGCCGCCGCGAAGCACACGGGCGCCGAGCGCCGCAGCCAGGCCGGCGGCGCCGCGACCACGACCGCGATGACGCCGCAGAGGACGAAGAGCCAGCCGATCTCCGACTCCGTCCACGCGGTCACCACGGCCATCACGGCGAAGATCGCCCACTGCAGCCTGTCCTTCGCCACCGTCAGCCGCGCGAGCTTGTACGCGGCGAGCGTGATGATGCCGATCACCGCGGCGCCGACGCCGTAGAACGCCGCCTGCATCCACTGGAGCCCGCCGTAGCGGACGTACGCGGCGCCGATCGCGAGCGTCATGAGGAACGACGGCAGGATGAACGCGAACGCCACGAGCGTGGCGCCCGTGACCCGCGAGTGCACGTAGCCGAGGCAGATCGCGAGCTGCGCGGCGAGCGGGCCCGGCGCGAGCTGCGAGAGCGCCAGCGACTTCACGTACTCGTCCTTCGTGAACCACCGCCGCCGCTCGACGAGATCGCGCTGCATGTAGCCCACGAGCGCCACCGGCCCGCCGAACCCGAGGCTGCCGAGATAGAGGAAGTACTTCAAAAGCTGCGCCGTCGTGGGTCGCGTCATGTCAGATCCTCCCGAGCGCCGAGAGACGCTGCCGGAGCAGCCCGACCAGCGCGCCAGCCAGCATCAGCTTCAGCGGCGCGACACGCCAGACCAGCAGCACCACGAGGGTGGCGAGGAGCACGGCGAGCGCGAGCGGATCCGGCGCGGCCGCCGGCGCCATGCGCGCGAGCGCCACGGCCATGACGCCGATCACGCCGGGGACGATGCCCTGGATGACCGCCCTCGCCCACGCGAGGTTGCGGATGCGTTCGAACGCGGGCAGCAGCGTCAGCATGAGGACGAACGACGGCAGGAAGGCCGCCGTCGCGGCCACGACCGCGCCGCCGACTCCGAGCAGCTTGTAGCCGACATACGCCGCGAGCATGAGGACCGGGCCCGGCGTGAGCTGACCGAGCGCGAGGCCGGCGATGAACTCCTGCGGCGTCAGCCACGCGAGACGGTCGACCATGAGCTCTTCCATCAGCGCGATCATCGAGAGCCCGCCGCCGAACGTGAACGCGCCGACGGCCGCGAACAGGGCCGCGACGCTCGGGAGCGTCGGCGTGTCACCGGGCGTGAGAGACGCGGAGAGCGGACGCCAGCCCACCACGCGGACGACGATCACCGCCGCGACGAGCGCCGCCAGCACGAGCGCGCCGCCGCGCCGCGAATGAAAGAGGAAGAGCCCGACGCCGGCGGCGAGCAGGAGGACGGGGACGGCGCCGAGCGGGCCGGCCAGCACGGCAAGCGCCGCGCCGACGGCGATCAGGCGGTGCGGAAGCGAGCGCAGCGCGTTCGCGCCGAGCCGCACCACCGCCACGACGAAGATGCCGAGCACCACCGGGCCGAGGCCGTAGAGCGCGCCGCGCAGGACCGGGCTGACCCCGAGCGTGGCGTAGGCGACGGTGAGCGCGATCATGATCGCGAAGCCCGGGACGACGAAGGAGAGGCCCGCGAGGAGCCCGCCCCACCAGCCGCCGCGCGCGTAGCCGAGGAAGATGCCGAGCTGCGTCGCCGTCGCGCCCGGCAGCACGTTCACCAGCGCGAGGCCCTCGAGGAAGCGCGGCTTCGTCACCCACTGCCGCTTCTCCTGAAACTCCGCCTGCATGACGCCCATCATCGCGGGCCCGCCGTAGGCCGTCGCCCCGAGGGTGAAGAAGCTCGTCGCGATCTCTCTCCAGCTGCTAGGCAACGTCGACTCCGCGTCCGGTGGCGCGCGCCCGCTCGTACACGGCGATCGCGGCCGCGACGTCCTGCAGCGCCGTTCCCGTGCTGTCGAAGATCGTGATCTCGTCGTCACTGGTCCGTCCCGGCTTCCGGCCGGCGACGACCTGCGCCAACTCGGCGTGCACGTCGCCCGCGCGCATGAGGCCGCCGGCGAGCGCGTGCTGCAGCTCCCCGATCTCCGCGCACTGCTCGAGGACGTCGACGACGAGGGTCGCACTCGAAACGAGCGAAGGATCGAGCTCCTGCTTGCCGTGACCGTCGGCGCCCACCGCCGCGATGAACGTGCCGGGCGCGACGTCGTCGCGGAAGAGGAACGGGCGTCGCGACGGCGTGCACGTCACGCAGACGTCCGAGGACCGCACGGCGGCGCACACGTCGCCGACCACGCTCACGCGCAGCCCGAGCGTCGACTCCGCCTGCGCCGCCATCGCTCGGGCGCGGTCCGGGGCGACGTCGACGAGCCGAACGTGGTCGAGCGACATGACCGCGGCGAGGGCCTTGAGCTGGATGGCGCCCTGGACGCCACACCCGACGATGGTCGCCGTGCGCGCGTCCTTCCGCGCGAGGAGCTTCGCGGCGACGGCGGTCGCGGCCGCCGTCCGGAGCGCCGTGATGGTGCCCGACTCCATCACCGCGAGCGGCACGCCGTTGCTCGCGTCCGCGAGCACGACGGTCCCCTGGATGGCCGGCAACCCCGAGCGCCCGGGGTTGTCGGGAAAGTTCCCGTTCGTCTTCGCGGCGAGGTAGCTGCGCTCGCCGACGAGGCCGGCGACCTTGACGTGGAAGGCGCCGCCGCGTGCCTCCACGCTGAGAACACCGGGGCCGAGCGTCCGCCCCTCCGCGTGCAGGCGGAAGGCGGCCTCGACGCGCTCGATGCAGTCCGGCAGCGTCAGCGTCGCCAGCACGTCGTCGCGCGACAGCACGAGCATGGGCCCATCAGCCTTTCGTCGACGTGTTCGCGTAAAGACCGTCGAACAAGGTCATCCCCTGCTCGAGCACGCGGTGGTCGTCGGGTGAGGCCGCGACCAGCGCGCGGATCGCGACGTCGATCCCGCGCGCCTCGTCGTGCGGATACTTCCCGTCGCGCAGGTCCGCCTCGTGCACGATCTCCGCGAGCCGCTTCACCCGGCGATCCCGGAGCCCCGCCCGCTTCACCAGCGTCTCGAACGTGCAGTCCTCGCCGTGGTGCGTCAGCTCGACGTTGGGCGCGTCGAAGGCGATCGCCTGCGGCGGGAACTGGGCGGGCGCGGCGAAGACGAACGTCGCCGCGGGGTCGATGAATTTCTTGATGAGCCACGCCGAGGCGATCCGGTCGACCTGGGGGCGCGGACGCGTGACCCACGTCCGCCCGCGCAGCTTCGTCAGATCGAGCGTCACCGCCGCTTCACGGCGCGGCGATTCGGGCTTGCGCGTCCGCATGGCGATGGCCTCCTCCAAACGCCGCACCTCGGCGCCGCCGGGCGCGTCGAAAAAGTCGATGTCATGGATGCGCTGCTGGTCTTTCGCGAGCCGGGCCAGCTCGTCCTGCACGCGCCTGCGCTTCGCCGCCGACTTCTTCTCGAGGCCCTGCAGCAGCTTGCGGTAGCGGGCCGCGAGCTGGCGGTAGTCCGCGTTCCGCGGCTCGTGGAAGAGCCGCAGGACGTCGGCGTCCGTCATGTTCTCGATGTGCTGCACGCGCACGAGCGTCGCGTCCCCGCCCTCGCGCTGCACCTCCTGGGCGAGCCACTGGAAGTCCTCGTAGCGGTCGGGGGTATCGGGCAGGAGGTACGCCGAGCGTTTCAGCGGCACGGCCCCGAGGCCGCGCAGGCGTCGCCAGACCTTGACGCGCAGGCTCGAGGGCGACGGCGGCAGTCCCACCAGCAGGAGGAGGAGCGGTGCGCTCATGGGCGTGAATGAAGCACTAGTTACTATCATGTGTCAACTGTTTCTCATTTGCCACGAAGATGCAACTAGTGTTTCGTTCAGCAACATAAGAAGGCCAAGGAGGAACGGCCCCATGGAACAGCCGGTCGCCCCCATCGCAGTGAGGCCGTGGACGCTGAACGGAATGTCCGAGCGGCTGATCGTCAGTCACTACGAGAACGACTACGGCGGCGCCGTGCGGACCGTGAACGCCGTGCGCCGCGAGCTCGCGGCGCTCGACGCGGGCGCGCCGGGATACCGGCTGCGCGCGCTGAAGCGCGAAGAGCTGAGCGCCGCGAACGCGGTCGCGCTGCACGAGCTCTATTTCGGGAACCTCGGCGGACAGGGCAACGAGGTCCCCGCGGAGCTCGTGGCGCTCCTCGAAGAGCATTTCGGGAGCTTCGCCGCCTGGCGCCGGGAGTTCGTCGGCGCCGCCCGGTCCCTCGCCGGCGGCTCCGGCTGGGCGCTGCTGAGCTGGTCCCGCCGCTCGAAGCGTCTCTCGAACCAGACGGCCGGCGATCACTCACAGGCGGCGGTCGACGCCGCGCCCGTCCTCGCGCTCGACATGTACGAGCACGCGTATCACCTGGACTTCGGCGCGAACGCCACCGCGTACATCGACGCGTTCATGCGGAACGTCAACTGGGCGGCCGTCGGCGAGCGCCTCGCGCCGGTGCGTGCCGATCGGTCGCTCCCGCACGAAGACCCGTCCGACCTCAGTCTGCCGTCGCTCTCCATCGAGGAGCTCGGAGCGCAGCTCGCGAAGGGAGAGCCCGTGCAGGTCCTCGATGCGCGGCCGCGACACCACATCTCGCGCACGGTCGACGTGATGGCCGGCGCGACGTGGCGCGATCCCGACCGGGTGGACGAGTGGATCGGCGAGCTCTCGCCGGAGCAGCCCGTCGCCGTCTACTGCGCCTACGGCTTCCACGTCGGCTGCAACGTCACGCGCGCGCTACGTCCGCGGCGGCGTGTCGGCCTGGTACGCGTCCGGCGGCGCGCGCGCGCTCCGGCCCGCCGGCAGCTAGAAGACGACCTGCGAAAGGAGACTCGGACATGGACGACTACATCCACGAAACCCTGATCCGTCAGCGCGTCGCCGACGCCGAGCACCACGCCGCGATCACGCGCCTGCTGCGCGACGCCGAGCGGCCGGCCTCGCGCCGTGGCGTGCGCGCGGCGGTCGCCGCATGGCTCGAGCGGACGACGCCGCGAGTCCTGTTGCCGTCGTTCCTGCGGCCCCGCACCGCACACCGTTAAGGAGGAAGCCGATGTCAGTGACCGCTCCGCCTCTCCCCGCTCTCGAACCGTCCGTGACGGCTCCGGTTCGACCGGCGCCGCCGACGCCCGCGGCGACGCGCACGGGGCTGCTCCTCACGAGCGTCATCCGCGGCGCGGGCCAGGCGACGGTGCTCGGGGTCGTCTACGTCGCCGCGGACCTCGCGCACGTCCTGCTCGTGCCTCTGCTGGTGTTCGGCGCCGGTCCCCTGCCCGCGCTCGGGGTCAGGGGCGCCGGCGTGGCGACGGTCACCTCGCTTGCGCTCTCGACGCTCGCGCTTGCGTGGTATCTCGCCTCCGGGCGCACGGCGATCACGCTCTCGCTGCGGGGCGTTCGCTTCGAGCGGCGGCTCTTCGCGGAGATCCTTCGTGTCGGTGCCCCGATGTCGTTGCAGCCCGTCCTGAGGAACCTGACGCTCGTGCTGCTGACGGGCTTCGCCGCGTCGCAGGGACCGGCGGCGCTCGCCGCGTTCGGCACGGCCGTCCGTCTGGAGTACGTCCAGATCCCGCTGACGTTCGGCTTGAGCGCGGGCGTGCTCGCGATGGTCGGGACGAATCTCGGGGCGGGCCGGATCGCCCGCGCGACGCGGATCGCCTGGATCGCCGGCGCGCTCTCGATGACCGTGACCGGAGCCATCGGACTCCTCGCGCTGACCGCGCCCGAGCTCTGGATCGTGTTCTTCAGCGCCGATCCCGCCGTGCGCGCCGATGCCGCGAGCTATCTGCGCATCATGAGCCTCACGTATCCGTTCTTCGGACTCGGCATGGCGCTCTCGTACGCGTTCCAGGCCGCGGGGCGTGCGTCCTGGCCGTTGCTCGCGACCGCGTGCCACGTGGTGTTCGTCTCGCTCGGCGGTTGGATCGTGACGCGGCTCACAGACGGCGGCCTCGACGGACTCGCGCTCGTCAACGCCCTCGGGCTGATCGTGTACGGGACGACGCTGGCGGTCAGCTTCCGTGCCGGCGCGTGGCGGGCACGGCGCTGACGTGCTGCACGAGCCAGCGCGCGGTGCGGAGCAGCCGCCCGTCACCGTGGCGTGGACCAACGAGCTGCACGCCGAGCGGCAGCCCGTTGCCGGCCTGCATGAGCGGCACGTTGAGCGCGGGCATGCCGGTGAACGTCCACAGCGCGCAGCACGCGGGATCACCCGTCGACGCGAGCCCCGCGGGCGCGGGGCCGAACGCGGCCGGCGTGACGATCGCGTCGTACCGCTGCTCGAAGAGCTCGGTGAAGCTGGCGTTGAGCTGAGGGATCCGTCGCAGCGCCGCGAGATAGTCGATCCCGCGCACGGCGAGGCCGCGCGCGATGCGCGCGCGCAGCGCGGCGGACAGCCCGTCACGCTGGGTCTCCCACTCGCGCCGCAGGTTGAGCGCCACTTCCGGCCCCGAGGCGGTCTCGTGCCACTGGAGCGCCTCGTCGGACGCGCTCACCAGCTCCACTTCCTCCATCTGCGCGCCGAGGTGCTCCGCGAGCTCCGCGAACGCGTCCTTCGTCTCCGCTTCGACCTGGTCCCAGCGCGGGCTCTTCACGAACGCGAACATCGGCGGGAGCGGCGGCTCCGCGGCGGCGATCTCGCGGTAGGGCACGCGCGGGCGCGGGCGCGAATCCGGGTCGCGCTCGTCGTATCCCGCGAGCTGCTCGAGCAGCAGCGCGATGTCGTCCAGGCTCCGCGCGAACAGCCCGACGTGGTCGAAGCTGCGCGAGAGCTGGAACATCCCATGGCGCGGGATCAGCCCGAAGGTCGGCTTCATCGCGTACACACCGCAGTACGCGCCGGGACGGATCGTGGAGCCCGTGGTCTGGCTGCCGAGCGCCAGCGGCACCATGCCGGCCGCGACCGCCGCCGCCGAGCCGCTCGACGAGCCGCCCGGCGTGTGCGCGGGATTGTGCGGGTTGCGCGTCTTTCCCGGGTGGCGCGTGGCGAACTCGGTGGTGACCGTCTTGCCCATGACGATCGCGCCCGCCGCGCGCAGCATGGCGACGACGGTGGCATCGCGCGACGGCGTGCGGCCCGCGTGAATCGGCGAGCCGTTCTCGGTCGGCATGTCGGCGGTGTCGATGATGTCCTTCAGCCCGACGGGCACGCCGTGCAGCGGCCCGATCGGCTGGCCCGACAGCCGGAGCTCGTCGGCGGCGCGGGCCTGCTGCAACGCGTAGTCGGGATCCAGGAAGGTCCACGCCTGCACGTCGGGCTCGCGTGTCTCGATGTGATCGAGACACGCCTTCACGAGCTGCTCGGCGCTGACGATGCCGTCGCGAATCATCTGCGCCGCCTGTGTCGCCGAGGCCCAGCTCAGATTCGCGTCACTTCCCATACAGGAACTCGGGGAGCCAGAGCGTCATGCCCGGCCAGATGTACATGAACACGAGACAGACGACGACGATCAGCATGTACGGCATCATGCCCGCGAAGATCTGGTTGATCGTCACGTGCTTGGGCGACACGCCCTTCAGATAGAACGCCGACATCGCCACCGGCGGGGAGAGGAACGCCGCCTGGAGGTTCACCGCCACCATCGTCCCGAAGAGGATCGGGTCGACGTTGAAGTGGCTCAGCAGCGGAATGAAGATCGGGCAGAAGATCACGATGATCTCGGTCCACTCGAGCGGCCAGCCGAGCAGGAAGATGATCAGCTGCGCGGTGATCTGGAAGCCGAGGGGCGAGAGGTTCATGCCGAGGACCCAGCGCTCGATGAGCCCCTGCCCGCCGTGGAGCGCGAACACCGCGGAGAAGAGCGCGGACCCGATGAAGAGCCAGCAGACCATCGCCGTCGTCTTCGCGGTGAGGAACGTCGACTGCGTGAGGTTCTCGCGCAGCTCGCGTGAGCGGCGCAGATGGCGCAGCCCGGGCACGAGCGTGCCCGCGAATGCGGCGCCGAGCGAGGACGAGACGACGAGCGACGCCCACGGCTCGTGCATGAGCCACCCGAGGACGACGCCACCGGTCGCGCCCACGAGGCTCCACCACCAGACTTCCTTCGCGTAACGCGCCATCACGGCGAGGTACAGCGCACCGAGCGCGCCGATCGCCGCCGACTCCGTGGCCGTGGTGATCCCGAACAGGATCACGGCGAGCACGACGACCGTCAGCAGGCCGAGCGGGACGACGGAGACGATCAGCTCCTTCAGGATCTCGAGCTGCTCGCCGTCCATGCGCCAGAAGTAGAACAGCAGGAGCGCCACGGCCAGCGCCGCCACGCCCCAGAACCACCGGTAGAAGTGCGCCGGGATCCGGCTCTCCGCCGGTCCCGTGCGCGCTTCCCGAAGGGACGTCATCTCCTCCGGCGGCCCTTCTGTCGTCGGCGCGTCGGTCGCGGCCGGCGCTTCGGACGCGGCCCCGAGCTCCTGCGGCTTCTCTTCGGTCGGGGTGCCAAGCGCTTGCGGCTTCTCCTCGCCGGCCGGCGCCGACGGCGCGCCCGACGGCGTCGTCAGCGGCGCCGCGGGCGCGGTCACCGCGGCGGTGACGGTTTCCGGCGCGTTGTAGATGACGACGTACCACCACGTCGCTCCGAACGTCCCGACGGTCAGCATCACCGGCACCGAGAGCGCGAGGGCGTCCCTGACGAGCATCCGGTAGCCGGCGACGCCGCGCGCCATCGCGGGGCGGACGAGCGCCCCGAGGAGTCCCGGCACCACGCGGCGCGCGGCTCCGCGCTCGAGCCGCTGGAGATACTCGGGCACCTTCACGCGGTACTGATCGGGCGGGAGGGCTGGCGCGATCCGCGGATTGATCGTCGCCCACCCGAGGATGTACGCGAGATAGAGCGCCGTCAGGAAGAATCCCGGCAACATCGCCGCGGCGTAGAGCTTCACGATCGACTGGCCCGCGACCGCCGCGTAGACGATCAGCATGACCGACGGCGGGATCAGGATGCCAAGCGTGCCCCCGGCGGTGATGGCGCCGGCCGCGAGGCGCACGTCGTAGCCGGCGTTGAGCATCGGCCGCATCGCGATGACGCCCATGAGCACGACGACCGCGCCGACGATGCCCGAGGCGATACCCCAGAACGCGCACACGAGCAGCGTCGTCACCGCGAGCGAGGCGGGCACGCGCCGGAAGGCGAGCTGGACGCTGTGGAACATGCGGTCGACGAGCGCCGCGCGCTCCATGATGTAGCCCATGAAGACGAACAGCGGCACGGAGAGCAGCGTGTCGTTCGTCATGACGCCGTACGTGCGCTGCACGATGAGGTCGAAGACCCGGTTCTCGTACCAGTGCTGCGCCGGATTCAGGAAGGCGACGAAGCCGAACACCATCCCGAGGCCCATCAGCGTGAACGCCGTCGGAAAGCCCATCATGATGGCGATCACGATGAGCCCGAGCATCGTGAGCCCGAGGTAGGGATCGCTCACGGGTTCTTCGGCTCGACGGCGCTGCGGTGGCGCGCGGCCTCGTCGATCGCGTGCGCGCCTTCCATCGCGGCCCGGCGCGACTCCTCGTCGACGTACTCGCTGTGCGAGAGCTGGGTGTCGATGACGTCGCTCTCCTCGACGTCTTCCAGGCGCGCCGGCCACGTGCCCGTCCTGAGGCAGACGATGCAGCGCAGGATCTCGGCCAGCCCCTGGACCATGACGAGGACGCCGGCCACGGGGATGACGGTCTTGAAGTGATAGACCGGCGGGCCTTCGGCGGTGACCGTGGAGTGCTCGCCGATGCGCCACGAGAGTGCCGCGTAGTCCGCGCCCGCGTAGATCAGACCGAGGATGCCCGGGATGAAGAAGAGCACGTAGAGGATCAGGTCGAGCGTCGCCTGGGTGCGCGGCCGCATGTAGACGTACACGAAGTCGGCCCGAACGTGCCCCGCGGCCGCGAGCGTGTAGGCGCCGCACATCATGAACAGCGTGCCGTACAGCATGTTGTTGAAGTCGAAGATCCACGCCGTCGGCGCGTTGAGGATGTACCGCTTGAAGACCTCGACGGAGACCACGAACGTGAGCGCCACGATGAGCCAGGCGAACGCCTTGCCCGACCAGTAGCTCACGGTGTCGATGGCACGGATCAGGCGCTCGCTCATGGATGGAACGCCGAGGCCGGCCACCCGGCGCGCGCCGGATGGCTGGCCTGACGGAGTATCACCGCGCGACTAGCTCTTCTTCTCGGCCGGCTTGGCGGCGGGCTTCGCCGCGGGCGTCGTGAAGTAGTGGTTGTAGGCCATGCGCGAGCTGACCTGGGTATCGAGGTACCACTTGACCGCGCGCGCGGCGAAGGCCTTCTGCGAAGCCTCGATCTCCTTGAAGAGCGCGTTGTCGGTGCCCTTCTTCGCGGCGGCCTCGTCGTAGACCCCGAGCTGCTTCTGGAGCACCGAGTCCGGCGTCTTGTAGAACCGGACCTTGTCCTTCGTCTGCAGCTCGATGTAGTCCTTCGAGTAGCGGTCGACCGCCTTCCACGACATGTCGGACGACGCGGCCTCGACCGCGTTCTCGATGATCGCCTTCATCTTGTCCGGCAACGCGTCGAACTTCGTCTTGTTGAACGAGATCTCGAACTGCTCGGCGTTCTGGTGATAGCTCTGCAGCATGCAGACCTTGGAGACGTCCGCGAAGCCGAGGATGCGGTCCGAGGTGGCGTTGTTGAACTCGGCCGCGTCGAGGAGGCCGCGGTCCATGGCCGGCACGATCTCGCCGCCCGGCAGCGCGTTGACGGCCGCGCCGAGGCCCGTGAACACGTCGATGGAGATGCCGACGGTGCGGAACTTGAGGCCCTTGAAGTCCTCCGGCTTGGTGATGGGCTTCTTGAACCAGCCGAGCGGCTGCGTGGGCATCGGGCCGTACGGAAACGAGACGACGTTGGCGTTGATCGACTTGTAGAGCTTGTCGAGGAGCTGCTTGCCGCCACCGTACTTGTGCCAGGCCAGGAGCATGTTGGCGTCCATGCCGAACGCCGGGCCCGAGCCCCACAGCGCGAGCGCGGTCTGCTTGCCGTAGTGGTAGACGAGCACGCCGTGCCCGCCGTCGAGCGTTCCCTTCGAGACGGCGTCGAGCAGGCCGAAGGCCGGGACGACCGCACCGGCCGGCAGCACCTCGATCTTGAGGTCGCCGCCGGTCATGTCGTTGACCTTCTTCGCGAAGTCGTTCGCGTACTCGTGGAAGATGTCCTTGGCCGGCCACGTGCTCTGCCAGCGCATCGAGATCGGGCCTTGCGCCTTGACGACGTTCGGGAAGCCGAGCGCTGCCGCGCCGGCCGCCACGGCCGCGCCACGGAGGAAGCTCCGGCGCGGCGTCTCGGTGGGTGCTTGAGGGTTCATCGGTGAGCCTCCTCGTGTGCGAGGGTGTGGGACGCGCGCCACCTTAAGTGACGGGTGCGGATTTTGTCAAGAAACCACGCCGTTACTGGGCCGGGTCCAGCGTCACCGGCACCTGCTCGTGGTCGCGGCGGACGACCAGCCGCAGGGAGCGCGCGGGGCCCGCGTCGGCGAGCGCCTCGCGGGCGCCGTCCCGGGTCAGGACCGGGCGATCGTTGACCTGGAGGAGGACATCGCCTTGCTTGAGGCCGGCACGCTCGGCCACGCTCCGCCGCTCGACGGCCGCGATCAGCGGCGTCCCGGCAAGCGGGGCGGCGTCGGCGCTGGCCGGCTCCCGCAGGAAGAACCCGAACAGTGCGGCGACGCGGTCGCCCGCGACGTCCCGCGGCATGCTGCCGAGGCGCACCGGCACGGAGCGTCGTCCTTCGCGGCGCAGGACGACGAGCCGGACCTCGGTCTCCGGCGCGGCCGTCGCGATGAGACGCTGGAGCAGGCGCGTCTCCGTGACCGGGCGATCTTCGAACGCGACGACGACGTCGCCGCTCTTGAGCCCGGCGCGCGCCGCCGGCGTTTCCGCCATGACGTCGACGATGAAGACGCCGAAGCCCTCGCGGATGCCGTGCGCCCTGGAGATGTCGTCCATCTCCTGCTCCGACAGGTCGCGGATGCGGACACCCAGCCACGCCCACGGGCGGGCCGCCGCCGCGTCCGTCACGAGCGTGAGCACGAGCGCCGCGAGGATCAGCAGACGCGTCACGAGCGGCTGCGCCTCAGCTCGTCGACGAGCGCGTCGAGCGCGACGGCGAGGCGCCCGAGGCGGAGGTCGACTTCCGCGGTCTCGAGCAGCTCCTGGCGCACGTCGGCACCGGGCAGCACGCCGGAGGCGATGCGATCGGCGATCGCGCCCGGCGGCTGGTTGTCCGCGAAGACGCTGTCGAGGAAATCGACGGGCCGGCCGAGGATGCCGAGGAGCGTGCGGCACGCCGCGCGGATCCGGTCGAGGATCGGCTTCACGTCGGTGACCGGTACCACGTCCTCGATCCGCTCGGCGACGACGACGCGATAGAGCGTGTCGCTCGGCCGCTCCTGCAGGATGCGCACGCGCGCCTCGCCGCGGAGCACGAGGTCGTAGCGTCCGGTGGCGAGCCGCTCACAGCTCGCGATCTCGCCGAGCCCGCCGACCGGATACACCTCCGGCTTGCCGGCGTACTGC
The DNA here is from genome assembly GCA_016866775.1 of Candidatus Rokuibacteriota bacterium. Lineage (GTDB taxonomy): Bacteria > Methylomirabilota > Methylomirabilia > Rokubacteriales > CSP1-6 > VGLJ01. The sequence continues at coordinate 26,038 of VGLJ01000044.1, read as the reverse complement.
TCCTCGTAGCCCGGACGCAGACGCACCATGCAGATCTTGCGGTCGCGCGCGAGCGCGTCGGTCACCATCGCCCGGTACCGCGCCTCGAAGATGTGGAGGGGCAGCAGGGTGCGCGGGAACAACGTCACGTCCGGGAGTGGAAAGATCGCGACGGCGAGTGTCGGCGGCACGCTCAGCGGATCGTGGGCAGCGACGACAGCGGCCCGAGCTCCTCGAGCCGCCGCTCGACGGCGCGCGCGAGGCCCATGAACGCCGTCGCCTGCGGCCCGTCGGGGTGGCGCAGCGTGATCGGGGTGCCTTCGTCGCCCGCGACGCGCGTCTCCGGCTCGAGCGGGATCTTTGCGAGCAGCGGGGCGCCGTACTCCTGCGAGATGCGCTGGCCGCCGGCGTCGCCGAAGATCGCGGTGGGCTCGTGGCAATGCGGGCACACGAACACGCTCATGTTCTCGACGATCCCGAGAATGGGCACGTTGAGCCGCTGGAACATGCCGAGCGCCTTGCGCACGTCGAGCAGCGCGACGTCCTGCGGCGTCGTCACCATCACCACGCCGCTCAGTGGAATCACCTGCGAGAGCGAGAGCTGCGCGTCGCCGGTGCCGGGAGGCATGTCGAACAGGAGATAGTCGAGCGCGCCCCAGCTCACGTCCTTGAGCATCTGCTGGATGAAGGAATGAATCATGGGGCCGCGCCAGACGAGCGCCTCGCGCTCCGGCACGAGCAGGCCGATCGACATCATCTTGATGCCGTGGGTCTCGACGGGAATGATCCGGGTGTCGAACATCCCGGGCTTGCCGCGCGCGCCGAGCATCATCGGCACGTCGGGCCCGTACACGTCGGCGTCGATGATGCCGACGGTCGCGCCGGTCGCGCGCAGCGCCGCGGCGAGGTTCACGGCGACCGTCGACTTGCCGACACCACCCTTGCCCGACGAGACGGCGATCGTGTGGCGGACACCCGGGATGAGGTCCGGCGACGGCGCGGGGCGGCCGGCGCCCGCCGGCGTCGTCGTCATGTCGCGACCGTGTCCGTGCTGGTGGCCGTGAGCGTGCGCCTGTCCGCCTGCGCCGCCGGCGCCCATGCGGACCTGCACGTCGCGCACGCCCGGCACTTGACCGACGAGCTTCGTCGCCATGCTGTGCATGGCGACGCGCGACTGCGGCGGCTGGCTCGTGAACACGAGGCTGAACGCGACGCGATCGCCTTCGATCGCCAGATCGCGCACGAGCCCGAGCGCGACGACGTCCTGCTGGGTTTGTGGATCTTTCACGCCGCGCAACGCGGCCAGCACGCTCTCCTGGTTGACCATGCAACGGATGATACCGCCTTGCATTCCCGGGCGCGATCCTGCTACAAGAATGTGGTGGTCGGCCCCGACGACTTTCGTAAGGTTCTCGGTCACTTCGCCAGCGGCGTGACGATCATCACCACGTGCGACTCGGACGGGCGCCCGACGGGGCTCACCGCCAGCGCCTTCGCCTCGGTCTCGCTCGATCCGCCGCTGATCCTCGTCTGCATCGCCCACAAGTCGCAGAGCTATCCGTCGATCGTCGAGCGCGGGCGCTTCGCGGTGAACTTCCTGCGACGCGAGCAGGAGGATCTCTCGCGACGGTTTGCGACCCAGCGGCTCGACAAGTTCGACGGCGTCCCGCACCGCATCACCGCGCTCGGCCTGCCGGTCCTCGCCGACGCGCTCGCGCACGTGGAGTGCGTCATCGTCAACACGCACAACGAAGGCGACCACACGGTCTTCATCGGGCGGGTGGACGACTGCGGCACGACCGACGGGATGCCGCTGCTCTACTACCGCGGCAAGTACGAGAGCCTCAAGGGAGACTGACCCTCGTGAGCGCGGCCCCGATCCCGCTGTCCCGTCCCGCGGTCGACGACGAGCTCAAGCAGGCGGTCCTCGCAGCGATGGACTCGCGACAGTGGATCCTCGGCCCCGAATGCCGCGCCTTCGAGAGCGACCTGGCGAAATACCTCGGCGTGAACCACGCCGTGCTCACGAACTCCGGCACGGCCGCGCTCTGGATGGGCCTCGAGGCACTCGGCGTGAAAGCGGGTGACGAGATCCTCGTGCCCTCGCACACCGCGTTCCCCACGATCGAGGCCATCTGCTTCGCCGAGGCGACGCCGGTCTTCGTCGACGTCGACGCGTGGTACGGCATGGACGCCGCCGACGCCGCGGCGAAGGTGACGCCGCGCACCGTGGGCGTCGTGCCCGTCCACATCTACGGTCAGCCGGTCGACGTGACGGCCGTGCGCGACCTCACCACGCGCTTCGGCTTGTGGACGCTCGAGGACTGCTGCCAGGCGCACGGCGCGGCGTGGGGCGGCCGGCGCGTCGGGAGCTTCGGCCGCGCGGCGGCGTTCTCCTTCTATCCGTCGAAGAACGTCACGGTCATGGGCGACGGCGGCGTGCTCGTCACCGACGACGGCGAGATCGCCGCGCGCACGCGCCGCCTCCGCGACCACGGACGGCTCAACAAGGACGTCCATGCCGAGGTCGGCTTCAATCTCCGGTTCAACGAGCTGCAAGCCGCGGTCGGCCGCGTCGGCCTGCGCCGGCTCGACGCGATGAACGATCGGCGCCGCGCGCTCGCCGCGCGCTATCACCACACGCTCGCGGGCCTCCCGCTCGCGCTGCCCGGGGAGCGCCCACACGCGCATCACGTGTACCACCTCTTCGTCGTGCGCACCGATCGCCGCGGCGCGCTCGCCGCGTGGCTCAAGGACCGCGGGATCCAGACGGGGATTCACTACCCGGTGCCGGGCCATCGGCAGCCCGCGGTGGAAAGTCTCGGCGCGCCCGCGCTGCCACGGACGGAGCGTCTCGTCGACGAGATCCTCACCTTGCCGCTGTCCCCCGGACACACCGAGGAGGAGATCGACCGGGTGGCGGCGGCGGTGCGCGCGTTCTTCAGCCGTTGAGCGACCGGCCGCTCAGAGTCCTTCAGCTCTATCCGAAGAACGACTACTTCACGGGCGCCGCGATCCAGGTGCGCGAGCTCGCGCGCGGGCTGGCCGCGCGCGGCCACGTGGTCACGGTCGCCACGCCGCCGGGCGTGCACGGCGCGCGCCTCGCGACGCCCGGCGTCGACCACGTCACGCTGCCGCTCGGACGGGCCTGGGATCCACGCGCGGCGTGGCGGCTGCGCCGATTCGTGCGCGCGCGCGGCATCGAGGTGATCCACGCGCACAAGGGCCGCGCGCGCACGCTCGCGATCCTCGCCGGCCTCCTCGGCCCGCGCCCGCGTCTCGTGCTGAACCGCGGCGTCAGCTTCGTGCCCGGCCGCCTCAACCGGCTCGGCTACACGACCTCGCGCGTCGACGCGATCGTCGCGGTGTGCCGCTCGATCAAGGACGATCTGGTCGCCGTGGGCGTCCGCGCCGACAAGATCGCCGTCATCTACTCGGGCACCGACGTCCGGCGGTTCCACCCCGGCCTCGACGGCGCGCCCGTGCGGCGCGAGCTCGGATTCGCGCCGGATCACTTCGTCGTCCTGCAGGTCGGCGTCCGCTCGTGGCGCGGCTGGAGCGACGTGCTCGCGGCGATGCGCCGCGTGGCGGCCGACGTGCCCGAGGCGCGTCTGCTGTTTCTCGGCGCGCCGCCGCCCGCGATCGCGCACCTGTCGGACCGCGCCCGCGAGCTCGGCATCGGCGATCGCGTGCTCGCCATCGGACCGCGCGAGGACGTGCCGGACGTGATGGCCGCGGCCGACGTCGTCGTCGACGCGTCGTGGGCCGGGCTCGGCATCACCGGCTCGATCCGCGAGGCGCTCGCGTGCGGCCGGGCCGTGATTGCGACGCGCCTGGCCGGCATGCCGGAGCTGGTCGCCGACGGCGAGACCGGGTTGCTCGTGCCGCCGCGCGATCCCGACGCGATGGCCGCGGCCATCCTGCGCCTGCACGCCGACCCGACGTGGCGGCGAGCGCTTGCGCGCGCCGGGCGCAAGCGCGTCGAGGCGGAGTTCTCGCTCGACGCGAAGATCGAGGCCACCGACCGCTTGTATCGCCGGCTCGTGCGATGACCTCGCAGCTCACGCTCTATCGCCGGCTCTTCACGTACGTGCGGCCGTACGTCCCGGTGCTGATCGCCGGCGGCCTGCTGGCGCTCGTCGTGGCGGCGATGGAGGGCGCGGTCGCGTGGCTGGTGAAGCCTGCCATGGACGACATCTTCCTCAAGCGCGACCTCGTCGCGCTCCGCGTGGTGCCGCTGCTCCTCCTCGGCGCCTACGTGGTCAAGGGCCTGTCTCGCTACGGCCAGTCGTATCTGATGGCGTCGGTGGGCGAGCGCGTGATCGCGCGCCTGCGCGCCGAGGTCTACACGCATCTCCAGGCGATGCCGCTCGCGTACTTCGCGCAGCGGCACTCGGCCGAGCTGATGTCGCGCGTGGTGACCGACGTCAACCGCCTGGCGCGGCTGTCGTCGACGGTCCTCGTCATGTCGATCCGGCAGGTCGCGATGATCGTCGCCCTGGTCGCCGTGATGCTCGCGCGCGAGTGGCGCCTGGCGCTGATCGCGCTGGTCGTCTTTCCCTTCGTCGGCATCGTCGTCCGGCAGATCGGCCGGCGCCTCTACCGCATCAACCGCCGCGCGCAGGAGAAGATCGCCGAGCTCAACGTGCTCCTCCACGAAGCCTTCGCGGGGACGAAGATCGTCAAGGCGTTCGGACGCGAGCAGCACGAGCGCGAGCGCTTCTCGCGCGTCAACCAGCGGCTGCTGGCGCTCGCGCTCAAGGACCAGCGCACCGACCAGGCGACCGAGCCGTTGATGGAGATCCTCGCCGCGTTCGGCATCATGGGCGCGCTCTGGTACGGCGGTCACCGGGTCATCGCCGGCCACATGACCCCGGGCGACTTCTTCTCGTTCACCACCGCGCTCGCGCTGCTCTACGGCCCGGTCCGCCAGCTCTCGCGCATCGCGAACACCGTGCAGCAGTCGACGTCGTCCATCGAACGCGTCTTCGAGATCCTCGACACGCCGCCGGCCATCGCCGATCGGCCCGGCGCGACCGCGCTCTCGAGCTTCGGGGACGCCGTCGTCTTCGACCGCGTGGGCTTCCGCTACGCCGACGCGGACGAGTTCGTGCTGCGCGACATCTCGCTCACGATTCCGAAAGGCGAGGTCATCGCGTTCGTCGGCATGAGCGGCGCCGGCAAGTCGACGCTGCTCGACCTCCTGCCCCGCTTCCACGACGTGACCGAAGGCCGCATCACGATCGACGGCCACGACCTCCGTGACGTGACGCAGGCGTCGCTGCGCTCGCTCCTCGGCGTGGTGACGCAGGGCACGTTCCTCTTCAGCGACACGATCCACTACAACATCGCGTACGGCCGGCCCGACGCGACGATGGACGAGATCGCGCGCGCCGCGCGCCAGGCGCACGCGGAGGACTTCATCGCCGGCTCTCCGGAGGGTTACCAAACCCTGGTCGGTGAGCGCGGCGTGAGGCTCTCGGGCGGCCAGCGGCAGCGGCTCGCCATCGCGCGCGCCTTCCTCAAGGACCCGCCGATCCTCATCCTCGACGAGGCGACGTCGGACCTCGACGCCGAGAGCGAGTTCATGGTCCAGCAGGCGCTGACCGATCTCATGCGCGGGCGCACCGTGCTCGTCATCGCGCATCGCCTCGCCACCGTGCGCAACGCCGACCGCATCGTCGTCGTCCACGGCGGCCGCATCGTCGAGATCGGGCGCCACGACGAGCTCATCGCGCGCGACGGCGTCTATCGACGGCTGCACGCGCTGCAGATGGAGGGGTTGACCGCGTGAGAGGGCGCTGGCCATGGCTGGCCGGCCTCGTCCTCTTGGGTCTCGCGGTGGCGGTCGGCGGCGCCGAAGTCGCGCTGCGTGTCGTGCCGCCGCCCGAGCGCAAGGCGCACCTCGTCAGCGATCCCGTTCGCCACCATCGCCTCCAGCGGAGCTGGAGCGGCGTCGTGCAGGGCTTCCCTTACCGCACCAACGCGCTCGGCCTCCGCGACCGCGACATCGCGACGCCAAAGCCGTCGGGCGTCGTGCGCGTGCTCATGCTCGGGGACTCGTTCACCGAGGGCGGCGGCTTCCCGGACGAAGACACGGTGCCGCGGCGGGCCGAGCGCGCGCTGCGCGCGAGCTGCGCGGGCATCGAAGTCGTCAATGCCGGCACCGCGAGCTATTCGCCGATCCTCGAATACCTCACGCTGCGGGAGATCGGCCGCGCGGTCGCGCCGGACCTCGTGGTCGTCAACCTCGACATGACCGACGTGCACGACGACCTGATCCGCACGGCGCTGGCGGAGCGCGACGCGGAGGGCCTGCCCCTGCGCGTCGCGACGGACCGCCGACGCGAGACCGCGCTGCTGCTTCCGCCCGTGCTGCCCGCGTCGCTGCGCGTCGCCGACGAAGGGCTCGGCCGACTCCTGCTCTGGCAGGGGTTCCGGAAGTCGGGCGCCGGGCGCCGGGCATTCGGCGCCTTGAACCTCGACGAGGCCGCGCTCCGCGCGCGCGGCCTCCTCGGCGACCTCCGCTACGATCGCCTGGCGATCACGCGCGACACGCCCGCGCGTGACGAAGAGGCGGCGTGGGCCACGACCGCGCGCTATCTCGCGGCCATGAAGCGCGACGGCGAGCGTCTCGGCGCGCGCTTCGCGGTCGTGCTCTACCCGTACGCGCATCAGGTCGCCGCGCACGAGTCGCCGGAGGGCCGCGTCGTGTTCGGCATCGGCCCCGGCCTCTATGCCTCGGAGCGTCCCTTCGTGACAGCGGCCGCGATCGGCCAGCGACACGGCTTTCGCGTGATCACCTTGCTCGAGACGTTCCGCCGTCGCGCGGACCCCGCGCGTCCGCTCTTTCGCTCCGACGACATCCATCACACCGCCGAGGGCGCGCGCGTGATGGCGGAAGGCATCGCGGCCGGCCTGCTGGACGCCGCGCTCGTGCCCGGCTGCCCGCGATGAGCGCGGGAGACGGCGCGGCGCTCTGGGCGAATCCCGAGCTCGCGCGCGCCTACGCCGACGTCCGGACGGATCTGTCGCCCGCGGCTCGCGCCGTGTGGACCGACGCGTTTCGCGCCGCGTGGGGCGGGGCGTCGCCTCGCCGCGTGCTCGACGTCGGATGCGGGACGGGCCGGTTCACCGCGTTCCTCTCGGACGTGTTCGAGGCGCCGACGATCGGCGTCGACGCGTCGGCCGAAATGTTGCGCGGACGCGCCGCGGGACCGGGGCGCGCGCTTCCGTTTCTCGCCGCGGACGCGGCAGCCCTCCCGCTCCACCCGGGCGCCGTCGACCTCGCGCTGCTGTCGATGGTCTATCACTTCTTGAAGCCGCCGGAACCCGCGGTCGCCGAGCTGCATCGCGTGGTCCGTCCCCATGGCGTCGTCTTCGTCCGCACGCCGACGCGCGAGCTGCTCGACCGCGTCGAGTTCCTCGCCTTCTTCCCGGAAGCGCGGGCCGTCGACGAGGCGCGCATGCCGGCGCGCGCCGAGCTCCGCGCGACGTTCGAGCGCGCGGGGTTCGCGACGCACGCCTGGCGGATCGTGGAGCAGGAGTTCGCGACGACGCCCCTCGAGGCGCTGGCGCGCGTCCGCCGCCGCGCGTTCTCGACGCTCCGGCTGATTTCGGACGAGGCGTTCGCGTCAGGCCTGGCGCGCTACGAGGCGCACTGCCTGGCGGCGCCGCCCACCCCGCGCTCGGAATCGCTGGAGCTGTTCGTCTTCCAGCGCATCTGACCAGGCGTTTCGAGCGCCGGCTCCGCCGGCGCAGTCGACTCCTGGGAGAGCCTTCGGAGGGGGCCGTCGAGGCCCCCTCCGACGAGGATGGGGGGCGAAGCCCCCTCCGGGTCACTCTCGGAAGCGGTTCACCAACGGCAGGCGCCAGTCGCGGCCGAACGCGCGCGGCGTGATCTTCACGCCGATCGGGCCCTGGCGGCGCTTGTACTCGTTGCGGTCGACCATGCGCGCGACCTTGGCCGCGATGTCGGGGTCGAAGCCCAGCGCCGCCAGCTCGCTCACGCTGCGGTCCTCCTCGACGTAGGCGCGCAGGATCGCGTCGAGCTCCGGATACGGCGGCAGCGAGTCCTGGTCCTTCTGGTCGGGGCGCAGCTCTGCGGAGGGCGCTCGCTCGATGATGCTCTGGGGGACCAGGGCGCGCCCGGCGCGCGCGTTCACGTGCGCCGCCAGCTCGTAGACCAGCGTCTTCGGCACGTCCTTGATCACCGCGAAGCCGCCCGCCATGTCGCCGTAGAGGGTCGAGTAGCCCACGCCGATCTCGCTCTTGTTCCCCGTGGTCAGCACGAGCCAGCCGAACTTGTTCGACAGCGCCATCAGGAGCGTGCCGCGGATCCGCGCCTGGATGTTCTCCTCGGCCACGTCTTGCGGCAGCCCCTTGAACGGCTGCGCGAGCGCGCGCTTGAACTGCTGGAACACGCCGGTGATCGGCAGCTTCATGAACTCGATCCCGAGGTTCTTCGCGACTCGCTGCGCGTCGCTGCGCGTGCCCGCCGACGAGTACGGCGAGGGCATGGTCACGCCGACCACGTTGTCACGGCCGAGCGCCTCGACCGCGACCGCGGCCACGAGCGCCGAGTCGATCCCGCCCGAGAGCCCGATGACGACCCGCGCGAAGCCGCTCTTCTGCACGTAGTCGCGCGTGCCCAGCACGAGCGCCTGGAACACCTCGTCGACGCGCCCGAGCGGCGCCGCGATCGCCGGCGTGACGGCGGGCGCCGGCATCGCGGGACATGCCGGCAGCACCACGCGCGAGACCGCGTCGTGCGCCCCGAGCTTCTCCTGGCGGCGGCGCGCATCGCGCAGCCGCGCGTGGAACACGGCGTCGAGGTCGACGTCGGCGACGACGAAGTCCTGGGCGAACGCGCGGCCGCGCGCCATGAGCTCCGCGCGCTCGTTGAAGATCACGCTGCCGCCGTCGAACACGAGCTCGTCCTGGCCGCCGACCATGTTGACGAACGCCACGCAGACGAGGTCGTCCGCAGCGCGCGTGGCGAGCATCGTCTCGCGGTGCTGCGCCTTGCCCGCGTGGAAGGGCGAGCCGTTGATGGTGACGACCAGCTCCGCGCCCGCGAGCGCCTGCCGCCGCGTGGGCCCGCTCGGATACCAGATGTCCTCGCAGATGTTCACGGCGAACGTGGCGTCGCCACACTCGAACACGGGCGTCTCGGTGCCGGCCTGGAAGTACCGGTTCTCGTCGAAGACTCCGTAGTTCGGCAGGTACTGCTTGTGATACACGCCGACCCGCGCGCCGTCGTGAAGGATGGCCGCCGCGTTGAAGATGTCGTCCTGCTTGTCGACGAACCCGACCACGGCCGTCAGACCGCGCGAGACGCGTGTGACCTGGTCGAGGGCGCGGAGGTTCGCCTCGATGAATGCCTGCTTGAAGAGGAGATCCTCCGGGGGATAGCCGGTGATCGCGAGCTCGGGAAAGGCGACGAGGCGGCAGCCGAGCCGGCGCGCGTGCTCCATCCCCTCGACGATCTTCCGCACGTTCCCGTCGAAGTCCCCCACGGTGGGGTTGATCTGCGCGAGCCCGACCCGGAAGCGCCTCACGGAGTCATTGTAGCGTCCGCCCGCGCGCGCCGGATGATAAGCTCGGCGCGATGCCCGCGAAGATCCCGTGGCTGCCGTCGGCCGTGCCCGCTGGGGCCCGTCCCGAGCGCTGCCCGCGCTGCGGGCGCCTCGCCTTCATCCCGTGGACCCTGCGGCGCGACGACGCCACCAAGCGCGTCTTCCGCACGTGGGTCTGCGCCGAGTGCCAGGTGACGGAGGAGCGCCCCGAAAGTGAGTAATCCCCGGAGGGTGGCTACCGTCTCGAATCGCGCCGCCGGCGTCGAGGCAGTTTCCGGGACGGGCCGTTGCTCAGAAGATCATCGAGCAGTTCCCGCGAACGCAGACGGACCAGCTCTCGAATCATTCTCCTGAAGGTGTCGTCAGCGAGCGCTTCGCGGGCGATTTCTTCGGCAATCCGATCGATCGTGACACTGACACTCCCGACGAGTGTTTGGCCGACTCTCTCATCGACGATCCGCTCGAGCGCCGTGCGCCGTGTCATGAATACCAGATACTCCGTAACGCGGTCTTGTGTCGATGTGCAATTCCGGGCACACGTGCGGCCCTACAGAGCGTTCAGGTAGTCGATGAGCTGGCGCAGCCGGCTGTACGACGAGCGGTTGAACGGCAGGATCAGGCGCGGCAGCTCGGGATGCTCGTCGAGCTCCTGCGGGATCGGCGTCGGCGACTGATCGGCCGGCCCCTTCAAGATGTCCTCGAAGCGCGTCTGCATGTCCCGGAGCTGGTCGTCGGTGAGGAGGCGATGCAGCCGGAACACGAGCTTCTCGCCCACGATGCGCGCGGAGTGGAACACACGGTAGAAGGTCGTGAGCTCGCGCGCGGCGGCCTCGGCGCCGTCCACGATCCGGTAGAACGCCGGGTCGTTGCCGTCGATCAGGCGGCGCTCGACGAGCGTGGCCTGGACCCAGCGGTCCCAGATCCGCCAGTACGGCTTCGGGCCCGCCTCCACGAGGACGACCGGCACGATCGTCGCCTTCCCCGTCTGCATCAGCGTGAGGAGCTCGAAGACCTCGTCCATCGTGCCGAAGCCGCCGGGGAACAGCGCGATCGCGCTCGCTTCCTTCACGAGGAAGAGCTTGCGCGTGAAGAAGTACTTGAAGGTGATGAGCTTCGGATCGGCGGCGATCCACGGATTCGCTTCCTGCTCGAACGGCAGGCGGATGTTGAGGCCGAAGCTGCGCTCGCCGCCGGCGCCTTCCTGCGACGCGCCCATGATGCCCGCACCGGCGCCGGTGACGACCATCCAGCCCTCGTCCACCATGCGGCGGCCGAACTCGCGCGCGGCGACCGCGGCGTCGTCGGTCCCCGGCGTGCGCGCGGAGCCGAAGACCGTGACCTTGCGCACGTGACGATACGGCGCGAAGACCTTGTACGCGTACCGCAGCTCCTTGAGCGACGCGTTCGTGATCTTGACGTCGGCGAGGGACGCACCATCCTCGTGCAGCTTCAGGACCGTAGTCAGGAGCTGCTGGTAGAGGCCGCGACGGTCGACGGGGACGCCGGCTTCGTTGAGCAGGTCGCCGATGAGTCGATTCGCCGCTTCGTTCTGGAGCTGATACCGCCGAGACTCCGGCACGAGTCGAGTATACCCAGCGCGCCCCGTAGAACCGCCAACTACTCGTCGCGCCGGGCCGTAACGAGCGGGCCTCCGACGATCAGGCTGCGGCCGATCACCGTGAATTCGCTGAAGCGATCGCCCGGCACGGCGACCCCGAGCAGGGCGCCGGCGATCGGCTGCACCGTCAGGAAGATCGCGGCGCGCGGGGCCGGGACGCCGGGCCAGCGGCAACAGGGGACGGCCTCAGCCCGCATCGAGCGCCGGGCCGAGCAGCTTCTCCACGATCACGCAGTCACGCCACTCCCCGTCGAGCTTCCCGTGGCGCCGGTAGACCCCGACCACGCGAAAGCCGCTCCGCTCGTGGAGCGCGAGGCTCGCGGTGTGCTCCCGAAAGATGCGCGAGCAGAGCTTCCAGAAGCCGCGCTCGGCGTAGGCCTGCGACAGCGCCTCCAGCGCCGCGCGGCCCGCGCCCGTGCCGCGCGCGGCGCGATCGACGTACACCGAATGCTCGGCGACGCCCGCGTAGGCGGGCCGGCTGCGATACGCGCCGGCGGTCGCCCACGCGACGACCCGGCCGTCACGCTCCACCACCACCGTGGGAAACCGGTCGCCCTTGTCGGCGAGCTGCGCGGCGATCTGCGCCGCCGTGCGCGGCTCGGTCTCGAACGTGGCGATGCGCGCGGCGATGCCCTGGTTGTAGATGCGCGCGATCGCGTCGGCGTCGGCGGGGCGCGCGAGGCGCGTCGTCACCGACTCAGACGACGACGCGAAGGAGCAGCCACGTGGCGGCGGCGACGACCGCCGACGCGGGGATCGTGAACACCCACGCCCAGAAGATCCGGCCGGCCACGCCCCACCGCACCGCGGACACGCGCTGGAGCGCGCCCACGCCCATGATCGAGCCGATGATGGTCTGCGTGGTGCTGACCGGAATGCCGCCGACGGCGGTGCCGATCAACGTCATCGCGCCGGCCGCCTCCGCGCAGAAGCCGCCGACGGGCCGGAGCTTCGTGATGCGCATGCCCATCGTCTTGACGATGCGCCAGCCGCCCGCGAGCGTGCCGAGCCCGATCGCGGCGTGCGCGGCCATGATCACCCAGAACGGCACGTGGAACTCCGGGCCGAGGTGGCCCGTCGTGAAGAGCAGCACCGCGATGATGCCCATCGTCTTCTGCGCGTCGTTCGTGCCGTGGCCGAGGCTGTACGCCGCCGCGGAGACGAGCTGCAGCCGCCGGAAGAGCCAGTCGACGCGCCCTGGCGTGGCGCGACGGAAGATCCACACCGTGGCGAGCATCAGCATGACGCCGACCGTGAAGCCGATGAGCGGCGCGACGATCATGAACACGGCGATCTTGATCAGGCCCGACGCGATCAGCGCCGGGAACCCGCCCTTGATCACCGCCGCCCCGGCGAACCCGCCGATCAGCGCGTGCGAAGAGCTCGTCGGCAGGCCCCAGTACCAGGTGATGAGGTCCCAGGCGATGGCGCCCGTGAGCCCGGCGAGGATGACCCACTGATCGATGACGTTCGATTCCACGACGCCCTTGCCGACCGTCTCGGCGACGCTCACCCCGAAGCCGAACGCCGCGACGAAGTTGAAGAACGCCGCCCACACGACGGCCTGCAGCGGCGTCAGCACGCGCGTGGAGACGACGGTGGCGATCGAGTTGGCGGCGTCGTGAAAGCCGTTGATGAAGTCGAAGATCAACGCGATGAGGACGATGAAGACGACGGCGGTCAGCACGGGCGGCGGGGTGGGCGGCTCAGGCCATCTTGAGGATGATCGCTTCGATCACGTTCGCCACGTCCTCGCAACGGTCGGTGACGATCTCCATCGTCTCGTAGATCTCCTTCCACTTGATGACCTCGATGGGATCGCCCTGCTCCTCGAACAGCGCGGCGAGGCTGTCGCGGAGGAGGTTGTCCGCGCTGTTCTCGAGCCGGTTCACCTCCACCGCGTGCTCGTGGAACCCCGGATCCATCGTGCGCAGGCACTTGATCGCGCGGTCCATGGAGGCGACCTGCCGGATGATGACCTCGGCCATCGCGCGGCACGCGGAGGTCGGCTCCTTGATGCGGTAGACGACGAGGCGCTCGGCCGCGGCCTCGATGTAGTCGAGCACGTCGTCGAGGCGCGTCGCGAGGGCATGGATGTCCTCGCGGTCGATCGGCGTGATGAACGTGGTGTTCAGGCGCTTGACGATCTCGTGCGTGACCTGATCGCCCTGGTGCTCGACTTCCTTGATGAGATGCGCCTTGGCACGCGCGTCGGCGAAGTTGTGGACGAGTTCGTGCAAGAGCGCGGCGGCCTTGATGATGTGCTCGGACTGCTGATCGAACAACTCGAAGAAGCGGACTTCCTTCGGGATCAGGTTGAACATCGCACCTCGTCGTTTTCCTGCGAGTGTACCGCAGTCATCGGCCCCTCGCTTTTCGTTCCAGGTCCGCGATCGCGGAAGCGTCCGGCATGCCCATGAACGTGGAGAACGCCGTGTCGACCGCGGGAAGGACGATCCAGACGCGCGCGACGGCACCGACCAGCACCAGGACGAACACCACGCCCACGCCGCGGAACGACTGGCGTAAGCGCCTGCCCCAGGAGCGGCGATGGCGGTGGCGCCGCATGTCGGCGCGAGTATGCGCGAGCCCCGCGATCATCGCTAGTACTTTCTGAGGTCGAGCGGCTCGGCGCCGAGCGCCGCCGTCCGGAGCGCGTTCCACGTGGCGCGCACGGCGTCGCCGAGCGCGGGCGCCGTCTCGGCGAGGCAGCGCACGAGGATCCCGCGTCGCGGCAGGCGCCCGACCCCCCCGCGCATCCCGCAGACGGCGGCGAGCGCCGCGCCGGCCTCGCGCGCGAGCGTCTCCGCGGGCGCCGGCGCCACGGCCACGATGGTCGCGAGATACGGCGCACCTTCACAGAACCCCAGGCCGCGCCACCGATCCTCGCCCGCCAGCACGAACCGGTCGTGCAGGAGCCAGCCGTCGTCGTCGACGATCTGGAGCGCGCTCTCGAGACTGCGAAAATCGAACGCTTCGCCGCGCGCCACGCGGCCGACGGCGAACGCGTCGACCGCGAGGAGCGTCGCATCCCCCGCGACGTGGGCGCGAATGACCTGGCGAAAGGCGGCGCCCGCGTGCGGGATCGTGTGGTCCGGCACCCACTCCACCGCCGCGCCGGACTCGACGGCGAGCTGAACCTCCTGCACCGCGACGGGACCGTCCGTCCGGTGGACGCGCGTCGCGGACGGCGTCGTCAGCAGCGCGTGAGCGCCGGCGCCCGCGTGGACATCGATGCGCAGACGATCGCCGCCGAGCACCGAGCCCGTCGGGTTGAGGATCGAGACCACGAGCGAGGCATCGTCGAGCGCCAGCGGCGAGAGCACCTGCAGCGGCAGCGTCGAGCGGCAGCCGGCGAGCACGGTGGCATCGCCCCTCCGCTCGAAGCGCAGGCTCAGCGCGCCGTCGCGCCCGACGCGAGCAGGAGGTCCTTGCGGATCCACTCCACCACGGCGTCCACGCCGACGCCATCCCTCAGGTTGGTGAAGACGAACGGGCGCTCCCCGCGCATGCGCCGAGCGTCGCGGTCCATCACCGCGAGGTCGGCGCCCACGTAGGGCGCGAGATCGATCTTGTTGATGACGAGCAGGTCGGAGCGCGTGATGCCGGGGCCGCCCTTGCGCGGGATCTTCTCGCCCTCGGCGACGTCGATCACGTAGATCGTGGCGTCGACCAGCTCGGGGCTGAACGTTGCCGCCAAATTATCGCCGCCGCTCTCCACGATCAGCAGGTCGAGTGCTGGAAATCGAGTCGTCAGTTCTCGTATCGCCTCGAGATTCACCGAAGCATCTTCCCGTATCGCCGTGTGCGGGCAGCCGCCCGTCTCCACGCCGAGCACGCGCGGAGGCGGCAAGGCGCCGCGGCGCACGAGGAACTCCGCGTCCTCCTTCGTATAGATGTCGTTGGTGATGACGGCCATGTCGACCTCGTCGCGGAAGCGCAGGCACAACGCCTCCGTCAGCGCGGTCTTGCCCGAGCCGACCGGGCCGCCGATGCCGATCTTGAGCGGTTTCGGAATCACGATCGGAACAGCCTCATGTCGAGCCCCGCGTGGCGAAGGCCCGCGAGCTCGAGGCCGGGCGTGAAGCTCCACATGTCGCCGATCGACGCCCGGGCGGCGTCTGCGGCGAGGGCCGCGATGCGCGGCCGGAGCGCCGCCAGCACGCGCTGTCCTTCGACCTGGCCGATGGCGAGCAGCCGCAGCGCCGCGTTCACGAGCATCGAAGCCGTCGCAAAGAGGTACGCGGCCGCCGCGGCTTGGGGGTCGATGCCGCAGCGTCCCGCGACGATCCCGAACACGACCGGATAGTGGCCGGGCGTCGCTCCGGACTCGACGCGCGCGTTGAAGGCTTCGACGAGCGCATCGCGCTGCCAGGCGGCGGCCACGCGCAGCGTCTGCCGCCCCATCTGCCTGCTCGCGGCCGTGAACTCGGGGACGAACCGCATCGCGTCCACCCGCGCGTCGAGCTCGAGGCAGGGGGCGAGCTGGGCGGCAGCTCCCGCGCGAACCGCGGCCACGACGGCGACGGCGTCACCCGGTCCGGCGCTCCCGTCGAGATGCGCCCGCACGAACGCGTCCACGCCCGCACCGTCCTTGACGACGCCGGCCTGCGTGTAGGTCTCGAGTCCGAGCGAGTGCGCGAAGCCCCCGGCCGGGAAGAGGCCATCGCTGATCTGCAGCAGCGCGAGCAGGTCAATGGTCATGGCGATGCCCGGCGCCGAGGGGCGCGAACACGGCGCGATCGCGCTTCCACGGCACGCCGATCCGCTCGAGCAGCTGCTCCATCGCGACGTCGTCGGGGACGAGCAGGCGATCGCCGTCGATGGCGACGGTGAAGTGGCGATTGCCCACCTCGAACGCGACGCGGACCATCTCGTCACGATCGCGCGGCGAGATGACCAGCACGGCTTCGACCGCGGCTTCGATGACGACGTAGGACTCGCGATCGACGTGAAGGACGTGCCCCGGCTCCAGGACGCTGCCCGTCGGGAGCGCGAGCACGAGCTCGCGGCCTTTCTCCGTCTTGACGCGGCGCCGTCCCCACCGCCGCTCTTCCGCGGAGAGCACGAGACGATCGCGCTCGAGGCGAGCCAGCTGGTCATCGTGCACGTGCACGCGGGTGGCGGTGACGACCGGCGCGTCGTTCATCTCAGAACAGGAAATAGCGCTGCGCCATCGGCAGCACGCGCGCCGCCTCGCACGTGAGCAGCTCGCCGTCGGCGCGGACTTCGTACGTCTCCGCGTCGACCTCGATGCGGGGCAGCGCGTTGTTGTGGACCATGTCGCGCTTGCCGATCGACCGGCAGCGCGAGACGGCGACGGCACGACGCGTGAGCCCGAGACGCGCCGGCACGCCGGCGTCGAGCGCCGCACGCGAGACGAACGTCACGCACGTGGACGCGCGGGCCCGGCCGTGCGCCGCGAACATCGGCCGGTAGAGCACGGGCTGTGGCGTGGGGATCGAGGCGTTCGGGTCGCCCATCGCCGCCCACGCGATGAAGCCGCCTTTGAGCACGAGCTCGGGCTTCACGCCGAAGAACGCCGGCTTCCACACGACGAGGTCCGCGAGCTTGCCGGTCTCGACCGACCCCACCTCGGAGGCGAGGCCGTGCGCGATCGCCGGGTTGATCGTGTACTTCGCCACGTAGCGCTTCACGCGCCGGTTGTCGTCGCCGGCGGTCTCACCGGGCAGCGCCCCGCGCTGTCGCTTCATCTTGTCGGCCGTCTGCCACGTGCGGATCACGACCTCGCCGATGCGGCCCATCGCCTGCGAGTCGGACGACATCATGCTGATCGCGCCGAGGTCGTGCAGCACGTCTTCCGCCGCGATCGTCTCCGCGCGGATCCGCGACTCGGCGAACGCCAGGTCCTCGGGGATCTTCGGATTCAGGTGGTGGCAGACCATCAGCATGTCGAGGTGCTCGTCCATCGTGTTCACGGTGAACGGCATCGTGGGATTCGTGGACGACGGCAGACAGTTCGGCTCGCCGCACACCTTGATGATGTCGGGCGCGTGGCCGCCACCGGCGCCCTCGGTGTGATACGTGTGGATCGTCCGCCCCTTGAACGCGCGGATCGAGTCCTCGACGAACCCGGACTCGTTCAGCGTGTCGGTGTGGATGGCGACCTGGACGTCGAGCTCCTCGGCCACGCCGAGCGCGGTGTCGATCGCCGCCGGTGTCGTCCCCCAGTCCTCGTGCAGCTTCAGGCCGATCGCGCCCGCGTGGATCTGCTCGCGCAACGGCTCCGGCGCGGAGGCGTTGCCCTTGCCGAGGAACCCGAGGTTCATGGGAAACGCCTCGGCCGCTTCGAGCATGCGGTGGATGTTCCACTCACCCGGCGCGCACGTCGTCGCGTTCGTCCCCGTCGCCGGCCCGGTCCCGCCACCGAGGAGCGTGGTGAGGCCCGCGCTGATCGCGTCCCCCACGAGCTGCGGGCAGATGAAGTGGATGTGGCTGTCGAGCCCGCCCGCGGTGACGATGCGCCCTTCGCCCGCGATGACCTCCGTCGAGGCGCCCACGACCATCGACGGCGACACGCCGGCCATGAGATCCGGATTCCCGGCCTTGCCGACGCCGACGATGCGGCCGTCGCGGATGCCGATGTCCGCCTTCACGATCCCCCAGTGGTCGACGATCAGCGCGTTGGTGATCACGCAGTCGAGCACGCCCTCGGCGCGCGTGGCACGCGCGGACTGCCCCATGCCGTCGCGGATGACCTTGCCGCCGCCGAACTTCGCCTCTTCGCCGGGCACGGTGAGATCGCGCTCGACGCGGACGAACAGCTCGGTGTCCGCCAGCCGCACGCGGTCGCCGACCGTCGGCCCGTAGAGATCGGCGTACTGCCGGCGGGTCAGTCTGAGCGTCACGACGGCCGCTCCCACGCCGCGAGGCGCGCGAGTGCCGCGTCCTTCGCCTGGCCCTCGGTGAGCCCGTTCAGGCCGAACACGCGCCTGGCCCCGGCGATCTCGACGAGCGTGACGCGCTTCTCGTCCCCGGGCTCGAAGCGCACCGCCGTGCCCGCGGGGATGTTGAGCCGCATGCCGAACGCCCTTCCGCGCTCGAAGCGCAGCGCGCGGTTGACCTCGAAGAAGTGGAAGTGGGAGCCCACCTGGATCGGCCGATCGCCCGTGTTGGCAACGACGAGTTCCACCGTCGCGCGGCCTTCGTTGGCGACGATGTCGCCGTCGCCGAGCAGGTACTCGCCTGGGATCACGCGGATCTCCCCTGAACCTGGGGGCCCCATGACACCGGACCCCCAAGCCCCCTCTGTAAGGCCACGCTCACACCCGCCGCGACCAGCATCGTGCCCGCCACGCGGTTCGCGAGCGTGTGGAAGCGCGGCCGCGCGGCCACCACGGTGAGGCGTCCCGCGAGCGCGCCGTACGCGAGCAGCACGACGAACTCGATGATCACGCTCGTCACGCCGAGGATCGCCACCTGCGGCAGCACCGCGCCGCGCGGATCGATGAACGGCGGCAGCAGCGCGACGAAGAAGACCAGCGCCTTCGGGTTGGCGACCTGGAGCACGACGCCGTTGACGAACGTGCGCGCGGCACTCGTCGGCGCCGCCGCGTCGACCGTGAGTACCCGCGACCGGCCGAAGAACGCGGTCACGCCGAGCCACACGAGGTACGCGGCGCCGATCCAGCGGATCGCCGAGAACAGCTCATACGAGGCCAGGAGCACCGCGCCGAGCCCCGTCGCCGACAGCGCGAAGTAGACCGCGTTGCCGGTGAGGATGCCGAGGTTCGCGTAGACCGACGGGCCGGTGCCGCGCGTCAAGCCTTGCGACAGGACGAGCAGCACCGCGGGCCCCGGCGTGAAGCAGAGCGCCGCCTCGGTGATCGCGAAGAGCGCCCAGGTCTCGAGCGTCATCGGATCGGCTGGTGCACGGTCACGAGCTTCGTGCCGTCGGGAAACGTGCCCTCCACCTGCACCTCGTCGACCATCTCGGGCACGCCTTCCATGACGTCGTCGCGGCGCAGGATCGTCGCGCCGAACTCCATCAGCTCGGAGACGGAGCGCCCGTCACGGATGCCTTCCAGGATCTCCGCGGTGATCAGCGCCACGGCTTCCGGATGGTTGAGCTTCAGCCCGCGACCGCGGCGGCGTCGCGCGACCTCCGCGGCGGTGAAGATGAGGAGCTTCTCCTGCTCGCGCGGCGTGAGATGCATCGGCTCTCCTTGAACATGGGGGCCCCACGACTGAGGACCCCCAAACCCCCCTGGTCAGAGCGACAGGTGGTGCTTGACGGTCTCGAGGCGCAGCTCGCTCGTCACCCCGGCGGCGACGACGGCGCCCTTCGCCATGATGGCGTAAGCATCCGCGAGCCGCTCGGCGAAGTCCAGGTACTGCTCCACCAGCAGCACGGCGAGCCCGAGCTCGCCGGCGATGCGGCGGATCGCGTCCTCGATCTCCAGCACGATCGAGGGCTGGATACCTTCCGTGGGCTCGTCCAGCATGAGCACCTTCGGCCGCGTAAGCAGCGCGCGGCCGATCGCGAGCTGCTGCTGCTCGCCGCCCGACAGCACGCCGCCCTTGCGGCGGAGCAGCGGCTTGAGCGCGGGAAAGAGCTCGAGCGCGTCGTCGATGGCGTCCGCGCGTCCGCAGCCGAGCAGCGCCATCCGAAGGTTTTCCTCGACCGTCAGGTGTGGAAAGATCTCGCGGCCCTGCGGGACGTAGCCGATGCCGGCGCGCGCGCGACGATCGCTCGACCACCGCGTGACGTCGGCGCCGGCGAACGTCACGCGGCCCCCGCGCGCCGGGATCAGTCCCATGATCGTCTTCAGCAGCGTCGTCTTGCCGACACCGTTTCTTCCCATCAGGCACACGACGCTCTTCGCCGGCACCGTGAGGTCGACGCTCCACAGGACCTGCGAGTCGCCGTACGCGGCGTCGAGGCGCTCAACGGTCAGCATGCGTGTCCTTGCGCTGACCGAGGTAGACCTCGAGCACGCGGGGATCCGATTGCACCTGCTCGACGGGGCCCTCGCAGAGCACGGTGCCCTGGTGCAGCACGGTCACCTTGCGGGCGATCTGCCGCACGAACTCCATGTCGTGCTCGATGACGAGCACCGAGCGGTCCGCGGCGATGGACCGGAGCAGCTCACCCGTCCGTGCCGTCTCCTCGTCGGTCATGCCCGCGACCGGCTCGTCGACCAGCAGCAGCTCGGGATCCTGCGCGATCACCATGCCGATCTCGAGCCACTGCTTTTCCCCGTGCGAGAGCCGTCCCGCCAGCCAGTCCGCTTTGGGCGCGAGGCCCACCCTCTCGAGCGTCGCGTCGATCCGCGCCTCCTCGTCGCCGTCGCGCCGGAGGCGCGCCTGTGTGTTGCGCTCGAAGAGCGTGGCGAACACGCCCTTGCTCGCCCGCCGCAGCGAGAGCTCCACGTTGTCGCGCACGGTGAGGTTCACGAACACCGACGGCGTCTGGAACTTCCGCCCGACCCCGAGCGCGGCGATCTGGTTCTCCCTGAGCGGGAGCAGGTCGGTGTGATGGCCGAAGATCACGCGGCCGGTGGCCGGCTTCACGCGGCCGGAGATCACGTCGAGCAGCGTCGTCTTGCCGGCGCCGTTCGGGCCGATCACGACGCGCAGCTCCCGGCGGTCCATGAAGAAGTTGAGCCGGCTCAGCGCCTTGAAGCCGTCGTAGTCGACGGTCACGTCCTCGCAGTAGATGATCGCGCCGGCATCCGTCATCGCGCCGCCTGTTCCAGCGCGCGCTCGACCGGCGCGCGGCGGCCCACCGCGCGGGCGCGCGCCCAGAGCCGCGCGACGGCGCCGACAACTCCGTCGGGGAAGAACAAGACGACGCCCATGAAGAGCGCGCCGAGGAACAGGAGCCACAGGTCCGGATAGCTGGTCGTGAGCCAGCTCTGGATCCAGTTCACGCCGAACGCGCCGACGACCGCGCCGACCAGCGTGCCGCGGCCGCCCGCCGCGACCCACACGACCATCTCGATCGACGGCAGCACGCCGATCTTCGCGGGGGTGATGATCCCGACCTGCGGCGCGTAGAGCGCGCCGGCCACCCCCGCGAGCGCTGCGGAGACCACGAAGACGAACAGCTTGTAGTTCGCCGGCGCGTAGCCCGAGAACAGCACGCGGGTCTCGCTGTCGCGGATCGCGACCAGCACCTTGCCGGCGCGCGTGCGCGTGATCCATCGGCACAACAGGTACGCGCCCGCGAGCGCGAGCGCCGTCGCGACGTAGAGGCCACGCTGCGTCGACGCCTGGTTCAGGCGGAAGCCGAAGATCGTCTTGAAGTCGGCGAGCCCGTTGGTGCCGCCGAGGTTCATCTCGTTGCGGTTGAAGACGAGCCACGCGGACAGCGCGAGCGCCTGCGTGATGATCGAGAAGTAGACGCCGCGAATCCGGCTGCGGAACGCGAGGAAGCCGAACGCCGCCGCGACGAGCGCGGGGATCGCGACGATCGCGATCAGCGTGACCAGAGCGCTGTGGAACGGCCACCAGAAGAGCGGCAGCGTCTTCACCTGGTTCCAGACCATGAAGTCGGGCAGCGCGCTCTGGTAGACGCTCTGCGTGCCGATCTCCAGCATCAGGTGCATGCCCATCGCGTACGCGCCGAGCCCGAAGAACACGCCGTGCCCGAGGCTCAGCACGCCGGCGTAGCCCCACAGGAGGTCGAGCCCGAGCGCCAGGATCGCGTAGGTCAGGAACTTGCCGAAGAGGTTCAGCGTGAAGTTGGAGACGTGGAACGGCGACGACGGCGGCAGCGCGTTCAGCAGCGGAAGCACGACGACGAGGACGAACGCGATCGCGACGAGTGCTCCCGTCTCACGCTTCGGCATGACGCCCTCGCGGCGCGAACAGCCCGGCCGGCCGCCGCTGCAGGAAGAGGATGACCGCGATGAGGATCGCGACCTTCGCGAAGACCGCGCCGAGCGCGGGCTCGATGCCCTTGTTCAGGCCGCCGATCCCCGCGGCCGCGAGGATCGTGCCCGCGAGCTTTCCCACCCCGCCGGTCACGACGACCATGAACGAGTCGACGATGTAGTTCTGGCCGAGCGACGGCCCCACGTTGCCGATCTGCGTGAGTGCTGCGCCCGCGAGCCCCGCGAGCCCGGCGCCGAGCCCGAACGTGACCGCGTCGACCGCACCCGCGCGCACGCCGAGGCACGCGCTCATCGCGCGGTTCTGCGTCACCGCGCGGATCGTGAGCCCGCGGTTCGTGCGGAACAGGAGCCAGTACATCCCGGCGACGCTCACCCCCGCCAGCCCGATGACGAAGAGCCGGTTGAACGGCAGCGTGAGCCCGGTCATCAACGTGAAGCCGCCCGAGAGCCAGCGCGGCGACGAGACGTCGACGTTCGCGGCGCCGAACCACAGGCGAAGACCCTGCTGGACGATCAGCGACGCGCCCCACGTGAGCAGCAGCGTCTCGAGCGGACGGCCGTAGAGCCGACGGATGACGCCGCGCTCGAGCACAACGCCGACCGCGGCCGCGACGACGAACGACACCGGCAGCGCGACCACGAAGTAGGCGTCGAACCAGTCCGGCCAGCGCGCCCTGACGATGTTCTGGACGACGAACGTGCTGTAGGCCCCGAGCGCCATCAGCTCGCCGTGCGCCATGTTGATCACGCCCATGAGCCCGAAGACGATCGCGAGGCCCACCGACATCAAGAGGAGGATCGACGCGAGCGAGGCGCCGTGGAACACCGTCTCCAGCGTCCGGATCATCAGACCCCAGCGCTCGACGCGGCGGATCGCGGCCGTCGCGGCGTCGCGCTCCGCCGCCGAGGCGGCGGCGTCGGACGCGAGCTTCTGCAGCGCCGGCATGGCCTCGAACGAATGCAGGCCGCCGAGCGTCCGGGCGGCGAGCACGCGCACGGCCGGCTCGCCATGCGCCAGGCGGATGAGCGCGAGCGCCTCGTGCAGCGCGTGCCGCACGCGCGCGTTCGTCTCCTTGGCGATCGCCGCTTCGACCACCGTGGCCGCGGCGGCGTCCGCCTGGTGCCCGAGCTTCACGGCGGCGCCATACCGCATCTCCGGATCGGGACTCGCCAGCTGCTCACGCGTCTCGTCCGCTTCCAGGAACGGCTTGATGGTGATGCGGAGGCGGCGATCGGCGGCCACTTCCGTGAGCGACGCGAGCGGCACGGTGCCGAGCGGCGTGCGATCGTACGCGGTCGTGATCTCGACGACGTCCTGGTCGCCCTTCGTCGACTTGGCGCCGGCGACCACGATCTCGGTCGTGCCGCCGTCCTTCCTCGCGTAGACGTTGCCGTCGCGCAACGCCGTGAGGAACTCGAGCCACTTCGGGTCGCGCGTGGACCCCAGCACCGTGACGGCGGCGTCGCGCGTGTCCCCGTCCTCGAGCGCGAGGTCCGCGAGCGCCTTCACGGCGGACTGCGCGTGGCTCGCCGTCGGACCGGCGAGCCACGCCACGAACACCAGCAGGAGCAGTCGCTTCACTCGGGCCGTCTCGGGCGTTCCTACGCCTTCTTCTGATACGTCCCCTGGTGCTTCACCCAGTCGCAGCCCTTGTCCGGGCTCGTGTACTTGCTCCACGGCTCCGGCTCCACGTTGCCCTTGGTGCGCGAGATGATCTTGAACTGGCCGTTCTTCAGGATCTCGCCGATGAGCACGGGACGGTACGTGTGGTGGTTGTGCTCGTGCATCTTGATGGTGCCGACCGGCGCCGCGAAGGTCTGGCCGTACACGGCCTTGCGCACCGCGTCGACCTCGAAGCTCTTCGCCTTCTCGACGGCCTGCTTCCAGACGTGGACGCCGAAGTAGGCGGCCTCGATCGGATCGTCCGTCACGCGCTTGTCGCCGCCCGGCAGGTTGCGCTTCTTGCAGTAGTCCTTGAACGCCTTGACGAACTTCGTGTTCGCGGGCGACTCGACCGACTGGAAGTAGTTCCACGCCGCGAGGTGGCCGACGAGCGCCGAGGTGTCCATGCCGCGCAGCTCGTCCTCCGCGACGCTGTACGCCATGATCGGCGCGTTCTCCGAGCGCAGGCCCTGGTTCGCGAACTCCTTGTAGAACGGCACGTTGCTGTCGCCGTTGATCGTCGAGAGCACGCACGCGCCGCCGCCCGAGGAGAAGCGTTTGATCTTGCCGACGATCGTCTGGTAGTCCTGGTGGCTGAACGGCGTGTATTCCTCCTCGATGTTCGACGCGGGCACGCCCTTGGCGAGCAGGAACGCGCGGAGGATCTTGTTCGCCGTGCGCGGGAACACGTAGTCGGTGCCGAGCAGGTAGAACTTCTTGTAGGCGCCGCCCTCCTTCGACATCAGGTACTCGGCGCCGGGGATGAGCTGCTGGTTCGGCGTGGCGCCGGTGTAGAAGACGTTCTTGCTGCACTCCTCCCCTTCATACTGGACCGGATAGAAGAGCAGGCCGTTGTTGTTCTCGAAGACGGGCAGCACGGACTTGCGGCTGACCGACGTCCAGCAGCCAAAAACGACCGCGACCTTGTCCTGGAGCAGGAGCTGCTTCGCCTTCTCGGCGAAGAGGTCCCAGTTCGACGCGGGGTCGACGACGACGGGCTGGATCTTGCGGCCCATCACGCCGCCCTTGGCGTTGACCTCCTCGACCGCCATCAGCACGACGTCGCGCAGCGAGACTTCGCTGATCGCCATCGTGCCGGACAGCGAGTGGAGGACGCCGATCTTCACCGGCTCCTTGCCCTGAGCGGTGATGATGCTCGGCAGCCCGACGCCGGCCGCGAGGCCGGCGCCGGCGGCAAGGGTGCCCTTCAGGAAACTTCGACGCGAGACGGTGGACATACGAGCTCCTTTCGTGGAGGACATTGGGGATCGGACCCGGGCGACGGCGTCGTCGCCCTCGCGATTGGACCTCGTTGTCCAGATTCGATCGCAAGCACGCGAGCGGTCAGGAACTCTGTGGTCCCGTGGGGAGCGAGGACGCTCCCGTGGGGAGCGAGGACGCTCCCGTGGGGACAGTATCGGAGACGAGCAGGGCGCGCGCGATCTCGACCATCGGGCGCCGCGTGTCCATGGCCGCGCGACGCATGCGCTGGAACGCCTGCTCCTCGGTCAGCGCGTGACGCGCCATGAGGCGGCCCTTCGCGCGCTGGATCACCTTGCGATCCTCGAGCGTCTGCTTGAGCTCCTGGGTCTCGCGGAAGCGCGCCACCGCGAGATCGAGCGCCGGGGCGAGCTCCGCGGGCCGCAGCGGCTTCAGGAGGTACGCCATCACGCCCGCCTCGCGCGCGCGCTCGGTGAGCTTCTCGTCGGTGTGACTGGTGAAGAGCACGACCGGGCAGCCGGCCTTGTCGATCACCTCGGTCGCGACGTCGATGCCGTCGCCGTCGGGCAAGCCGACCGCGAACACGGCGACGTGCGGGCGCGTGCCCTGCACCAGCGCGAGCGCGTCGGCGCCGCGATACGCCTCGCCGGCCACTTCACCGCCGGCCGCCCAGATGGCGGCACGGAGCGCGGCGCGCGAGCGCTCGTGGTCGTCGACGATCGCGACTTTCCAGCGGGGCTCGCCCCTCATGCGCTCGGTTCAAGGCAAGCGAAGTGCCACACGCGCCCTTCACGAAATCAGCGACTTAGCTCGCCACCATTTCCGCCGGCTGCATAGGCTGCGAGCAGCGCGCGGCGTACTGCTCACGTGAACAGCACAGAGCGTCACATTCGAATGAAAAAGGGCTCTTCGTGGAAGTGAGTGGGTGAGAAGCGGCCGCCGAGGATGATGAAACCCGCTCTGGCAGCGGTCGGAAACGTTGCGGCAGGGTCACGAGATTCGGCGATGATCGCCGCATGCCACCTCCGCGACGACCGCGTCGGCTGTGGGATGCGTATCGGTTTCCCGGATTCCGACCGAGTCCAACCGTCACGGGGATCTTCGGCGAGCCCCACGCCCG
>VGLJ01000043.1 GCA_016866775.1 Candidatus Rokuibacteriota bacterium | reverse complement strand
CGGTGGCGATGCCGGAGGGGCCACACCCGTTCCCATACCGAACACGGAAGTTAAGCCCTCCTGGGCCGATGGTACTGCGCTGGTAACGGCGTGGGAGAGTAGGTCGCTGCCGGGGTTAATTCAACGAGGCGCGATGCGCCTCGGCACGAAGGCCCGGGTCGAAAGACCCGGGCCTTTCTGTGTTCGCCCTCAGCCGAGGACCGCGCTGCCGATCGCGAGCACGAACGCGAGCGCCGTGAGCGCGACGAGCACGCCGGCGATCACGCGCTCGAGCACGCTCTCGCGCCGCAGGTCTTCGAACGAGAGGACGAATCCCATGGCGAGCCCGCCGACGAATCCGCCCGCGTGCGCGTAGTTGTTCGCGCCGGTGCCCGGCAGCAGCCCGAAGACGAAGAGGATCGCCGCCCACATGCCGTACTGGCGCAGCACCATCGCGCCGAAGGAGCCACCGCGCTTGCGCCCGTACGCCACCATGGCGCCGAGCAGCCCGAAGATGGATCCGGACGCGCCGATGGTGAACGGAATGCCGACGAAGTTCGACAGCGCGTACCCGAGAACCCCGGACAGCGTGAAGACGATGACGAGTCGCGCCTGACCGTAGAGCTCTTCCACCGCCGGTCCCAGCTGCCGGATCCACAGCACGTTGAAGAGGATGTGGAGCAGCGCGCCGTGGAGATAGATGCCGGTGACGAGCGTCCACCAGTGGCCGTAACGCCACGGGATCGCGCCGGCGGCGCCGAGCTGCCCCAGCGCGCGGTCGCTGGGCGAGAGGAAGCCCATCAGCCCCTGCGGACGCAGCGCCCCCGCCGGATCGATGAGCAGGCTCGCGACGTACACCACGATGCACGTGACGGTGACGACGTCGGTGAAGCGGCCCGTGCGCCACAGACGCCCGAGCCGCGCCGCCCAGAGCCACCGCCCCGGGCGTTGCAGGCCGCAGACGAGGCATTCCGCGGCGTCGGGATGCGTGAGGCGTCCGCAGCGCGGACAGAGGATCGCGCCGGTCGGCTTACGGAACATACGTAGGCGAATCGCGCCACGGCGTCGCCGCGCCGCACGTCGGGCATCGCACGCGGCGGCTCACGCGGGCGTCACGTCGTCGATGACCATCGGGTATGACGGCGATCGTACTCAGCGCGCTCGAAGCGTGTCAACGCGCGCGCCGCCGTGATACCGTTGACTTGGCGCGACGCGACGCGTAAATTCCGACCGATTCTTCGACGTACGCCCGTTCGGGCAGAGGCCTTCGGAGGACAAGCCGACCATGAGGCTGACATCTGTGTGCGCAACGGCGCTCGCGCTGCTCGTGCCCATCGTTCTCGCCGTGTCCGTGCTTCCGGCGCTCGCGCAGGCGCCCGCCCCCGCGCCGGCAGCGGCCGCCCCCGCGCATCAGGGCGGCGGCGAAGCCAACCTCAAGATCCCGCCGCTGGACCAGGTGCAGGTGCTCGGCATGAACGGCCGCGTCCTCTTGATGTGGGGGCTCGGCGTCTGCGTGCTGGGACTCGTCTTCGGCCTCGTCATCTACACGCAGCTCAAGAACCTCCCGGTGCACGCGTCGATGCGGGAGATCTCCGAGCTGATCTACGAGACCTGCAAGACCTACCTCATCACCCAGGGCAAGTTCATCCTGGTCCTCGAGGCCTTCATCGGCGTCATCATCGTCCTCTACTTCGGCCTGCTGCTGCACTTCGACGCCATGAAGGTGATCATCATCCTGCTCTTCAGCCTCATCGGCATCGGCGGCAGCTACGGCGTCGCGTGGTTCGGCATCCGCATCAACACGTTCGCGAACTCGCGCACCGCGTTCGCGAGCCTGAAGGGCGAGGCGTTCCCGGTGTACGCGATCCCGCTGAAGGCGGGGATGAGCATCGGCATGCTGCTCATCAGCGTCGAGCTCTTCCTGATGCTCTGCATCCTGCTCTTCATCCCGGGCGACTACGCCGGCCCGTGCTTCATCGGCTTCGCCATCGGCGAGTCGCTCGGCGCGGCCGCGCTGCGCATCGCCGGCGGCATCTTCACGAAGATCGCCGACATCGGCTCCGACCTCATGAAGATCGTCTTCAACATCAAGGAAGACGACGCGCGCAACCCCGGCGTCATCGCCGACTGCACCGGCGACAACGCGGGCGACTCGGTCGGGCCGAGCGCGGACGGCTTCGAGACGTACGGCGTCACCGGCGTCGCGCTGATCTCCTTCATCCTGCTCGCCGTGAAGGACCCGGGGGTGCAGGTCCAGCTCCTCGTGTGGATCTTCATGATGCGCGTGCTCATGGTGATCACCAGCGGCGCCTCCTACCTGATCAACGAGGTGATCTCCCGGGGCAGGTACGGGCGTGCGACCCACATGAACTTCGAGGCGCCGCTCACCACGCTGGTGTGGCTGACCTCGCTGGTGTCGGTCGGCGTCACCTACGTCGCGTCGTACGCGCTCATCGGCGGCCTCGGTGACGGCAGCCTCTGGTGGAAGCTGTCGACGGTCATCACGTGCGGCACGCTCGCGGGCGCCATCATCCCGGAGCTCGTCAAGGTGTTCACGTCGACGAACTCGGGACACGTGCGCGAGGTCGTCACGTCGTCGCGCGAGGGCGGCCCGTCGCTCAACGTCCTCTCCGGCTTCGTCGCCGGCAACTTCAGCGCGTACTGGCTCGGCGTGGTCGTGGTGCTGCTCATGGGCATCGCGTTCAAGGTCAGCACGATGGGCCTCGGTGACCTGATGCTCGCTCCCGCGGTCTTCGCGTTCGGCCTCGTGGCGTTCGGCTTCCTGGGCATGGGCCCGGTGACGATCGCCGTCGACTCGTACGGCCCGGTCACCGACAACGCGCAGTCGGTCTACGAGCTCTCGGTCATCGAGACGATCCCGAACGTGGCGCAGCAGATCCGCCGCGAGTTCGGCTTCGACGTGAAGTGGGATGTCGCGAAGGCGCTGCTCGAGGAGAACGACGGCGCCGGCAACACGTTCAAGGCCACGGCGAAGCCGGTCCTCATCGGCACGGCGGTCGTCGGCGCGACGACCATGATCTTCTCGATCATCGTCGTGCTCACGCACGGCCTCTCGGAGAACCTCGACAAGCTCTCGCTCCTCCACCCGCCGTTCCTCCTCGGCCTCATCACCGGCGGCGCGGTGATCTACTGGTTCACGGGCGCGGCCACCCAGGCCGTGAGCACCGGCGCGTACCGGGCGGTGGAGTTCATCAAGGCGAACATCCGCCTCGAAGGCGTCGAGAAGGCGTCCGTCGAGGACAGCAAGAAGGTCGTCGAGATCTGCACGCAGTACGCGCAGAAGGGGATGTTCAACATCTTCCTCACGGTCTTCTTCTCGACGCTGGCCTTCGCCTTCCTCGAGCCGTACTTTTTCATCGGCTACCTGATCTCCATCGCGCTCTTCGGCCTCTACCAGGCCGTGTTCATGGCGAACGCGGGCGGCGC
Organism: Candidatus Rokuibacteriota bacterium; assembly: GCA_016866775.1. Taxonomy (GTDB): domain Bacteria; phylum Methylomirabilota; class Methylomirabilia; order Rokubacteriales; family CSP1-6; genus VGLJ01. The sequence goes on along the minus strand of VGLJ01000043.1, from coordinate 38,953 downwards.
CTGGGACAACGCGAAGAAGATCGTGGAGACCGAGCTCAAGGAGAAGGGGAGCGCGCTGCACGCGGCGACGGTCGTCGGCGACACCGTCGGCGATCCGTTCAAGGACACCTCGTCGGTGGCGATGAACCCGGTGATCAAGTTCACCACGCTGTTCGGGCTCCTCGCGGTCGAGCTCGCGGTGACGCTCTCCGCGACGCAGGGCCGCGGCCTCGGCCGCGCGCTCTTCGCCATCTTCTTCGTCCTCTCCACGGTGTTCGTGTGGCGCTCGTTCTACGGCATGCGGATCAACGCGGGCGCGCCCGTCGGGGCGCCGGCCCACGGGAGCGCGGTCGCGGGCGGCACGTAGTCGGTGGAGGTCCTGCGGGACGGCCTGGACCTCCTCTGGGGCGTCCTGACCGGACAGACGTCGCTCGACGTCCTCGTGCGGTGGGGCGGCTACGTCGTCCTCACCGCGATCGTCTTCACCGAGACCGGGCTGCTCATCGGCTTCTTCCTGCCCGGCGACTCGCTGCTGATCACGGCCGGGCTCGTCGCCGCTACGGGCGCGCTGAACATCTGGTGGCTCAACCTGCTGCTCTGCGCGGCGGCGATCATCGGGGACAGCGTCGGCTACGCCATCGGGCGGCGCCTCGGCCCGGCCTTGTTCACGCGCGAGAAGTCACGCCTCTTCAACCCGAAGCACGTCGAGCGGACGCGCCTCTTCTACGAGCGCTACGGCGCGAAGACGATCGTGATCGCGCGCTTCGTGCCGATCGTCCGCACGTTCGCGCCGGTGGTGGCGGGCGTCGGGATGATGAACTACCGCCGCTTCCTCACGTACAACGTCGTCGGCGGTATCGGCTGGGTGGTCAGCATGACGTGGGCGGGCTACCTGCTCGGCCGGGCGATCCCGGGCATCAACCGCCACATCCACATCGTGGTGATCGTCGTCATCATCCTGTCCGTGCTCCCCATCGTCTTCGAGGTCGTGAAGGAGCGCCGACGGCGGCCGGCCTAGCGCTGCGGCTCGTCGCGGCGCTCGTCGCCGCGTTGCCCGTGCGCGCGTCGGCCTGGCTCGGGCGCCGGCTCGGAGACCTCGGCTGGGCGCTGCTCCCGCGCCGCCGCCGGCTGGCCCTGGCGAACCTGCGGCAGGCCTTCCCGGATCTCGCCGTCGGCGCGAGGCGCCGCATCGCCCGGCAATCGTTCCAGCACCTCGGCACGGTGTTCACCGAAGGCTGCTTCGTCCTGCGGCGTCCGCTCGCGCAGGTGACGGCGCAGATCGCGCTCGAGGGCGAGGAGCACGTGCGCACGGTCATCGAGCGTCACGGGCGCGCGCTGGTCCTGACCGCGCATCTCGGCAACTGGGAGCTGCTCACGCTCGCCCCCGCGCTGACCGGCTATCCGCTCACGGTCGTCGCCCGGCCGCTCGATTCGCCCGCGCTCGACGTGTGGGCCACGCGGCTGCGCCGGACCGCGGGCGTCGAGGTCGTCGACAAGCGCGAGGCGTTGCGGCCCGTGCTCGAAGCCTTGCGTCGCGGGCGCCTCGTCGGCGTGCTTCTGGATCAGAACGCCTCGCGACGTGAGGCGGTATTCGTGCCGTTCTTCGGGCGGCTCGCCAGCACGTCGCGAGCGGTCGCGGTGCTGGCGCTCCGCACCCGCACCCCGGTCGTTCCGGCGTTCACCCGGCGCCTCGCGCCCGGCCGGCACCGGATCACCATCCAGCCGGCGTTGCCGCTGCCGGAGACGGCGGATCCGGCGGCGATCGAGACCGTCACCGCACGATGCACGCAGGTGATCGAAGCGGCCGTGCGCGAGACCCCCGAGCAGTGGCTCTGGGCGCACGACCGGTGGAGGACGCGCCCGCCGGGCGAGGCGCGCTGACCTACTTGGAGTCGGTCTTCTTCGCGTCCTTGCGCGGCGCCTTCACGAGGATCGACAGCGCCGTCGCCTTGCCGTCACGCTCCAGACAGCGGACCTGTACCGCGTCGCCCGCCCTGAGATCGCCGGCCGTGATCGACTTGCTGCCCTTGCGGATGTTCGTGACCGGCTCGACGGCGAACGTCCACTCCGCGTCCTTGCCCTTGTCCCGGCCGGTCACGACGACCGTCTCGGGGGTCGAGGACCGCACGGTTCCGCTGATGTTCCGGGTGGCCTGCTTGGCCGGGGTCTTGTCGGCAGATGGGGCGGCCGTCTGCGCGTGGGCCGTCAGACCGGTACCGAGGACGACGAGGATGCCGAGCGCGATGAGCGTTTTCACAACGAGGCTCCTTCCTGCGGGATTCCTGAGGGATTTCCCATCTATGACGTGCCGCGTAACGGCTTGTCAAGGTTCGTTGGTTCCATGCCGATCGGTATGGTAAAAATGACCCAGCTTCGAAGCCGATGAAGCCCTTCCTCGTAGCGGCCGCAGCGCTCTACGTGACCCTCGCCGGTAGCCCCATGCCGGCGGTTGCGGAGCTTTCTCCCCAGGACCCGGGGGGACTCGAGGCGTTGGTGGAACCGGCTACGGGGGAGCTCGGATCCAGTGTCGTCCGGCCCGAGCCCGAGCCCTGGGCCGATGGCGATCCGTGGGCCGACGCGATCAGCGAAGCCCGTCAGGTAGCCCCCAGCCCGCGCGCGCATCTCTCGCCCTATCCGCTGGTGATGAACGACCAGGTGCGCTTCTTCCTCGATCGCTTCACCAACGAGCGGCGGGAAGCGATCGACCTCTGGATCAGCCGGGGCGGGAAGTACATCGACATGATCCGGAGCATCCTCCGCCGCAACGGGCTTCCCGAGGATCTGGCATTCACCGCGATGATCGAGAGCGGCTTCAATCCGCTCGCGGTGTCGCGCGCCGGCGCCAAGGGCCTCTGGCAGTTCATGGCGGGGACCGCGCGGCGGTACGGCCTCCGCGTCGACCAGTGGGTCGACGAGCGGCTCGATCCCGAGAAGGCGACCGGCGCCGCGGCGGCATACTTCCGGGACCTGCACGCGATCTTCGGCTCGTGGACGCTGGCCCAGGCGGCGTACAACGCCGGCGAGATGAAGGTCATCAAGGCGTTGCGCGCGAGCGGCTCGAAGGACTTCTGGCCTCTGACCCACACGGTCCATCTCAGACGTGAGACGAAGGACTTCGTCCCGCAGATCCAGGCGGCGGTCATCATCGGCCGCGATCCCGAGCGGTACGGGTTCGACTTCAAGGACTTCGAGGCCGCGCGGATCGAGCGTATCTCGGTGCCCGCGGCGACCGATCTCGGGCGCCTGGCGAACGCGGCCGGCATGTCGTCCAACACGCTCCGCTCGCTCAACCCCGTCCTGGTCCGCGGCGTGACCCCTCCGGGCGGCACGTGGGATCTCAACGTCCCGGTCGGCAGCCGCGAGCAGGTCCTCACGGCGCTCTCTCCGGCGCCGCGGCGGACGATGGTCGCCCAGGGTGGCCGGCCCACCCGGGTTGCCGGCGACGGGCACGTGCACGTCGTCCGCCCGCGCGAGACCGTCACGTCGATCGCCAAGCGCTACGGCATCAGCAAGGACGACGTCCTCCGGATGAACAGCCTCGAGACACACGATCGCATCGGCCCCGGCGACCGACTCCGCATCACCGAAAAGCGCCCCTAAAAGCCTCCCTTCGTCCGTGCGGGTGGAAGTCCAGCTTCACGCGACTCTCGTTCCGTATCTGCCGCGCGAGAGCCGCGATGGCTTGGCCGTCATCGACCTCGCCGACGGCGCCAGCGTGGGCGATTTGATCCGCCGGCTCGCCATCCCGCCCGAGCTTTCGCGCGTCGTCCTGGTCAACGGCCACGACGTCGAGGACGACACCCGGCTGAGCCCGGGCGACACCGTCGACGTGTTCCCGCCGCTCGCGGGCGGCTCCGGGGCGGCGCGCGGACGCGCCGGAGCCGGGTGGTACACTCCAAAGGCTCTTGGAAGCGTCTAGGAACCCGGTGGGCCTCCCGGACTTCAAATCCGGTGTCCGGCTCTAGACAAGTCGGAGGTGGGTTCGACTCCCACACGCTTCCGCCACCTCGGGGGGCTTGGAACGAAAGGCAGCATGGCGAAGCGTGACGCGAGGAAGCAACAGCGCAGCGGCGGGCTGCCGCGCATGGTGCGCAGGAACCGGGGCGCGATCCTCGTCGTGTCCGCCGTGGTGGTCGCCGTCGTGGTCGGATACTTCGCTTATCGCGCCGCCGCTGACCTGCCCGGTACCAAGATGGCGGACCAGGGCAACCTCCACATCGCCACCGAGACCACGCCGCACGAGCCCTACAACTCCGATCCGCCGACGTCCGGCCCGCACCTCCCGTACATCGCGCCGTGGGGGGTCCACACGCGGCCGATCTCGAAGCAGCTCCAGGTCCACAACCTCGAGGACGGCGGGGTCATGGTCCAGTACAACTGCGAGTGCCCCGAGATCGTCGCCAAGCTGCGGGACATCGTGAACAAGTACGATCACTTCGTGGTCCTGGCGCCGTACCCGGCCATGAAGTCCAAGATCGCGCTCACCGCGTGGACGCGGATCGACACGATGGACCAGCTCGACGAGAGCCGCGTCCGCCGCTTCATCGACGCCTACAAGGGCATCGACCACCACAAGCGCTGAGCCCATGGCCTCGCGCCTCGCCGACCTCGTCCGCCGCGCCCGCCGCCTCTCGGCCGAGCGCGACCGCCTGATCGACGCCGTCGCGACCGAGTGGACGCGCGCGCTGCGCGGCCAGCGCCTCACGGCGACCGACCTCGACGAGCTGTGGGCGGCGCTCACGGAAGACGCCCTGCGCCAGCGCGTGCCCGGTGACGGCAAGTGGACGGCGCAGGCGTGGCGGCACGAGACGCGCGAGGTCATCGCGCGTGTCCGTGAAAAGGTCGAGGCGAGCCTCCGTGAGCGCTGAGCGCGCCGCGGCCCTCCGGAAGCTCCCCTCCGTCGACCAGATCCTGCGCGTGATCGCCGGCCGCCCCGAGGTCGCCGACGTGCCGCGCGCGCGCCTCACGGAGACGGTGCGCGAGGTCCTCGACCGCGAGCGCCGCCGCCTCCTCGCCGGCGACGCCGGCGCGCTCGATGCGGACGCGCTCGCGACGCGGGTGGTGGACGCGACGCGCCGCGCGGGCGTCTTCTCGCTCCGCACCGTGATCAACGCGACCGGCGTGGTGCTCCACACGAACCTCGGCCGCGCGCTGCTCTCGCCGCTGGCCGTGGAGCGTCTCGCCGCCGCCGCGGCCGCGTACTCGAACCTCGAGCTCGATCTCGCGACGAAGGAGCGCGGCTCGCGCTACAGCCACGTCGAGCCGCTGCTCCGTCGGCTCACCGGCGCCGAGGACGCGCTGGTCGTGAACAACAACGCCGCTGCCGTGCTGCTCGCGCTGGAGACGCTGGCGAAGGGGAAGGACGTCATCGTCTCGCGCGGCGAGCTGATCGAGATCGGCGGGGAGTTCCGGATTCCCGACATCATGCGGCGCAGCGGCGCGCGGCTCGTCGAGGTGGGCGCCACGAATCGCACGCACCCCCGCGACTACGCCGACGCCATCGGACCCGAGACCGCGCTCCTGCTCAAGGTTCACACGTCGAACTACCGCGTGGTCGGCTTTACCGCCGAGGTCTCGTCGCGCGGGCTGGTCGAGATCGGCCGGGCGCGCGGGATTCCCGTGATGGAGGATCTCGGCTCCGGCTCGTTCGTCGATCTCCGCCCCTTCGGCTTCCCGTACGAGCCGACAGTGCCCGAGGTCGTCGCCGCCGGTGTCGACGTCGTCAGCTTCTCGGGCGACAAGCTGCTCGGCGGGCCACAGGCGGGGATCGTCGTCGGCAGCAAGGCGCAGATGGGACGGCTCAAGAAGAACCCGCTCAACCGCGCGCTGCGGATCGACAAGCTCACGCTCGCCAGTCTCGAGGCGACGCTCTACGCGTACGAGGCGGGCGACCCGCGCGAGACGATCCCCGCCCTGCGGATGCTCACCGAGCCGCTCTCGAGCGTGCGCGACCGGGCGCGGCGCGTGCTGCGCGGGCTGCCCGCCGCCGCGCGCACACGGCTCGATGCGCGGATCGTCGAAGACCAGGCGCAGGTCGGCGGCGGTGCGCTTCCGACGGTGGTCCTGCCGACGGCCGCGGTCGCCGTCGGCGGCGCGGCCCTGAGCGCGCGCGCGATCGACGAGGCATTGCGGGTCACCGAGCCCGCGGTGATCGGCCGCATCGCGGACGATCGGCTCCTGCTCGACTGCCGGACGGTCCTCGCGCCCCAGGTCGGAGCACTCGCGAAGGCGCTCACCGGTGTCGCCGGCGCCCGATAGCGCCGCCCGTCACGTCGTGGTCGGCACCGCCGGCCACATCGATCACGGCAAGACCTCGCTCGTGAAAGCCCTCACGGGCATCGACACCGACCGCCTGCCCGAGGAGAAGGCGCGCGGCATCACGATCGACCTCGGGTTCGCGTTCCTCGAAGAGCCCGGGCTCACCATCGAGATCGTCGACGTCCCCGGCCACGAGCGCTTCGTGAAGAACATGCTGGCGGGCGTCGGCGGCATCGATCTCGCGATGCTCGTGATCGCCGCCGACGAGGGCGTGATGCCGCAGACGCGCGAGCACCTGGCGATCTGCGCGCTCCTGCACATTCGCGCGGGCCTCGTCGTGCTCACGAAGGCCGATCTCGTCGAGGCCGACTGGCTCGAGCTCGTGAAGGACGACGTCGCGAGCCTCGTGCGCGGGACGTTCCTCGAAGGCGCGCCGATCGTGTCGGCGTCGGCGAAGACGGGCGCGGGGCTCGACGCGATCCGCGCCACCCTGCGCGACCTCGCGGCCAAGATCCCGCCGCGCTCCGCCGACCAGCTGCCGCGGCTGCCGATCGATCGCGTGTTCACGATCAAGGGCTTCGGCACGGTCGTCACGGGCACGCTCGCCGCCGGACGCTTCGGGGTCGACGACCGCATCGAGGTCTTCCCGCGCGGACTCCAGGCGAAGATCCGCGGGCTCCAGACCCACGGCCATACCGTGACCGACGCGCGCGCGGGCCAGCGCACCGCGATGAACCTGCAGGGGCTCGAGCGCGCCGCGATCGAGCGCGGCGACGTGGTCGGGCTCGCGGGATCACTCGTGGCCGCCTCGACGGTGGACGGGACACTCGAGCTGCTCGCCGCCGCGCCCCGCCCGCTCAAGACGCGCGACCGCATAAGGTTCCACGTCGGGACCAGCGAGGTGATGGCGCGCGTGCTCTTCCTCGACCGCACCGAGCTCGAGCCCGGCCAGCGCGCGTTCGCGCGCATCCGGCTCGAGGCGCCGGTCGTCGCCGCGCCGGGCGACCGCTTCGTCGCGCGCTCGTACTCGCCGATCGTGACCATCGGCGGCGGAACACTGCTCGACGTCGATCCGCCGCGCATGCGCCGCAAGGGCCCGGTGCTGCTCGCGCACCTCGCGCTGCTCGAGCGCGGAACGCCCGAGGACGTCCTCGAGGAGCACATCCGTCAGCGCGGCGCCGCGGGCGCGCGCGTCGCCGCGTTGTCGGGACGCGTGCCGTTCGGCCCCGAGGCGTTACGCGGGCTCCTCGCGGCGTTGCTGAAGACCGGTCGCGTGATCGCCGTCGACCGCGACTGGTACGTGCACGCGGAGAGTCACGCGAAGCTGCGCGAGGCAACGCTCACCGCGCTGGCCGCGTTCCACCGCGCCAATCCGCTGCGTCCCGGCATGTCGCGCGAGGAGCTGCGCGGGCGTGCGGGCAACGCCGAGGAGAAGCTCTTCGCGCACCTGGTCACGACGCTCGAGGGCGAGGGGCTCGTGAAGGCCGAGCGCGACAAGGTGCGCCTCGCGACCCACGAGGTCACGCTGAGCGACGACCAGCGGCGCGTGGTCGACCGCGTCGAAGCGGACTTCCGCGGGGCCGCGGCCGCGCCGCCGAGCCCCGAGGAAGCGCTCGCGCGCGCGGGTGTGGGCGGCGACGAGGAGCACGAGCTGTTCCAGGTGCTCGTCGAGGGCAAGAAGCTCGTGCGAGTGAAGGAATCGCTCTTCTTCCACACCGAGGCGCTCGAGACGATCGAGGACAAGCTGGTCACGCTCCTCCGCGAGCGCAAGGAGATCGGCCCCGCCGACATCAAGGACCTGCTCGGCATCTCCCGCAAGTACGCGATCCCGCTGCTGGAGTACTTCGACGGGCGCCGTGTGACCCAGCGTGTCGGCGAGCGCCGGGTCTTGCGTGGGGGGTAGGGGCGCGTTAAGGTGGCGCCCAAAGGAGCATCAAATGTTTGGGTTGGGCTACCAGGAACTGCTCATCATCCTCGTCATCGTGCTGATCCTCTTCGGCGCGAATCGCCTGCCCGAGCTGGCGCGCTCGCTGGGCTCCAGCGTGAAGGAGTTCAAGAAAGGCGTGAACGAGGCGCAGAAGGACGACACGACCGCCGCCGCCAAGAAGGAAGAAGAGAAGAAGGCCTAGAGGCCTGGTGATCCTGGTGCGATGCGCTTCATCGGCGTCGACCTCGGGGGTACCCGCATTCGCGCGGGCACCGTGGACGACGACGGCCGCCTCCTCGCCCGTTCCGAGACGCTGAGCGACGCCCGCCGCGGCCCCGCGGCGGTGCTCGAGACCCTCCGCCGGACGATCACCGAGCTCGCTCCGTCGCTCGACGACATCGCGGGCCTCGGCGTCGCGTGCGCGGGCCAGATCCACGCCGCCACCGGCGTCGTCGTGCAGGCGCCGAATCTCGGGTGGACGAATGTTCCGCTCGCGCACGAGCTCCGGCACACGGTCGATCTGCCCGTCATCGTCGAGAACGACGTGCGCGCCGCCGCGTGGGGCGAGTTCATCGCGGGCGGCGGGCACGCGGGCGACAGCCTCATCGCGGTCTTCGTCGGCACGGGCCTCGGATCCGGCGCGGTGATCGACGGCCGGCTGTGGGCCGGCGCGTCGAACGCCGCGGGCGAAGTCGGTCACACGCAGGTGGTGCCCGGCGGCATCGCGTGCCCATGCGGCGCGCGCGGGTGCCTCGAACGCTACGTGTCGGGCAACGGGTTCCAGCAGCGTCTGCGCGAGGCGCGCACGGCCGGAACCGACACCGCGCTCGACGCGCGGACCGGCGGCGACGGGGCGAGCTTGACCGCGTCCATGGTCTACGAGACGGCGAACGACGGCGACGCCTTCGCCCGCCGCGTGTGGGACGACGCCGTCCACCACCTCACCGTCGCCCTCGCGAACTACGTGACGGTCGTGAACCCTCGGGTGCTGGTCCTCGGCGGGGGCGTGATCGAGACCGTCCCCGCGCTCTTCGACACGGCCGCCGCCGGCATCCCGCCGCTGACGACGATCCTCGCGCGCGAGGTGCTGCGCATCGAGCGCGCGCGCCTCGGCGCCTGGAGCGGCGTGGTCGGCGCCGCCCTCCTCGCGCGCGGCTCCGCACGATAGGTCGCCGCGGAGGGGACTGCGTGCCGGCTTGACGACGTATAGACGCATGTCTAGACTCGCCGCATGAAAGGGAGCCGCGCCAAGATTTTTCAGAACGGTGGCAGCCAGGCCATCCGCCTCCCGAAGGAGTGCCGATTCGCGCCGCAGCGCGAAGTCCTCGTGCGGCGCGAAGGTCGGCGCGTCATCATCGAAGCGGCAGACGAATGGTCGGACGAGTTTCGGGCCTGCCTCGGCGCTTGGCGCGGCAAGATCCTGCGCCCGAAGCAGACGCGCCTGCGTGACCTTCGCGATCCCTTCGCTTGATGCCCGAGTACATGCTCGACACGGACACCGTGAGCTTTGCCCTCCGCGGCCTCGGACGTGTCGCCGCGCGTCTTCTCGACCACCGCCCGTCGCAGCTCTGCATCAGCTCGATCACGCTCGCCGAGCTACGATTCGGCGCCGAGACGCGACGCTCTCGCCGGCTTCATCGCCTCCTCGCCACCTTCGTCGAGTCCGTGGAGGTGGCTGCCTTCGATCGGAGGGCGGCGGACCGGTTCGCCACCGTCGCGGTATCACTGGCACGACGCGGCACGCCGATCGGCACGTTCGATACCCTCAGGGCCGCGCACGCCCTGTCGTTGGGACTGACGTTTGTGACGAACAACACGCGGCATTTTGCCCGTGTGCCAGGGCTCAGTACCGAAAACTGGCTGTGAAGCTCGCGGCGCTCGCTGTATGAACGGGCGTACCGACCGCCTGGACGTCGCGTGTGCGCTCGTCCTCGCCGCGCTCACCGTCGTCTCCCGCCTGCCGTACCGCGCGCGCATGCTCTACAACTGGGACGCCGTCCAGTTCGCGCTCGCGCTGAACGAGTACGACGTCGTGAAGCACCAGCCGCACCCGCCCGGCTACATCCTCTACGTGGCACTCGGCCGCCTGGTGAACCACTGGCTCGGGGATCCGACCGCCGCCTACGTGGTGCTCGCGGTCGCGTTCAGCGGGCTCACGACGTTCGTCGTCTACTTCCTCGCGCGAGCCGTCTACGACCGCGCGACCGCGCTCGCCTCCGCCACGCTGCTCGCGGTGAGCCCGCTGTTCTGGTTCTACGGCTCGGTCGGCCTCACCTACGCGGGCGAGGCGCTCGCCGCCACGATCGTCGCCTACTTCTCGTTCCGCGCGCTGCGTGGGAGCGAGACCGATGCGTGGCTCGCCGCCGGCTATCTCGGGCTCGCCGGCGGCCTCCGCCAGTCGGTCCTCGTCCTCTTGTTCCCGCTCTGGCTGGGCGCGATCGTCTTCGGCGTGCGCCGCCTGCGCGCGCTGCTCATCGGCGTCCTCGTCATCGCGCTCGCCGTGCTCGCCTGGTTCCTGCCGATGATCTGGATCACGGGCGGCCTCACGCGGTACATCGAGGCCTCGATCGACCTCGCGGAGACGGTCGTCAAGCCGACGTCGATCCTCGGCGTGGGCGCGGGCGACGCGACGCTGCGCATGCTCCGCTACATGCTCGAGTCGATCGTGGTCGGCCTCGGCCCGCTCGTCCTCGCCGTGGTCCTCGTGCCGTGGTACTGGCGCCGCTACGGCTTCGGCGCGCGCGAGTGGTTCCTCGTGACGTGGGCCACGCCGCCCGTGCTCGTCTACACGCTCGTGCATTTCGGCCAGGCCGGCTACGTGCTCACGTTCCTGCCCGCGCTCGTGATCCTCCTCTCGCACGTGCTGCTCGTGGCGCTCGCCTCGGCGCTCGCGCCGCGGCCGCGCGTGCGTGCCGCCGTCGCGGTGGCCGTCGTGACGCTCGTCGTGCTGGTGAACGGCTCCTTCTTCGTGAGCGCGCGTCCGGCTCCGCGCGACTTCGACACCTCGAAGCCGGGCTGGGTGCAGCGCGCGCAGGACGAGGCGTTCGACTGGATCTTCAGCCGCACCGCGGCCGCGCTGCGCGAGCACGAGGCGGTGGTGCAGACGTTCGTCGCCGCGATCCGTGGTCTCTACGAGCCCGCCGACACCGTGGTCGTGACCGAGCTCGGCAACCCGCGGTCGTACCCGTGGATGCGCCACGCGATGTACTACCTCGCCGACTACGAGATCTACGACCTGCGGGTCGGCAGCCTCCTGCTCGGCTTCTACGCGCCGAAGCTCTCCTCCGCGATGATCCCGACGCCCGACAGCGAGATCCGCCTGCCGTGGACCGTCAAGCGGCTCGTGTGGTTCGTCGATCACTGGAACCCGACGGCGGAGCGGCCCGCGGGAATGACGGAGATCGAGCTGCCGCACGGCCGCTTCCTCTACGTGCTGCCGCTCGGCCGCCGCCCGATGGAATACGCGGGCTACACCTTCGTGAAGGAGGATCCGCCCCGTCGTGGGCGCCCGCTGGCGAGCCCGCTTCGCTGACCTGATCGTTGTCGCCGCGGCCGCCGTTCCGCTGACGCTCTTCCTGCTGCGCGAGCGACAGATCGCGGGCGCGGCCGGCTTTCCGCTCGACGATTCGTGGATCCATCTCCACTTCGCGCGCAACCTCGCCGAGGGCGCCGGCTTCTCCTACAACCCCGGCGTTCCCGTCGCGGGATCGACGGCGCCGCTGTGGACGCTGCTGCTCGCCGCCGGCGCGTTCGTCGCCGGCGCGTCGCTCGTGCTCGCGAAGGTCCTCGGTGTCGCCGCGACCGTGGCCGCTGGCGTGCTCACGCGCCGCGCGGCCCTCGCCTGGGGCGCCGCGCCCGCCGTCGCGCTCGCGGCTGGCGTCGCGCTCGTCTGGACCGGCGCGCTGACGTGGGGCGCGCTGTCCGGCATGGAGGTCTCGCTCGCCGCCGCGCTGGTCGCCGCCGCGCTCCTCGCGCATGCGTCCGACGGCCGCGCCGCGACCGCGGCCCTCGCCGCGCTCGCCACGCTCGCGCGCCCCGAGGCGATCCTGCTCGTGCCGGCACTCCTCCTCGCGAAGCCGGTTGGTGCGCGACGGACCCTCGTGTTCGCGGGTGTCACGCTGCTCGCGCTCGCGCCGTTCGTCGCGTTCTGCCTCGCGACCGTCGGCACGCCGCTGCCCGCGACCGCGGCCGCGAAGGTGGAAGGCGGGCTCGTCGGGTGGCTCGCCGGCGTCGCGGAGCCCGCGCGCGTGACGTTCCTCGAGCGGCCGTGGGCGTTCCTTCGCGAGTGGGTGCGCTGGCTCGCCCTGACGCACTGGCTGCTTCCCGTGATGCTCGCGGTCGCGCTTGTCGCGGTCTGGTGGCGACGCGGCCGCGCGCTCGCCGTTCCCGCGCTCGTCCTGCTCGTCCACCCGCTCGCGATGGCGCTGCTCGCGGCGTATCGCGGTCCGGAGTTCCAGGAGGGTCGTTACTCGCTGCACCTGCTGCCGCTCGCGCTCGTCGTGCTCGCCGCCGTCGTGCCGCGCGCGTCGCCGCGGACGACCGGCGCGCTCGCGCTGCTCTACCTCGCGCTCGCGCTGCCCGCGCTCGCGCCGGCGGCGACGCGCTACGCCTGGGCAGTGCAGAACATCAACGCGATGCAGGTCCATCTCGGGCACTGGCTCGATCGCGAGCTGCCCCGCGGCGCCCGGATCGCGGTGAACGACATCGGCGCGATCGCGTACTTCTCGCGCCGGGAGATCGTCGACCTCATGGGGTTGGTGACGCCCGCCATCATTCCGTACCGCCGGGAAGGCGAGGGCGGGGTGGTGCGCTTTCTCGCCGAGACGTGTCCCGACCACCTCGTGATCTTTCCGGCGTGGTTCCCCCGCCTGTCCGCCCGGGAGGACCTCCTCGAGGTGCGCTATCGCGTGCGTCTCGATCGCAACGAAGTGTCCGGCGCCGACGAGATGGTCGTATACCGCCTCAAGCGCTGTGCGGTATGATGCTGGAATGACTCGCCTGTTGCTCCTCGTGGCCATCCTCTTCGTCGGGATCGCCTCCACCCCGTCGCCCGCGGCGGCGCAATTCTTCCGGTGGATCGACGAGAAGGGCAACGCGCACTACGCCGAGGGCATCGACAACGTCCCGCAGCGCTACCGGTCCGTCGCCGTGCCGCTCGGCATGCGCAACAGCCCGGCCGCTTCGGAGTCGCCCGTCAGCGGAGCGACCGCGGCGACGGGAGGCGCGGCCGAGGTCCGCTTCGTGCCCGGCCGCCACATCATCGTGGACGCGCGGATCAACGGCGGGCCCACGGTGAAGCTGATCCTCGACACCGGCGCCGGCGCCACGCTGATCAGCCCGCGTGCGCTGGCCGCGTCCGGCGTGTCGCTCACGCGCGGCACGCGCGCCGCCAGGACACGCGGCGTCGCGAAGGACGTCGAGGTCGACGTCGTGCAGGTCGCCGTCGACTCGCTCGAGGTCGGCGGCGCGCGCGTGGGCCGCATGCTCGTCTCGTCCTACGACATGGACGCGGGCGAGGTGGAAGGCCTGCTCGGCCAGGACTTCCTCGGCCACTTCAACGTGACGATCGATTCGAACGAAGGCATCGTCAAGCTCGTCAAGAAGTAGCGCTCGCGCCCGGGTCATGGATTACAAGGCGACGCTCAACCTTCCCAAGACCGCCTTTCCCATGAAGGCGAATCTCATCCAGAGCGAGCCGCAGATGCTCGCCTGGTGGGACGAGATCGGCATCTACAAGCGCCTGCGCGAGGCCTCATCCGATCGGCCGCTGTGGATCCTCCACGACGGGCCGCCGTACGCGAACGGCCACATCCACCTCGGCCACGTGCTGAACAAGGTGCTGAAGGACGTCATCGTCAAGGCACGCGCGATGGCCGGCAACAACGCGGTCTACGTGCCGGGCTGGGACTGTCACGGGCTGCCGATCGAGCATCAGGTCGACAAGGAGCTCGGGCTCGACACGGCGTCCGTCGACGTGCGGCGCGCGATGGATCCGGTGGAGAAGCGCCGGCGCTGCCGCGAGTACGCGCAGAAGTTCATCGACATCCAGCGCGAGGAGTTCCGCCGGCTCGGCGTCTTCGGCGACTGGCAGAACCCGTACCTGACGATGGCGCCCGCGTACCAGGCGGTGATCGCGCGCGAGTTCGGGCGCTTCGTCGGCCGCGGCATCGTCTACAAGGGCCTGAAGCCGGTCCACTGGTGCATGCACTGCAAGACGGCGCTCGCGCAGGCCGAGGTGGAGTACGAGGATCAGCGCACGCCGTCGGTGTACGTGAAGTTTCCGCTGGTCGCGGCCCTGCCGGGCGTGCCGAACGCGACGCGGTCTTCGCTGGTGGTCTGGACGACGACGCCGTGGACGCTTCCCGCGAATCTCGCGGTCGCGGTGCATGGCGACGAGGACTACGTGGCGCTCGAGAGCCCCGCCCCCGCGGGGAATGGAGTCGAGACGCTCGTCGTCGCGAGCAAGCTCGCCGAGGCGTTCATCGGCGTCGCGAAGCTCGCGCCCGTGCGCGAGATCGCGCGCATCCCCGGCCAGACGCTCGTGGGCCTCGAGTATCGCCACCCGTGGATCGATCGCACGGGCAAGGTCGCCGCGGCGGACTTCGTCGCGATGGACACCGGCACCGGCCTCGTCCACATCGCGCCCGGCCACGGCGAGGAGGATTACGATCTCGGCAAGAGCCTCGGGCTGCGCATCTACAACCCCGTGGACGACAACGGCCGCTTCATCGCGGAGATCGAGCACTTCGCGGGGCTCTCGGTGTGGGAGGCGAACCCGAAGATCACGGCGCTGCTGCGCGAGCGCGGCGCGCTCGTCGCCGAGCTGCCGTTCGACCACACGTATCCGCACTGCTGGCGCTGCAAGAACCCGACGCTGTTCCTCGCCACCGAGCAGTGGTTCATCGCGCTCGACGCGGACGGGCTGCGGCGCGGGGCACTCGAGGCGATCCAGCGCGACGTCACGTGGATCCCCGCGTGGGGACGCGAGCGCATCTACAACATGGTCGCGCACCGGCCGGACTGGACGATCTCGCGCCAGCGCGTCTGGGGCGTGCCGATCGTCGCGTTCTATTGCGAAGGCTGCGACGCGCTGCTGCTGGAAGAGCGCATCGTCGAGCACGTGGCGGCGATCTTCCGCAACGGTCACGGCGCCGACGAGTGGTACGCGCGCACCGCCGCGCAGCTCCTGCCGCCCGGCACGCGCTGCGCGAAGTGCGGCGGCTCGGAGTTCCGCAAGGAAACCGACATCCTCGACGTGTGGTTCGACTCGGGCTGCAGCCACGCGGCGGTGCTCGAGACGCGTCCGGAGCTCCAGTGGCCGGCGGACATGTACCTCGAGGGCTCGGACCAGCACCGCGGATGGTTCCACAGCTCGCTGCTGGAAGCGGTCGGCACGCGCGAGGCGCCGCCGTACCGCACGGTGATCACGCACGGGTTCTTCGTCGACGGTGAGGGGCGGAAGATGTCGAAGTCCCTCGGCAACGTCATCAGCCTCGACGACCTCTTGCCGAAGTGCGGCGCCGAGATGCTGCGCCTCTGGGTCGCGGCCGAGGACTACACCGAGGACATCCGCGTGTCGTGGGAGATCCTCGACCGGCTCGCGGACGCGTACCGGCGCATCCGCAACACGTACCGGTTCCTGCTCGGCAACCTCGCCGACTTCGATCCGGCGCGCCACCGCCAGCCCGCGGCGCGGCTCGACGAGGTCGACCGCTGGATCCTCGACCGGCTCGCGCGGCTGGTCGACCGCGTCGCGCGCGCGTACGAGGAATACCAGTTCCACGCGGTCTTCCATACCGTGCACAACTTCTGTGCCGTCGACCTGTCCGCGCAGTACCTCGACATCATCAAGGACCGGCTCTACACGTCGGCGGCCGACGACCCGCGGCGCCGCGCCGCGCAGACCGCGTGCTTCGACATCCTGAGCGCGCTGCTGCGGCTGATGGCGCCGATCCTCACGTTCACCGCCGAGGAGGGGTGGCGCCACCTCCCGGGCGCGCACGGCGAGTCGGTGCATCTCGAGCGTTTCCCCGAGGTGCCGCTGGAGTGGATCGACGACCGGCTCAAGGCGGAATGGGATCGTCTGCTCGAGGTGCGCCGCGAGGTCGCGAAGGCGCTGGAGACGGCGCGCGCGCGCAAGCTCATCGGCAGCGGGCTCGAAGCCTCCGTGCGGGTCGCGAGCGCGCCCGAGGACATCCCCGCGCTGCTCGCGGCGAAGCGCGACCTCCTGAAGACGCTCTTCATCGTGTCGCGCGTGGAGCTGAGCGGCGCGGCGTCAGGCGCCGTCGTCTACGAGAGCCAGGAGATCCCGGGTTTCGTCGTCGCCGTCGATCGCGCGCCGGGCCGGAAGTGCGAGCGCTGCTGGGTCTACAGCGAACGGGTCGGCGAGGTGGCGAGCCACCCGACGTTGTGCGAGCGGTGCGCCCCCGTCGTCAGCGGCACTTGATTCGCGTTCTCATCCTGGGCGGCTTCGTGATCGCCGCCGATCAATTCACCAAGGCCGTCGTGCTCCGCCACCTCGCGCCCGGCACGCACATCGACATCGTCGACGGCTACGTCACGCTCACGCTGGTGATGAATCCCGGCCTCGCGTTCGGACTCCTCGGCGGCGTGCCGTCGGGCTGGCGGTGGATCGTCGCGGTGCTGTCGGTCGCCGCGCTGATCGTGCTGGCGCGCGTGGCGCTCCGTGTCCTCCCCGGCGGCAGTCGTCTCGATCACGCCGCGATCGGGCTCATCTTCGGCGGCGCGATCGGCAACCTGATCGACCGCGTCCGCTTCGGCGCCGTCGTCGACTTCGTGGACCTCCACGCGCGCGGCTATCACTGGCCGGCGTTCAACGTGGCGGACTCCGCGATCAGCGTGGGCGTCGTGCTGCTCGCGGTGAGGCTGCTGCTATCACGCTCCTGATCGTCGACGCGAGCGCGGCGGGCGAGCGGCTCGATCGCTGGCTCGCCGCGCGCGTCGCCGACGTCTCGCGCGCGCGATTACAAGAGCTGATCGACAGCGGCGTCGTGCGCGTCGACGGCGGCGCGCGCAAGCGCGCGTATCGTCTGCAGGGCGGCGAGCGCGTGGAGCTCGAGGTGCCGCCGCGCACGCAGGACGAGCTCGAGCCCGAGCCGATCGCGCTCACGGTCGTCCACGAAGACGACGACGTGCTGGTCGTCGACAAGCCCGCGGGCATGGTCGTGCACCCGGGTGCCGGGCACGCCAACGCGACGCTCGCCGCCGCCGCGCTCGCTCACGCCCCGGCGATCGCCTCGGTCGGCGGAGCGCGCCGGCCGGGAATCGTCCACCGGCTCGACAAGGATACGTCCGGCCTTCTCGTCATCGCGAAGACGCCCCGCGCGTACGATGCGTTGACACGCCAGCTCGCGGCGCGGACGGTGAAGCGCCGCTACGTCGCGATCGTGCACGGCCGCGCGCGCGCGGCCACCGGCGTGGTCGACGCGGCGATCGGACGCGATCCGCGGCATCGCCAGCGCATGGCGGTCCGGCCCGCGGGGCAGGGCAAACGCGCGGTGACCCGCTGGCGCGTCGTGGAACGATTCCCGCACTTCACCCATCTCGACGTGACGCTCGAGACCGGACGGACGCACCAGATCCGCGTGCACATGGCGTCGATCGGCCATCCCGTCGTGGGAGACCGCACGTACGGCGGCAAGCTGCAGCCGCCGATCCCGCTCGACGGTCTGGCCCTCCACGCGGCGGGCCTGACGTTCGTGCATCCCGCTTCCCAAGCCATGCACGAGTTCACCGCATCTATCCCCCCGCGCATCGAGGCGCTCCTGTGTCACCTGCGCAACACTCCAGAGGCCGGCGCGCGGTGAATCGTCCACCGCGATGCGTCGCCACGGGGCGCAAAGGGCGTTGCCACCGAAAAAGGCAAATCTGGCACGCCCTTTGCCCCTCCCTTTGCTAGAATGGACAACGTCGTGCACCGCCTGACCGTCGTGATCCTCGCCGCGGGCGAAGGCAAGCGGATGCGGTCGCGCCAGCCCAAGGTCCTGCACCCGCTCTGCGGCCGCCCACTCCTCGCCTATCCTCTGCGCGCGGCCCACGCCCTCGCCGATCGGTTCGTCGTCGTCGCGCCGCCCGACACGCCGGCGCTGCGCCAGCACATTCCCCCTGACGTCCGGGTGGTCGAGCAGCGGGAACGCCTCGGCACCGGCCACGCCGTCCTCCAGGCGAAGGACGAGTGCGGAGACGGAACGATCCTCGTCCTCGCCTCCGACATGCCGCTGATCTCCGCCGAGACGCTCGAACGGCTCGTCAGCCACCACCGCACGACCGGCGCGGCGGCGACGATGCTCACGGCCGTCGTCGATCGCCCGCACGGGCTCGGACGCGTGCTGCGGCAGGGCGGCCGCGTCAAGCGCGTGGTCGAGGAGCGCGACGCCACCGACGACGAGAAGAAGGTGACGGAGATCAACACCTCGATCTACTGCTTCGAAGCGTCGCGGCTGTGGTCGACGCTGGCCGAGGTGAAGCCGGACAACGACCAGGGCGAGTACTACCTCACCGACGTCATCGGCATCTTCAACCGCCGGGGCGCGCGCGTGGAGGGCGTGGCGGTCGCCGATCCGCGCGAGGCGCTCGGCGTGAACGACCGAAAGCAGCTCGCGGCCGCCGCCGCCGTGCAGCGCGAGCGCACGCTCGACCGCCTGATGGAAGGCGGGGTGACGATCCTCGACCCGGCGACGACGTACATCGAGGACACGGTCACGATCGGCGTCGACACGGTGGTGTATCCGAACGTGGTCATCGAGGGCGCGAGCGTCGTCGGCAGCGACTGCACGATCGGCGCGGGCTGCCACCTCACGCGCGCCACGCTGGGCGACCGCGTGGCGCTGAGGCCCTACTGCGTCATCACCGAGAGCGTGGTGGACGAGGACGCGATCCTCGGGCCGTTCTGCCACCTCCGCCCGCAGGCGCACGTCGGCGCGGGCGCCCACATCGGCAACTTCGTCGAGCTCAAGAAGACGCGGCTCGGCAAGCGCTCGAAGGCGAGCCACCTCGCGTACCTCGGCGACGCCACGATCGGGGACGACGTGAACGTCGGCGCGGGCGTCATCACCTGCAACTACGACGGCCTCGACAAGCATCCCACGACGATTCAGGACGAGGCCTTCATCGGAACGAATGCCAGCCTGGTCGCGCCCCTCACCATCGGCGCGCAGGCCTACATCGGGGCCGGCTCCACCGTCACCAAGGACGTGCCGCCCGGCGCGCTCGTGGTGGAACGGGCGGCAGCCGTCGTCAAGGACGGGTGGGGCGCGCGCCGGTCGGCGATGCGCGCCGCCAAAAAGAAGAAGGGCTGAGCATGTGTGGAATCGTCGGCTACGTCGGTGAGAAGAGCGCCGTCGGTGTCATCGTCGACGGCCTGAAGAAGCTCGAGTACCGCGGCTACGACTCCGCGGGTGTCGCGGTGCTGCAGGACGGCGCGCTCCAGGTGCGGCGCGCGGCCGGCAAGATGACGAACCTCGAAGCGATCCTCAAGGAGAAGCCGGTCTCCGGCACGCTCGGCATCGGGCACACGCGCTGGGCGACGCATGGGCGGCCGTCGGAAGAAAACGCCCACCCGCACACCGATTGCTCGGGATCGCTGGTCGTCGTCCACAACGGCATCCTCGAGAACTACCTCCAGCTCAAGGAGCGGCTGCAGGGCGAAGGCCACGTCTTCAAGTCGGAGACGGACACGGAAGTCCTCGCCCATCTCGTCGAGCACCACCTCGCGATCACGGGTGATCTCGAGTCCGCCGTGCGCAGGGCCCTCGCCGAGATCCGCGGCGCGTACGCGGTCGGCGTCGTCTCCGCGGCCGCGCCGGACCGGCTCATCGCGGGCAAGCACGGCGCGGGCAGCGTGGTCGTCGGCCTCGGCCAGGGCGAGATGATCATCGCCTCCGACATCCCGGCGATCCTCGCGCACACGCGCGACGTGGTGATCCTCGAGGACGGCGAGATGGCGGTGGTGACCGCGCACGAGGTGACGGTCACGACGCTCGAGGGCGACGCGGTGGATCGCGAGCCCACGCGGATCCTGTGGGACCCGATCATGGCGGAGAAGGGCGGCTACCGCCACTTCATGCTCAAGGAGATCTACGAGCAGCCGCGCGCGATCACCGACACGTTCCGCGGCCGCGTGTCGCCGGACAGCGGCATCGTGCACCTGCCCGAGCTCAACCTCGACGCGCACACCGTGCGCGGCATCCAGCGCGTGATGCTCGTCGCCTGCGGCACCGCGCACTACGCCGCGATGCTCACCCGCGGCATGATCGAGCGCCTCGCCGGGGTCCCGGCCGAGGTCGACCTCGGCTCCGAGCTCCGGTATCGCGACGCGCCGATCGGTCCCGAGACGCTCGTCATCGCGATCTCCCAGTCCGGCGAGACCGCCGACACCATCGGCTCGATCAAGCTGGCGAAGGCGCGCGGCTGCCCGACGGTCAGCATCACCAACGTCGTCGGCTCGGCCCTCGCGCGCGAGACGGCCGGCGTGCTCTACATGCACGCGGGCCCGGAGATCGGGGTCGCGTCGACGAAGGCGTTCACCGCGATGATCGCGGCGGGCTACCTCTTCAGCCTCTGGCTCGGTCAGCAGCGCTGCGCGATCGCGCCCGAAGACATGAAGAAGCGCATCGCCGAGCTCGTCGAGCTGCCGGGCCTGGTGGAGCGCACGCTCGAGCTCGACACGCGGATCGCGCAGCTCGCGAAGGAGCTGGCGGTGGCGCGCGACTTCCTCTATCTCGGCCGCGGCATGCAGTACCCGATCGCGCTCGAGGGCGCGCTGAAGCTGAAGGAGATCTCGTACATCCACGCGGAGGGCTACGCGGGCGGCGAGATGAAGCACGGCCCGATCGCGCTCATCGCCGAGCAGCTTCCGGTCGTGGTGCTCGCGACGGGCGACAGCCACTTCGACCGGATGATGTCGAACATGGAGCAGGTGCGCGCGCGCGACGGGATGGTGATCGCCGTCACCGACACCAACGCCGCCGTGCTCGCGGGCAAGGCCGACCACGTCATCACGGTGCCGGCGACGTCCGACCTCCTGTCGCCGATCCTGACCGTGATCCCGATGCAGTTCCTCGCGTATCACATCGCGGTGCGCCGCGGCTGCGACGTCGACCAGCCGCGCAACCTCGCGAAATCGGTGACCGTCGAGTAGCTGCTCGGAGCGGGGCTGCGCCCCCTCGCGTCACGCGCGAACGAGATCCTGGGCGTCCCGTAGGTCGGGCGTGTCCAGGCCTTCGGTCATGCGGCCGTAGACCTCGGCCACGAGCCGCCGCGCGTCTTCACGCTTGCCCCGCGCTTGCCACAGGCGCCCGAGGCTCACCGCCGCGCGGAGCTCGAGGGATCGCGCCTGCTGGCGCTGCGCCACGGCAAGGGCCGTGCGAAAGCTGGCCTCCGCGCCGGCTTCATCGGGGTTCACGTGTCGCAGCAACAGCTCGCCTCGCATCCGATGCTGTTCTGCCTCCCCCCAGCGCTCGCCGGTGCGCTCGCTCACCGCCATCGCCTCGTCGAGCGCCGCCAGACCCTGGTCGACGTCGCCACCGTGCCCCTGCGCCTCGGCCATCATGGTCAGGAAGTATGGCCGCCGGAGATCCGCGCCGGTCTCGCGCATTCCCGCCAGGCCCTCGCGCAGCAGCGCGATGCCCTCGTGCACCTGACCGTGCTTGACGAGGGCCCAGCCACGCAGCAGCGTGGCGAAAAGCACGTAGTGCGTGAAACCCTGCTCGCGCGCGATCGCGAGCGCGCGTTCCGCCGCTTCCCGGCACGAGTCCGGCTCCCGACGGTACTGGTGGACCAGCGCGCCGTGGATCAGGCCGATGACCTCGCTGAACGGGTGCGCCTGCTCGCGCGCCAGCCCGCAAGCGCCGTCGTTCGCTCGCTCCGCGCGCTCCGGGTAGCCGAGCAGCCACACGATCGACGCCTCGTAGCACAGCGCGTACACGCCGAAGTCCTTGGGAAAGAGCTGGGACGCCGGCCCTGGCGACTGCCGGAGCGCGAGATCGCGCTGACGGGCGTGCTCGTGCGCCACCGCCGGGTCGCCGAGATGGAACGACGTGTTCGCCAGCAGCCAGTGCGCGACCGCGAGCCCGGCGCCGCTCTGCTCGCGCTCCGCGAACTCCAGCAGCTCCTCGGCGAGCTCCCGGCGCGTTCGGAGCTCGGCGCGGACCAGGTAGAACTGCGCCAGCCCGAGGACCGCGGGAACGAGCTGCACGGCGTCGCCCACCCGCCGGCACCCGCGCCGCGCGACCGTCAAGACGCGGCTCCGAGCGTTCACGCCGCGATCACACCCTGGTGACGGGCGCGGGGCAGACTGCCGCCCGTGAGTGACGACACCGCGCACGGCGTGACGTTCATCGTGCGCGTGTCGCGCGACGCGCGCGGCCGCGTGCACGGCGTCGTCGAGCGCGTGAAGATCGGGGAGCAGGAACGTTTCACCGGCGCCGAGGGTCTCGGCGGCGTGATCGAACAGATGCTCTCGAGGAGGGCAGGAGAATGACCGAGAGTCGCTACGTCGTGATCGAATCCCGCGATCCGTTCGATTCCGCGGACACCGCGTTCGTCTCGGACACGGCGGCGTCGCTGCGCAAGCGCGGCCGCGCGGTGACCGTCTACTTCGTGCAGAACGGCGTGCTCGCCACGCGGGCCGGGGCGCGCGGCTCGCACGTGCCGTCGCTGACGAAGGCCGGCGTCACCGTGCTCGCCGACGAGTTCTCGCCGCGCGAGCGCGGCATCGACCGCGGCGAGCTGTCGGCGGGGGTCCGCGAGGCCTCCATCGGCGCGCTCGTGGATCTCGTGGTGCAGCCCGACACGAAAACGCTGTGGCACTGAGAGGGGTTTGGGGTCCTCCAGGAGTGGGGCCCCATGTCCAAAGGAGAAGGGTATGGCTGAGACACTGACCGTAGCACTGATGGACGCCCCGTACGAGGCCGCGGCCTCGACGACGGCGTTCCGCATCATCGCCGCCGCGCTGGAGAAGGGCATCAACGTCAACGTCTTCGCGTACGAGGGCGCGGTGAGCCTGACCATGAAGGAGCAGGCGCCGCACGCGAACCCGGTGAAGGGCACGAGCGTGGAGGAGGAGGATCACCCGACGACGAAGGACCTCGTCGCGGCGCTGGTCGAGCTCGGCAAGAGCGAGCCGAAGCTCACGTGGGTCAACTGCGGGCTCTGCGTGGACGAGCGCGGCGCCGGCAACTGGATCGAGGGCGTCAAGCGCGGCGGCCCCGCCGATTTTCTGAAAATGGCGGGCGAGTCGACGCGCACGCTCGTCATCCCGACGAAGTGAGGGGGAGTCATGAAGATCCTCAACATCGTGGAGACCGCGTACCGTGCCACGCTCGAGGAGCAGGACGACACGATCCTCTGGCTCACCCGCGCGCTCCGCAACGCGGGCGGCGACGTGCACGTGCTGCTGCGCGGCAACGCCGTGAACTATGCCGTCGTCCAGACGTGCCCGCCGCTGAGCATCGGCAAGGCGACGGTGAACCACCCCGCCCGTCCGAGCGAGGATCTCGCCAGGCTCGAGGCCAAGGGCGCGCGCGTCTTCGTCGTGCAGGAGGACCTGGACGAGCGCGGGATCGACAAGCAGAAGTGCGTCAGCGCGGCGCAGCCGATCCGCCGCGCGGACATCGCCGGCCTCCTGGAGGAGCACGACCAGATCTGGCACTGGTAGCGCGCACGCCGGTCTGGTCTACGATGCCCCCGTGGCGCACGCATCGGTCACGGGGCGCATCGTCGGGCAGGCGTGGGGAGGGTACAATCGACGAGTGCTGGACCCGGAAGTCCTCCTCACCCGCCTGAATCCGCCGCAGCGCGACGCCGTCACCCACGGAGATGGGCCGCTCCTCGTCCTCGCGGGCGCCGGGAGCGGAAAGACGCGCGTGATCGCCCATCGGATCGCGCACCTCATCGGCGTGCGCGGCATCGACGATCGCCACGTGCTCGCCGTGACGTTCACCAACAAGGCGGCGGGCGAGATGGCGCGCCGGGTCGACGCGCTGCTCGCGCCCGTCGGTCTGCGGGCGCCACTGGTCGCGACGTTCCACTCCGCGTGCGTGCGCATCCTGCGCCAGCACGTGCACCACCTCGGCTACAAGCCGCACTTCACGATCTACGACGAGGACGATCGCCTCTCGCTGGTGAAGGAGTGCCTCCGCGAGCGCGGCGTCGACGAGCGCAATCTCACGGCCTCCGCGATCGTCCACCGGATCAGCTCGGCGAAGAACCGGATGATGTCGGTCGACGAGATGGCGAGGAACGCGCGCGGCCCGAGCGAGGCGGAGGCCGCGCTCATCTACAAGCGCTACGAGGAGCGGCTGCGCGCCACGGGCGCCGTCGACTTCGACGACCTGCTGCTGCTCGTCGTGCGGCTCTTCCAGGAAGCGCCGAGCGTGCTCGACTGGTATCGCGGGCTCTGGCACCACGTGCTCGTCGACGAGTACCAGGACACGAACCGCGTGCAGTACCGGATGATCCGCCTGCTGACGTCGAAGCATCGCAACGTCTGCGTGGTCGGGGATCCCGACCAGTGCCTGGTCGAAGGAACAACCGTCGAGACCGTCGACGGGCTCAAGCCTATCGAACGCATACGCGCTGGGGACCGGATCGTCGCTGGTAGCGGGTGGGGCAA
Source organism: Candidatus Rokuibacteriota bacterium (assembly GCA_016866775.1). Lineage (GTDB taxonomy): Bacteria > Methylomirabilota > Methylomirabilia > Rokubacteriales > CSP1-6 > VGLJ01. The sequence continues at coordinate 14,156 of VGLJ01000043.1, read as the reverse complement.
GAGCCGAGAAGCCCTCGTCGAAGCGGTCAAGAAGAGCCACTACGACGGCTCCGTGATCGAGATCACGACAGAAGACGGGCGGCGTCTCACGGCAACGCCGAATCACATGATGTTCGCGCGCATCGAGCCCGACGCGAACCGTCATCTTGTCTACTTGATGTATCACTCGGCCCTCGGATATCGGATCGGCGTCACGCGGGGCGTTCGTGCGGGTGACGATCGGGGCAAGCGCGCTTCTGGACTACAGATGCGGACGAACGGTGAGCACGCCGATGGCTGCTGGGTCTTGAAGGCGTGCGACACCTATGCGGAGGCGCGGTACTGGGAGTCTTACCTCGCCGCGCAATACGGTCTACCGACCCTTGTGTTCCATGGGTGCGGTCGTCGGATGGCTGTGACTCAGGAAGCCATCGATCGCCTCTATCGGGATATCGATACGCGCGCCCGGGCACGACTCTTGATGAACGACCTCCTCCTGTTTCCCGAGTACCCACATCACCGCGCCCAGGCGATCAATCTCGGACGGAATTCGCGCAAGCTCGTTTACTTCACGATGTTCGGATATCCACGAAGCTATGGACGCGCGGAACACAAGATTCAGCTCGTAAGCTCAGACCAGCGATTGCGCGAGGCGCTTTCACTCGTTGCGCCGACGCGTGCGGGAAGGCGGGCTGACTGGCGGATCGAGACGGCGCGACAAGATTACGACAAGGGTCTCGACTTCGTCCGCAGTCTCGCGCAGATTGGCGAGCTTGATCTCGTGCGTCGCGCGCGCCTGACGCCGCGCCGCGCGTTCCAGTTCATGCCGGCGAGTCACATCCGTCCAGGGATGGTTCTTCCGATTCTCCGGGACGGGCACATCGAAGAGGCGCGCGTCGCGTCCGTTAATGTCGAGGGATACACCGGCTTCGTCTATGACTTGACCGTCGGGGAACTGCGCAATTACGTCGCCGGTGGCATTGTCGTGCACAACTCGATCTACAAGTTCCGCGGCGCGGATCTCGGCAACATCCTCGACTTCGAGAACGACTATCCCGGCACGCGCGTGATCCGCCTCGAGGAGAACTATCGATCGACCCGGCGCATCCTCGCGCTCGCGGCCGGCGTGATCGGGCACAACCGTCTGCGGAAGGAGAAGACGCTCTGGACGCAGAACGCGGAGGGTGAGGCGGTCCGCGTCTATCGCGCGTGGGACGAGCACGAGGAATCGAACTGGGTCGCGCAGTCGATCGTGCAGGCGCGCGGCGAGGCCACGGCGTTCAGCGACGTCGCGGTGTTCTACCGGACCAACGCGCAGTCGCGCGTGCTCGAGGACGCGCTGCGACGGGCCGGCATCCCGTACGTCATCGTCGGCAGCGTCCGGTTCTACGAGCGCAAGGAGATCAAGGACGTCCTCGCGTACCTGCGGCTCATCGTGAACCCCGACGACGACGTGGCCTTCCGCCGCGCCATCGGCGCGCCCGCCCGCGGCATCGGCAAGACGTCGCTCACGCGGCTCGACGACGTCGCCGTTCGTGAGCGCCGCGCGCTGCTGGATCTGGCCGCGACGCCGCCGGTGGACGTCAGCGGCAAGCAGCGCCGCGCGCTCGAAGACTTCGCGGCGCTGATCGCGCGCCTCCGCAGCGAGCGCGCCGGCGCCCAGCTCCCCGCCTTCATCGACCTCGTGCTCGACACGACGGGCTCCCGCGCCGCGCTCGAGCAGGAACGCTCGCCCGAGGCGCAGGCGCGCCTCGAGAACCTCGAGGAGCTCATCGCCGCCGCCGAGGACCACGAGCGCACGCAGCCGGATCCCTCGCTCGAGACCTTCCTCGACGGCGTCGCGCTCGTCGCCGACGTCGACGAGATGCCCGAAGAGTCCCGCGGGGTGACGATGATGACCCTGCACTCGGCCAAGGGGCTCGAGTTCCCGTTCGTCTTCCTCACGGGACTGGAGGAGGGCGTCTTCCCGCACATGCGCTCGCTCGACTCCCCGGAGGAAGTCGAGGAGGAGCGCCGGCTCTGCTACGTGGGTCTCACGCGCGCGAAGGAGAAGCTCGCGCTCTCGTGGGCGCTGCATCGTCGCCTGCACGGCTACGGTGTCGGCGAACCCTCGCGCTTCCTGCGCGAGATGCCGGAAGAGCACCTGGTGATGGTGAACGCGCGGCGTGAGCCGCCGACGTTCCAGGAGCCGCGCGCGTCGTACGGCTCGCCGGGTCCGCCCCTTCCCATGCCCGGCGACGACGACTTGCCGATGAAGGTCGGCGCGAAGGTCCGCCACGCCCGTTTCGGCGAGGGTCTCGTCGTCGGCGTGGAGCGCGAGGGCGAGGACGTCATGGTCACCGTGCGCTTCGCGAGCGTCGGGCGGAAGCGCCTGTCGCTGCAGTACGCTCACCTGGAAGAGATCGACGGCCATGATTGAGCGGAAAGACGTGGAGCACGTCGCGCGGCTCGCCCGGCTCGCGCTGAGCGCCGCCGAGATCGAGAAGATGCGCGAGCAGCTCAACGGCATCCTCGCGTACATCGAGAAGCTCAACGCCCTTGCCACCGACGACGTGGAGCCGACGTCGCACGCGGTCCCGATGGTGAACGTGATGCGCGACGACGCGCCGGGTCCGTGTCTGCCCCGCGACGAAGCGCTCGCGAACGCCCCCGATCGCGCGGGCGAGTTCTTCCGGGTGCCGCGGATCATCGAGGACTGAGTGACGGACCCGACGCGTCTGACCGCGCACGAGCTGACCGACGCCTTCCGCAGCGGCGCCGCGACGCCGAGCGCCGTCACCGAGGCGTACCTCGGGCGGATCGCGAAGCTCGACGGCAAGGTGCGCGCGTACCTCACGGTCACCGACGGCCGCGCGCGCGCGGCCGCCGCCGCGTCCGACGCGCGCTACCGCGCCGGCAAGCCGCTCGGGCCGCTGGACGGCGTCCCGATCAGCTACAAGGACGTGCTGTCCACGCGGGGCGTGAAGACCACGTGTGGCTCACGGATCCTCGAGAGCTGGGTGCCGCCGTTCGACGCCACCGTGGTGACGCGCCTCGCGGCGGCCGGCGTGGTGCCGCTCGGCAAGTCGAACATGGACGAGTTCGCCATGGGATCTTCCACGGAGCACTCGGCCTTTCAATTGACCGCGAACCCGTGGGACCTCGCGCGCGTGCCCGGCGGCTCGTCGGGCGGGCCCGCGGCCGCGGTGGCGGGCGATCTCGCCGCGATCAGCCTCGGCACGGACACCGGCGGCTCGATCCGTCAGCCCGGCGCGTTCTGCGGCATCGTCGGCATGAAGCCGACGTACGGCCGCGTGTCGCGCTACGGGCTCGTGGCGTTCGCGTCGTCGCTCGACCAGATCGGCCCGTTCGCCAAGGACGTGCGCGACGCCGCCCTCGTCCTTCGCGCCATCGCGGGCGTCGATCCCGCCGACGCGACGTCGGTGGACGTGCCGGTGCCGGACTACGCGGCGTCGCTGGGCGAAGGCATGCGAGGCCTGCGGGTCGGCGTGCTCGAGTACGACACCGCGGGCATGGATCCCGACGTGCAGCGCGCGGTCACCGCGGCGATCGACGTCCTGAAAGGCCTGGGCGCGACCACGCAGGCGGTGACGTTGCCGACGGCGGACCACGGCCTCGCCGCGTACTACATCATCGCGCCCGCCGAGGCGTCGTCGAACCTCGCGCGCTACGACGGCGTGAAGTACGGGCTCCGGGCGCTGGGCAAGGATCTCATCGACATGGAGTCGCGCACGCGCGCGGCCGGCTTCGGGGCGGAGGTCAAGCGCCGGATCATGCTCGGCACGTACGCGCTCTCCTCCGGGTACTACGACGCGTACTACGGCAAGGCGCAGAAGGTGCGCACGCTGATCCGCCGCGACTTCGACGCGGCGTTCGAACACGTGGACGTGATCGTGGGCCCGACCACGCCCGGCGTCGCGTTCAAGCACGGCGAGAAGGAAGACCCGCTCGCGATGTACCTGAACGACGTCTTCACCGTCCCGGCGAACCTCTCGGGCAACCCCGGGATCTCGGTGCCGTGCGGGTTCTCGACGTCGGGCCTGCCGATCGGCCTCCATCTCGTGGGCCGCGCCTTCGACGAGGCGACGATCCTGCGTGTCGCGTACGCGTACGAGCAGGCGACGACCTGGCGCACGCGCCGCCCGGAGCTCGCATGACCTGGGAAGTCGTCATAGGGCTGGAAGTGCATGCCGAGCTCACCACGCGCACGAAGATGTTCTGCGGCTGCCCGACGACGTTCGGCGCGAGCCCCAACACGCAGACGTGCCCGATCTGCCTCGGGATGCCCGGCACGCTGCCGGTGATCAACCGGCGCGCGATCGAGTTCGGCGTCCGCACCGCGCTCGCGTTCAACTGCCGGATCAACACCGCGTGCCGCTTCGCGCGCAAGCACTACTACTACCCGGACATGCCGAAGAACTTCCAGATCAGCCAGTACGAGGAGCCGCTCGCGGAGGACGGCTGGCTGGAGATCGACGTCCAGGGCGGCACGAAGCGCATCGGCATCCAGCGGCTGCACATGGAGGAGGACGTCGGCAAGCTCATCCACGACGGGACGCTCGAGACCGCGCCGTCGAGCCGCGTCGACTTCAACCGCGCGGGCGTGCCGCTCATGGAGACGGTGTCGAAGCCCGAGCTCCGGTCGCCCGAGGAGGCCGCCGCGTATCTCCGCGCGTTCCGCTCCGTGCTCATGTACCTCGGTGTCTGCGACGGCAACATGGAAGAAGGCTCGATGCGGTGCGACGCGAACATCTCGCTGCGGCGCCCGGGCGCGACGGAGCTCGGCACGAAGGTCGAGATCAAGAACCTGAACTCGTTCCGCAACGCGCAGCGCGCGCTCGAGTTCGAGGTGAAGCGGCAGGCGCAGGCGCTCGAGGCCGGCGAGAAGATCGTGCAGGAGACGCGCCTGTTCGACGCCGACAAGGGCTACACGCGGTCGATGCGCAGCAAGGAGTACGCGCACGACTATCGCTACTTCCCGGAGCCCGATCTCGTTCCGCTGAAGCTCGAGGGCGCGTTCGTGGACGGGATCCGCGCCGCGCTGCCGGAGCTCGCGCGCGCGCAACAGCAGCGGTTCGTCGCGCAGTACGGGCTGCCGGCCTACGACGCGGGCATCCTCACGCAGAGCCGCGCGCTCGCCGGCTACTACGAGGCCGCGGTGAGCGCGCTCGCGCCCGGTGGCAGCACCGCGTCGCCCGCGTCCGCCAAGGCCGTGGCCAACTGGATCATGTCGGAGCTCCTGCGCGTGGTCCCGGGCGACGATGAGCGCGCGATCGCCGAGTCGCCGGTCCCGCCGGCGCACCTCGCCGGGCTCATCGCGCTCATCGACGACGGCACGATCAGCGGCAAGATCGCGAAGGACGTCTTCGAGAAGATGGTCCGCTCGCGTGAAGACGCGCGCACGATCGTGCAGCGCGAGGGCCTCACGCAGGTCGCGGACACCGGCGCGATCGCCGCGATCGTCGACCAGGTCATCGCCGCCAACCCGAAGGCCATCGCCGACTTCAAGGCCGGCAAGACCGCGGCCGCGAAGTCGCTGGTGGGCCAGGTGATGAAGGCGACGCAGGGCAAGGCGAACCCGGCGATCGTGAACACGCTCATCGAAGAGAAGCTCGCGAAGGTCTGAGCGATGGCCATCGCGATTTATCCGGGGACGTTCGATCCGATCACGCCGGGCCGCGTCGACGTCGCCGAGCGGGCGTCACGACTGTTCGATCGACTCGTCGTCGCGGTCGCGATCGGCCGCCACAAGGCGCCCGAGCGCAGCCTCGACCAGCGCCTGGCGCTCGTGCGGGAGGCGCTGGCACATCTGCCGAACGTCGAGGTGGAGGGCTTCGACGGCCTCGTCGTCGACTTCGCCGCCGCGCGTGGAGCCTCGGTGCTCGTGCGAGGGCTTCGTGGAGCGCGCGACGTTGGCGACGAGCTCGCGATGGTCGTCACGAACCGCCGGATCGCCGCGGGGATCCAGACGATGTTCCTCGCGGCGTCGGAGGACCTCGGGCACGTCTCGTCGACGGTCGTTCGCGCGCTGGCTCGTTCGTAAGCGACCGTCCCGCGGTCGAAGGCGTTACGACTCGGCTCGCGAGCCGCTTATACTGGCGGCCGGCGGATGGATAGCGGCTTCTTCGAGCGCCCGATCCTGAACTCGCCGACGAGTATCCGGCGCGTCACTGGGAGCTCGACGCCGACGGCCAGCCCACCGGCGCATTATCGAGAGCCGCAGTCCTGCGAAGTTCATCACCCCGATCCCGAAGCCCAAGAAGCAGAAGCGTAATCGGGCTCAACAGTCGCTCGTTCTGGACGAGGGCGCGGGGCTCTCGACCGCGGAGCAACAGTACGACCCCACGTCGGTCATCAATCGCCTGCGGCAGCGCGTCGACCAATGGCGGGCGATTCCCAAGCCGAGCGCGTGAGGGGTGACCCCGGAGACGGCGCGCCTGCTCCAGCACTGGCGTCAGCATTCGTTCGTGGACATCCGACCGTTCTTCTGCCAGGTCGAAGCGGTCGAGACGCTGATCTGGCTCACCGACAGTGGCGCCGAACGACCGCGCCGGGCAGGCGTTTCTCGACCACCTCGCTCAGCATCGCGACGAGCTGTTGGAGGACTGGCGACTGGCGCGGGCTGAGGCACCTTTGAATCGGATCGCGCCGCTCCAGTAGCGAGAGGAATGCTCAACGATGTCGTCAAGGTCGAACATCGCGGCGGCTATCGCCTCTGGCTACAGTTCCAGGACGGCGTCGAAGGCGAATCGATCTCGAACCGGCTCTGTCTTTCCGGGGGGTATTCGAACCGCTCCGCGATCCCGCGTACTTTGCACGCGTGCGCGTCAATGCGGACCTTGGAACGATCTGTTGGCCGAACGAAGCAGATTGGGGATCCTCTGGTTCTCTATTCGCTGGTGACAGGGAGGCCGATTGAGAGTTTGCTGACCCCGCCGGGCTCAGCCTGACGCTACTCGATCTTTGCCCGCCGAAGGCCAGGCGAGGCGGCGCCCACAGATGTAGGGCCTACATCGCCCTCCCCCCTATAATCCTAAGTACGCACCATGATTGCGATGGACCGGGTCAGCAAGGTCTTCTCTGTTGGGCCCGTGAAGGTCCCGGCGCTGACGGACGTCTCCTTCCGGGTCGCCAAGGGCGAGTTCGTCGTCCTCCACGGCAAGAGCGGCGCAGGCAAGACAACCCTCCTCAAGCTCCTCTATCGGACCGAGGTGCCATCGGAAGGGGACGTCGAGGTCCTCGGGCAGCCGCTGGCGAAGCTGAGCCGCCGGGGTGTCGCCGCGCTCCGCCAGAACATCGGCGTGGTCTTCCAGGACGCGAAGCTCCTGCCCGGCCGCACCGTGTACGAGAACATCGCGTTCGTGCTGCGCGTGCTCGGCACGCCGCGCGGCGAGATCACCGCGCGCACGTTCGACGCGCTCCGCGCGGTCGGCCTCCACTCCCGCGCGCGGGCGTATCCCGCGCAGCTCTCGCAGGGCGAGGCGCAGCGCGCCGCCCTCGCGCGCGCGATCGTCCGCCGGCCCGCGCTCCTGCTCGCCGACGAGCCCACCGGCAACCTCGACGACGAGATGGGGAACGAGATCCTCCAGGTGATCCGCGACATCCACGCGGGCGGCACCACGATCCTCTTCGCCACTCACCAGGCGCGGCTCGCGACGGGATTGCGCCGCCGCGTGCTCGTGCTCGAAGCGGGCCGTCTCGTCAAGGACGACGGCTAGTGGTCGGCTTTCTCGTCGGTGAAGCGTTGCGCGACTTGCGGCGGGCCGGCCGCGTCGCGATCAGCGCGATCGTGCTCATCATGCTGTCGCTCGCGGCCGTCGGCAGCTTCCTGCTGCTCTCCGGCAACCTCGGCCACGCGGTCAGCGCGTGGCGCGACCGCCTCCGCGTCATCGTCTACCTGAAGCAGGAGCCCTCGACCGCCGCCGCGTCCGCGCTCGCACGCAAGGTGGAGGCGATGCCGGGCGTCGCCGGCGTGCGCTACGTGAGCCGCGCCGAGGCGCTCGCGTCGCTGAAGAAGACGCTCGGCAAGGACGCGAGCGCCGCGGAGCACCTCACCGCGAATCCGCTGCCCGCTTCGCTGGAGGTGACACCGACCGCGGACGCCGCGACACCCGAGGGCGCGCGCCGGCTCGTCGAGCGCCTGTCGGCGCTGCCCGAGGCGGAAGAGGTCGCGGGCGGCGTGGAGTGGGTCGACAAGCTCGCGCGGCTGCAACGGCTGGTGACGCTCGTCGGCCTCGGCTTCGGCGGCGTGCTCGGGATCGCTGCGATCCTCACCGTGACGACGGCGACGACGCTCGTGCTCCACGCGCGCCGGCACGAGACCGAGATCATGCGCCTCGTCGGCGCGCCCGAGCTCGTCATCCAGCTCCCGCTGCTGCTGCAGGGCATGGTGCAGGGGTTGCTCGGCGCCGCGCTCGCCCTCGTCGCGCTGGCGATCGCGCACGCGTTCGTTGCGCCGAAGCTGGTACCGTTGATGGCCGCCGCGCTCGGGCTGGGGCGCGTCGACTTCCTGCCCGTGCTGCAGATCGGCGCGATCGTCGTCGCGGGCGCCGTACTCGGCGCGCTCGGAGGCTTGCTCGCGCGCGGCAGGGTCGCGGCGTGATGCGCGGGCTCGCGGCGGCGCTCCTGATTCTCGTGACCGTCGCGTCCGCGGGCGCCCAGCAGCCGGCACAGAAGCCGCGTCCCTCCGACGATCTCAAGACCGAGCAGCGCCGCCTGCAAGAGACGCAGCGCCAGCTCAACGAGGAGCGCGCGAAGGCAGCGGAGGCGAAGAAGCGCGAGACGTCGCTGCTGGCGGAGCTCGACACGATCGACAAGTCGCTCGCGGAGAAGAAGTCCGAGGTGGGGAAGCTCGACGCGCGCATCGACCGCGCGGAGGGCGACCTGAAGGCACTGCGGGGCGACCTCGGAAAGCTCGCGGGGCGGCGCTCGGAGCAGGAAGAGCAGCTCATGCGCCGTCTCCGCGCGCTCTACAAGGTCCAGGCACAGGGCGGCGCGATTCCCGTCCTGCTCGGCGACGACGATCCGATGCGGCGCAGCGCCGCGATCCGCTCGCTGGCAAACCTCGCCGCGGTCGACGCGCGCCTCATCGACGAGTTCCGCACGACGTCGGACCGGCTCGAGGACCGCAAGCGCCGCGTCGAGGTCCGCCAGGCGGAGCTCGCCACCCTGCGCGTGGAGGCCGGCCGCGAGCAGGCGGAGGTCGACCGTGAGGCGGCCAAGCGCCGGGCGCTTCTGGCCCGGGTCCGGGAAGATCGTGCCTACCACGAGCGGATGGTCGGCGAGCTCAGCGAGGCGGCGAAGCGGCTCGAGTCGTTCATCCGGGAGCTTCAGGAGAAGCAGCGGCGGGTCGCCAAGGCCCCGCCGCCCAAGCCCGGCATCGAGCCCCCGTCACCGGGCTTCGCGACCCTCCGCGGGAGGCTCCCCTGGCCCACGGAAGGCAAGATCGTCGCGGCTTTCGGGGCCCAGGTGCACCCCCGGTTCGGCACCCGAACGTACCGCAACGGCGTGGACATCGAGGCCGCCCAGGGGACGGACGTGGGGGCCGTCTACCCCGGGAACGTGCTCTATACCGGCTGGTTCAAGGGGTACGGGAACCTGATCATCCTCGACCACGGCAACGACTACTACACGCTCTACGCCCACGTGGCGGACATCCTGGTCAAGGAAGGCGACGACGTCAGGCAGGGCCAGAAGATTGCAACGGTGGGCGACACCGGGGCTCTGACAGGCCCGAGGCTCTATTTCGAGGTACGCTACCAGGGCAAGCCCCAAGACCCGGAGCAATGGCTGCGCCAGCAGCGGAGTTAGAGAGAAAAGAGAGAGGATCCAGGGGGATCAGATGAAGAAGGTGTTCGTGATCGGCTCGCTCCTCGTCGTGCTCACGCTCTCGCTCGGCGGCACCGTCGCGAGCAAGAGCACGGACGGCAGCGCCACGTACAAGGAGCTGCGGCTCTTCACCGAGGTGCTGTCAATCGTCCAGAACCAGTACGTCGACGAGGTGCCGCTGAAGGACATCATCTACTCGGCGATCAAGGGCACGCTCCGCGTGCTCGATCCCCACAGCTCCTTCCTGGATCCCGACAGCTACAAGGACATGCAGGTCGAGACGTCCGGCAGCTTCGGCGGCCTCGGCATCGAGATCACGCTGAAGGACGACATCCTCACGATCGTGTCGCCCATCGAAGGCACGCCGGCGTATCGCGCCGGCCTCACCACCGGCGACCGGATCATCAAGATCGACGGTCTCACCACGAAGGACATGCAGCTCTCCGACGCCGTCAAGCGCATGCGCGGCAAGCCCGGCACGAAGGTGACGATCAGCGTGGTGCGCGAGGGCTGGACCGAGCCGAAGGACTTCGACATCGTGCGCGAGCAGATCCGCGTGCACTCCGTGCGTGAGCACGATCTCGGCAACGGCGTCGCCTACATCAAGCTGCGCCAGTTCCAGGAGCAGACCTCGCACGACCTCGACACGGCGCTCGACAAGGCGCTCAAGCACGGCGCGAAGTCGCTGGTCCTCGACCTGCGCAACAACCCCGGCGGCCTCCTCACGGCGGCGGTCGAGGTGTCGGAGAAGTTCGTCGAGGACGGCAAGCTGGTCGTCTACACCGAGGGCCGCGTGCGCAGCCAGAACATGCGGTTCACCGCGCACAGCAAGAAGCGGTTCCCCCCCATCCCGATGGTCGTGCTCGTGAACCAGGGCTCGGCGTCTGCCTCCGAGATCGTCGCCGGCGCGCTCCAGGACTGGCAGCGCGCGATGGTCGTCGGCACGCAGAGCTTCGGCAAGGGCTCGGTCCAGACGATCATCCCGCTCTCGGACGGCTCGGGCCTCCGCCTGACGACGGCGAAGTACTTCACGCCGAAGGGCCGCTCGATCCACGGCAAGGGCATCACGCCGGACATCATCGTCGAGGTGCCGAAGGAGCCCGCGCCGAAGGATCGCCCGCTGCCGTCGACGGACCCGGTCGAGGATCTGAAGAAGGACGTGCAGCTGCAACGCGCCCTCGACGTGCTGAAGACCATGCGCGTGATGGGCGAGCGGCAGGGCGAGCACGCGTCGACGCCGACGCAGACCACCGTCCGCTGACCCGGAGTCTCTCGACCCGATGCTGATCCTCGGGATCGAGAGCTCCTGTGACGAGACCGCGGCGGCCGTCCTCGAGGACGGCCGCCGCGTGCGTTCGAGCATCGTCGCCTCGCAAGACGCCGTCCACGCGCCCTACGGCGGCGTCGTCCCCGAGCTCGCCTCGCGCCGTCACCTCGAAGTGATCGTCCCGATCGTGGAGCGTGCGCTCGCCGACGCGGGCGTGCGGCTGCCCGATCTCGACGGCATCGCGGTCACCCATGGCCCCGGGCTCGTCGGCTCGCTGCTCGTCGGCTGCTCGCTCGCGAAGTCGCTGGCGTGGGTGGGAAGGACGCCGCTGGTCGGCGTCAATCACCTGGAAGGCCACATCTACGCGGCCTCGCTCACCGACGATCCGCCGGACCATCCGTTCCTCGCGCTGGTCGTCTCCGGCGGGCACACCGCGCTCTATCACGCCGCCGCGCCGCTGACCTACACGCTCGTCGGCGAGACGCGCGACGACGCGGCCGGCGAGGCGTTCGACAAGGTCGCCAAGCTCCTCGCGCTCGGATTCCCGGGTGGGCCGTTCATCGAGCGCGTCGCGCGCAACGGCTCGCCGACGGCGATTCCGTTTCCGATGGCGCAGATGAGCGATCAGGCGCCGGACTTCTCGTTCAGCGGGCTCAAGACCGCGGTCTCGCTGCACGTGAAGCGCAACCGGCCGCTCGGCGAGCGCGACGTCGCCGACATCGCCGCGTCGTTTCAGGCCGCGGCCGTCAAGATGCTCGTCCGCAAGACGGCGCGCGCGGCGGTGCGCCTCGGCGTCCGGCGGGTCGTGCTGACGGGCGGCGTCGCGGCCAACACCGCGCTGCGCGAGAGCCTCGCGGCCGCGGCCGGCGAGCACGGCTTCCACCTCCACGTGCCGCCGCGCTCGCTCTGCACCGACAACGCCGCGATGATCGCCGCCGCGGGGACCGCCCGTCTGGCCGCGGGCGAGCGCGCGGGCATGGATCTGAACGCCGTTCCCGACCTCGCGCTGGCGTCATGAACTACGAAGCGATGCTGGCGGGGCTGCCCGACGCGGTCATCGCCGTCGACAGCGACGCGCGTGTCGTGTTCTGGAACGCCGCGGCGGAAGAGATGATCGCGCGGTCGGCGCGCCGCGCCGTCGGCCGCACGCTGAAGGATCTCTTCCCGTTCGAGGACTCGCTGATCCGCCGCCTGCGCGAGACGCTCGCGACCGGCGAGAGCCGCTCGGAGAGCGAGACGGCGGTGGAGACGACCGACAACCGCCGCGTGCCCGTGAGCCTCGTGACCGCGCCGCTCTTCGGCCGCGACGGCAGCGTGGAGGGCGCGGTCGCCGTGCTCCGCGACCTGTCGCGGCTGCAGCAGCTCGAGGGCGAGGTGCGGCGCGGGGAGACGCTCGCGGCGGCGGGGCGGATGGCCGTCGGCCTGGCGCACGAGATCCGCAACCCGCTCGGCGCGATCCGCGGCGCCGTTCAGCTCCTCCAGCGCGAGCTCCGGGCCGACTCGTCGCTGACCGAGTACACGCGCGTGCTCCTCACCGAGGTCGACCGCGTCAACCGGATCATCGAGCAGCTGCTCGACCTCGCGCGCCCGGTGCAAGTGCGCCGCGTGCCGCTGAACCTCCACCAGCTCTTCGAGCGCGTCGCGCTCCTCCAGGAGGAAGCGGCGCGCGAGCGCGGGATCACGATCGTCCGGCGCTACGACCCGAGCCTGCCGCCGATCCTCGGGGACGAGGACCGGCTGGTCCAGGTCTTCCACAATCTCGTCCGCAACGCGATCGAGTCGATGAAGCACGGCGGCCACGTGCTGCTGTCGTCGCGCGTGAGCATGAATCCGCTGTACGGCCGCGTCGATTCGGGCTCCGGCCAGCGGATCATGGTCGAGGCGGTGGTGGCCGACGAGGGCACCGGCATCCCGACGGGCCTGCGCTCGCGGATCTTCGATCCCTTCTTCACCACGAAGGAATCGGGGATGGGTCTCGGCCTCGCCGTCTGCCACCGCATCGTCGAGGAGCACGACGGCGCGATCCAGGTCGACAGCGTCGACGGCAAGGGCACGACGGTCACCTGCTTCCTGCCGATCGCTCGCTGACGCCCTCGGAGAGGGGCTTCGCCGCTTCGCCCTCCTTCCGACGGTCGTCGCCCCGCGCATGTTTCGTGGTCAAGAGCCCGAAGCCTAGATAAGGGCGGGCAAACATGAAGGAGAGTTCGGGACCACATGCTTGTTGCGGTGCTCGTTGGCTGTTCGTCTTATGCTTGGCGGAAGCCAGGCGCAACTGAAGCCGAGTTCCGTGTCGACGACTACGCCTGCACGAAGGATGCCCGGTACTCCGCCACAAAGACCGTCGAAGAACCCAGCGAGTCAGGCGGAGTTTACGCCCCGCATGCTGGCACAATCATTTACGCGCCGCCGCCGCGCCGCGGACTGAGACCGTCATGGAATGTGATCAAGCGCTCTATACCAAGTGCATGGAGAGCAAGGGGTGGTTTAGACAACGCGTGGAGAGACCCTTACGCGACCGTGGTGGAGAGATGGCGCCGGCAGGGGTCTGTCCGTCGAGCGAGGACTGGGATTCCTCTGCGTCGAAGTGCCGAACGATCAGCCGATAGAAACAGTCTCGAGGGACGCGAGCTGAAACAGGGTCGCCATGAGTATCGGCCCGCCAACGTGCACGGTTCACCGCGCGAGACCCAGCACGGCATTGAGGCAGGATCGAGGTCCGGGGGTGACGATGATGATCCGTACCGTTGAAGCCGTCGTCGACGCGAGCGGAAACGTCCGCCTGCTCGAGGACGTTCAGTTGCCGGGGCCACGGAGAGCGCTCGTCACGATCCTTGAAGACGCACCCAGAAGCGCGGAGACCGCAGTGCTCAGCGAACGTGCGCTCGCCGACTGGAGCCGTCCCGAGGAAGATGCCGCGTGGTCGCACCTTCAGCGGGCGGAATAGTTCTCGTTCCGGTTCCCTTGTCTGATCTCTCTCAGGCGAAGCTCCGGCGGGCCATCGCCCTTGCTGACGCCGGCCGCGGTGATTGGATCCTCTGTCAAATCACCAGCAATCCCTACGGCGACCCGCGCGCCATCCGAC
>VGLJ01000042.1 GCA_016866775.1 Candidatus Rokuibacteriota bacterium | reverse complement strand
CGCCTGTGCGAACAGCTCGCGTAGATCTTCTTCGGTGGCCTGGAAGGAGAGGTTTCCGACGAACAGCTTCGCGGCCATGGCGGCCTCCTCGAGCCCTGACAAGCGGCGGAGTTGATACCCCCACAAGTAGCAGTGGGTGCCAAAGGGTAATGACAGCAGTCGACGCATGTCAAGTTGCGTGATCGGACCCCGGATTGGCTACAAATACACGCCGCGGGTCGCGCCTCCGTCCACGGTGATGCAGACGCCGGTGATGAAGGATGCTCGCGCCGATACCAGAAAGCACACGACATCGGCGATGTCCTCGGACGTCGCGATGCGGCCTAGCGGGTAAGTCTTTTCCGCATCCGCGCGAAACGCCTCGACGCTCTTTCCCGCTGCCGCCGCTTGCTGCGCCATCAAGCTGTCCCACCGCTCGGTACGCGTCGCCGCGGGCGAGACGGCCGTGACGAGGATGCGCGACGGCGCGCCGAAGTCGGCGAGCCCCTTCGTGAAGTTGATGAGCCCGGCGTTGGCGATGCCGCCCGGTAGATAGGTCGCCTGCGGATTGCGCGCGGCCGCGCCGACGATGTTGCAGATGCGGCCGCCGCCCTGCGCCTGCATCTGCGGAATCACGGCGCGCGCCATGCGGACGTAGCCCACGAGCTTCAGGCTCCAGTCGCCGGTCCACTGCTCGTCGGGAATCTTGAGGAAGTCGCCGCCGCGGATCGCGCCCGCGTTGTTGACGAGGATGTCGAGGCGTCCGAGCCGCCCGGCCGCGTCTTCGGCCACGCGCTGGACCTCGGCCGCGCGGCTCAGATCCGCGGGGATCGCGATCACCTCGCTGCGCATGCCCTCGCCGATCTCCTTCGCCGCCGCGGCGAGCGCCGCGCCGTCACGCGAGCAGATCGCGACGCGCGCGCCTTCGCGCGCGAGCCCGCGCGCGATCGCCTTGCCGATGCCCTTGCTCCCGCCGGTCACGAGCGCGGTCTTGCCGACGAGCTCCAGATCCATACGGTCTCCTTGTCATCGCCACTCGCGAAGCGCCACGGCTCCGCCGGGGCGCGAGCGCGGGGGGCTTGGGGGGCCGCTAGAGGCGGCCCCCCATGTCACTCACTCGGACGGAGCATCTCTTCCGGTTCGGGCGCGGGCTCGCTGGCCGGTGGCGGCGGCGGTACGCGCACGGCCCGTTCGACACGTGTCCCCGCGAGCAGGTCGTGCAGCGCGCGGCGATCGGTGCGAAGGCCGGCCATCACGAAACCGAGGCCGAGGGGCAACGCCGACGCCGCGTACGCGAAGAAGCGCAGCACGCACGCGCCGATCGCGGGCGGCTCGCCGTCGGCGCCGACCACGCGGACGCCCACGACCAGCTTGCCGATCGTCTGTCCCTCGAGCGCGTGCAGGAGGATCGTGTAGAGCGCGACGAAGAAGAACATGCACAGGGCGAGCGTTCCCTGCACACCGAGCGGGCTGTCGGGCTCGACGCGCCAGACGCGCGCCGCGATGACGCGGAACGAGAGATTCACGAGCCAGAGCAGCGCGAAATCGAGCAGCGCGGCGACGACGCGAACCCAGAAGCCCGCCGGCTTGGTCACGATCACGCTGGCTATCATAGCGAGTCTCGCTCAGCGGCGCGTTCGCGAGGCACGCAAGTGCTGGACTCCCGCCACGATGGACGTCGCGCGCCGCTGGTTAGTGACGCGACTTCCCGCGGTCGTCTTCATCTCCAGCCTTACGCCGCTCTCGGGGCTATCGAGAGCGGACCCGACACAGCCGCACGTGCGCGCGTTTGTTCGCGAGTTGCGCGGCCTCAAGACTGCCAAGGCTATTGGCCTGACGCTCTCGCGGTCGCTGGTACTCCGCGCAGATCACCGCATCGAGTAACGCATCCGCGCCCGCGAGCAGGGCTCACGCGACGTGCCGGCGAGTTCTCCGTGCGATACTATTCCCAGCATGATTTCGGTCCGGGACGGCCAAAATCGGATCCTCGACCGGGTCACGAACATCGCGCCGCCCGAGCTCGTCGCCGTCGTCGACGCGCTCGATCGCGTGCTCGCCGAAGACGTCCCCGCCCCCTTCGACGTTCCGCCCAGCGACAACTCGGCCGTGGACGGCTACGCCGTCGGCAGCGGCGACATTCCCCGTGAAGGCACGCGCGAGCTGACCGTCATCGCCGACCTGCCCGCCGGCTCCGTGCACGACGGAACGCTCGCCGCCGGCCAGTCGATCCGCATCATGACCGGCGCGCCGATGCCCGCGGGCGCCGACACCGTGTACCCGCAGGAGATCGTCGAGCGCGAGGGCGACCGGGTCCGCATCGGTCCACTCGACAAGGGCGCGAACGTGCGGCGGCACGGCGAAGACATCGCGAGCGGCACCGTGGTCGTGGCGAAAGGCTCGCCGCTCCGGCCGCAGGAGATCGGGCTGCTCACCTCGCTCGGGTTCGTGCAGGCGCTCGTGCACTCGCGGCCGCGCGTGGCGCTGCTCTCGACGGGTGACGAAGTCGCGGAGCCGGGCTCGGTGCGCAAGCCAGGGCAGATCTACGACTCCAACCGCTTCGCGCTGCGCGGCAGCATCGCGCGCTGCGGCGGCCAGGTGATCGACCTCGGCATCGTGCCCGACCGGCGCGAGGAGCTGCGCGCACGATTGCTCGACGCGGCGTCGATGGCCGACGTGGTCGTGAGCTCCGGGGGCGTGTCGGTCGGCATCTACGACCTCGTGAAGGACGTGCTCGAGGAGATCGGCGGCATCGAGTTCTGGCAGGTGGCCATGCAGCCCGGCCGGCCGCTCGCGATGGGATCGATCGGCCCTGCGCACTTCTTCGGCCTTCCCGGCAACCCGGTCGCCTCGATGCTGGCGTTCATGCTGTTCGTCCGGCCCGCCATCTACAAGCTCGCGGGCCGCACGCGGCTCTTCCCCGCGACGTTCCACGCGCGCGCCGACGAACCGATGCGCAAGAAGACCGGCCGGCGCGAGTTCAAGCGCGGCATCCTCAGCTACGCCGCGGCGGACAGGACGTGGCACGTGCGGACCACCGGCCCGCAGGGCTCCGGCATCCTGAGCTCGATGGTCGTCGGCAACTGTCTCGTCGTGCTCGACGAGGAGCGCGGCGACGTCGAGCCGGGCGAGCTGGTCGAGGTCGAGCCCTTCTGATGATCGGCGTCGAGCTGATCGACCGCGTCGCGCCCAGCGTCGAGGAGCTGGTCCACGACGCGAAGCGCCGGCTGCCGCATCTCACGCACGCCGACGTGCGCCTGGAAGTCACGCAGGGCAAGTACGCCACCGCCGAGAACGGCGCCGCGAAGTCGTCGGGCGACGACTACGGGCTCGGCCTCGGCGTTCGGGTGCTCGCTGGTGACCGCTCGATCGCCCCGGGGTACGTCGGCCTCACGCTCGGCGCGGCCGACGCCGACGATCTGCCACGGATCGTGCGCGAGGCGATCGAACAGGCCTGGCGCCGCGCAGACGTCAACGCGGAGATGAAGGCGGACGCGCGCGGCAAGCTGGGCCCGCTCGGCGAGACGCTCGCGGACACGCGCCTGCATCCCGTGGAGATCCGGCGCGACACCATCCCCGCCCTGTGCGAGGTCGATCCGCGCGCGATGGCGCTGCCGGCCATGGTCGTCGAGACGACCGACGTCTCGCGAGACCTCGCGGGGCTCGACGCGCGGCTCAAGTACAACTTCGTCTCCACGCTCACGCAGCTCTCGCGCGAGCTGTTCGTGTCGACCGAGGGCGCGCGCATCGACCAGACCTTCGCCCTCACCCAGGGCATGGTGTGGGTCGTCGCGGTCGTCGACGGCGTGAGCCACGAGATCTACGACGTGCTCGGTCACCAGCGCGGGTGGGAGATCCTCACGCGCGGGGCCGACGAGCCGCTCATCCGCTTCCCGACGTTCGTCGAGTTCGCGCGCGCGATCGGGCGCGAAGCCGTCGAGGTCGCCGCCGCGCCCACGCTGCCGACGTCCGACGGCGAGGTCGTCGTCGTGACGGATCCGCACTACAACACGCTCGTCTCGCACGAGATCATCGGCCATCCGGTCGAGCTCGACCGCGCGCTGAAGATGGAGACGGCGTACGCCGGACGCTCGTGGCTCTTGCGCGGCCTCGGCGAGCACCAGGTCGGCAAGCAGATCGCCTCGCCGCTGGTCACCGCGTTCTCCGATCCCGCGCTGCCGGGGTACGGCCACTACGCCTACGACCACGAGGGCACGCCCGCGCGACGCGTGGTCCACATCGATCGCGGCGTGCTCCAGGGATTCATGAACAGCCGGCAGACCGCGGCGGTCTTCGGCGGCGCGCCGAACGGGCACTGGAAGGCGACCGACCCGTCGCTCGTCCCGCTGATCCGCATGTCGAGCACGGTGTTCGCGGAGGGCGACCGGGATCCCGACGCGATGATCCGCGAGGTCGACCACGGCTACTACGTGGTCGGCCACCGCACGCCCTCGATCGCGGAGAGCCGCGAGAACTTCCGGATCTCCGCGCGGAAGGTGTACGAGATCGTCGACGGCCAGCTCGGCCGCCTGTATCGCGACGGCGGCATCGCCGCCGACACGCGCGACTACCTGATGAACGTCGACGCGGTCGGCGCCGACTTTCGCCTCTATCCCATCTCCAACTGCGGCAAGGGCCAGCCGATGCAGACGAAGAAGCTCGGCAACGGCGGTCCGACGATGCGCAGCCGCGCGCGGATATTCGGCTCATGAAGCCCTTCGGCACTCGCGGAGGGCGCGGATTCATTCCGCGCCCGGAGCGGCGGGGGGCTTGGGGGGGGCGTCTCGCATCCCCCATCCTTGCGATCGCGCTCCTCCTCGGCGCCGCGCAGCCAGCCGCGCCACCGAGCTACCCCGTGAAGTTCATCAAGGTGGACACGCTCAAGGCCCAGGTCGACGGCGGCGCGAAGGTCGCGATCTTCGACGTCCGCACGGCCGAGGCGTACCGCGAGCTCCACATCAAGGGCGCGAAGAGCCTTCCCTTGCGCGAGGTGGATGCGCGCGCACCGAAGGAAGTGCCGAAGCAGACCCGCGTCGTCCTCTACTGAACGTGCCCGCACGCGCTGGCCCGGGGGGCCAGCGACCTCCTCTACGCGAAGGGCTGGCGCAATCACGAGGTGCTCGACGAAGGGCTCCCCGGCTGGTGGGAGAAGGGCTACCCCGTCGAAGGCCGAAATCCGAAGGCCACGCCCGGGCATTGAACATGGGACACCACAACCGAGGGACCCCGAACCCCTTGACATGATGTCCATCGACGACCTCGCTCGCGCGGCGACCGAGGCGTTCGAGTGGGCGCGGCATCAGCCGGACGTCCGCGAAGTCGAGATCTTCGTGGCGGCGAACGCGGCCCTGCTCACGCGGCTGAACTACACGTCCCACATCCCGTGCGACGGCGTCGAGGAGCCGAAGTCGGCCACGGCCCACGGGATCGGGATCCAGGCGGTCTTCGCCGGCCCCGACGGCGACCTCGTCGGCTTCGGTAGCGAGCCGAGCGACCTCGCGGCGCGCGGCGTCGAGCGCGCGTTGACCAAAGCGCGGCGCGCGGCCGTGCGCGATCCCGAGTTCGTCTCGCTTCCGAAGCCCGGACCCGAGCGGCGCACGCTCGGGACCCATCACGACCCCGCGCTGATGACGCTCGACGACCGCGCGCTCGTCGAGGCCGGCTGGAAGGTCGTGAACGGCGCGGTCCGCACGTTCCTCCACGCGGGCCGGCTCGCCGAGCTCGCCGGCGGCGAGGCGGGATTGCGGGACCTCGGTCTCATCGTCGGCGGCGACGTCTCGGTCGTGCAGGAGCGTGCCGCGATCGTGTCGACGCACCTGCCCCGGGTGCAGACCGACGAAGCCACCGTCATCACCTCGTCCATCACGGCGATGGTCGAGAAGTTCGACGCGAAGGGCTCGGGGTGGTCCACCGGCACGCGGCTCGATCACTTCACCGACGAGGCGGGCGTCGAGGCCGCGCGGAGCGCGATCGCCGCGATCGACGGCGTCCGCGTGCCCTCCGGCACGTACACGGTCGTGCTCGGCCGCCAGCCCGTCGCCGATCTGCTGAACAACATCATCGTGCCCGCGTGCACGGCCTCGAGCTTCTATGCCTCGAACACGCCGTTCCTCGGCCGGCTCGGTACTCGCGTGGCGGGACCGGGCCTCCACCTCTATGACGACGGCGCGGCGGCGGAACGGATCGCATCCAAGGGCATCACGTGCGAGGGCCTGCCGACCGGCCGCACGGACCTGATCCGCGCCGGGGTGCTGACGGGTTGCCTCTCGAGCTGGTACGAGACCCAGCGCCTGCTGCGCGATCCCGCGCGCGCCGAGAAGCTCGGCACGGCGCCGGACGAGGCGGCCCGCCGCGCGCTGGTGCCGCGCAACGGCTTCCGCTTCGCCTTCGGCGGCGGGCGGCAGTTCGATACGAGCCCCTCGATCTCCGCGTCGAACGTGGTGCTCGAGGGAGAGGACGGCGTCACGCGCGACGAGCTGATCCGGCGCGTCGGGAACGGGCTCTACATCGGCCGCATCTGGTACACGTACCCGGTCAACGGCCTGCGCGCCGGTGATTTCACCTGTACGGTCGTCGGCGATTCCTATATCATTTGCGGCGGCCGGATCGCCGCGCCGCTCCGGGCGAACGTGATCCGGGTCAACGACAACATCGCGACCATCCTGAACAACGTCGTCGGCGTCACCAAGGACGTGCGCGGCACGGTGGTCTGGGCGGAAGTCGCCTACACCCCGGAGGTCGCGATCTCAGGCGTCCGTATCGATGCGATCGCAGGGTTCATGGAGGATCTCGCCTGATGGATATCGCACGCCTCGAGGCCATCGCTCGCGGGTGCCGCGTGCAGATCGAGCGCATGCTCACCCACGCGGGCTCGGGCCATCCCGGCGGGTCGAACTCGGTCGCCGACCTGCTCGTCGCGCTCTATTTCGGCCGGCTGCGCGTCGATCCGAAGCGCCCGGACTGGCCGGACCGCGACCGCGTGATCCTCTCCAAAGGCCACGCGGTGCCCGCGCTCTACGCGGCGATGTCGCGCGCGGGCTTCTTCCCCGAGTCGCAGCTCATCTCGCTACGCAAGCTCGGCAGCCCGCTCCAGGGGCATCCCGATCGCAACGCGCTGCCCGGGATCGAAGCGGCGACGGGCTCGCTCGGCCAGGGCCTCTCGATCGCGCTCGGCGAAGCGCTCGGCCTGAAGATGGCCGGCTCGCCCGCGCGCGTGTACTGCATCCTCGGTGACGGCGAGATCCAGGAAGGCCAGGTGTGGGAAGCGGCGATGTCGGGGCCGAAGCTCGGCCAGCCGAGCCATCCGCTCGACAACCTCTGCGCCATCCTCGACTACAACAAGATCCAGCTCGACGGGTTCGTCACCGACATCCTCGACCTCGAGCCCGTGGTCGCGAAGTGGCAGGCGTTCGGCTGGGCCGTGCAGGAGATCGACGGCCACAACTTCGCGCAGATCGGGAAGGCCCTCGACCAGGCGGAGGCGACGAAGGGCAAGCCGTCCTTCATCGTCGCGAACACCGTGAAGGGCAAGGGCGTGCCGTGGATGGAGAACAATCCCGAGTGGCACGGCAAGGCGCCGAAGCCGCAGGAGGCGATCCGCGCGATCCGCGACCTGCTCGGCGTGTCGGAGGCCGCCTGGGACGAATACCTCACCCGTGACAGCGCGACCAAGGCCGTCGTCGACGAGCTGGCCGCGCTGGAGAAAACGTGATGGCCGCCAAAGCGACGCGCGCCGCGTTCGGTGAGGCCCTGATCGACCTCGGGGCGAAGGATCCGCGCATCGTCACGCTCGACTCCGACCTCTCGAAGTCCACGATGACGGTGTCGTTCGCGAAGAAGTACCCGGACCGCGCCTTCAACGTCGGCATCGCCGAGGCGAACATGATCGGCGTGGCCGCGGGGCTCGCCATGGCGGGCAAGGTCCCCTTCGCGGCCTCCTTCGCGTGCTTCCTCGTCGGCCGCTTCGAGACGATTCGCATCTCGGTCGCCTACACCAACGCGAACGTGAAGCTCGTCGGAACCCACGTCGGCGTCGCCATCGGCGAGGACGGGTACAGCCAGATGGGTCTCGAGGACATCGCGTGCATCCGCGCGCTGCCGAACATCCCGATCATCCAGCCGGCCGACGAGGTCGAGTGCAAGCAGGTCATCGCGTACGCCGCGGAGCACCAGGGACCGCTCTACCTCCGGCTGACGCGCCAGAACCTCGAGCCGGTCTCCCCCGCCGGCTATCAGTTCCGGCTCGGCCAGTGGGCGCGGCTGCGCGACGGCAGCGACGTCACGGTCATCGCGTCGGGCGGCACCGTCTTCAACGCGCTCGAGGCCGCGCAGCAGCTCGAAGGCGACGGCATCCGCGCGGAAGTCATCAACGCCGCGTCGATCAAGCCGCTCGACGAGGAGATGCTGCTCGCGTCCGCGCGCAAGACCGGCCACGTGGTGACCGTCGAGGATCACTCGATCGCCGGTGGGCTCGGCGGTGCGGTCAGCGAGGCCCTCTGCGAAGCGTTGCCGACGGCGATGAAGCGCCTCGGCGTGCAGGGCTTCGGCGAGTCCGGCGATCCGAAGGGCCTCTACGTCAAGCACGGCCTGGACGCGACGGGCATCGCGCGCAGCGTCCGCAAGTTCCTCGGCCGGTAGTTGACTCGGAGGGGGGCTTCGCCCCCCTTCCGACGGTCGTCGCACGCCTGACGGCGTGCTCCTCCCTGCCTCCCCCCAACAGCAGAATTGCGCGGGCAAGCCCGCGCTCGGACGACGCCTACCCGATTCGCACGCGCCAGAGCGTGATCGTCAGCGCCTGGATCAGTGACATGATCGGCAGCGTCACGTCCGCGACTTCGTACAGCGTCGCGTAGAAGAGCGACACCGCGCGCGCGACCAGGACGAGCGCGACTCCCGCCGTCAGGTTCGCGACGAAGAACCCCACCGTCGCGCCGATCGCCTCCAGCACCATTCCGAGCGCCGCCAGCGCCTCGCCGACGCGGCCCCGCCCGAGCGCCGCGACAGCAAGGAGCGACGTCACCGCGACGACCGCCAGCAGCAGGAGCGTCATCGGCGTGCGCTCACAGGTAGCCGAAGAGCCGGTGGTACGCGAGCGCCGCGACTTCCTGCGCCACGTGGCGCGTGAGGACCAGGCGCCGCTCGGGTGACGCCGCGCCGAGGATGCCGGTCTCCGTCGGCGCGGGGCGCACCGTGAAGCCGGCGCGCTCGAAGAGGCCGCGGGCGCGGCGCATGTGGAGGACGTCGGGGACGAGCAGGACCGAGCGGACGCCGCGACGCTCGCGCAGCACGACGCCCATCCGATGGGCCTCGTCGCGCGTGGTCGGCTCCTCGCCTTCCGTGAGGATCGCCTCGCGCGGAACGCCGAGGCTCAGCGCGAGCCGCGCGCGCGACTGCGCCTCGCCGACCATGCCGAGGAAGACGATGCGCGGCGCGAGCCCCTCGCGGTAGAGCCGGATGCCGAGGACGGCGCGGCGCAGCGAGGCGTCGCCGAGCGTTCCGTCGACGTAGCCCGTCGCGCCGAGGGCGACGATGGCGTCCGCGGCCCCGACGTCCGGCATCACCGCGAGACGCCGCGCGGCCAGCTTGGGCGCCGAGGTGAACGCGGCGACGACGAACGCGACGACGGTGAGCGCGCCGAGGAGGCGACAGCCGATCGACCACGTGCGCACGACCACGATCGGGCCCGTCAGACGACGAGGCGCACGGCGTACCAGCAGCCGAACGCGATCGCCGCGACGCCCGACGCCAGCGCCATCGCCTCGCGCATGAGCCGGAGGCGCGCGAGCCGTGCCACCGGATAGGCCATCGCCGCCGTGAGCGCCGTCATCCCGGCCATCGTCCCGAGACCGAAGACGAGCAGAGAGACCGCGGGCGCGGTCACCGTGTGGAGCGTCGCGAGCACGAGCAGCGCGACCGCCGCGGTGCCGGCCATGCCGTGCACGGCGCCGACCAGCATCGCGCGGAGCGCGACGCGCCGGCTCTCGTCGCGCCACGCCGCGAGCAGCGCCGCCGAGGGATGGACGTGCGGCCGGCCGTGGTGCGTGTGGACGGTCTCCTTCCGCCCGTGGTGATGATCGGCGACGCGGCGGTCGGGCGCGACCGCGAGGATGCCGCGGAGCGCGCCGTGCAGGCGAACGGCGCCGAGACCGACGAGCATCGCGGCCACCAGGAGCTCGAGGCCGGTCGCGACGCGCCCCGGCATGCCGACGTTCAGCGCGACCACCCCCGCGCCGGCGGCGCCCAGCGTCAGCATGTGCCCGACGCCCCACCACAGTCCCACGCGCACGCCCGCGACGAAGCGCCGCTCGCGCGTCACGATCGTCGCGACGGCGACGACATGGTCGGGATCGGTGGCGTGCTGCAGGCCGAGGACGAAGCCGAGCAGGACCGCCGACAGGACAGGATCCACGCTCACTCCGACAGCTTCAGCAGCAACCCCGAGCGTCGCGCGCTCCGCACCGCGGCCACGAACGCCCAGTGGCTCAGGACCACGTAGAGGACCGCGAGCACGCTGCCCACGAGGATGGGCCGCGCGAACTCCGGGGGAAACCCGTGGTACGCGCGATACGCGTCGAGGAAGTACGTCAGCGGGATCGCCGCGGCGAGCGCGGCCACGGGCGTCGGCAGCACGGCGACCGAGTAGTAGATGCCGGCGAGCGTCAGCACGAAGTTCACGCTCGCCCACGCGGCCGTCTCCGCCTTCGCGCCGAACAGCATGATGAGGGTGCAGACGATCACGCTCACCGACCACGCGGTGAGACAGCACCCCATGAGGAAGACGGCGAGCGGGACCACGCCCGCGTGGAGCGCATCGAAGCCGAAGGCCCACCATCCCAGCGCCGCGAGCAGCGTGAAGACGACGAGCGCGCGCAGGATCCCGACCAGCCACGCGCCGGCCGTGAGGTGGCGCACGCCGATGGGCGCCAGGAACTGATGCTTCACCGACTTCGACCAGACGTCGTAGAGCACGGCGTACGCGACGTCCAGCTGACAGATGCTCACCGTGGAGAACGCGATCTGCCCGATGAGGATGAAGGAGGTGGCTTCGGGCGACAGCTGGAGGAACCGGGCCATGAGCCCGATGCCGACCACGCCGACGACCGGCCAGAAGAGGAGCTCGAAGACGAGGAACACGTTGCGCGACGCCATCTGGAGATTGCGCCGGGCGAACGCGCTGATCGCGACGAGCTCAGCGCGCCAGCTCAACGAAGACTTCCTCGAGCTCGGGCTCGCGGACCTGGATGTCCTTCACGACGACGGCCTCGGCGTGGAGGGCCGCGAGGATCTCCGCCAGCCGCTTCTCGGCGTCGTCCACGGTGCACTCGATGCGCCCGTTGACGGCCGTGCAGCGCAGCACGCCCGCCATGTCCGCGAGCCACGGCGCGTCCGGCGGATCGAGGCGCAGCGCGATGACGTCGCCGATCCGGATCTGCCGCTTCAGCTCCGACGCCGTGCCGCGCGCCAGGACGCGGCCGCTCTTGATGAACGCGATCTCGTCGCAGAGCTGCTCCGCCTCCCGCATGTAGTGCGTCGTGAGCACGATCGTCATCTCGCGCTCACGGCGCAGGCGCGCGATGCGCTCGCGCAGCCGCACGGACACGTCCGGATCCAGGCCGAGCGTCGGCTCGTCGAGGAACAGCAGCTCGGGGTCGTTGACGAGCGCCTTCGCCAGCGCGAGCCGCTGCTTGAGCCCCGTGGAGAGCTCGTTGTACGCCACGCGCCGGTGCGCGGTGAGCTCGGACATCTCGAGCAGCTCGTCGATGCGCAAACGCAGGCGCCGTCCGGAGAGCCCGTACAGCCGTCCGTAGAACGCGAGGATCTCCGGCGGCTTCAGCGCCCACACGAACGACGCGTTGCCGCTCGCCATGTTGAGCCGGCGGCGCACCGCGCCCGCCTCGCGAACGACGTCGTGGCCGAGCACCGTGACCTGGCCGCGATCAGGCAGCAGCAGCGTGGCGAAGATCGAGAGCAGCGTGGTCTTCCCTGCGCCGTTCGGGCCGAGGAGCCCGAAGATCGTCCCCCGCGGCACGCCGAGCGACACGCCCGCGAGCGCCACCGTCTCGCGCCGGCGGAGCACGCCGCTCCGGAATGTCTTCGCCACGTCGCGCGCGTCGATCGCGAGCATGCGAGTCCGATGCTACCATTCCGCCTCATGACCGACCCGGCGCAGTGGCGCTGCGCGGCGGCCGACGTGAGACCCGGCCACACCGCGAAGTTCCGTCTCGAGTGCGGCGGCAAGCGCGTGCACGGCTTCGTCGTGAACCACGAGGGCGCGTTCCACGCGTACGTGAACCGCTGCCCGCACGTCGGCACGCCGCTCGACCTCTGGGAGAACGAGTTCCTCAGCGAGGACGCGCGGACGATCGTCTGCGCGACGCACGGCGCGGTCTTCGAGCCGGCGACCGGGCGCTGCATCGCGGGGCCGTGCGCGGGCGATGCGCTGGGCACGCTCCCGCTGCGCCACGAAGGCGAGCACGTCGTCGTCGAATGCCCCCAGGCCTGACGGGCGAGAGCAAGGCCGTCGCGGACGCGAACGCGCGGTTCTATCGCGCGTTCGAGGCGCTCGACCTCGCGGAGATGGACGCGGTCTGGACGCACGACGACGACGTCAAGTGCGTGCACCCGGGCTGGCCGCTGCTCACCGGCTGGGACGCCGTGCGCGAGTCGTGGCGCGCGATCTTCGCCAACACCGAGGAGATGCGCTTCACCATCGGCGATCTCCGCGTGGTCGTCCACGCGGACGTCGGGTGGGTCACCTGCACCGAGAACATCCTGTCCGACGTCGGCGGGCGCGTGGGCGTCACACGCATCCTCGCGACGAACCTGTTCGCGCGGGGGACGGAGGGCTGGCGGATGATCCACCACCACGCGTCGCACG
Organism: Candidatus Rokuibacteriota bacterium; assembly: GCA_016866775.1. Classification (GTDB taxonomy): domain Bacteria; phylum Methylomirabilota; class Methylomirabilia; order Rokubacteriales; family CSP1-6; genus VGLJ01. Next base: position 29,699 of record VGLJ01000042.1, on the reverse strand, counting down.
TGCTCGCCTCCGGTGAGGTGAGCGAGGCCGAAGCCTAGCCTAGGGCTGACGCTCCAGCAGCACCCAGCCGCCCGCGCGCTCGCGCTCCACGTAGCCCGGCGCGGGAACGCGCGCGAGCACGTCCGCGCGCTCGATCACGTGCGAGCTGATCCCGAGGCCGCGCGGGAACACGAACACGTGCTCGCGCAGCACGAGGTGCGGCACCAGGCGCTCGTTCGCGCTGACGCCGCTCGCCTTCGGAATCCTCGCCAGCAAGCGGTGCGCCGCGCGCTGCTCCTCTCCCGGGCGCCACTTCTGCACCGAGAGATCGTTGAACGTGCGCGACGTCAGGATCAGCGCGAGACAGACCGCGACGCCGAGCGCGATCGCCGGCGCCCGGCTCCACTCGCCCGCGCGCGCGCGCAGGACCGCGTAGCCCTCGACCGCCGCGAGCGCGAGGAACGGGAGCACGAAGCTCTGGTACTGCGACCGGTGGTTGATGAGGATCGGGTCGACGCTCAGGAGATTCATCGCGAGCCCCGGCAGCGCCGCGGCGAGCACGCGCGGCGCGAGCAACGGCAGGAAGCCGAGCGGCGCCAGCAGCGCGAGCATGTAGACGAGCTTCGGTCCGGTCAGCAGCACGCCGAGCCAGCGCCACGGCCTGACGGCGACGCTGACCAGGATCTCCGTGAGCGAGCTGCCGAGGTGCGTGTAGCGATAGAGATGGTGATACTCCGCGCCGCCGCGGAAGTACGGCATGATCACCTGCAGGTCGAGCAGCAGCAACGCGACCGCCGCCACGGCGACGAGGGGCCCCGCCACCCGGCGCCGTCGCGCGAGCGCCAGCCAGATGCCGAAGCCGACCACGGCGACCGCGGCATCCTCCCGGCACGCCGCCGCGAGGATCACGGCGAGCGCGCACCACCCGAACCGGCGTGCGTCGTGCGCGACGGCGGCCGCGATGATCAGCGGGATCACGAACGCGGCGGGGTGGATGTCGCGCAGGTTGATCCCCTGCAGCGACGGATTCAGCAGGTACACGACCGCGAGCGCCGCCGCGGCGGTCGGGGGCACGCGGCCCTGCGCGTACCGGTAGACCGCGAACGCACCGAGCGCCAGCACGACCGTCTGGAAGAGCAGCGCGACCGTCGTGTCCGGCACCAGGCGGATGAACGGGACGAGCGTGTAGAGGATCGGCGAGAAGTGATCGCCCCACGCGTGCATCTTCACGGTGGTCACGTACTCGGGAATCAGCGTGAACGTCGCGCCGTGGCCGTGCGCGATCGCCCACACCGTCTGCACGTACTGCCCGAGGTCGAGCGCGTGCGTCCGCAGCATCCAGTGGCGCGTGACGACGATGAAGCCCATCGCGACGACGTAGCCCGCCACCGCGATGGCGACGACACGCGCGGGCGCGCGCGCGGGCGGCGGATAGGGCCGGAGCAACGCGCGGAGGCCGAAGAGCGTCGTCGCGGCGACGACGAACGCTTCGGGACGCGTGAGGAGAATCCCGCCGAGCTTCGTGCCGCCGGTCACGGCCACGACGACGCCGCCGAGCACGGCGACCACGCCGAGGACGTCGAGAAGACGCACGAGAAGGGCGCGCGACGCGGTCACCGGCGCGCGCGAGCGATCAAGGCAAGCGGTGATAGCGCGCGCGCAGGCTCGAGAAGCGCCGCGAGCGTCGGATCCCGCGGCGATGCAGCAGGTACACGAAGCAGACCGAGAGGATGCTGAGCCCGTAGCGCGTCGAGGCGAGGAAGCTCGCCTGCGACGCTTCCTTGAAGTAGCGCGTCGGCACCGCGATCTCGCCGATCCGGAACCCGGCGGCCACGGTCTGCGCGATGATCTCCTGGTCGAAGATGAACGCGTCGGAGTTCGCGGCGAAGTTCACCGTCTCGAGCACCTCGCGCCGGAACGCGCGGTAGCCGGTGTGGTACTCGGACAGGTGGAGCCCGAACACGGTGTTCTCCACCCAGGTCAGGAACCGATTCGAGACGAACTTCCACCACGGCATCCCCTGCGCGAGCGCCGAGCCGCTCTTGAGCCGCGAGCCGAGCACGACGTCGGCGTCGCCCGCGAGGATGGGCGCGATGATCTGCGGGACCAGCGTCGGGTCGTACTGGTAGTCGGGGTGCACCATCACCACGACTTCGGCGCCCGCGCGCAGCGCCTCCGTGTAGCAGGTCTTCTGGTTGGCGCCGTAGCCGTAGTTCCGGTCGTGGACGAAGATCTGCAGCCCGAGCTGGCGCGCGACCTCCAGCGTCATGTCGGTCGAGCCGTCGTCCACCAGGATGACGGTGCTCACCGTGTCCTTCGGCAGCTCCTCGTACGTCATCCGGAGCGTGCGGCCGGCGTTGTAGGCCGGCATGACGACCACGACTTTCGGCTTCGTCACGGCCACGTGCCACGCTCCGCGGCGACGACGAACTGGTAGGCGAGCAGACGCGGAAACATCCGCGAGAACGCCGCGCTCACCGCGTGCACCGCGGCGAGCACGCGGCCGTGCCACGCGACCGGCGTCACCTGGTAGAGCGGCACGGCGGTGGCGGTGCGACGCACGATCACGAGACCGGCGGCACCGAGCAGGCGGCGCAGCGACCGATCGGTGAAGAACCGGAGGTGCGTGCGGTCGAGGATGCCGCGGTCGAAGTAATCGAAGCGCCCCACCAGGAGCGAGAGGCGGATCAGCAGGTGCGCCACGTTCGGGACCGAGACCACGACGCGGCCTCCGGGCGAGAGCCAGCGATTGAGGCCCCGCACGGTGCGCAGCGGATCGACGAGATGCTCGAGCACGTCGCCGTACACGATCGCGTCGAAGGAGGTGTCGAAGTCGGGCAGGTCCCGGTCGAGATCGCTCACGACCATGCGCTCGCAGTACGCGCGGCCGGCCTCGGCGAGCGCGGGATCCGACTCGATCCCCGTCACCCGCCAGCCGGCCTCGGTGAGGTGGCGGCTGAGCAAGGCGTCCGCCGCCCCGACGTCGAGCAGCCGGCGGCCGTGCCCCTCGCCCAGCCACGCCAGCATCACGGAGTGGCTGCTGTGAGGATCCGGCTTCAGGGTGTAGCGGCCCGTGATGCTCACCACTTCCATGATCCGATCCGACCCCTCAATCGGCAAGGTTTGAGTAGAGCCAGCGCCCGCCCCCGCGCGCGATGAGGTGCGCGCGCCCGGCGGGGAGGGCCCGCACCACGCTCCGATTGGGGTCGACGCCCGACACGAGGAACACGCGCCGTGACCCCGCCCACGCCGCCTGCAGCCGGGGCGCATCCCAGAAGAGATCGCGCGCTTCGGGGAAGGTGGCGCCGAACGCGAGGTTCGACTGCAGGCCGTCCACGACCTGAACGGGGCCGCGCACGCGCAGGAGGAGCGAGCCGGTGTTCTCCAGCGGCCCCTCGTGCGCGATCAGGTCGTTCGGCGTCACCCGGCGCGCGAGCGCATCGGTCACGGTCATCGCCGACCGGGAGCGCGCGAACGTGGTCATGCCGTCGCCGGCGACGGGAAGGAAGGCGACCATCGTCGCGAGCGCGAGCGCCACCCCGACGCCCGGCGCGCGCCGCCACACCGCCACGATCAGGCCGATCGTCCCCAGCCCGAAGACGAGCGCGCAGCGCGCGAGGATGGGCGCGTAGCGCTCGATCGGCGCCGAGGCCACTTCCCCGCCCCGCGCCGCGACGTTGCGCGTCGCCACGTCGAGCGAGCTCAGCGTCTCAGCCGGCACCGGGAGGATGCCGCCCCACGCCGCCGCGGCGCCGAGCGTGGCGAGCGCGAAGAGGACGAGGACCGGGACGAGCAGCGTGCGCGGACGCAGCGAGAGCGGCACCGCCTCGATCGACTCGTCCCACACGCGCGCGACGAGCAGCGCGAGCGCCGGGAACGCGGGCAGGCCGTAGTGCGGCAGCTTGAACGGCGAGATCGCGAAGAAGCCGATGACGACGACGGCCCACAGCGCCAGCAGCGCCCACAGCCGCGCGGTGGCATCCGGCCACGGCCGCTTGAGCGCGCGCGCGATCGCCCACGGCGCCGCGAGCGCCCACGGGAGGAACGCGGCGGCGGTGACGACGACGAACTCCACCGCGGCGAGCGGCACGTCCTCGTCGGGGAACACGCGCTGGCGCGTGAAGTTCAGGAGGTGGTTGTCGACGATCGTGTACCAGAGGAAGCCGGGGTTCTCACGCTCGACCGCGAGGTACCACGGCACGGCGATGGCGGCGGCGAGCAGCGGCCCCCACCACGGCACCCACGGCGCGAGCGGACGCTCGCGGCTCAGCCAGAAGAAGAGCGCGATGACCACGCACGGCCCGAGCGCGCCCAGGATGTCCTTCGCGAGCGTCGCGAGCCCGAGCGCCGCGTAGAACACGGCGAGCGCCCACCTCCCGGAACCGCGGTACGCCAAAACGAACCCGGCATATGCCAGAAGGATGCAGAGGATGAACACGAGGTCCGGCTTCACGAGCCGCGCGTAGAGGAAGATGCCGAGGTTCGTGCTGACCATCAGCCCGGCGAGCAGTCCGAGCCGCGGGCCTCCGAGCAGCATCCCGAGCCGTGCGGTCACCGCGGCCACGCCGACCGCGGCGATGGCGGACGGCAAGCGCGCGGTCCACGGCGTCACGCCGCCGGCCTCGAAGCTGGCCGCCATGAGCCAGTAGAGGAGCGGCGGCTTGTCGAAATACCGGATGCCGTTGATGCGCAGGGTGACGGCGTCACCGCTGGCGCGGATGCTCTGCGCGACCGCGGCGTGAAAGCCTTCCGGCGGATCGAGGAATGGAGCCCGGCCGAGCCCGATCAGGAAGAGCCCGAAGGCGACGACGGCGACGCCGAGGGCGATGCCCCGCACTCAGGCCACGCGCACGACCGAATCCGCCGGCAGCCGCTTGAGCAGCTCGGCGAGGGCCATGTCGAGGAACGCGAGATCGCGCGACTCGAGCGTCACCTTGACCTTGTACTCGGGGTTGGAGAACTCGGGATACGAGCCGCACAAGAGGTCCGGATACTCGCGGACGAGCGCGTTCAGGTGGTCGGCCAGGATGCCCTCGCCGATGCTCACGAAGACGTTCTTCAGGAAGATCGGCTGGTCGCGGAACCGCTCGCGGATCGCGTCGAACTTCCGGCGGAAGATCTCCGGCACGCCGGGCAGGACGTAGACGTTGCCCATGAGGATCGTCGGGAAGCGTACCGACTCGTCGACCAGCAGCTCGGCGCCATCCGGCACTTCGGCCATCTTCAGGTGCGCCTCGGTCAGCGCGCCCTTGTAGAAGCCTTCGAGCAGGGCGACGAGCGCGGGGTGCCGGATCACGCGCACCCCCGCGGCCCGCGCCACGCCCTCGATCGTGACGTCGTCGTGCGTCGGACCGACGCCGCCGGACGTGAACACGACGTCGTAGTCGGTACCGAAGCGCCTCGCCTCGGCGGCGATCAGGTCGACCTCGTCGGGGATGACGCTGATCCGGCGCACCTCGACGCCGAGCGCGCGCAGCTCGCGGCAGAGGTAGGAGGCGTTGGCGTCGATGACCTTGCCCGAGAGGATCTCGTTGCCGACGAGGATGATCCCGGCCGTTCTCGGCATCAGCGTCGGATTTTACCGAGGGCGCCGCGCACGCGCCACCACGCGCGCGCGACCGGCAGGCACGCGCCGTCCCACAGGCGCCGGCGCGCCGCGTACCCGGACGGCGTCGCGAGCGTGGTGCCCGGCCGGCCGCGCCAGCGATAGACCTCGACGCCGTTCCACCACGTCGGCGCGAACGCCGACGGTGTGCGGAGCGAGCGCACGCGCTCGAAGCCGGGGACGTGCCGCGCGAACAGCTCGTTCGCCGCGCGCACGTGGAGCCAGTTGGTGTCGTCCACGATCACCGCCGCGTCGGGCGCGAGGTGCGGCAGCACCGCCTGCAGCGCGACGAACTGGTCGTCGAAGTCGTGCGGGCCGTCGTAGAAGTCCACGCCCACGCGCGCCGGCGCCCACGACGCCGCGGCGAGAAAGCGCCGGAAGTCCATGTCGTGGAACCGCACCTGCCCGGGCGCCGTCCCGCTTCGTGAGCGTCTCCGCCAGCGCGGCTCGCGGCCCGCCGAACTCCGAGAAGTTGTCGCACGCGAACGCCGGCGCGTCGGGATGGCCCGCCAGCGCGCCCGCGAGCGAGAGGCCCTGCCAGCATCCGACCTCCACGTAGACCTCGTCCCGCGCCAGATGCGCCACCGCGTGGTTGAGCAGCGCGAGCTTGTTCTCGGTCGCCATGCCGGGGATCGCGTCGAGCAGCGGCCGGAGCGCGCGGTCGTGCGGGTGCGCGACGCGCGCGAGCGCGGCCTCGTCGTCGAACTCGCCCCACGCGGCGCGGCACTCGCGGATGAACGCGTCGAAATTCACGCACCAGAGCGTACTATTGACGCCGTGGCCCTGCCCGCCGATCCGATCCGCCTTCGAGGCTGGGCCGTCGTCCTCGGCGCCTCGTCCGGCTTCGGCGAAGCCATCAGTGTCTGCCTCGCGCGTGCCGGCCTCCACATCTTCGGCGTCCACCTCGATCGCAAGGCCACGCAGCCCAACGCCGAGCGCATCGCATCGGAGGTCCGGTCCGCGGGCCGCGAGGCGTGCTTCTTCAACGTCAACGCCGCCGACGGCGACCGTCGCGCGGAGACCATCGCCGCGATGGAGGCGACGCTGCGCGAGCGGGACGAGGCCGGTCAGGTGCGCGTGTTCGTCCATTCGCTGGCGTTCGGCTCGCTCAAGCCGTTCATCGCCGGGAGCCCGAGGGGTTTGGGGTCCTCAGTTGCGGGGCCCCATGTTCACGACGAGGTGACGCCCGCGCAGATGGACATGACGCTCGACGTGATGGCGCACACGCTCGTCTACTGGACGCAGGCGCTGGTGGCGCGCGAGCTCATGCGCGAGGGCGGACGGGTGTACGCGATGACGTCGTCGGGCGGCGGGCGCGTGCTGCCGGCGTACGGGCCGGTGTCGGCGGCGAAGGCGGCGCTCGAGTCCCACGTGCGCCAGCTCGCCATGGAGCTCGCGCCGCGCGGGGTCACGGTCAACGCGATCCGCGCGGGCGTCACCGCCACGCCGGCCGCGCAGAAGATCCCCGGCTACGACAAGCTCGAAGCCGACGCGCGCCGCAAGAATCCGAGCGGCCGGCTGACGACGCCCGCGGACGTCGCGCGCGCGATCGCCGTCCTCGCGCATCCGGACACGCAGTGGCTCACGGGCAACGTGATCGGCGTCGACGGCGGCGAAGACATCGTCGGGTGACCGGGTGAGCTACCTCCCGGCCGTCATCCTCGGGGTCGTTCAAGGGCTCACGGAGTTTCTTCCGATCTCGTCGTCCGGCCACCTCATTCTCGTGCCTCACGTCTTCGGCTGGCGGGACCAGGGCCTGGCGTTCGACGCCGTGACTCACATCGGCACGCTGGCGGCGCTGGTGGCGTACTTCCGCGGCGAGCTGCTGGATCTCGCGCGCGGGGCGCTGTCGCGGCGCGTGGCGCTCATCCTGATCGTGGCGACGATCCCCGCGGGCGTCGTCGGCCTGCTCTTCGGGAAGGCGATCGAGACGGGCCTCCGCTCCCCGCTCCTCATCGCCGCGACGACGGCGTTCTGGGGCGTGGTGATGTGGCTCGCCGACCGCCGGACGAGCGCGAAGCCGGATGGGAACGGCGATCCGCTGGAGCGCGTCGGCTGGGGGCGCGGCGTGACGGTCGGCGTCGCACAGGCGATCGCGCTCATCCCGGGAACGTCGCGCTCCGGCATCACGATCACCGCGGGGCTCTTCACCGGTCTCGATCGCGCAACGGCCGCGCGCTTCTCGTTCCTGCTCGGCATCCCCATCACGGCCGCGGCCGGCGGCTACAAGCTGCTGCAGCTCCTGAACACGGGCCTCCCGGCGGGCGAGTCCGGCCCGCTCGTCGCCGGCGTGCTCGCGGCGTTCGTGAGCGGCTGGTTCGCCGTGTGGTTTTTGGTGGGCTATCTCCGCCGCCGCTCGCTGACCCCGTTCGTGATCTACCGCCTGCTGCTCGCGCTCGCGATCCTCCTCGCCGTCCGCTGACGCGGGCACGACTGTCAGCGAAAGGACACATTGACGACGGCGGCGTCCGTGCGTTCGGATGGGGCATGGGGACGTTTCGGGTCGAGATCGAGGTCGGCAGCCCGGCGGGAGATCGTTTCGCGTGGATCGACGCGGTCGTGGATACGGGCGCCACGTACACGAGCATTCCACGTCCCGTGCTCGAAGCACTGGACGTGCACCCACACGCGCGGGCACCGTTCACCCTGGCCGACGGCCGGCGTGTCGAGCGCGACATCGCGCGGACGTGGATCCGGATCGACGGGGTCCCTGAAATGACTTTCGTCGTCTTTGCCGAAGCGGGAAGTCCCGCGCTCCTCGGGGCCTACGCCCTCGAGGGGTTCCGGCTCGCCGCCGATCCCGTCGCCCGCCGCCTCGTGCCGGTTCCCGGCCTCCTCCTGACGGCCTCCGCGTGAGGCGAGACCGAGCGCGGCACTCGCGCAGGGCCGGGATTCATTCCCGGCTTCTGGATCACGACGTCGACGTTCGGCATCTGGTCGGGATCGATCTCGTCGGCCCAACCGGTCAAGAGGACGATCGGGATCGCGCGTTGAGGATCGCCTCGCGGATCTCGCTCGCCACCGCGAGGATCGCGGGCGCGGGCTCGATCTTGAGGTCGATCTCGTAGCGGATGCCGCGCCGGGCGGCTTCGTCGTCCCACTGGGGCGCGTGAGCGCGAGCAGGTGCCCGATCACGTCGCGCAGCTGCACGGCCTCGGGACCGCGCGCCCGCCCGGGCCGCGCATATTCCTGGAGCCGCCGCACGGTGCCGACGCTGTCGGACGCGCCCTGGGTGATGACGGTCAGCGCGTGGACGAGCTCGCCGTGGTCGAGCGTCTCGCCCGCGGCGAGGCGCTCGAGCAGCATCTCGGTCCAGCCGAGCACCGGCGTCAGGCGGTTGTTGATGTTGTGCGCGACGCCCGCGGCGAGCGAGCCGAGGGTCCTGAACTTCTGCTCGCGGATCACGCGGAAGCGCAGCTCGTGCTCGCGGCTGATGTCGCGGAAGACGCCGATGCGCTCGAGCCGGCCGCCCTCGCGCGGCACCGTGGAGAAGCTCACCAGCGTGGGCCGGGGCTCGCCGGAACGCGTAATCAGCAGGACCTCGCCCTGGAACGTCGGCTGCCGCATGCGCTCGGTGAGCGCCGCCGTATCCTGCGCGCCCGTGAGGAACTCCGTCCAGCTCCGGCCGAGCAGTCCCTCGGGCGCGACCCCGACCATCTCCGCGAACGCGGCGTTGGCGAAGGTGACGCGGTCGTCCGCCTCCGCGACGACGACACCCTCGCTGATCCGCCTGACGACATCCGCCAGCTCGCGCGCCTCGCCTTCGAGCCGCGCGAGCTCGATCGCGACGGCCACGCGATCGGCCACGATCCGCAGCAGGCGATCCGCGCGCGGGTCGAGTCGCCGCGTGCGGCGGCCGACTTCGAGGACACCGACCGCGCTGCCGCCGACGATCAGCGGCGCCACCATCAGCGAGCGGACGCCGAGCGCGCGCAGCTCGTGGCGCGCCTCGTCCGCGAGGAACAGCAGCGCGAAGTCGGCGCCGAAGACCTCGGCGGTGATCTCGACGGTGCGCTGGAGCAGCACGTCCGCGCTCATCGCGGTGAGGCTCGCCTGCGCGATCTGGCCGAGCGCCTGCAGCTCGCGGGTCCGGCGCTCGAGCAGCCGGCTGGTGACGAGCGTGCGCGTGCGCGCGAGCAGCTCCTCCGGGAGGAACGGCTTCGTCATGTAGTCGTCCGCGCCGTCGCGGAGGCCGCGGCTGCGGGCGGACGCGGAGCTGAGCGCGCTCAGGACGAGCACGGGGATGCTCGCGAGGTCGCCATCGGCCCGCAGCTTCTCGATGACGTCGTAGCCGCTCATCCCGGGGAGCATCAGGTCGAGGACGAGGAGATCGACGTCGGGGTTCTGCGCGAGGACTTCGAGCGCCTTCTCGCCCGTCAGCGCCGACTCGACGCCGTAGCCTTCGGCTTCGAGCAGATCGCGGAGCAGCGCGGAGGTATCGCGGTTGTCCTCGACGACGAGGATCCGCGCAATGTCGTGGCTCATCGCGCCCCCACTCCCTGTCGTGCGAGCGTCGCGGCGATCAGCCGCGTCATGTCGTCCGGGGCGAACGGCTTCGAGGGGTAGCCGTCACAGCCCGCGTGGAGGGCCGACTCGCGCTCCTGCGGCCGGGCGAGCGCGGTGACGGCGATGATCGGCACGATCTTGGTCCGCTGGTTCTGACGCAGGCGGCGGGCGACCTCCCAGCCGCTCAGCGACGGCAGCATCAGATCGAGGAGGATCAGCGAGGGCGGACGCTCGACGGCCTCGAAGACCGCGCGCTCGCCGTCGCGGCAGACGACCGCTTCGCCGCCGAGCAGGTCCTGCACGACGGTGCGCATCAGCTCCTGGTTGTCCGGCTCGTCCTCCACGATCAGTTCGCGGCGGCCCGCGAGGATGCGATCGACCGGCGCGACCTGCGGCGGCGCCGCCTCCGCCACGACCGGCGCGGTGGCGACCGGCAGCGTGAACATGAAGCGGCTGCCGCGGTTCTCGCCCTCGCTCTCCGCGCGCACCAGCCCGCCGTGGAGCTCCACGAGACGGCGCACGATCGTGAGGCCGAGCCCGGAGCCTCCGTGACGCCGGCGCAGCGTCGGTTCGACCTGATAGAACGGGTCCCCCTCCGCGAGTGCCTCAGCGAACCGCGTTGAGGCGGAGCGCCTCGACGAGCGTCTCGGCGGTCGCCACGAGGTCCGTGATCGCGATCCACTCGTTGACCGTGTGGATCTGGCGCATGCCGCAGCCGAGATTCGCGATCTCCAGGCCGTGGCGGCCGTTGAAGATGTTCGCGTCGCAGCCGACGCCGGTCGCGCGGACGGTCAGCGCGCGCCCCCGCCCCTCGACGGCGCCGCGCATCAGCCGGACGATCCCGCTGTCCCGGGGGATGTTCAAGCCCTCGTAGTCCTGCGTCACCTTCGACTCGACCCGCGCGACGTGCTCGCGGCCCTCGACCGTCACGCGATAGCGCGCGGCCGCCTGCTCGAAACACTCGACCATGTGCCGGGTCTGCGCGCGGAGCTTCGCGTCGTTGCGGCTGCGCGTCTCGCCGCGCACGGTGACCTCGTTGGGCACGATGTTGATCGCGAGCCCGCCCTCGATGAACCCGAGGTTCGCGGTCGTCTCCTCGTCGATCCGGCCGAGGCGCATCGCGGCGATGGCGTCGCCCGCGACCTTGATCGCGCTGATGCCCTGCTCGGGAGCCAGCCCCGCGTGCGCCTCGAGGCCGCGCACGACGACGCGCAGCTTGTTGGCGGCCGGGCCCTGCACGATGAGCTCGTCGACGCCGTCGCAGTCGAGGACGACGCCACGCCGCGCCCGCAGCCGGCCGACGTCGAAGTGCTTGGCACCGAACAGGCCCTGCTCTTCGCAGACCGTGAAGAGCACGTCGATCGGCCCGTGGGGGATCTGGCGCTCGCGCACGATCCGCACGGCTTCGAGAATCGCGGCCACCCCCGCCTTGTCGTCGCCGCCGAGCACGCTCGTGCCGTCGGTCCGGATGACGTCGCCGTCGCGCACGGGCGTGATGCGCTCGCACGGGATCACCGTGTCCATGTGCGCGCACAGCAGCAGCGGCGGCGCGTCGGGCGCGGTGCCGGGCAGCTGCGCGAGCAGGTTGCCGGTGTCGCCGCCGATCTTCTCGCCCGCGTCGTCGACGTCCACGCGCACGCCCATCCGGTCGAGCGTGCCCATGAGCCAGCGCGCCACTTCCGCCTCGCGCCGCGACGGGCTCGAGATGCGGACGAGCGAGAGGAAATCGTCGACCAGCCGGGATTGATTCATCCGGGGGGCTCCGAGCGCCCCCCAAGCCCCCCACGCTCCGGGCCCGGAGTGAATCCGGGCCCTCCGCGGACGAACTTCTGGAACCAGGCGAGGCTCGCGTCGACGGCCTGGCGGCGATGCTCCGGTTCCGTGAGCCGGTGGTCGGCGCCCGGGATCACGATCAGGTCGCACGGCTCGGCGGCGCGCGAGTGCAGGACCACGCCGTGCTCGACCTCGACGACGTCGTCGGCCTCGCCCTGGATCACCAGGTGGCGCGGCACACCGACGGGCGTCGATTCGTAGCGGTGCGTCGCCAGCTCCATGAAGAACGGCACGCCGATGCCGGGCCGCTCGTCGCGCTCGTCGTTGGCGAGATCGAAGAGGTTGCTCGGCGCGTTCCACGTGACGAGCGGGGTCCCGTCGCCGCGTGCGGCGGCGACGTGGAGCGCGACGAAGCCGCCGAGGCTCGAGCCGAGGAGACCGAACTCTCCGGACAACGCCGCGTGCCGGCCGAGCAGCTTCAGCACGGCTTCGACGTCCTCGATCCGCGTCGCGATCGTGGTCTCGTCCTCGCGGCCCGACGACTCACCGCAGCCGCGGAAGTCGAAGCGCGCGAGGGCGTAGCCCGCGGGCGGAAGCTCGGCGCCGAGCATCAGGTACTTGTCGCCGTCCTTCGAAGCGCTGAGTCCGTGGCACGCGACCACGCACGGAGCGGGCGCGCGGTCGGGGAGGTGGAGAACGAGGCAGACGCGCCCGCCGGGCACCTCGACGGCGTGGCGCTCCGGGGGCGTGGGGGTGTCCCCCATGGTCAAGGTCACGTCACGTCCACATCAGGTCGAAGAGGCGGCACGTGTTCCCGGAGAGCTGGAACATCACGTCGTCGACGGGCAGGCGCTTGATCTTCGCCACCTCTTCCGCCACGCGCGACGCGAGCCATGGGCCCGACGGCATCCCCTCGAATTCGCCGCGATACGGCCACGGGCCGTCGCTCTCGACCAGCAGCGACTCGAGATCGACCGCGGCCACGAGCTCGCGGTCCCGCTCGCGGTAGACGACCTCGGGACCGACGGACACGCAGTAGCCGGCGTCCACGATCGCGCGGGTCACGTCGGCCGGCGCCTTGTGCCAGTGGAACACCGCGCGCTCGATGCCGTGCTTCTTCAGCGCCTCGAGCGCGCCGACAGCGGCGCCGTGCGGCGCGTGGAGCGCCACCGGCAGGTCGTAGCGAGCGGCGGCGGCGAGCAGCCGGTTCAGCCGACGACGTCCGCGCGTCATCAGCTCCGCCGCGTCCGCGCGGCCCTCGAGCGAATACCAGGGCAGCCCGACCTCGCCGAGCGCGACGATGCGGGCGTGGTTGTCGTGCACCTGCGCGATCGCCTTGTCGCACGCCGCGTCGTCGAGCTCCGGCCGGTCGGGATGGAAGCCGACGCACGACCACACGGCCTTCGGGAACGACGCGGCCGCGCGCAGCATGTAGGCGTTGCTGTCGGGATCCACGCCCACGCCCACGACGCCCCACACGTCGTGCGTGAGCGCGACGCGCAGGGTCTCGCCGAGGTCCTTGAACGCCGGGTCGTGCAGGTGGCAGTGGCTGTCGATGATCATCGGGGCTCCGTCACTCAATTTCCTGCGACGACCATGCGGCCGATGAGAAGCGTGGGGGACACGGTCCGGTCCCGCATCGTGAGGTCGTTGCCGATGCCCTCCACCGCCGCGAACATCTCGAGGAGGTTGCCGGCGACCGTCACCTCTTCCACGGGATAGCTGAGCTCGCCGTTCTCGATCCAGAGGCCGGCGGCGCCACGCGAATAGTCGCCGGTGACGCCGTTGACGCCGAAGCCGATGAGCTCGGTGACGTACAGGCCGTTCTTCACGGACTTGATCAGGTCCTGAGGACTCGCCGTGCCCGACAACAGCATGAGGTTCGACGTCGACACACTGACGCCGGCGCCGTCGCGCACGGCGTGATGCGTGGACGTCATGCCGAGCTTGCGCGCGCTGTACGTGTCGAGCAGGTACGACTCGAGCACGCCGTCACGCACGAGCACCGTGCGCCGCGTCGCCAGCCCTTCGCCGTCGAACGGCCGCGAGCCGAGGGCGCCGGGCAGCGTGCCGTCGTCGACGATCGTCACTCGAGGCACGGCGATGCGTGAGCCCAGGCGGTCGAGCAGGAACGACGCGCGCCGGTAGAGCGTCGGCCCGCTCGCCGCGCCGGCGATGGCGCGCAGCAGGCTCGCCGCGTTCTCCGGGTCGAAGATCACCGGCACCTCGGTCGTCTTCACCTTCCGCCCGCCGAGCCGGCGGACCGCGCGCCGGGCGGCGGTGCGGCCGATCGACTCGGGATCGTCGAGCTTCGCCCGCCTGCGCGCGGTGGAGTACCAGGTGTCGCGCTGCATCTCGCCGGCGCGCGTCGCCACCGGCGAGACCGTGATGCCGAAGCTCGACGTCGGATACTCGCGCTCGAACCCGTGCGACGTCGCGTACGCGTAGCGCGCCTGGCGATCGAAGAACTCCGCGCCCTCGGAATTGGTGATGCGCGGGTCCTCGGCGAGCGCGGCGGCTTCGGCGCGGCGCGCGAGCTCGATCTTGTCCTCGGGCGCCAGGTCGTGCCCCGTGGGATCGGAGAGATCGAGGTCCGGCAGCCCTTCGATCAGCTGCCCGGGCTCGGGCAACCCCGCGTGAGGATCGGCGGCGGTGATGCGCGCGAGGGCGGTCGCCTCGTCCACCACGCGCTCGAGCGACTCGCGCGAGAGATCGGACGTCGACGCCGCGGCGGATGCCTGCCCGACGAACACGCGCAGCGAGAGCCGCCGGTCGTCCGCGTGGGTGACGGTGTCGACCTGGCCGAGGCGCACCAGGCCGCTGAAGTGCCGCTCTTCGACGAGGAAGCCGTCGGCGGCGGTGGCCCCGCGGGCGACGGCACGCTTGAGGACGTCGACGAGGAGCGCGCCGCTCACACCGCCGTCCCGCCGACCGTCATGCCGTCGATGCGAATGGTCGGCAGTCCGACGCCGACGGGCACCGACTGGCCGTCCTTGCCGCACGTGCCGATGCCCTCGTCCAGCTGGAGATCGCGGCCGACGCGGCTCACGCGCGTGAGCGCGTCCGGTCCGTTGCCGATGAGCGTGGCGCCCTTCACCGGCTTCGTCACCTGCCCGTCCTCGATCAGATAGGCCTCGCTCGCCGAGAACACGAACTTGCCGCTCGTGATGTCGACCTGCCCGCCGCCGAACGCGACCGCGTAGAGGCCGTGCTTCACCGATCTCAGGATCTCGGCCGGGTCGTCGTCGCCCGCGAGCATGAACGTGTTCGTCATGCGCGGCAGCGGCGGGTGCGCGTACGACTCGCGCCGCCCGTTGCCCGTCGGCGTCATGCCCATGAGGCGCGCGTTGAGCTTGTCCTGCAGGTAGCCGCGCAGCACGCCGCGCTCGATGAGCACCGTGCGTCCGGTCGGCGTGCCCTCGTCGTCGACGTTGAGGGAGCCGCGGCGATTCGGAATCGTCCCGTCGTCCACGACGGTCACGAGCTCCGACGCCACCTTCTGACCGATGCGCCCCGCGAACGCCGAGACGCCCTTGCGGTTGAAGTCGCCCTCGAGGCCGTGGCCGACCGCTTCGTGCAGGAGAATGCCCGGCCAGCCGGGACCGAGGACGACCGTCATCGTCCCCGCGGGCGCGTCGACGGCGGTGAGCTTCAGCGTCGCCTGGCGCGCGGCCTCGGTCGCGAAGCGCTTCCACCGCGACTCATCGAGGAAGAAGTCGAAGCGCACGCGCCCGCCGCCGCCGTACGTGCCGATCTCCCGCTTGCCGTTGTCCTCAGCGATCGTCGTGACGTTGAGACGCGTGAGCGGACGCACGTCGCCGATGGTCCAGCCCGTCACGGTCGCGATGAGCGTGACGACCTCCTCGCTCGCCACGGAGGCGATCACCTGGCGCACCCGCGGATCGGCGGCGCGCGCGGCGGCGTCCACCTTGCGAAGGAGGTCGAGCTTGCGCACGAGGTCGGTGACGATCGGCGGCTCGTCGAGGCTGTAGAGGTCGTGCGGCCTCGCGGCGCCGATGCCGGCGAGCGCGGCCTTCGCGGTCGCGCGGTCGGCGATCGCGCGCGCCTGGCGCGCGGCATCCTCGAGATTTCGGAGCGTGATGTCGTCGGTGTGCGCGTAGCCCGTGCGTGTGCCCGCCTGGGCGCGCACGCCCGCGCCCTGGCTCACGTGGCGCGAGGCCTTCTTGCAGACGCCTTCCTCGAGCACGAGCTCTTCGTTGATCCGGTACTCGAGGTAGATGTCCGCGTCGTCGACCCGCCCCTTGAGCGCGCCGCCGAGCACGTTCTCCATGAGCGACGGTGTGACGTTGAAGCGATCGGCGAAAAAGCGCTCGGGTCGGGCGAGGTCGGTCATGGGTCTCAGTCAGGCTCCTGTGGAACGGGGTCCGATACTAGCGCGCGTGTGCAACTGCCCCAAGTTTTTCCGTGCGGAAACTACGCCCTGATTGTATGCCCCCGGGCAATCTGACATTGAACTCGCGGGCGCCCGGGCGCTCAAGCGCCCGCCCGCCCGCCCGCTCGGGTGGTGTCACCTTGACGCTTGGATCAGCTCGTGAATGCGTCTGAGACCGTGCATGAGCGATGGTCCCGGTGACAGGATGTCCGCGCCGTCGATCTCGTGGACCTGACCGCAACGCACAGCTGTCACGTTCGACCATCCCGGTCGCGCGGCGATCGCCGAAATGTCGACCGGCTTCCCGCACCACGACGCGAGAATGATCTCCGGATCGCGCCGAGCGACCTCGTCGGCGGCGATCACGCGCTCCTTCGCGCCCGGTTGCGCGCGCAGCTCCGTGAAGACGTCGTGGCCACCGGCGATGTCGATGAGCTCCGACACCCAGCGGATGCCGGCGATCATCGGATCGGGCCACTCCTCGAAGTAGACGCGCGGACGGTGGGGCCAGATGCTCGAGTACTCGCGGATCTGCTTGACCTCGTCGCGCATGTCCGCCACCAGCGCGCGCGCGTCGCCTTCCCGGCCGAGCGCCCCGCCGATCACGAGGATCGCTTCGAGCACCTCGTCGAACGAGCGCTGGTTCGTGCAGAGCACGCTGACGCCCGCGCCGATGAGATCGCGCACGATGTCGCGCTGCAGATCGGAGAACGCGAGCACGAGATCGGGCTCGAGCGCCAGGATCTTGTCGAGCTTGAACGTGGTGAAGCCGCCGACCTTCGCCTTCTCCCGTGCGGCGTCCGGCCGGCGCGCGGTGCCGGGCACGCCCACCACCCGGTCACCGGCGCCGACGAGATGCGCGATCTCCGCGGTCTCCGCCGTCAGGCAGACGACACGCCGCGGAAAATCGATCGCCGTCTTGCCATACATCCGGACCAGTCTAGCGCGCTACGGCTGTGCCGAGTCGTACTGCTGGCCATCGTCGACACAGACCTTGCCGTGCCCCCGGTCGTGGAGCACACACACCGTGACGGCGCCGGTGCAGCTTCCTCCCTGCCCGTCGGTCGCCTGGAAGCGCACCCGATACACGCGGCCGTTTCCGCCGCCGGCGCGCTCGGCGCGCAGCAGCAGCGTTTCTTTCTTCCACATGGCATCGGGACTGGTGTCGCCGTCGCCGAGGCCATTGACCGGCTCATCCTGCGTGACCCCGATCGTGGTCACCGTGACCGGATTGTTGTCGGGATCGGAGACCCCGACGATCCTCACGAGCATCAGCTTGTGGTTCGGTGGCCACAGTGACGACGGGCTGGGTCGCGCCGCCTCGCACGCGGGCGGATCGTTCACGTTCTGCACGAGCACGCTCGCCTCGTCGGTGGCCTGGCCGCCCAGGCCGTCGTCCACGCGGAGCTGGAAGACCAGCGTCGCTCCACCCGGGCCCACCGGCGGAGCGACGAAGGTCGGAATGTCGGTCTCGGCGCCCGACAGCGCGACCGTGGGCCCGCTGACTTGCGTCCAGAGGTAAGTCAACGGATCGCCGTCGGGATCCCGGCTCGCGTTGCCGTCCAGCATCACCTCGCTGCCCTCTGCCTTCGTCTGATCGGCTCCGGCGTCGGCGGTGGGCGCGTGATTGACGTTCTCCACGACGACGCTGACCGTGTCGGTGGCGCTGTCGATGCCATCGCTCGCGCGCAACGCGAACGTCAGCGTCACTCCACCGGCGCCCACCAGTGGCGCGGTGAAGGTCGCCTGGGCGGTGCCGGCGCCGGAGAGTGCCACGGGAGGCCCGGTGGTTTGTAGCCACGCATAGGTGACCGACTCGCCATCCGGATCGTAGCTGTTCTCGCCGTGCAAGGTCACGGTCGCGCCCTCGCCCACCGTTTGATCAGCGCCCGCATCCGCCACGGGAGGTCCGTTCACGTTCTTGATCGTGATGTCGACCGCATCCTGGCTGCTCAACGAGCCGTCGCTGACTGTGAGCTCGAAGGCGAGCGTCGCCCCGCCGACGGAGACCACCGGCGCGACGAAGGTGGGTCGCACCGGATCCGTCAGGTCCAGCGTCACGAGAGGACCGGCGATCTGCGTCCACTGATAGCTCAGGGCATCGCCGTTGGGGTCATGACTCCCCGACCCGTCCAGCGTGACCCGCACGCGCTCATCGACGGTCTGGTCCGGTCCGGCGCCGGCGATCGGGGCGGCATTGGCCGCCTCGAACGCACCGATATCGCAGCGTCCACCCGGGGGGTCGGGGCGGGGAAAGCCTCGCCGATCGACGGCGAGCGGCGCGCCGGTTTCGTCGGTGCATCCAGCCGGATCTCCCGTGTCGATGGCGAGACTGTCGGCCAGGAGCGCATGCGTGAGCGTGGGGCCGCCGTGATCGGCCAGCGACGTGAGGCGTGGATCGATCGGGTTCTCCGCCGTGCCGGCGCGGTCGCCGTTGACACCGTCGGCGATGCCCGCGCACTCCGTCCCGTCGCCGACGAGGTTGTACCCCTGCGAGGTCACGACCCTGCCCGGCTGCACCGAGCAGTCAGGGTGGAACCCGGACGCGGTAGACGTGTCGAAGTTACCCGCCAGGATCGTGTTCCTCAGGTTCAGAGTGCCGGCCGAGAGGTGCAGGCCGCCGCCGCGGCCGGGGGTGGTGTTGGCGGTGACGGTCGTGTTGATCACGGTCAGGGTGCTCGCGGTGTTTCCCCCGCTGTGAAGGCCGCCCCCGAACTCCCCCGCGCTGTTGCCGCTGACGGTGCTGTTGATCACCGTGAGCGTGGTCACGGTGCCCCCGCCGTTGACCAGCCCGCCGCCATTGCCGGTCGCCGTGTTGTCGTTGACGGTGCTGCGGATGATCGTCATCGAAGCGAGATTGTTGATCCCGCCACCTCCGACCGCCGTGTTGCCGGCGATCGTGCTGGTGGTGATCGTGGCGGGGCCGGCACTCAGGATTCCCCCGCCCAGGCCGAAGGTGTCGGTGGCGGCGTTGTCGCTCACGAGGCTGTCGCTGACGACCAGGCGGGCGAGACTGCTGATGCCCCCGCCGCTCGGCGCCCGGTTGCCGCTGACGATCGTCCGGATCAGGGTCGCGGAGCCCGCACCACTGTTACGGAGTCCGCCGCCGGCCAGGCTGCTCACGTTGTCGGTGACGACGCTGTCGGTGAGGGTCAACGCGCCCTGGTTCCGGATGCCGCCGCCGAGGCCTTCCTGAACATCTGTCCCGTGCCGGATCGTGACGCGATTGATCGTCAGGGTCGCGCCCGGCTGGACGTCGAAGACGCGGTCGATGCCGGTGCAACTCGTGGCCGGGGGCACGACGGCGCAGCCCTCGGTGATGGTGGCGCCCGCACCTGCGCCCGTGATGGTCAGCGTGCCCGTGACGTCGAGGTCGCCGGTGAGCGCGGCGTTCTCCCTCGCGCCGGCGATCGTGAGCGTATAGACGCCGGCCGGCAGGACGATCTCTTCGGCGCCGCTCCCCGCGGTGCAGGCGTCCACGGCGACGTTGAGGTTCGCCGACCGGATGGCCTCGCGTAACGAGCAGGTGCCGTTCGTGATCAGCTCGTCGGCGGTCGTGGTGACCGTGATGGTCGCCGCGGCGGCCGGGAGCGCGCCGGCGAGCAGGCAGACGATGCTGGCGAACAGGATGCCTCGACGGGTCATGGCGATGCCCTCCGCGTACGACGCTCTCGCGCGCCCGTCAGCACGCCGTGATCGTCCTGTGAGAGCACGTCCCGCGCGTCCTTGACGGCCGGCGAAGCGCGGTGCTATCCGTCCGGCACGGCGATGGCGCGTCTGAGTCTTCGGCTGTTCGGCGGGTTCCTGCTTCGGGCCGACGCGCGCGGACGAGCGGTGCCCGCGCGGAAGGCGCAGGCGATGCTCGCCTACCTCGCGGTGCGGGCGGGACGGGCACACGCGCGCGAGACGCTGACGGGGCTCCTGTGGAGCGATGCCGCCGAGGCGCAGGCCCGGCAGAGCCTGCGCCAGACGCTGGTCCAGGTGCGCCGCGCGCTCGCGGGCGGTGCGCGTCGATGTCTCGTCACGCAGGGCGATACCGTCACGCTCGATCCGTCGGCCGTCGATCTCGACGTCGCGCGGTTCGAGGACCTGACTTGCAAGGGGACCGTGGACTCTCTCGAGACGGCGGTCGCGCTGTATCGCGGTCAGTTCCTCGACGGCGTGCACGTCGACGAGGCGGCGTTCGAGGACAGGATGATCACCGAGCGCGCGCGGCTGCACGAGCTCGCGCTCGATGCGCTCCGCCGCCTGGTAGCCCTCTACGTGAAGAGCGGGCGCCTCGAGCAGGCCGCGCAGAGCGCCGTGCGCCTCGTCGCGCTCGATCCCCGGCAGGAAGACGTGCACCGCACGCTCATGCAGCTCTACGTGCGACAGGGTCGGCGGGCGGCGGCGCTCCGGCAATACCAGACGTGCGTCGGCGTGCTGCAGCGCGAGCTCGGCGTGGAGCCGGAGCCGGAGACGCGGCAGATCTATCAGGACATCCTCCAGCACCGTGCGCCGTCCACCGCGCCGCAGGACGTTCCGGCGAGATCGCGCACGTCGCCGCGGCGCACGGCCCGCGCCGCCCCCGACGTGCCCCGTCCGGAGCCTCCTCTCGTGGGGCGCGTGGCCGAGCTCGCTCGGCTTACGCAGGCGCTCGACGAGGCGGACCGAGGAACGGGACGGACGGTCGTGGTGCTCGGCGAAGCGGGCATCGGGAAGACGCGCCTCGTCGAAGAGCTGGCCGCCGCCGTTCTCCGGTAGGACGGCTATGTCGTGGTAGGGCGCTGCTACGAGACGGAGCAGATCCTGCCGTTCGGTCCCTGGGTCGAGGCGCTACGCGCCGCCGTCACCGGGCTCGACCGCGGCGTGCTCGGGAGTCTCGACCCGACCCGACGCGCCGAGCTGGCCCGCTTGCTGCCCGAGATCGCCGAGGCGAGCCCCGGCCCGGCATCGGCATCGGACGACTATCTCCGCCTCTTCGAAGCGGTGGCTCGGCTGCTCGAGATCCTGACGGTGACGCCGCCGTTCGCGGTGATCCTCGAGGACCTGCACTGGGCGGACGAGATGAGCGTGAGACTGTTCGGGTTTCTCGCCCGTCGCGCAGGAGGCTGGCCGCTCCTGCTCGTCGGAACGAGCCGAGCGGAGGAGATCGGCGAGGCCCCGCTCCTGCGCCGGGTCATGGAGGAGCTGCGTGCGGAGCGCCACGTCGCGGCGCTCACATTGTCACCGCTCTCCGAGGCGGAGACGCACGACCTCGTGCAGATCCTCGGCAGCGCCGGAACACACCAGGCCGCGCTCGGTCACGTGGCGGAGCAAGTCTGGACGCTGAGCGAGGGCAACCCGTTCGTCGCCGTGGAAACGATGCGCGCGCTCCACGAGGGCCACCGCTTCGGTCCGTCGACCATCGCGCTCCCGGAGCGGGTGCGCGAAGCGATCGGCAGCCGGCTCGAGCGGCTGAGCCCGCTGGCGCGGGACGTCGTCGCCGTCGCCGCCGTCATCGGACGCCAGTTCGACTTCGCGCTGCTGCAGCGCGCGGCGGGGCTCGACGAGCGCGAGGCGGCGGCCGGCGTCGAGGAGCTCGTCCGGCGCCGTGTGTTGCACGGCGTCGGCGTCCGGCTCGACTTCGCGCACGACCGCATTCGCCAGGTCGCCTACGGCGCGCTGCTCCCGGCGCGCCGCACGCGGCTTCACGCCGCCGTCGGCAACGCGATCGAGTCGACGTACGGGGACGCGCTCGCGCCGCATCATGGAGCGCTCGGCGTCCATTACCGGCACGGCGAAATCTGGGACAGGGCGGTCCGCTATCTCCGGCTGGCGGGCAACGACGCGGTGGCGTGCTCGGCGAGTCGCGAAGCCGTCGCGTACTCCGAGCAGGCCCTGGAGGTGGTGACACATCTGCCCGAGGGCATGGGCCGAAGCGAAGCGGCGTACAACCTCGAGATGATGCGTGCCGCGCTGTTCTTCCCGCTCGCGGAGCTTCCACGCGCTCTGGACGGCTTGCGCGAGGCCGAAGCGCTGGCCCATGGGTTACGCGACGACGCGCGGCTCGGGCGCGTCAACGTCCTCCGACCCTTCTGCCTCACGACGATGGGAGAGCATGCGGCGGCCATCGAGACCGGCGAGCGTGGGCTCGCCATGGCGGAATCAGCGGGTCTCGTCCCCTTCCAGGCCGTCGCGAGGGTCCTGCTCGGGTTCGCTCATATCGGGGCCGGAAATCTTCCGACGGCGATCACCTTCCTGCGGCGAAGTGCCGATTTGCTCGAGGGGCAACCGGCCGGGCGGCGCTTCGGGTTCATCGGCCTGCCCGCCGTGCTCTGGCGCTCCTGGCTGGTCATGCCTCTGGCGGAGCTCGGAGTGTTTCCCGACGCGATCGCCCACGGTGAAGAGGCGATCCGTATCGCCGAGGAAGCGGCTCAGCCTTACAGCCTGACGCTCGCGCACGCCACGCTCGGTCACGCCCACTGCATCAAGGGCGACTACGCGCGCGCGATCCCCGCGCTCGAGCGATTCGAGACGCTCTGCCGCGACTACGAGATTCCCGTCCTGTTCGCCTTCGCGAGCTGGCTCGGGTACGCGTACGCCATGACCGGACGTCTCGCCGAGGCGGTGCCGCTCCTGGAGGACGCCGTCGAGCGGAGCGCCTCGTTGCGGGGCCTCTGGTGGCAGTCGCGCCGGATGACTCACCTCGCCGAGGCGTATCTCTGGAGCGGCCGCGTCGATGACGCCCGGCGCGCCGCCGAGCGGGCGCTCGCTCTCGCCGACACCCATGGCGAGCGCGGCAATCGCGCCTACGCGCTCCGACTGTTCGGAGAGCTCGAAGGTGCCGGGCACTACCTGGAACAGGCGCGCGCTCTCGCCGAGGAGCTGGGGATGCGCCCGCTCGTCGCCCGCTGCCAGCTCGAGCTTGGCCGCCTCTATCGGCGGGTGGGAGACTCCGCGCAGGCTCGGCCCCAGCTGACCGCCGCGCTCGCGAATCTCCGCGCCATGGACATGCGCTTCTGGGCGGAGCAGGCGGACGCCGAGCTGGCGTCCGCCGCCCCGTGACGATCAGGACCCCTCGTAGACCTCGCGCTTCGCCACCGAGCGCTGGAACGACAGGTACTGCTCGCGTGTCATCGGCGGCTTCGCCGCTTTCAGGACCTGCTTCGCGCCCGACGCGCCGTCGTAGAGCAGGTCGATCGCCATCGACGCGAGCGCCTTCGCGGGCGTGACGTACATCAGCGGCTTGTCCACGATCTCGTAGTCGGCGCCGTGGCCGGAGCCGCGCGCGCCACCGATGTAGGGGTGGAGGATCGGCATCACCTGGCTCAGGTCGCCCATGTCGGTCGAGCCGGTGCGGTGCGGGATCTCGCGGAAGTGCTCCTCGCCGACGAGCTTCGCCATCGTCGCCTTGAACAAGCCGGCCATGGTGCGGTCGCACTCCATCGGCATGTAGCCCGGCAGCGTCTCGATCTCGACCTTCGCGCCGAGCGCGAGCGCGCCCGCGCGCAACGCGCGGTCGACGCGCGTGTTGGCCGCCATGATCGCGTCGACCGTGCGACCGCGCACGTAGGTCTCGAGCCGCACGTCGCCGGGGATGACGTTCACCTGCGAGCCGCCGTGCGTGATGATCGGGTGCACGCGGATCGTGTCCTCGTCGCGGAACGTCTCGCGGATCGCGTTGATACCCATGAGCGCGATCTGCGCGGCGTAGAGCGCGTTGACCCCCATGTGCGGCGCGCCGCCCGCGTGCGCCGCCTTGCCGATGTAGCGCACGGTCTTCACGATGCAGCCGTTGTTGGACGTCGGCACGCCGGCCTTGCCGTCTTCCGGCCGCGAGGTGCCGTGGATCATCATGGAGAGCTCGACGTCGTCGAAGTGGCCCAGGCGCATCAGCTCCGGCTTGCCGCCGAGGAACTCGAGCTTCCCCGCGCGCGCCTGGCTCACGCGCCACTCCACGTCGCCGTACTCTTCCGCGGGCACCGCGAAGAACACGAGCCGGCCCGCGAGATGCTGCGCGGCCTTCGTGTCGACGAGGCCCATCGCGGCGCCGAGGAGCCCGGCGATCTGCGCGTTGTGGCCGCACGCGTGCGCGGCGCCGGTCGCGGGATCGGCTTCCGGATGCCCGGCGACGACCAGCGCGTCGAGCTCACCGAGCATCGCGAACGTCGGGCCGTCGCCGGCCTGGCCGCGGAGGTCCCCGCGCACGCCGGTGATCGCGAGGCCGCCCTTCGGCGAGAGCCCGAGCTTGCCGAGCGTCTCCTCGACGGCCTTCGCGGTCTTGAACTCCTTGAAGCCGAGCTCCGGGTGGCGGCGGATCTGCTCGCCGAGGCCGATGATGTCCTCCGCGCGCCGGTCGATCGCCGTGAGCACCTGCTGCTTGAGATCGTCTTTCGTCATGATCGTCGGTCCTTTATGAAGCGGTCAGGAAGAAAGTCCTTCACGTCCAGCGACGGCTGCCCGTGCGTCATCCACTCGGTCATCAGCCGCGCCGTGATCGGCGCGAGCAGGATCCCGTTGCGATAGTGTGCCGTCGCCACGAAGAGTCCGTCGATCCCGGGCCACGGGCCGAGGATCGGCAGGCTGTCCGGCGCCCATGGACGAAAGCCATACCACGTCCGGCTGATCGGCAGCGAGGCGAGGCCGGGCACGAGCGTCATCGCGGCGGTGAGGAGCCCCGCGATGCCGATCGCGGTGACCGATCGCTGGAAGCCGACCTGCTCGACCGTGGCGCCGATCAAGAGCTCGCCGGACGCGCGCGGCACGAGGTAGACGTCCTCGCCGTGGATCGCGTGCGTCAGGATCTGCGGCACGTGCGTGAGCGCGACCATCTGCCCCTTGCGCGGCTCCACGCGCAGCCGCGCGCCGAACGATGCCGCGAGCGCTCCGGTCCACGCGCCCGCGGCGAGCAGGACCGCGTCGGCCTCGTACGGCTCGCCGTCGACGATCACGCCGCGGGCGTGGCCGTCCTCGACCACGATGCGCGACACCGCGGCTCCCGTCATCATCGCGACACCGGCGCCGACCGCCGCCTGGGCGTAGGCGACCACGAGGCGCTGGTTGTTCACCCAGTGGTCGCCGCGGATGAACATCGCGCCGCGCACGCTGGTCGCGAGCGCCGGCTCGCGGCTGCGCACGTCACCGGCGTCCCACGCCTCGATGCCGATCTCCCGCGCCCACGGATGCCGGAGCTTCGCCTCGGCGGCGCGCACGTCCTCGGCGGTGGCGAGCGGATAGATCGTCCCGTGCGTGACGTGCTCGACGTCGATGCCGGTGCGGTCGCGCAGCTCGCGCACGACTTCGGGATAGCGGCGCCAGCTCTCGAGGGCGAGCTCGCCGAAGGCCGTCACCGCGGACCCGCCGAGCACCGTGAGCAGTCCGGCCGCCGCGCCCGACGCTTCCGCACCTGGCGTCGAACGCTCCAGCACGGTCACCGCGCACCCTGCTTTCGCGAGCTCGTACGCGCTGGCGCACCCGATGATGCCGCCTCCGACGACGAGGATCTTCATGCGAGCGCGTCGAGGAAGCGGCGTGTCGCCGCGGCCGGATCGTCGGCGAACAGGATCGCGGAGATCACGGCGACGCCATGCGCTCCGGCGGCCCGTACCTCCGCCACGCGATCGGGCGTGATCCCACCGATCGCGATCACGGGAATCTGCACCGCGGCGGTCACCTGCTCCAGCGCCGCGAGGCCCTGCGGCGCGCCGTACCGACGCTTCGACGGCGTGTCGTAGACCGGGCCGAAGAACAGCCAGTCGGCGCCCTGCTGGGCCGCGGCCCTCGCTTCATCCAGGCCGTGCACGGACGCGCCGACACGCGTTCGCTTGTCGGCCACCGCCTTCAGCTCCTCCACCGACAGCGAGCTGTGCGTGCGCTGCACGCCGTCGGCGCCGACAGCGAGGGCGACGTCGACGCGGTCGTTGACGATCAGGAACGGTGCTCCGTGCAGCGCGCGGATGCGACGACAGAGGGCGGCGAGATCGGCGGGTCCGAGATCCTTCTCACGCACTTCCACCGCGGGGAGGCCCGCGGCGGCACACGCGGCCGCGACCTCGACGAGGTCGCGGCCGCGTGTTCCTGCCCGATCGGTGACGAGGCAGAGCCTCAGCTGGTCCAATCGGGCACGCCCTCGAGCGGTGAGGACGCGGTGGCGTACAGCTTCTTGCCCATGCGGCCCGACTTGTAGGCGAGGCGACCCGCCTGCACGCCCAGGCGCATCGCCTTCGCCATGCTGACCGGGTCGGAGGCCGCGGCGATGGCCGTATTCATCAGGACACCGTCGCAGCCCAGCTCCATCGCGATCGCGGCGTCCGACGCGGTCCCGACGCCGGCGTCGACGATGACCGGCACCGACACCGTCTCGAGGATGATCTTGATGTTGTACGGGTTGCGGATGCCGAGGCCCGAGCCGATCGGGGCCCCGAGCGGCATCACGCACGCCGCGCCGGCGTCCTCGAGCTTCTTGGCCATCACGGGGTCGTCATTCGTGTACGGCATCACCGTGAAGCCGTCGCGCGCGAGCGTCTTCGTCGCTTCCAGGAGCCCCTGCACGTCGGGGAACAGCGTGCGCTGGTCGCCGATGACCTCGAGCTTCACCATCTCGCCGAGGCCCGCCTCGCGCGCGAGATAGCACGTGCGGATCGCTTCGTCCGCGGTGTAGCAGCCCGCGGTGTTCGGCAGCAGCGTGTAGCGCTTGGGATCGATGACGTCGAGGATCGACTCGCCGCTCCCCGGCAGCGCGACGCGGCGGATCGCCACCGTCACGATCTCCGCGCCCGATTCCTCGATCGCGGTGCGCATCACCTCGTTCGAGGAGTACTTGCCCGTGCCCACGATGAGCCGCGAGCTGAAGTCCTTGCCGCCCAGCACGAGATTGGTGTCGTACATGTTCTTTCCCCCACAGTCCATCACGAGCGCCGGGACGTCGCTCATCCGCCACCCATCGGTCGCACGATCTCGACCTTGTCGCCTTCCGAGAGCTTCACCGTTCCGTACTCGCTCTTCGGCGTGATCTCACGGTTGACCGCCACCGCGGTGTACTGGCGCTTGATGTTGAGGGTGTCGAGGAGGCCGTCGACCGTGATGCCGGCCTCGACGAGCGTGGGCTGTCCGTTGACGGTGATCTTCACAAACACGAACGGCCGCCCCCCTCCACAAAAGGGTGCGGCCGCGCCGACTCCGTCTCGCCGTGTTCCCTTCGCCGGCATTACCCGGATCAGGTTCGAGGGGTCCCGGGCCGCACCCGGTTCTCAGGAATCCTCCCCCCACGACGGACGAGGGTGAGTATATCCCCGTCACGTCGCCTCGGCCACCGCCTTCACCGCCGCCGGGTTCTCGAGCGAGCTGAGGTCGCCCGGCTCCTTGCCGAGGTACGTCGCGCGGATCACGCGGCGCATGATCTTCGCGCTGCGCGTCTTCGGCAGCTCGCGCGCGAACAGGATCTTCTCCGGCTTGAGCGCCTTGCCCATCGCGTGCGCGACGCGCCCCGAGAGCTCGCCGCGCAGCGGCTCCGACGCGGTCACGCCGGGCTTCAGCACGACGAAGCAGACGACCGACTCGCCCTTGACCTCGTGCGGCACGCCGATCACACCCGCCTCGGCGACCGCGTCGTGGCCCACGAGCACCGATTCGACTTCCGCCGGCCCGAGGCGCTTGCCCGCGATCTTCAGCGTGTCGTCGGAGCGGCCCTGCAGGAACCAGAAGCCGTCGTCGTCGACGTACGCCCAGTCGCCGTGGACCCACACGTTGTCCCAGCGCGACCAGTACGTCTCCTCGTAGCGCGCGCGGTCCTGCCAGAAGCCTTGCGTCATCCCCGGCCACGGCCGCGTGATCACGAGCTCGCCGACGGCCCCGCGCACGGGCTTGCCGTTCTCGTCGTAGCAGTCCGCCGCCATCCCGGGGATCGGTCCGTAGAACGAGCACGGCTTGATCGGCGTGATCGGGAAGCAGCCGAGGATGCCGCCGGAGATCTCCGTACCGCCGGTGTAGTTGATGATCGGCAAGCGCCCCTGCCCGACGACCTCGAAGAGCCAGCGATACGGCTCGGGGTTCCACGGCTCGCCCGTCGACGCGAGGATGCGCAGCGACGAGAGCACGTGGCGGCGCGGATGCGAGTCGCCGTGCGGCATCAGCGCGCGCACCGCGGTCGGCGAGAGTCCCATGATCGTCACGCGGTGGCGCTCGACGATCGACCAGAGACGATCGGGCGCGGGATAGTCCTGCACGCCCTCGAACATCACCGCCGTGCCGCCGTTGACCAGCGCGGCCGTGATCTGCATCGGTCCCATCAGCCAGCCGAGGTCGGTGAGCCAGAAGAGCCGGTCGTCCGCGCCCACGTCCATGCAGTAGGCGAAGTCGTGCCCGCACTTCAGAAGAAAGCCGGCCTGCGTCAGCACGGTGCCCTTCGGCCGTCCCGTGGTCCCCGACGTATAGATGATGAGCGCGGGATGGTCGGCGTCGACGGGCACGGCCGCGGCACGATCCGATTCGCGCTCGACGCTCTCGTGCCACCACGCGTCGCGCGACGCGTTCCACGGGATCTCGCGGCCGAGCCGGCGGTAGACGAGCACGGTCTCGACGCTCGGGCACTGCGCCACCGCTTCGTCCGCGGTCTCCTTCAGCTTGACGACCTGGCCGCGGCGCTGGAAGCCGTCGGCCGTGATCAGCAGCTTCGCTTCCGCGTCCTGCACGCGGGCGACGACGGCCTGCGCGCCGAACCCGGAGAAGCATGGCGTGTAGATCGCGCCGAGCCGCAGGACCGCGAGCGTGGCGATGACGGCCTCGGGCGACATCGGCAGGAAGATGCCGACGCGATCGCCCTTGCGAATGCCGAGACGGGTCAGCGCGTTCGCGAGCCGGTTGATCTCGCGCGCGAGCTCCGCATACGTCAGCGTGCGCGTGGTGCCGTCGTCGCCTTCCCAGATGATCGCGGGATGGTTGCCGCGGCCGGCATCGAGATGACGGTCGACACAGTTGTCGCTGAAGTTCAGCAGACCGCCTTCGAACCAGCGGGGCCAGGCGACACCGCGCGACTCGTCGAGCACGCGCGTGTAGGGGCGCGTCCAGCGAATCCCGAGGTCGCGGACGACCGCGTCCCAGTACCACGCGGGATCCTCGACCGACCGCTTGTGAAGGGCTTCGACGGACGGGACCTGCAGCTTCTTGAGGAAACGCGCGAGTCGACTGCGCTCGATGACTTCCGGCGAGGGACGCCACACCACCTGGCTCGTGTCCATGCGGCGAATAGACCGTGTAGCGGCGAGCCCGTCAAGCGGGACCCAGTCCCACACCACCGCTCGGGCGGTGCGTTCGCACCCCTTTTGACTACTCGTCATGCGTCTGGTAGTTATCCGTATGGACCAGCGCAGGCGCTTCGCTCTCTTGAGGGAGGCGGCCGCGCTCGACCGCGACGGCGCTGTCCGCGTCCCGGGTCGCGGCACCACCCACCTCATGCGGGTGATGCAGACCAACGCGCGTGCTCGC
>VGLJ01000041.1 GCA_016866775.1 Candidatus Rokuibacteriota bacterium | reverse complement strand
GCGGGGGCCGGGGGGATGTCCGGCCGACATCCGCAGGCTCGGCGAGGACAGGAGGCCGGACATCCCCCCGGCCCCCGCCGCCCGGCCGCCGCCCCACCCCGCGGCGCGCTCCACGCTTACCGTACGTGCCCGTCCACGTGTCGCTCGCAGGTCGCGACTGCCCGTATCAGATTTTGCACTCTAGCAGTGCCATGGGCGCGCGTGGCACGGTCGCAGTCATGCTCTACACGCGGCCGCAGCTCATCGTGCTCCTCATCGTCGTGCTCGTCGCCGGAATCGGCCTCGGCGTCGGGCACTGGCGGCGCGCATATCCCGAGCTCGCCGCGCGACTCGAGCGCCTCGATCGCGTCGTCACACCGTCGCGGCCCACCGTGGATGAGCTTCCGCTCGCGCAGCCGGGGCGCCGCGTGTCGCCGGCGCCCGCGACCGGCGCCGCGCCCCGGAACGGTTCGGCGCCGACGAAAGGCATCCCGCCGGCGCAGCCCGTCGACGTCAACCGCGCGAGTGAAGACGAGCTCCGCGCGCTGCCGGGGATCGGCGCCGTCCTCGCCTCGCGCATCGTCGAGGCGCGCGAGCGCGACGGGCCGTTCGCGTCGGTCGACGACCTGCGGCGCGTTCGCGGCCTGGGCCGCGCGAAGCTCGAGAAGCTGGCGTCCGCGATCGCGCTCGGCCCGTGAGCGCCGAGCGTGACGGCGCGCACCGTCCCACGAGCTTCGGGTCGTGGGCGGCCATGCCCCTCGTGCCGCTGGCGATCGCGCTCGCGGTGGGGATTGCCATCGCACCATTGCTCGCCGGCGCGACGGCGTGGGTGTCGTGGCTCGGCGCCAGCGCCATCGCCTTCGCCGGAATCGTCACGCGCCGCCTGGCGCCCGCGGGTATGGCGGTGGTCGGCGCGGTCATCGC
The DNA here is from genome assembly GCA_016866775.1 of Candidatus Rokuibacteriota bacterium. GTDB lineage: Bacteria > Methylomirabilota > Methylomirabilia > Rokubacteriales > CSP1-6 > VGLJ01. The sequence continues at coordinate 41,985 of VGLJ01000041.1, read as the reverse complement.
GCTCGGCGCGCTGCGCGCGACGCCGGCGCCGCACGCACCGGACCACATCGCGCGTCTTCCGCTGCCGATCCAGGCCGGAGTCACCGGCCGTATCACGGCGACACCGCTTCCCGCACCCGGGCGCGTGCGCCTGGTCGTCGACGTGGAGCAGATCGACGACGAGCGGCGAAGCGGACGACTCCAGCTCATCGCCTATGGCGAAGGTCGCAACGACACCGCCAGCGTCGTGCCCGCCGGCGAGCTGAGCGTCGGCCAGCGCGTCCGCGTGCCGGCACGGCTGCAGCAGCCTGTCGGGTTCCGCAATCCCGGCGGCTTCGACTACGCCGCACGGCTGGCGCGCGACGGGATCCACGTCACCGGATCGGCGCGCGTCGAGGACCTCGTCGTGCTCGACGCGCCGGCACCGCCCTGGCACGTCGAGATTCGCCGGCACGCGGTCGAGGCGATCGACCGCGCGCTGCCGCCCGCCTCAAGCGCGCTGCTCGCCGGGCTCCTGCTCGGTGAACGGCGAGCGCTGCCAGGGGAGATCGACGAGGGATTCCGTCGCGCCGGCGTCTACCACGTCCTCGCGGTCTCCGGGTTCAACGTCGCGATCGTCGCGTCGGCCGTCTTCCTGCTCGCACGGCTGATCGGGTTCGGTCGGCGCGTCGCCGCGGGCGCGGCGGCCGTCGTCGTCATCGGCTTCGGTGCGGTCGTCGGCCCGCAGGCCTCCGTGCTCCGTGCGGTCGTCATGGCGCTGCTGGTGCTCGCCGCCCTGCTGCTCGATCGCGACGCCGCGGTGCTGAACAGCCTCGCCGCCGCCGCGCTCGTGATCCTCGCGGTGCGGCCGAGCGATCTGCTCGAGCCCGGATTCCAGCTCTCGTTCGCCGCGACGGGCGGCATCGTGCTGGCACCCCACCCGCGCAACGTCGTCCTCGGAGCGCTCACCGTCAGCGCCGCGGCGCAGGCCGCGGTCCTCCCGATCACACTCACGCACTTCAACCAGGTCTCGCTGGTCGCGCTGGTGGCGAATCTCGCCGCCGTGCCGCTGGCGGCCGTCGCCACGGTCGTCGGCCTCGCGGGCGCCGCGCTCGCCTTCGTCTGGGACGCCGCGGCGCAGCTCGCGTTCGACGCCGTGTGGCCGGCGCTCATCGCGTTGCGCGTCGTGGTCGCGCTCGCGGCGGCGGTCCCGGGGGCGCTCGTGTACGCCCCGTCGCCACCGGCGTCGGCGGTCGTGACGTATGCGAGCGCGCTCCTCCTCGCGGTGATCGCGTGGCGGATGCGGCCCGCGCATCCAGGCGCAGCGCGCCTGACGTTCGCAGCGGGCGGCATCACGCTCGTGGTCTCGATCGCGCTCGCCGCGTGGCCGCTCCTGCGGCCGGCCGATGGCTGGCTGCGCGTCGCCGTCCTCGACGTCGGCCAGGGCGACGCGCTCGTCATCGAAGGGCCGAGCGGCGGCGCGCTCGTGGTCGATGCCGGGCCCGGCGGCGCGGGACGCCTCGACACGGGCGAGCGGGTCGTCGCTCCGTACCTCTGGTGGCGCGGATGGCTGCGCGTCACCGCCACCGTCGTCACGCACGACCACGCGGACCACGCGGGTGGCATGGCGGCGGTGCGCGCCAGGTTTCCCGGCGCCGAAGCGTGGACCGCCGTCGATCTCGCGACGCCGCGCGAGCTCGGCGGCGCCGTGATCACCGGGTTGTCGCCGGACGTGCGCGCGGCGAACCGTGACCGCGCGCACGCCAACGAACGGGCGCAGGTCCTCCGCGTCGACTACGGCGCGACGACCTTCCTGCTCGCGTCGGACATCCCCGGCGGCGTCGAGCGTGCGCTCGCCGTCAGCGGCACCCCGCTCGGCGCAACCGTCCTCAAGGTCGCGCATCACGGTGCGCGCGACAGCAGCACCGCGCCGTTCCTCGCGGCCGTCAACCCGGCGATCGCCGCGATCTCCGTCGGCGCGCGCAATCCGTATCGCCATCCCGATCCGGACGTGCTCGCGCGCCTCGACGCGGCGGGCGCGCGGGTGCTTCGCACCGATCGCGACGGCGCGCTGCTCTTCGAGACCGACGGGCGCGTGCTGACCGTCACGACGTGGGCGAGCCACGCGCGCGAGCGGTGGTGCGTCGACCCGGAAGCGATGTGTTAGCATCCGCCCCATGGCGCGCGTCAACGACAACTACCTCAAGCTCAAGAGCAGTTATCTCTTCTCCGACATCGCCAAGCGCGTGAAGGCGTTCCAGGACGCCAATCCTGGCGCGAAGCTGATCCGCCTCGGCATCGGCGACGTCACGCAGCCGCTGCCGCCCGCGGTGATCGCGGCGCTCCATGCCGCCACCGACGAGATGACGCGCCGGGAGACGTTCAAGGGCTACGGCCCCGAGACGGGCTACGAGTTCCTGCTCGAGCTGATCGCGCGGCACGACTACGCGCCGCGCGGAGTGAAGCTGGCGCCCGACGAGATCTTCGTGAGCGACGGCGGCAAGCAGGACTCCGGGAACATCCAGGAGATCTTCGCCGCCGACGCGGTGGTCGCGCTCATGGATCCGGTGTACCCGGTCTACGTCGACTCGAACGTGATGGCCGGGCGGTCGGGCGTGCCCGACGAGCGCGGCCGCTACGCCGGCTTCGTGTACATGCCGTGCACGGCGGAGAACAACTTTCGGCCCGCGCTCCCGGACCGGCACGTCGACCTGATCTATCTCTGCTATCCGAACAATCCGACCGGCGCGGTGCTGCGGCCCGACGCGCTCAAGACCTGGGTCGACTACGCGCGACGCGAGCAGGCGGTGATCCTCTACGACGCGGCCTACGCGTCGTACATCCGCGAGCCCGACGTGCCGCACTCGATCTACGAGATCGAGGGCGCGCGCGAGTGCGCGATCGAGTTCCGCAGCTACTCGAAGACCGCCGGCTTCACCGGCGTGCGCTGCGCGTACGCGATCGTGCCGAAGGAGCTCTCGGGACGCGGGCCGAAGGGCGAGCCGGTGAGCCTCAATTCACTCTGGTTCCGCCGCCAGTCGACGAAGTTCAACGCGACGCCGTACATCATCCAGCGCGGCGCCGCGGCCGTGTACACGCCTGAAGGCCAGCAGCAAGTCAAGGCCCTGATCGACTTCTACATGGAGAACGCGCGAATCATCCGTGAGGGCATGGAAGCGATCGGGCTCACGGTCTACGGCGCGAAGAACGCGCCGTACATCTGGGTGAAGACGCCCGCCGGCCTCGACTCCTGGGGCTTCTTCGACAAGCTCCTCCACGAGGCCCACGTGGTGAGCACGCCGGGCGCGGGATTCGGCCCGGCGGGTGAAGGCTACCTCCGCCTCACCGCCTTCGGTCAGCGCGACCAGACCGAGGAGGCCGTGGAGCGGATCCGCACCAAGCTCGCCCGCTAACGCCTCTAGGGCAGTGTGATGACGGTGCCGTCGCCGGTCGCCGTCAGCGTGAATGTGCCGTTGGCGTTGACGGTGTAGAGCGACCCGTACGACCACGTCGCCGGCGCTGCCGGCACCCCCGCGAGAAAGGGCCCGACGGCGGCGCCGCTCGTATCGGCCACCGTGATGGTGAGATCGTCCAGGGTGGCCGGCAGCGAGCCGAGGCGAGCCTGATACGTCGTGACGGCCGACGCGATCGTCCGGAGATCCGCCCGGGCCTTGGTGATGCGGACGCGCGATTGCACGTTCGCGTAGAGCGGCATCGCGATCGCGGCGAGAATCGCGATCACCGCGACCACCACCATCAGCTCGATGACGGTGAAGCCGCGCCGATTTCGCAGGTGCCTGGCCACGCACCCAAAAGTAGCAGAACATGGGCCAAGTACCGCCAGCTCTCGGGAAATCAGGGGGTTGGCGGTCAGCGGACGCCGGCGGACGCCAGGGAAGTGACGTTCTCCGGCAGTCCGGATGACAGGCTGGCGAGGCACTCGCGGAGGGCCGGGATTCACTCCCGGCCCGGAGCGTGGGGGGCTTGGGGGGTGCGTCCCGCACCCCCCATGTGAGTCGGTCGATCAGGCCTCGTAGGTGCGCTCGAACTGCGAGCGCAGGCGGTCGAGCTCCTCGGCATCGAGCCGCATGCCGAGCGAGAGCCCCATCTCCCCGAGGATCGTCTTGATCTCGTTCAGCGATTTCTTGCCGAAGTTCTTCGTCTTGAGGAGCTCCGGCTCGGTCTTCTGCACGAGGTCGGCGATCGTGCGGATGTTCGCGGTCTTCAGGCAGTTCGACGCGCGGACGGACAGCTCCAGCTCGTCGACGTTGCGGAAGAGGTTCTCGTTCATCTCCACGCGCGGGCGCAGCTCGTCGGAGACGACCTCCTCTTCCTGGGTCACCGCCTCGGGGAAGTGGGTCAGCAGCTCGAAGTGATCCTCGAGGATCGCGGCGGCCTCGCCGACGGCGGCCGTGGGCGCGACGCTGCCGTCCGTCCACACCTCGAGGGCGAGCCGCTCGCGCGCGCCGACCGGCTCCACGTGGATGTTCACGCGCTTGACCGGGGAGAAGTCGGCGTCGAGCAGGATCGCGTTGATCGGCAGCGCTTCGGGCTCGCGCTTCTCGGCCGGGACGTACCCGCGGCCGCGCTCGATGCAGACCTCCATCTCGAGGATGCCGTCCTTGTCGAGGCTCGCGAGCAGGACGTCCGGCGTGAGGATCTCGACGTCCGCATCCGGCTCGAAATCGCCCGCCTTCACGGTGCCGGGGCCCTGCGACCGCATCCGGAGGATCTTCGGACGGTTCACGTGGAGCGCGAACACGACCTTGCGGAGGTTCATCATGACGTCCAGCGTGTCCTCGACGACGCCGGGAAGGTGGGAGAACTCGTGGAGGACGTTCTCGATCTTGACCCACGTGGGCGCGGCCCCGTGGATCGCGGAGAGCAGGACGCGCCGGTAGGCGTTGCCGACGGTCAGCGCGAAGCCCGGCTCGAACTCGCCGATGCTGAGCTTGCCGTAGGCACCGTCCTGGACGGCCCACTCGTGACTGGTGGGGAGCTGGAGCTCCTGCATGAAGACCCCCTCTGCGGAATTGCGGGCGCTCGCGGTGGCCCGGCCGTTTAGTATACATCAAGAAGATCATGTGGTTACGCTTCCTGCTCGGCGTCATGACGGCGGCCGTCGTGGTGGCCGCGCTCGCGTTTCTCCTGAGCCCCACCGACACGCTGCGTGAGCGCACGGTCGTGGTCGAGATCCCGCCGCAGGCCGGCGCCCTCGGCATCGCGCAGCGGCTCCGCGATGCCGACGCCGTGCGGAGCGCGTGGGCCTTCGTGACGTTCACGGCGGTGCGCGGCAACATCCGAGGGCTGAAACCCGGCGAGTACGAGTTCCCAAAAGACGCCTCGACGCTCACCGTCGCGCGCATGGTCGAGAACGGGCGCGTGCGCCAGCACCTCGTGCTGCATCCGGAAGGCGCGACGGTGGCCGAGCTCGCGCGCGCGCTCGAGGCCGCGCGTCTGGCCCGCGCGGACGACGTGCTGCGCACGGCGCGCGACCCCGCGTTCCTCCGGACGCACGGGATCGAGGCGCCGACGGTCGAGGGCTATCTCTTCCCCGACACCTACCAGTTCGTCCGCGGGATGAAGACCGAGGAGATGCTCGGGCGGATGGTGCAGCGCACGCGCAGCAAGCTGAAGCCCGAGATGATCGTCCGCGCGCGGGCGCGCGGGCTCACGAGGCATCAGCTCCTCACGCTCGCCTCGATCGTGGAGCGCGAGGCGGTGGTGCGCGAAGAGCAGAAGCTCATCGCCGCCGTCTTCTGGAACCGGCTGCAGATCGACATGCCGTTGCAGGCGGATCCGACCGTGCAATACGCCGTCGGCAAGGAGCGGCGCGCGTTGACGCGCGCCGACCTCCAGACCGATCACCCGTTCAACACGTACCGCCACCCGGGTCTGCCGCCGGGACCGATCGCCAGCCCGGGCCTCGGTGCGATCGAGGCGACGCTCGATCCCGCGCCGGTGAAGTACCTCTACTTCGTCGCGGTCTCCGCCGACGGGCGGCAGCACCATTTTTCGAACACCGCCGAGGAGCACAACGCCGCCGTCGCGCGCTATCGCCTGAGCCGAAACCGCTAGGCGCGTGCTATAAACGCCGGAAATGGCGCGGACGACAACGCTCCCGGCGAACGTCGCACGCGTGTCTCCGCTTCCGGTCGTTCCGCTGCTCTATCGCCTGCTCCGCGATCCGCTTCGCCGGGTGCTCGAGCGGCTCTTCGACTTCCGGGTGGAAGGCCTCGAGCATCTACCGTCCGCGGGGCCGGTGCTCGTCGCGGCCAATCATCACAACTATCTCGACGGCGTCGTGCTCGCGGCGGCCGCGACCCGGCCGATCGCGTTTCTCGTCATGCCGCGCGTCTGGCGCGCCACGCCGTTGCATCCGATGCTCCATCGCCACATCGGCTCGATCCCGCTGAACCTCTCGCGCCCCGACGTCGGGGCGCTCCGCCGCGCGATCGGCGCGCTCGGTGACGGCCACGCGGTCGGCATCTTTCCCGAAGGACCGTTCAGCGTGCGCGGGCGTCTCGAGGCGGGGCTCCCGGGTGTCGGTCTCCTCGCGCTGAGATCCGGCGCGCCGGTCGTCCCCGTGGGCATCCGCGGGACCTACGCGGCGCTCGTCGGTCGTCGCGGCTACGTCCCGCGTCGGCATCCGCTGGCCGTGCGCTTCGGCGCGCCGCGACGATTCGCGCGCGCGGACGGCCGGGCCGCGCGGCTCGCGACCACGCAGCGGATCATGGACGACATCGCCGCGCTCCTATGCTGAAGAAGACGTGGGGCGGCCGCTTCAGGGGTGGCGCCGATCCCGCGGCGGAGAAGTTCACCGGCTCGCTCGCGTTCGATCGGCGGCTCTGGCCGCAGGACATCGCCGGCAGCATGGCGTGGGCGCGCGCGCTCGCGCGCGCGGGCGTGATCACGGACGCCGAGCGCGACACGATCCTCGACGGCCTCGCGCGGGTCCGGCACGAGCTGGAGACGGGCGCGTTCACGTTCCGCCCCGAGCTCGAGGACATCCACACGAACATCGAGCGTCGGCTGATCGAGCTCGCGGGCCCGGTCGGCGGCAAGCTCCACACCGGGCGGTCGCGCAACGACCAGATCGCGCTCGACGAGCGCCTCTATCTCCGCGAGATCCTCGCGGCGACGCGCGAGGGCCTGCGCGAGACGCAGCACGTGCTGGTCGACCGCGCCGCCGAGAGCCTCGACGTGGCGATGCCCGGCTACACGCACCTGCAGCGCGCGCAGCCGGTGCTGCTCGCGCATCACCTGCTCGCGTACGTCTTCATGCTCGAGCGCGACCGCGAGCGCCTGAGCGACTGCGCCCGGCGCGCGGACGTCATGCCGCTCGGCGCGGCCGCGCTGGCCGGCACCGCGTTTCCCATCGACCGCGACATGCTCGCGCGCGATCTCGGCTTCCACTCCGTCAGCGCCAACAGCCTCGACGCGGTGAGTGACCGCGACCACGTGATCGAGTTCCTCGCGGGGGCGGCCGTCATCGGCATGCATTGCTCGCGGCTCGCGGGCGACCTCACGCTGTGGGCGACGTCGGAGTTCGGCTTCGTGGAGTTCGCCGACGCGTTCGCGACGGGGTCGTCGATCATGCCGCAGAAGAAGAACCCGGACGTGGCGGAGCTGATCCGGGGCAAGAGCGGCCGGCTCTACGGCAACCTCGTCGCCGTGCTCACCACCATGAAGGGCCTGCCGCTCACCTACAACTCGGACATGCAGGAAGACAAGGAGCCGTGGTTCGACTCCGTCGACACGCTCGAGGCGATCCTCACCGTGGCGCCGCCGATGCTGGCGAGCCTCACGTTCCGCGCCGAGCGCATGCGGCGCGCGGCCGGCGAGCATTACGCGACCGCGACCGATCTGGCGGACTACCTCGTGAGGAAGAACGTCCCGTTCCGCGAGGCCCACGAGATCGTCGGTCGCGTCGTGCGCCACGCGATCGAGAGCACGAAGGAGCTCGAGGCGCTGTCGCTCGAGGAGCTGCGCCGGTTCTCGCCGCTCATCGAGGCGGACGTCCATGAGGCACTCAGCGTCGAGGCCTCGCTCGCGGCGCGCAACGTCGCCGGCGGCACGGCGCCCGAGGCGGTGCGCCGCGCGCTCGCCGACGCGCGCCGTCTCGTCGGCGACGGGGCGTGAAGCTCGCGCTCTGGCTCGTGCTCTGGGCCCTCGCGGCGTGCGGCCGCGTCGGCGTGCCGCTGCCGCCGGAGCGCGTGGCGCCCGCGCCTGTCGGCGATCTCACCGGCGCGGTCGTCGATCGCGGGATCGAGCTTTCGTGGACGATCCCGACGCGGCGCGCCGACAACGTGCGCCTGCGCGACCTGGCGCTCCTGCACGTCTTCCGCACCGACGACGACGGCACCGGCGATCCGAAGCCGGCGCTGGCGACGGACGGCCGCATCGCCGGCTATGCCGAGATCGCGGCGATCCGCGCCGGCGATCCCGCGCCGGCGGTCATCGCCGGCGAGAAGCTCACGTTCGTCGACACCACCGCGACGAGCACGGGCCGGCGCTACAGCTACGTCGTGCTCGCCGAGGACGCGCGCCGGCACGTCAGCGCGCCCTCCGCGCGCCTGACGGTCACGCGAATCACGCCGCCGGCGGCGCCCACCGCGGTTCGCGCGACACCGGGCGACCGCGAGGTGCGTCTGAGCTGGGACGCGGCGCCGCGGCTCGTCGACGGGACGACCGCGAGCGATCGCTTCGTGTACCAGATCCTGCGCGCGCCGGGGCCGGACGCGCCGTCGGACGTCATCACGCAGACCGCGCCCGGCGCCACGAGCTTCGTCGACCGTGGCGTGGAGAACGATCGTCCGCACGTGTACGGCGTGCGCGCGCTGCGCAGCACGCGAGGCGCGACCGCGCGCAGTGAGATCTCGGAGCGCGTCACCGGGATGGCGGTCGACACCACCCCGCCGGCGCCGCCGACCGAGCTCGTGGCGATTCCCTCCGCGGGCACCGTCCGCCTCGCCTGGATGGGCAGCGCCGATGCCGACGTGAGCCGCTACATCGTGTATCGCGGCCGCGACGACGGCCCCTTCGAGCGTGTGGGCTCGACTGCCGCCCCGGGCACCACGTTCACCGACCGCGACGTGCCCGCGGGACGGTGGCGCTACGCCGTCACCGCGCAGGACACCTCGTCACGCGCCAACGAGAGCCGCCGGTCCGCCGAGGCCGTGGTCGTGGTTCCATGACGTATAATTGCCGAAATTCCTTCGGGGAGACGAGGCCATGAAGGCGACTTTCCAGGGCTCGATCGTCGCGATGGTGACCCCCTTCCGCAACGGCAAGATCGACGAGCCCAAGGTGAAGGAGCTCGTCGAGCTCCACGCCAGCCACGGCACGGACGCCATCGTCCCGTGCGGCACGACGGGCGAGTCGCCGACGCTCAGCCACGACGAGCACCACCACATGGTGGAGCTCACGATCGCGGCCGCGGCGGGCCGGATCCCGATCATCGCGGGCACGGGCTCGAACTCCACGGCCGAGGCGATCGCGCTCACGAAGCACGCGGAGAGGGCGGGCGCGAAGGGCGCGCTCGTCGTCAACCCGTACTACAACAAGCCGACGCAGGAAGGCCTCTACCGCCACTTCCGCGCGGTGGCCGAGGCGACGTCGCTGCCCGTCATCGTGTACAACATCCAGGGCCGGACCGCGGTGAACATCGAGACGCCGACCATGGAGCGGCTCGCGCGCGACTGCGCGAACATCGTCGGCGTGAAGGAAGCCTCGGGCTCGCTCGACCAGATGAGCCAGGTGATCCTCGCGTGCGGCCCCGACTTCAGAGTGCTGTCGGGGGACGACAACGTCACGCTCCCGCTGCTCGCGATCGGCGGGCGCGGCGTCATCTCCGTCATCGCGAACATCGTTCCGCGCGAGACGTCGGAGATGGTGCACGCGGCGCTCGACGGCGACTGGAAGCGCGCGCGCGACCAGCATTACAAGCTGTTCCCGCTCGCCCGCGCGGCGTTCCTCGAGACGAATCCGATCCCGATCAAGGAAGCGATGGCGATGGCCGGCATGATCGAGCCCGAGTTCCGGCTGCCGATGTGCCGCATGGGCGACGCCAACCGCGAGAAGCTGCGCGCCATCCTCACGAGCTACGGTCTCGTGAAGAAGTAGTCCCATGACCGATGTCGTCGTCGCCGGCGCCGCGGGCCGGATGGGCGCGCGCATCGTGGCGTGCCTGCAGGGCGACGCCGACCTCAAGGTCGCCGCCGCGCTGGAGGCCGTCGGTCACGCGGCCCTCGGCGCCGATGCGGGCGAGACCGCCGGCATCGGGAAGCTGGGCGTGTCCATCACGAGCGATCCCCGCGCCGTCATCACGAAGGACCGCGTCCTCATCGAGTTCTCCGTGCCCGAGGCGACGCTCGCGCACCTGGAGCTGGTGGCGGAGGTGGGCGCGCGCGCGGTGATCGGCACGACGGGGTTCACGCCGGCGCAGCGCGAGCACATCGCCGAGCTCGGCCGGCGGGCGGCGATCATGATGGCCCCGAACATGTCGGTGGCCGTCACCGTCGCGTACCAGGCGCTGGCGCTCGTCGCGCGGGCGCTCGGCGACGACTACGACGTCGAGATCACGGAAATCCACCATCGGTTCAAGAAGGACGCGCCGAGCGGGACCGCGCTCCGCATGGCCGAGGTCGTGGCCGAAGCGCTCGGGCGCGACCTCGGCAAGGTCGGCGTGTACGGGCGCCAGGGCATGACCGGCGAGCGCACCTCGAAGGAGATCGGCGTGATGTCGCTGCGGTCGGGCGACGTCGTCGGCGAGCACACCGTCTCGTTCGGCACCCTCGGCGAGCGCCTCGAGCTCACGCATCGCGCGCACAGCCGCGACACCTTCGCCCGCGGCGCCCTGCGCGCCGCCCGCTGGATCACGGGACGCGGCCCCGGCCTCTATTCGATGCAGGACGTGCTCGGCCTCTGATCGCTGGCGGTGGACAAGCTCACGCTCGACGACGTGCGGTTCTTTGGCCGCCATGGGGTGACGAAGGCCGAGGAGTCCGTGGGGGCGTGGTTCTCGGTGGACGTCGTCCTCAGCGCCGATCTCACGGCCGCCGCCATCTCCGACGATCTCGGCGCCGCGATCGATTACGGCGCGGTGGCGAAGCGCGTGGTCGAGATCGGCACGGGCCCGCGCGTGAACCTGATCGAGCGCCTGGCCGGGATGATCGCCGAGTCGCTGCTGCGCGAGTTCCCGGCGCGCGAGGTGCGCGTCCGCGTGCGCAAGATGACGGCCCCGCTCGACGGGCTCGTGGGCACGCCGGGCGTGGAGCTGACACGGAGGCGGTAGTGGACCGCGTCTATCTCGGGCTCGGATCGAACGTCGGCGACCGCGTCGCCATGCTGCGCGCGGCGATCCATCGCCTGCGCGAGAACGACGAGATCCGCGTGGTCTCGGTGTCGCGCCTCTACGAGACCGAGCCGTGGGAGACCGAGACGGGGCGCACGAGCGGCGAGCGCACGTGGCATCTCAACTGTGCGATCGCCGTGGAGACCGAGCTCACGCCGCGCGCGCTCCTCGACCGGCTGCACGCGGTCGAAGACGCGCTCGGACGCGCGCGGCCCGGCGGCACGCCGGAAGCGCAGCGCTTCAGCCCGCGCACCGTCGACATCGACATCCTGTTCTACGGCGACCGCGTGATCAGCGTTCCCGACGAGCTCCACGTCCCGCACCTGCTCCTGCACGAGCGCGCGTTCGTGCTACGCCCGCTCTCGGAGATCGCGCCCGATCTGCGGCATCCGACGGTGTATCGCACCGTGCGCGAGATGCTCGCCGAGGTGGAGGACGACCACGTGGTGGAGGCGGCCGACTATCGCGAGGAGTGGCTGCGCGACTGATGGGCGCCGACTCCGACTTCGAACGCGACGCGCTGGCCCATCTCGATGCGCTCTACAACTTTGCCCTGTACCTCACGCGCAGCACGGCCGAGGCCGACGACCTGGTCCAGGAGACGTACCTCCGCGCGTTCCGGTTCTCCCACCGGTTCCAGCCGGGAACCCACCTCCGGGCGTGGCTGTTTCAGATCCTGAGGAACACGTTCTTCACGTTCTACCGCATCCGCGACCGCGAGGCCGCGGTGGCCGAGGACGGCGTCCCGGACTGGGACGTGCCCATGTTCCACGACGCGCCCGACGAAGACGGTGTGGCCACCGAGACGCACACGGATCTCGAGCGGGCGATGCGAAGACTGCCGGAGGACTTCCGGACGGTGCTGCTGCTGGCTGAGGTCGAAGGCCTGCCGCTCGAAGAGGTCGCCCGGGTGATGTCCTGCCCGGTCGGCACCGTCAAGTCGAGGATCTTCCGAGGCGAAGAAGCAGCTTGCGCACACTGCTGGGCGACTACGACACGAAATGACCGGACGGTACGACGACCTTTCGGACGAAGAGCTCGGCCGGCGCCTGGCGTCGGAGCTGCCGCGGCACGCCGCACCGCCGCACCTGGCGCGCGCCATCCGTGCCGCCATTCCCGCGCGTACGCCGCGGCTGCCGTGGCTCGTGCCGACGCTGGCGGCGGCCGCGACCGCCCTGGTTCTCATCCTGTTCTTCGTCCCGGTGCTCCCGCGGCTCGTACCGGCCGATCCCACGGAGCGGCTGGTGCGCGCGGTGGTGAGCGAGCACACGCGCGTGGTCATGTGGGGCGCGCGGCGCGGCGAGGTTGCGCCCGCGACGCTGCCGGAGCTGTCGCGCGAGACGGGCGTTTCGATGACCCGCACGTTCATCGGTGACGACCAGCTCACGCTCGTGGCCGCCGAGCCCATCTACGTCGACCGCCGGCGCGGCATCGCGATCCACTACCGCGACACGGACGGACATCTCGTGAGCTACGTCGCCGTGCCCGCCACCGGTGTCGCCGTACCCGATCGCCAGCGCGTGCAGGTCGATCGCTGGCGCCCCGCGCTCGTCCGCGACAGCGGCTTCGCCGCGTGGCTGTGGCGGCAAGGCGACGTCGCCTGCCTGATCGTCTCCGACCGCGTCTCCGACGCGGAGATGGAGACGTTCAAGGAGTACTTCAAGCGCCTGCGCGTCGCCACGGAGCCTCTTTCCGCGTACTGAACGCGTCTGCGTGAGGGCGCGGCTGAGGTTTCGGCGACACGCCATGGGTCTCGCTGATCCGGCGCCCGCCTGCGGGACGAAGAGGTCAGTGACGAGAGACCCGGGGTGTTGATCCTGCGCCTACGGCCACGCTTCGGAGCGACGAAAGTATTCGACGCCGACGGCTCCGAGCGGGCGTCATTCGTCCGGAAGGCATCCCGCGCGGCCTGCGGTTCGCAATGCGCCGAGACGGGGCCGCGGTTTGGGTCTCCGACACCCCGTTCTATTGGTGGCAGCCGCTGACGGGCACGGTCGGCGAGCAGCGAAAACTCGTCGGCTTGGTCGGCCCGACGACGAGGTTCTGGGGCTTCAAGGTCGAGCCGGGCCGGGACACGCCCGACTTGCTGGCGGCCGTCGCCTTCATGCATTGGAAGTGGTGGCGATGGTAGCTGCCGCCGCCCAACAACACCGTTGGACGTCATGAAGGACAGCTCACGCGTATGATGCGTTGTCGCATGAGACGGGCGGCTCACTGAGCCGCACGGCCGTCATTCCACGCGCGAGGTGATCCGATGACAGACACGAAGTCCGATCGCACTCATCTCGTCGTCGGAGGGTTTCCGCCCGGATCGAGCGCGGGGCACGACCATGACTACGCCCGCCTCCGGCTCCTCGGCCTGTTGGCAAGGCAGGATGCCCCGACATCTGTCGCCAACGACTTCGCGGACGTCGCGAAGTGGTTGCCGCTCAGTCGGTTGCTGATCACGTACGTGGCGGGTCCGTATCCCGATGCCGAGCAGTGCCGCCTGATCAAGAGTTGGCTGGAAGCCGGCGGGCGCTGGTTGGCTTTGCACGGCACCAGCGGCGGGCGGGCTGAACGTGTCGAAGGCTCACGACAACGCCGCACGGTCAAGACCGAGCACCACGCGCTCCTCGGAAGCTACTTCCTCACGCATCCTCCGATCCAGAAGATTCGGGTGGACGTGGAACGAAGCGATTCGCCGCTGACGCGCGGGCTCGGCACCTCGTTCGACGTCGAGGACGAACCCTACTTCATCGAGCTTCAGGATCCGGGCTCGACGCGAGTTCTGTTGACCTCCGACTACGGACCCGGGGCGACCTCACCAGCCATCGGCCCGCTGTACGAGAAGGACACGTCGCGTCGACCCGACGGCAAGACGCGCGTCCTTGGGTACACGCGTGACGTCGGCCGCGGCGGCGTCGCGTACTTCACGCTCGGCCACTGCCACAATCCGGCGATTCGCTCGGCGCGGGCCATCGATCCCACGGACACGACGCCCCTCACGTTTCGCGGCTCGTGGGAGACCGAGGCGTTCGTCACGCTGCTGCGGAACGCGATCGCGTGGGGCGTGGAGAGGTAAATCGCCCGTTGCGAGCTCTCCTTGCCGTTGGGCTGCGGCCTCGCAGATCAGCGCCGGAACGGGTTCTGTGAGCACCTGAGGCTTCTGGGAGTGGGATGGGCGCATTGAGCCGCTTCTCGCTAACGGACTTTCTCGTCTATCTCTTCCCGGGGATCGTGACGGGAGTCGGCGTCTACGTCCTCGTGCTGGGGACTCCTCTCAACAGGCTGTTCGTCACCTTCAAGGTCGACCTCTGGAGCGGCCTCGTTCTCCTGGCTGCTGCCTACGTGCTCGGTGTACTCGTATCCGGCCTGTCGGGGCCCCTCGCCGAACGGCTACAACAGTTGCTTGCCCTCGGCGACCCTCGCCGCGAGATCTTTCCCCAGGGGTGCGATGAACAAGTTGGTCTGGCGGTCACGTCCACGTACGGCCCGGCTACCGTCGATGGCGAAAGTCGCTTCTATCTGTGTCGCACCATGGTCCGTGAGCACATGCCAGTGACTGCGCGCGAGATACAACGACAGAATGACCTCATGAGGTTTCGGCAAAATCTCGTGGGGGCGGCCGTGGTATGGCTCTGCACCGGTCTGACATGGAGTTCCCATGCGGCGCAGGCGTTTTCAAGGACCGCTGGAGTCGCGGCGGCTCTGGTCTGCGTAGGAACCACGACAGCCCTGCTCGTGTCTCTCGCGCGGCGCACACACCGCAACCGCGTCCGCGAGGTTCGTGAGGTCTACGCGGCATTTCTGGCAGGCCATGCCACCGGCAGATTCGCAAAGCGGGGCCCCGGTGGTACGTCCAACGAGCGCCGATATGGAAAATGAGCGGCCGATGAGCCTCGCGCACGCGATGCGCCTCACCGGTTCCACTCGTTCGTCGGCCCGCGGGTTCGTGCGCGACCCGTGCCGTAACCCGCGGTACAGCCCCCGAGAGGTCGTCGACCAGTTGATCGCCTACTTCCCCGACTTCGTGTGTCGCGCCATCTGAAGGGAGGTCTCGATGCCGCGTGTGAATCCCGTCGCCCTCTCCGTCCTCGTCGTCGCGTCGGTCCTCGCCGCGGTCGCGAGCCCGGCGTCCGCCCAGCCGGTCACGGCCTACGAAGGCGCGCGGGTCATCGTCGGCGACGGGCGCATGATCGAGAACGCGACCGTGGTCGTCGACGGCGCGAAGATCGCGCTGGCGGGCGCGGCCGCGGACGTACGCGTGCCTGCCGGCGCAACGCGCGTGAGCCTCGCGGGCAAGACCGTGATGCCGATGGTCATCGACACGCCCGTGCACCTGAGCAACACCCGCGACGGGCTCGTCCGCGATCTGAAGATGCGCGCCTACCACGGCGTGAGCGCGGTTCTCAGCCTCGGCACGGACCAGTACGAGATGCTCGGCCTGCGCGGCCAGACGATCCCGG
The DNA here is from genome assembly GCA_016866775.1 of Candidatus Rokuibacteriota bacterium. Classification (GTDB taxonomy): domain Bacteria; phylum Methylomirabilota; class Methylomirabilia; order Rokubacteriales; family CSP1-6; genus VGLJ01. The sequence goes on along the minus strand of VGLJ01000041.1, from coordinate 26,223 downwards.
GCGCCGCGCGGTTCCTCAGCGCCGGGCGCGGGATCACGACGCCCGAGCCCGGGCGCACGACCGCGCCGTACTGGGTCACGAACGAGGCGGAAGGCCGCAAGGCGGTGGAGGAAGCGGCGTCGCACACGGTCGACGTCGTCAAGATCTGGGTCGACACGCGGGACGGCAAGTTCAAGAAGCTGACGCCCGAGATCTTCGGGGCGATCATCGACGAGGCGCACACGCGCGGGCTCCGCGTCACCGCGCACATCTTCGACCTCGCCGACGCGAAGCACCTGATGCGCGCGGGGCTCGACGCGTTCGCGCACGGGGTGCGCGACAAGGACGTCGACGACGAGCTGATCGCGATGTTCAAGGAGCGTCCGAGCCTGGTCCTCACCCCCAACCTCCCGGATCGCGGCGTGAAGGTGGATCTGAGCTGGCTCAGGCCGAGCATGTCCGCGGAGGACTTCGCGAAGCTCGAGGCGGCGAACACCGACCGGCCCATCGCGCAGCTCTTCCACGGCATCCAGGCGCGCAACCTCGCGAAGCTGAACGCGGCCGGCGTCCGCATCACGCTGGGCACCGACGGCAACCGTCCGTGGGCTCCGCACGAGGAGATGCTGGACATGGTGCTCGCCGGGATGACGCCGATGCAGGTGATCGTGGCGGCGACGCGCAACTCCGCCGAGTTCCTGCGCCTGGCCGACACCGGCACGCTGGAAGCGGGCAAGAGCGCCGACTTCCTCGTGCTCGACGCGAACCCGCTGGACGACATCACCAACACGCGCCGGATGTCGTCGGTGATCCTGCGGGGCGCTGCCGTGGACCGCTCTCAGCCGCCGCGCTGACGGCCGGCGTCGACGTCCCGCGCACTTTCCTCTGAGTTACGTCTCGTTCGCGACGATCTGATCCGGCGACTGGCGGCGGCGGAGCGGACGCAGGGTGCCGTCGGGCTCGAGCATCACTTCCGGCGCCTGCGGGTAGGAGTTGTAGTTGATCATCGCCATGCCCGCGCAATACGCGCCGGCGCCGCCGACGATCACCAGGTCGCCGATCGCCGGCTCGGGCACCGCGCGCGGCCCCAGCGCTTCGGGATCGCCCGGCGCGGGCGTCAGGATGTCGCCGGACTCACAGCACGGCCCCACGAACACCACGTCGACCGTCGGCCGCCCGGTGGCGAGGACGTCGATCGGATGCTGCGCGCCGTACATCGCGGGCCGCGCGATCTCCGGCATGCCGGTGTCGAGCTTCGCGAAGCGGTAGCCGTCGCGCCCGGTGTCGACGACATCGACGCACGTCGCGACCACGGCGCCCGACTCCGCGACCAGCAGCGTGCCGGGCTCGAGCTCGAGATCGAGCGCGCGGCCGTCACGCGCGCGGAACGCTTCGAGCTCCGAGCGCACGTGCCAGGCGACTTCCTCGAGGTTGACCGAGTCCTCGTGGGGCATGCGCCCGACCTTCAACCCGCCGCCGAGGTTCACGGTCTTCACGTCCGGGAGCCGGGCCGCGATGTCGAGCGTCATCCGCGTCACGCGCTTCCAGATCTCCGGGTCGGTCCCGGAGCCGATGTGGGAGTGCAGCGTGCGGATCACGAGCCCGTAGCGCGCCGCGAGGGCCTTCACCTGGTCCAGGTACTCGTGCCAGATCCCGAAGCTCGCCGCGGGGCCGCCGGTGTTCGTGCGCTTCGTCGACCCGCTGCCGAGGCCGGGGTTGATCCGCACGGCGATGGCGTGGCCCGGCGCCGCCTGGCCGAAGAGCTCGAGCTGATGCAGCGAGCACGCGTTGAGCAGCACGCCGCGCGAGACGTGCTCCTTCACGCGCCGTGACGGCATCTGCGACGTGAGCTGGACCTGCGCGGGCGCGAAGCCGGCCGCGAGCGCGCGCTCCACCTCCCAGTCGCTCGAGGCGTCGATGTGAAGCCCCAGGTCGCGGAAGAGCGCGAGGATGCCGCGGCTCGGGTTCGCCTTCATGGCGTACCGGAGCGTGAAGCCGTACGGCGCGGCGAACGCGAGCGCGCGCCGCGCCGTCGCTTCCAGGCGCGCGCGATCGTAGACGTAGCAGGGCGTGCCGAAGCGCTCGCGGACCTCGGCGGCTTTCTCGGCACTCAGGAACGGCGCGTGGCGCGTGCTCACGCGTCGAGCATACTCGATAACGCGACACCCATGACGAACGTCGCGGCGAGCAGGACCTCCGTGTCGCCGAAGTTGTGCTCGAAGAGCCCGGCCACGAGGAACCCGGCGATCGCCGCGATCCCGCCCGTCACGAGCGCGTGCCCGCCGGCGTCCTCCGGCAGCCGCCGGGCGGCGCGCGCCGCGTGGAGGAAGAAGGCCGCGAAGATCGACAGCCAGGCCACGAAGCCGATGATCCCGCGCTCCACCAGGATCTGGAGCGGCGTGTTGTGCACGTGCCCGCGATACTTGTTGAAGACTTCGGGCGCCGCGTAGCTCGGGTAGACGCGCTTGACCTGGCCCGGCCCGACGCCGGTGACGAGGTGATCGCGCGCCATCGCCACGCCGCTGCGCCACATGAGCACGCGCTCGGACGACGTGGGATCTCTCGGGTCGGCGATGCTGCGCACCCGCGTCCGCACACCGGGCAGCAGCAGCAGCACGACCGTCAGCGCGACGAGCCCGCCGAACAGCAGACGCTGACCGTGCCGCAGCGAGCCGCCCAGCACGGCGACGCCGGCCACGAAGCCGAGCCACGCGCCGCGCACGTACGTGAGCGCGAAGCCGGCGAGATCGACGAGCCAGACGACGGGCGCCCAGCGCGGCCTGCCGCGACCCGCCACGACCAGAGGCAGCGCCGCGAGCAGCGCGATGTTGAGGACGCCGGCCAGTGTCATGTAGATGCTGAAGAAGCCGCGCGCGCGGTGGCACTTCGTGCCGAGCTTCGCGAGCCACGGCGTGAGCGGCAGCCACGGCGCGGCGTCGGCGAGTCTCGCGACGGTTCCCGGCCACGCCGCGCACCCGAGCACCTGCGCGATGCCGGCGACCGACGCGACGGCGAGCACGCCGAGCAGCGCGAGCATCGCCCGGCGCGCCTCGGCGGCATCGCGCACGGCATCACGCACGACCCAGACGCTGGCGAGGAGCACCACCGTCCGCGCGGACACCAGGCTCTCGAGGGGACGCGCGGAGAGGAGCGCCGCGGCGACGCTGGCGGCGGCGAACACGCCGATCGGCCACGCGAGCGGCCACCCGGCGCGTGCCTGCCCGCGCGCGAGCCGCCACCCCCATCGAATCGCGAGCGCCGCCAGCGCGAGCTCCGCGACGCTGATCGAGAGACCGAGGCCGGCGATGTAGGCGCCGAGGAGTACCCGGCGGAGCCGCTCCGCGGCGCTAGTAGGCGTTGGTAAAGCCCCGGTAGAGCGTCTGGACGAGAATCTTCACGTCGAGCGCCAGCGACCAGCGCTCGATGTAGTAGAGGTCGTACTCGATGCGCTTCTCCAGCGAGGTGTCGCCGCGCCAGCCGTTGACCTGCGCCCACCCGGTCATGCCGGCTTTCACCGTGTGACGGAGCATGTAGCCCGGGATCCGGCGGCGGAAGTCCTCGACGAACACGGGCCGCTCGGGCCTCGGCCCGACGAGGCTCATCTCGCCGCGCAGCACGTTGAGGAGCTGCGGCAGCTCGTCGAGGTTGAAGCGCCGCAGCACCGTCCCCACCGCCGTGCGGCGATCGTCGTCGGGCCGCGCCCACACCGGTCCGGTCGCGGCCTCGGCGTCCACGCGCATCGTGCGGAACTTGAGGAGCTCGAAGCGGCGGCCGTCGAGGCCCATGCGCTCCTGTCGCAGCAGCACGGGGCCGGGCGACGTGAGCCGGATCGCCGCCGCGATCGCGAGCATCGCGGGCGTGGCGACCACGAGGCACGCACCCCCGATCAGCAGATCGAACCCGCGCTTGAGCACGCGGTTCCAGCCGTAGAGCGGCGACTCGCGGAGGTGGATGAACGGGATCGCCTCGAACTCCTCGATGCCGCCGCGCAGCGACGCCAGCCCGTAGACGTCGGGCACGAAGTGGATCGTCACCGGATCGTCGCCGATGTCGTCGAGGATCGCGGGAAGCCGCCCCTGCTCCGTGTGCGGCAGCGCCACGAACACGACGTCGACGGGATGCCGGTCCAGCGTCGCCCGCACGTCCTCGTAGCCGCCGTCGGCCTCGCGTTTGTCGCCGAGCACCCCGACCACCTGGATGCCGAGGTCCACGCGGCGCTTGAGCATCGCGACCACGTCGGCCGCCGGCCGGCCGCCGCCGACGACGATCGCGCGCCGGACCTTGTAGCCGCGACGGCGCGCCGCGCGAAGCGCCTCGCGGAAGCCCGCGCGCAGCAGGCTCGCGGCCACGATCGACAGCCCCCAGAAGTAGACGATGGTGACCCGCGAGTACTCGTAGTCGTGGAAGGCGAACTGCATCACCGCGACGAGCACGAGCACGCCGAGCGTCGAGGCCTTCGCGATGTCCACCCACTCGGACACGTGCGAGCCGATACGGCGCGGCCGGTAGAGATCGAACCAGTGGAACGCGCCGGCCCAGACGATGAGGATCGGCACCACCTGGAGCACGTAGTCGCGCAGCGGCGGGATCTCCGGCGTGCGCAACGGCGGGCCGACGACGTAGAAGCGCAGGCCGTAGGCCGCGAACCACGACGTCGCCACGACGGCGAGGTCGGCCGCGAGCATGAGGTGCTCGAACAGCCGCGAGTGCGCCTTCAGCATCCGACGGCCCCGCCGAGATACGCGGCGATCCGGTCGCGGAACAGCGGCCGGTCGAAGGCCTCCGCCCGCGCGCGCAACGCCTTCGGCTCGAAGCGGTGCGCGTTCGCCTCGAAGGTCGTCATCGCGCCGGCGAGCGCGTCGACGGTTTGCTCGGCGAAGAACACGCCCGTGGGCGGTGCCTCCCCCGCGCGGTCGAGGCCGATCACGGTCTCCGTCGCGCCGCCCGCGCCGTACGCGATCACCGGACGCCCGGCCGCCATCGCCTCGAGCGGAACGATGCCGAAGTCTTCGAGCGACGGGAACAGCACCGCGCGGCAGCGCGCGTAGAGCCCGGCGATCTCGCCATCGCTCCGCCAGCCGAGCATCTCCACGGTCGGCCCGGCGAGCGCGGCGAGCCGGCGTGCCTCGGGGCCGGTGCCGACGACGAGGAGCCGCCGTCGCATCCGCGTCGCCGCGGCGACCGCGAGGTCGACCCGCTTGTACGGCACGAGCGCCGAGACGACGAGGTAGTAGTCGGCGGGGCCCTCGTCCGCGATCGCGTAGCGCGCGACGTCCACCGGCGGGTAGATCACGTCGGCGTCGCGGCTCCACACGCGCCGGATGCGCTCGGCCACGAAGCGCGAGATCGCGGCGACGCGGTCGGGGCGCGTGCTCGTCCGCCGGTCCCACCGGCGCAGCGCCGCGGCGATCGGCGGCATGACGAGTCGCGCGCCGAGCGGCGCCCGCGCGCCGAAGTAGTCGCCGTAGAGATCCCACACGTAGCGCATGGGCGTGAAGCAATAGCAGACGTGCGTCGCCCCGTGCCGCTGGCGCGCCGCCTTCGCCACCGCGTGGCTTGTCGAGACGACGAGGTCGTAGCTCGAGAGGTCGAACGCGCGCAACGCCGCCGGGAAGAACGGCAAATAGTAACGATAGCGCTCGGCCGCACCCGGCAGCCGCTGCACGAACGACGTCACGATGCGGCGGCGCTCGATGATCGGCGAGACGCTGCCCGGCACGTGCAGCAGCGTGAAGAGGTCCGCCCGGGGAAAGAGCTCGCAGAAGACCTCGAGGCACCGCTCGCCACCCCTGACGCCGGTGAGCCAGTCGTGGACCAGCGCGACGCGCAGACCGGGTGTCATCCCTCGGCCTCGCGCACGGCCGTCTGCACCGCGCGAGCCGTCGTCTCCCACGCGAAGAGCTTAGCCCGAGACAGCCCGCGGGCACGCAGGTCCTCGGCGAGCGCGTCCTCGGCGAAGAGCCGCGTCATGGCGGCCGCGAGCGCCGTCGTGTCGAGCGGATCCACGAGCAGGCCGGCGTCGCCGACCGCCTCCGGCATCGAGGACGTCGCGCTGGTGATGACCGGCGTCCCGCACGCCATCGCCTCGAGCGCCGTCATCCCGAAGCCCTCGTGGAGCGACGGCAGCAGCAGCATGCGGGCGCCGCGATAGAGGTCGATCAGCTCGCCCTCCTGCGCGTACGGGGCCCAGTCGACGCGCGCGCCGATGCCCGCGCGGCCGATCCGCGCGCGGAGCTCGTCGACGTTGTGCCGCCGGCCCCATCCGCGCAGCACGAGCCACGGCTCGCCGGGCACCGTCGCGAACGCGTCGACGAGGCGGCCCAGGTTCTTGTGAGGCATCACGTTGCCGACGTAGAGCGCGTAGCGCCGGCCGTCGGGCCTCGGCGCGCCCGGAGCGGCGCTCGGGGTGAAGCGGCGCGCGTCGCAGCCGGGCGCGACCACGCGCAAGCGCTCGCGCGGCACGCGCGGGTAGAAGCGCTCGATGTCCCGCCGCGTGCTCTCCGAGCTCACGATGATCCGGCGCGAGGCGGCGAGGACGGCCGGCACGAAGTGGCGGAAGTAGTGCTGCTGCCGCGGATACTCGTCGGGATAGTGCAGCGGCAGCACGTCGTGGATGACCGTGACTTGCGGCACGCGCGTGGCGAGCAGGCCCTCCGGCATCAGGTTCAGCAGCGCCGAAGGCCGCGCGCGGCGCACGTGCCGGCGCAGCGCCGTCTGGGTCCAGACGAGGCGCGCCAGGTGGCCCGCGGCGCCGCGCTCCGGCCGGATCCGCGCGGAGACGCGGACGACGCGCGCGCGCCGCGCGGTGACGACGTCCGGACACGACGTGAAGACCACGAGGCGCTCGCCGAGCGCGTCGAGGGCGTCGATGAGCTGCAGACCGTACATCCCGAGGCCCGTCGGCCGCTCCCCGACGATGGCCGCGTTCACGCCCAGCTCGGCGCCGTCCCTCACCGCCCGCGCTCGGCGAGCACCTGCGCGTAGATCGCGCGCTGCGCGCGCACGATCCGCTCGTTCGTGTAGAGACGCTCGACCCGCGCGCGGCCACGCTCCACGGCGCGCTTGCGGAGCGCGGGATCGTCGAAGAGCGCCGCGAGCTGTGCCCGGAGGCCGGCCGCGTCGCCTTCGGGAAACACGAGGCCGGCCTCGCCGATCACCTCGGGGATCGCGCCGGACGACGAGCCGACGACCGGCACGCCGGCCGCCATCGCCTCGATGAGCACGTGGCCGAACTGCTCGGCCCACGACGCGGTCGTGCGCGACGGCAGCACGAGCGCGTCCATGCAGGCGAGATAGTCGGGCACGGCGGCCTCGGGCACGGCGCCGGTGAACGTCGCCTTGCCGGCCGGCCACGTCGACGTCCGCGCCTCGAGGCCGGCGCGCGCGACGCCGTCGCCGATCACGAGCAGCCGCGCGTCGAACCGCTCGATCGCCTCGACGAGAATGTCCACGCCCTTCTCGGGCACGAGACGGCCGATGAAGCCGACGATGGGCGGCCCGAGCGAGCGCAGCGCGCTGTGGACCTGGCCGCCCGTGGTGATCGTGTGGTTCGCGCGGGCACGCGCCGCGTGGCCGCCGGCATAGCGCGCGACGTCGATGCCGAGCTGCGGCAGCACGGTGATGTGCGGGTCCGGCACCCCGCGGCGGAGCATGCGCGCGCGGGCGCCTTCGTTGCCCGCGATCACGTGGGCGACGCGGCGCAGGACGTAGCGCTCGATCGCCCGCGAGATCAACCGCCGCGGCCCTTCGAGGTTCTCCCAGGTGAACAGCACGACCGGCGCGCCCGCGGCCGCCCGGACGAGCTGGAGCGCGGCGAGGCTCCACGGCTCGACCTCGGCGTGCACGACGTCCGCACGGGCGCGGCGCAGCGGAGCGCAGTCGAGGTACCGATAGGCGCCGATGCGGCCGCTGCGCGCGATGCGCGAGACGACGACGTCGTAGGGGAACCGCATGTGCGGCAGGCGGACGGTCGCCGTCTCCGTCTCCCAGTTCTCCGGGATCAGCACGGTCAGCTCGATGTCGTCGAGCGCGCCGAGCATGCGGAGCTTGTCGTGGTGGACGGCGACGACGTACGTGTGCGAGACGACCCACACCTTCATGCGGACCGCCCCGCGGGGACGAGCGCGGCGAGCGCGGCCCGCGCCTCGGCCGGAGCGAGCGCCGCGAGCGCGCCGGCATACACGGCCGTTCCCACGCCCAGACCCGCGAGCAGCGTCGGCGCCGCGGCGTCGCCTCCAAGCCCGCGCGCGAGCCACGCCGCGCCGCCCGCGACGATCCCGGCCCCGATCACCGCCATGGTGGACCGCGCGAACAGCACGTCCGCGAGCGCCCCGGCGCGGCCGCGCAATCCGAGCAGCATCACGACGACCAGCACGACGCCGGACACCGACGACGCGAGCGCCAGCCCGCGCAGACCGAGGGCCGTCGTGAGCAGCGGCATGAGCGCGAGGTTCACCGCGATGCCGGCCCCCACGGTTCCGGCCAGCGCCCACAGCGCGTGCAGCGCCTGGTACGCGCGAAAGAGGATCTGCGCGACCGCCATCGCGACCACGCTCGGCGCGTACCACGCGATGGCCGTGGCGGTCATGCTCGTCGACACCGCCGTGAACGCGCCGCGCTCCAGCAGCACCTGCGTCAGCGGCTCCGCGAGCGCGAGCGCCAGCGCCGCGACGGGGACCGCGAAGACGATCGTGATGCGCAGCGCCCGGCTCGTCAGCGCCTCCACCGCACCGCGATCACCACGGACGGCGTGGTCAGCCAGGCTCGGCAGCAGCATCGCGGTGGCGTTGACGACGAACAGCCTGAGCGGGAAATGCAGGAGCCGGTAGCCGAACGTCAGCGCGGCGAGGCTGCCCTCCGGCAGGCGGGCGGCGAGCGCGCGCTCGACCGTCACGTTCACCGCGGCGGCCGCGGAGAGCAACACGACCGGCACGGCGAGCGCCCCGAGGCGTCCGAGCGACACCCCGCCATCGCCCGCCTGCCGCGTGAACGGCTCTCGATCGAGCGCTCCGATGCGGTAGAGCAGCGCGCCCAGCCCCAGCGCGAACAGCAGCGCGCCGACGTTCATCCCCAGCGGCACCGCGACGGCACCGCGCGCCGCCCCGAGCGTGAGCACGCCGACGAGCGCGCCGCCGTACCAGGCGAGCTGACGCAGGCTCGGCGCGACGAACCGGCCGTGCGCCTGCAGCGCGGCGGCGAAGAGCCCCGCCATCGGCAGGGCGAAGAGCAGCGGCGCGAACGCCTGCAGCACGGCCACGCCTCGTGCGCCGAGCGCGGGCGCGAGGGTCGTGACGAGGACCGGCGCGGCGAGCGCGAGGAGCAGCGCGCCCGCGCCCGTGACGATGCCGACCGCCGCGATGGTGCGCCGCAGCAGCACCGGCGCTCGCTCGGCGCTGGTCGTACGCGCCGCCACGTACAGCGGCACGAACAGCGTCGAGATCCAGCTCACGACCTCCGCGCTCAGCGTGACGAAGAGCGTGAGCGCGAACGCCAGCGCGTCCGCCTCGCGGCCCGTGCCGAAGCGGGCCGCCGCAGCGATCTCGAATCCGAGAGCGACGAAGTGGCCGGCGAGCGTGACGCCGACGACCGTGAGAAAGGTGGCGCGAAATGCCATGCAGCGACCGCGGTATCGTACCACCATGGCGGGCGAGGCCGAGCGTTACCGGCGCTACACGTCGACCACCGTCTTCCCCGACGGCGGCGACCCGCGCGCGGCGCTCGCCTGGAGCCAGCGGTACTTCACGGCGCACATCGCGCCGTGGCTGCCCGCCGACCACGGCGCGGCGATCGCCGAGATCGGCTGCGGGTGGGGCCGCTACCTCGTGGCACTCGCGGCCGCCGGGTACACGCGATGCGAGGGCGTGGACGTGAGCGAGGAGCAGGTCGCGTACGCGCGCGAGCGGCTGACGCTGACCAACGTCACGCGGGACGACGCCACCCGCTGGCTCGAGACCCGCCGCGAGCGCTTCGACTGCATCCTGGCGCTCGACGTGCTCGAGCATCTCGACACCGACGCGCTGGTCGCCGTCGTCCGCGCCGCGCGGGATGCGCTGCGTCCGGGCGGCCGCTTCGTGGTCCACGTCCCGAACGCGCTCGCGCCGCTCAGCCCGCTCCGCTACGACGACCTCACGCACGTCCGTGCCTTCACGACGCGCAGCCTCGCCCAGCTCTTCCGCACGGCGGGGCTGGCGCCGCACGCGTTCCGGGAAGCCGCGCCGCACGGGCGCGGCCCCGCGGGAACCGTGCGACGGCTCGTGTGGAAGGCGATCCTGCGGCCGGCGGTGCGCGGGTGGATGCTCGCGGCGAACGGCGACGCGATGGGGGGCGTCTACACCGCGAACGTCATCGGCGTCGCGGAGCGTTAGGTCCGTTCGCGCCAGTAGTCGAGCGTGTCGGCGAGCGTCTTCGAGAAGTCGATCGCCGGCCGCCACCCCACGGTGCGCTCGATCTTCCCGGCGTCGCCGAGCAGCACGGGCACGTCCGACGGACGCAGGCGCGCGGGATCTTCCTTCGTGGCGATGCCGCGTACGCGGCTCCCCGTCAGCATGAAGTCGAGCACTTCCTGGATCGCCCACGCGCGGCCGCTGCACAGGTTGTAGACCTCGCCGGGCTCGCCGGATTCGAGCAGCCGCCAGTAGCCGCGCACGATGTCGCGCACGTCCGTGTAGTCGCGCCGCGCCTTCAGGTTGCCCACGTGGATGACGGGCGGGCGCTTGCCGGCCTCGATCTCCGCCACCTGCCGCGCGAAGTTCGACGTGACGAACACGTCGCCCCGCCGCGGGCCTTCGTGATTGAACGCGCGGGTGCGGATGATCGGCAGACCGTAGCTCTGGAAGTACTGGTAGCCCATGAGGTCCTGCGTGACCTTGCTCACGGCGTACGGAGAGAGCGGACGCAGCGCGTTCGTCTCCTTGATGGGCAGCTCGTCGTCGAAGACCTTGCCGTACTCCTCGCTGGAGCCGATCGCCAGGAAGCGCGGCGCGTCCGTCTTGCCCGGGCGGATGGTCTCGAGCAGGTTCACCTGGCTGATGGAGTTCGTGTACAGCGTCTCCGCCGGCGTGTGCCACGACGAGGCGACGAAGCTCTGCGCGGCGAGGTGCACGATGTACTCGGGCGACGCCTGCTCCACGAGGTGGTGCACCGACGAGAGATCGCGAAGATCACACTCGACGAGATGGAGCTGATCGCGGAGGTGATCGATATTCTCGGTTTTGCTCCGCCAGCGGCACGACCCCCACACTTCGGCGCCCTGCGCGAGCGCGTACTCGGCGAGATGACTCCCGACGAAGCCCGTGACACCGGTGATCAGAACGCGGACAGCCACGTCGCACCATAGCGACAAGCATTCGCGAAAGTCAACTCGCGAAGCCCGTCACGCCGTCTTCGGATCGAGCAGATCGCGCAGCCCGTCGCCGAGGAGATTCAGACCAAGCACGGTCAGCGCGATCGCGCCGCCGGGGAACAGCGCGTAGCCCGGGCTCATCGACAGGAAGTTCTGCGCGTCCTTCAGCATGAGGCCCCACGACGGATGCGGCGGCTGCGTGCCGAGGCCGAGATACGCGAGCCCGGCTTCCGCGAGGATCGCGACGGGGAAGCTCGTGGTCGCCTGCACGATGAGCGGCGCGAGCGTGTTCGGCAGGATGTGCCGCACCACGAGCCGGCGATCGCGCGCGCCCAGCGCCTGCGCGGCGATCACGAACTCGCGCGCGCGGAGCTCGAGGAAGCTGCCGCGCGTGAGTCGCGCGAAGGCCGGGACGAACGCGAGCCCGATCGCGACCATGCTGATGACCATCCCCGGCCCGAAGACCGATGTGAACAGGAGCGCGGAGAGGATCGCCGGGAACCCCTGCACCGCGTCGACGACGCGCATCAGCGTCTCGTCGATCCACCCGCCGACGTAGCCGCTGAGCATCCCGAGCACGATGCCGATCGCGCTGGCGATGCCGACGGCGATGACACCGACCAGGATCGACGTCACCGCACCCGTCATCACGCGCGAGAGCAGGTCGCGCCCGTACTGGTCGGTCCCGAACGGATGCTCGGCCGACGGGCCCGCGAGGCGCCCGCCGATCGACATCGCGAGCGGATCCATCGGCGTCCACGCGAGGCTCAGCGCCGCGGTGAAGAGCAGGAGCAGCGTGACGGCGGCGCCGAGCGTGAAGGCCGCGTGGCGGAGGGGGCGCCGGCGCATTCAGTCGTACCGGATCCGCGGGTCGAGCAGCACGTAGGTCAGGTCGACGAGGAAGTTGATCGCGACGATGCACGAGGCCACGAACAGCGTCACGCCTTGCACGACGGGCAGGTCGCGCGCCGTGATCGCCCCGAGCGCCAGGCGGCCGAGCCCCGGAAGCGCGAACACGGACTCGAGGATGATGCTGCCGGCGATGAGCTGACCGAGCTGGAGCCCGGCGACGGTGACGACGGGGATCATGGCGTTGCGGAACGTGTGCTTGACGACGACCAGCCCCTCGCGCACGCCCTTGGCCCGCGCGGTGCGGACGTAATCCTCGCGCAGGACGTCGAGGACGGCGGAGCGGGTCGCGCGAATGAGGACGGCGGCCTGGAAGAAGCCGAGCGCGAGCGCGGGCAGCAGCAGCGACCGCAGCGCCGGCCAGAATCCTTCCTCCCATCCCGCAAAGCCGCCGGACTGCACCCAGCCGAGACGCACGGAGAACAGGAGGATGAGGAGCAGCCCCGCCCAGAACGACGGCACGGCGATGCCGAGCTGCGAGAAGACCATCGTCAGGTAGTCGCCGAGCCGGCGGTGTCGCGTGGCCGCGAAGATGCCGAGCGGCAGCGCGACGCTGACCATGAAGAACGCCGCGAGCCCCATGAGCGGCAACGTGACGGGCAGCCGCGTGACGATCAGGCGGCCGACCGGGACGTCGTACTGGATCGACATGCCGAGATCGCCGCGCACCGCCCGCGCGAGCCAGTCGACATACTGGACCGCGAGCGGGCGATCGAGACCCATCGATGCGCGCAAGCGCGCCGTGGCCTCCGGGCTGCCCTCGGTGCCCATGATGACCGCGGCGGGATCACCCGGCAGGATGCGGATGACGACGAAGACGAGGACCGACACGAAAAAGAGGGTCGCGACGAACGCCGCGACCCTCCTGAGGACGTAGCTCTTCACGTCAGGATGAAGCTACTTCGCCCAGCCGACCTCCGAGAGATCGGCCGAGGGCACGGGCAGATCCTTCCAGATGCCGGTGATGCTCTTCTTCGCGACCACGAGCCGCGGATGCATGTAGAGCCACACCGCCGGCGCGTCGTCGACGAGCATCCGCTGGAGCGACACGTACTGCTCGCGGCGCGCCTTGTCGTCGAGCGTCACCTCGGACTTCTGGAAGAGCTCCTGGAACTTCTTCGAGTCGTACCGGTAGTAGTACTTCGGGTTCGCGTAGTTCGCGATGTCCCACGCCTCCGCGTGGCCGATGATCGTGAGGTCGTACTCCGGGTCCTTGCAGCCGGACGCGGGCCGGCAGAAGACGCGATCGAGCCACTGGCCCCACTCGATCTGCTCGATCTTCACGTTGACGCCGACCTTCTTGAGCTGGTCGGCCAGGATCTCGCCCGTGCGCACCGTGTAGTAGTACGTCGGCGCGACCTTCAACACCGTGTCGAAGCCCTTCGGATAGCCCGCCTCGGCCAGGAGCTTCTTCGCCTTCGCCGGGTCGTGCGGCATCGCGCCCGACACGTCGACGTAGTACGGGTTCAGCGGGTCGACGTTGCTGCCGAGGACCTTGCCCATCCCGAACATCGCGCCCTTCAGGACGTCCGGCTTGTTGATCGCGTGGGTGACGGCCCGCCGGACCTTGACGTCGCTGTAGGGCTTCTTCGCGTTGTTCATGGCGAGGATGACGTCGTTGGTCGTGTCGCCGACGATCACCTGGAAGCGCGGGTCCTTCTTCAGCTCGACGACGTGCTCGGGCCCGAGACCGAAGAACGACACGTCGACGTCGCCGGCCTTGAGCGCCGCCTGCACCGCGTTGGGGTCGGAAATGAATCGGTAGACGACGCGGTCGAGCTTCGGCAGCCCCTTGACGTGGTAGTCGGGGTTCTTCTTGAGCACGATCTTGTCGCCGCGCGCCCACTCCGAGAGCGTGAACGGCCCGGTGCCGACCGGCGCGCTCTTCAGCGTGTCGACGGCCTCGCGCGGATAGATCACGGAGCCCGACCGCGCCATGTAGAGGAGGAAGTTCGCGTTCGTCTCCTTGAGCGCGATGGTGACCGTGTAGTCGTCCTTGACGATGATGTCGCCGATCGACCGGAAGTTGACCGGGTTCGGATGCTTGGTCTCCGGGTTCATCGCCCGTTCCATCACGAACTTCACGTCGGAGGCCTTCAGCTCGCGGCCGTTGTGGAACTTGACGCCCTTCTTCAGGAAGAACGTGTAGTTCTTGTTGTCGGTCGTGTGCCAGCGCTCGGCGAGCCACGGCACGAGCTTGCCGGTCCGGTCGACCTTCACCAGCGATTCCTGGATGTTGTAGAAGACGACGCCCGACGTGGCCGTCGCGGGCGTGGCCGTCATGTCGAGGCCCGGCGGCTCGTTGGACGCCTGGACCGTGAGCTGGCTCGACTGCGCGGCTGCGGGGCCGACGGCCAGGGCGGCGAGGAACACGGCAAGCTGGACGAGCGCGATCGCGCGATACATGAAAGCCCCTCCCCGGGATGCGTTGGAACCTGAGGCGGCTTACGCGAAGGCGCGGAAGTACTCGACGGTGCGGCTGAAGCCTTCCGCGAAGCCGACCAGCGGAGTGTAGCCCATGAGGCGCTTGGCTTTCGAGACGTCCGCCATGGTGTGCGGGACGTCGCCGCCGCGGCTCGGCGTGTGCCGGCGCTCGACCTTCCGGCCGAGGATCGATTCGAGCATCGCGATCACGTCGAGCAGGCTGGTGCGGTCGCCGCAGCCGACGTTGAAGGCTTCGCCGCTCGCGTCGGGCGCCTCGCCGGCGAGGATGTTCGCCTCGACGACGTTGTCGATGTAGGTGAAGTCGCGCGACTGCGTGCCGTCGCCGTGCACGTCGAGCACCTCGCCGCGGAGCGCCCACAGGATGAAGCGCGGGAGCACGGCGGCGTACTCGGACTTGGGGTCCTGGCGCGGGCCGAACACGTTGAAGTAGCGGAGCCCGACCGTCTCGACGCCGTAGAGCTTCGTCCACACGCGCGCGTACTGCTCTCCCGCCGCCTTCGACACCGCGTACGGCGAGATCGGCGCCGGCGGCTGGTCCTCGCGCTTCGGCAGCTCCGGGTTGTCGCCGTAGACCGAGGAGGACGACGCGTACACCACGCGCCGGACGCCGAGGCGCCGGGCCGCGTCGAGGAGGTGCAGCGTTCCGGTGACGTTGTTCTCGTTCGCGCCGAGCGGGTCGTCCACCGAACGGGGCACCGACCGCATCGCCGCCTGGTGGTAGACCACGTCGACTCCCCGGACGGCGCGCTCCACCGCCGCCAGGTCGCGCAAGTCCCCCTCGACGAGCTCCACGGCGGTGCCGGCGCCCTTGGCGAACTCGAGGTTTTCCCGCCGTCCGGTGGAGAAGTTGTCGAAGATTCGAACCTGGAAACCGTCCTTCAGGAGGCGCTCGACCACGTGGGACCCGATGAACCCGGCACCACCGGTCACGAGGCGGGGAGAAGGCACGACGGACTGAAGTATAACAGGCCTGTGCTAGGCTACCCGGGTTGTCCATGACGTTGCTTCGACGCGCGTGGGAAGGCTGGAAGCGGGTCGGGAGGAAAGTGGGCGATGTTCAGGCCCGCGTCCTCCTCACGATCTTCTACTTCGTGATCCTCGCGCCCTTCGGGCTCGGTGTCCGCGCCGCCGATCCACTGGGACTCAGGCGAAGGGGCGACGGATGGCGCGTGCGTCCGCCCGCGCCGTCCGACGACCCCCTCATTCGCGCGCGGCGGCAGGCGTGATGAACGTCCTCGGAGTGTCCTGTTACTTCCACGACGCGGCCGCGGCCCTCCTCCGCGACGGCGCGCTGGTCGCGGCCGCCGAAGAGGAGCGCTTCACGCGGCGGAAGCACGACTTCGAGTTCCCGCAGCACGCGATCGACTTCTGCCTCCGCACGGGCGGCATCACCGCCGCCGACCTCGACTACGTCGTCTTCTTCGAGAAGCCGTTCGTGAAGTTCGAGCGGCTGCTGCTGACCAGCATGCAGACGTTCCCGCGCTCCGCGCGCGTCTTCCGCGAGGCGATGGTGAGTTGGCTCGGCGACAAGCTGTGGATCAAGCATCTGCTGCAACAGCGCCTCGGCGTCACGCCCGACCGCATCCTCTTCAGCGAGCACCACCTCTCGCACGCCGCGAGCGCCTACTACTGCTCGCCGTTCGACGAAGCCGCGGTGCTGACGGTGGACGGCGTGGGCGAGTGGACGACCGCCAGCCTCGGCGTCGGCCGCGGGACGGACCTGCGCCTCGTCAAGGAGATCCGGTTCCCGCACTCGCTCGGGCTCCTGTACAGCGCGTTCACCGCGTTCCTCGGCTTCGAGGTGAACGAGGGCGAGTACAAGGTCATGGGGATGGCGCCCTTCGGGACGCCCCGCTACGTCGACGACGTCTGGAAATTGATCCGCGTGGGGAGCGACGGCAGCTTCGAGCTCGACATGCGGTACTTCTCCTTCCACTACTCCGCGGACCAGACGTTCAACGGCCGGTTCGTCGATCTCTTCGGCGCGCCGCGCGATCCGCGGATGAACTTCTTCACCGACTCGAGCGGCTATCCGTCGTACCTCGGCGAGCGGCCGGCGAACTTCGACGAGCAGGCGCGCCTCAACCAGCACTACGCCGACATGGCCGCGAGCATCCAGCGCGTGACCGAAGAGGTGATGCTGGCGCTGGCGCGCGCCGCGCAGCGCGAGACGGGGCTCACGAAGCTCTGCATGGCCGGCGGGTGCGCGCTCAACAGCGTGGCGAACGGACGGATCCTGCGCGAGACGACGTTCGATGAGCTCTACGTGCATCCGGCCGCGGGCGACGGCGGCGCGGCCGTGGGCGCGGCGCTGTACGGCTACCACGCGCTCCTCGGCAAGCCGCGCGCGTTCGTCATGGAGCACGCCGCGTGGGGCGAGGCGCACGGTCCCGACGTCACCGAGCGCTTCCTGCGCGAGGGCAAGATCCCCTTCGAGCGGTTCGACGACGAGGACCGCCTGATCGCGCGCCTCGTGGACCGCCTGCACGCCGGGCACGTCGTCGGCTGGAGTCAGGGCCGGTTCGAGTGGGGCCCGCGCGCGCTCGGCCACCGCAGCATCCTGGCCGACCCGGGCCGCGCGGACATGAAGGACATCGTCAACACGAAGATCAAGTTCCGCGAGCCGTTCCGTCCGTTCGCGCCGTCGGTCGTGGCCGAGCGCGCCAGCGACTACTTCGCGCTGCCCGACGCCGCCCGTCACTATCCGGCGCGCTTCATGCTCTACGTGGTCGACGTGAAGCCGGAGCACCGGGCGACGCTGCCGGCCATCACCCACGTCGACGGCACGGGCCGGCTGCAGACCGTGCGGCGCGAGACCAACCCGCGGTACCACGCGCTGATCGACGCCTTCGGTCGCGCGACCGGGGTGCCCGTCGTCCTCAACACGTCGTTCAATCTCCGCGGCGAGCCGATCGTGAACACGCCGGCCGAGGCCTTCCACACCTTCATGGCGAGCGGGATGGACACGCTGGTCCTCGGCGATCACGTCATCGACAAGCGCGCGGTCACGGGAGACAAGGTCACGACATGAGCGTCTTCACCGGGCTCGTCAACCGGCTCGGCATCGCGGGTGAGCTGCTCGAGTTCTTCTGGAGTCACAAGTGGTGGTGGCTGACGCCGATGATCCTGGTGCTGCTGATGTTCGGCGCGCTCGTGATCTTCGCGCAGTCGAGCGCCATCGCCCCGTTTATATATACGCTGTTCTAACGAGAGAACCGAGCTCCCAGCGGACGCTCGTCTTGTTCAACATCGGGGGGAGCGTCTTGACGCTCCCCCCGATCCCCCTCACCGCCCGATCGCGCTAGGACTACGCGGAACTCTCGATAGAACGATCAAAAGCTATCGAGGTGGCCGAGCGGGCCGCGAAGTGAAGCCTGCGGCGCTTCGCGCGCGGGCCCGCGTCGGAAGACCTACGCGCTCGCCTCCTTCGATGCCATTATACTAGGCCCTTCGACCGGGGAGGTCACGTGCGCGTCTTCGTCGCGATGCTGTCTCACGAGACCAACACGTTCAGCACGCTCGCGACCGATCGCCGGCAATTCGAGACGCGCGAGCTCCGTTACGGCGGCGAGGTGCTCGAGGTCTACCGCGGCACCGCGACGTGCCTCGGCGGGATGATCGACGGCGCGGCCGCGCGCGGTCTCACGCTCCTTCCCTCGCTCGCCGCCGCCGCGTCGCCCGCGGGACGCGTCAGCCGCGCGTTCTACGAGGACGCGAAGGCGCGCATCTGCGGCGATCTCCGCGCGGCGGGCCGGCTCGACGGCATCCTGCTCGACCTGCACGGCGCGATGGTGGCGGAGAGCGCGGACGACGGCGAAGGGGATCTGCTGCGCGCGGTGCGCGAGTTCGTCGGCCCCGACGTGCCCATCGGTGTGACGCTCGACTTCCACGCCAACGTCACCGCCGAGATGGTGCGCCACGCGACGCTGCTCCACGGGTACAAGACCTATCCGCACATCGACATGGCCGAGCGCGGGCGCGAGGCCGCAACGCGCGTCGCCGACGTCCTCGCGCGCAAGATCCGGCCCGCCGTCGCGTTCCGGCAGCCGCCGCTCCTGCCGCCCATCGCCAGCCAGCTCACCGCGCGCGGCCCGATGCGCCGGCTCTACGACCTCGCCGACGCGATGGAGCGCGATCCGCGCGTGCTCACGGTCTCGGTGTTCGCCGGCTTCCCCCTCGCCGACATCCACGACGCCGGGCTCTCGATCTACGTCGCGACGAACGACGACGCGCCCCTGGCCGCGAAACTCGCCGACGAGCTGGAGTCGGTGGCGTGGGAGCATCGCCGCGAGTTCGTCCATCACGCGACGCCGGTGCGCGAGGCGGTCGCGGAGGCGCTCGCGCTCGACGTGCGGCCCGTCGTCCTCGCGGACATCGCCGACAACACGGGCGGCGGCGCGGCCGGCGACGGCACCGAGATCCTGCGCGAGCTGCTCCGCGTGCAGGCCCCGAGCGCGACGGTCGCGTGCCTGTGGGATCCCGAGGCCGCGGCCGCGTGCACGCGCGCCGGTGTGGGCGCCACGCTGACGCTCGACGTCGGCGGCAAGGTCGACGACCGGCACGGCGCGCCCGTGAGGATGCAGGGCCGCGTCGCCGCGCTCAGCGACGGCGCCTTCGTCCACAAGGGACCGATGCTGCGCGGCCTGCCCGGACGCCTCGGACCGACGGCGGTGCTCCAGACCGGCGGCGTGAAGGTGATCCTCATCTCGCATCGGTGGCAAACGCTCGATCCCGAGATGATCCGCCTCGTCGGCATCGAGCCGAGCGCCGAGCGCATCCTCGTCGTGAAGTCCAGCATCCACTACCGCGCCGCGTTCGAGCCGCTCGCGGCGCGTATCATCGAGGTGGACGCGCCGGGCCTCTCGTCCTCATCCCTCGACCGGTTCAGCTTTACCCGGGTACGCCGCCCGATCTTTCCGCTCGACGAGATGTGACGGAGATGCGCCATGCCTTCCGCCGCCCTCGGCTCCGCCGACTTCAAGGTCTTCGACGTGCAGGGGTTCCAGCCGCGCATGGGGGCGATCCGCACGCGCATCCGCCCGAAGCTCGAGCTGCTGGGCAGGAGCCTCGCGCCCGCGCTCGCGCGCAGCGTCGGCGACGAGACGTTCGCGCACGTGGCCAAGCACGCGCGCCGCACGGCGAACCCGCCGGCCGACACGTGGGTCGCGTTCGCGTCCGACAAGCGCGGCTACAAGAAGCACTGCCACTTCAAGGTCGCGGTGTCGCGCCACTGCGTGCGCTTCCTCTTCGAGGTCGGGCCCGAGCACGCCGAGAAGAGGCGCTGGGCCGCCGCGTGGAAGAAGAATGCCGGCAAGATCGCGCCCGTCCTGCGCCGCATGAAAGGCCTCGCGTGGTTCAAGAACGAGCACGACGAGACGCCGGCCGCGCCGCTCGGCGACCTGACGTCTGAGGCGCTCGCGGACCTCGCGGACGAGATCGTGCGCACGCGCGACGGGCAGCTCGTGCTGGGCCGCGCGGTGTCCGCCGAGGACGCCGCGCGCTGGACCGAGGCGGAGTACCGCACGGCCGCGCTCGAGACGTTCCGCGCGCTGCTGCCCCTGTACCGGCTCCATTGAATTGTGCTAGCGTGACGCACGTTTCGCCAACCGATTCCGGAAGGAGCGCTCGATGAAGACGCTACGCATCGTGCTCGCGCTGGCGCTCGTCGCGGCCGTCGCCTTCGTCGCGACCGGCAGCCGCCGCGCGGACGCGCAGGGCCAGACGATCAAGATCGGGATCCTGTACGACCACAGCGGGCCGTTCTCCGCCGCGGGCTCGCTGAACTGCTACCGCGGCGCCAAGATGATCATCGACTACGTCAACGAGAAGGGCGGCGTCCTCGGCAAGTACAAGATCGTCCAGGTCGACGGCGACAGCCAGTCGAAGACCGAGGCGGCGATCAACGAGGCCGAGCGCCTGCTCAACGTCGAGAAGGTCGACATCCTCGCCGGCATCTACTCGAGCGCCCACGCCGTTCCGCTCGCCGAGAAGGTCGACAGGCAGAAGAAGTTCCTGTGGATCACGACCGCGATCGCGGACGCGGTGCTGAAGGACCGCAACCTCCAGTACACGTTCCGGCCGCAGCCGAACGGCAGCCTCTTCGGCGAGGCGACGGTGAAGTACGTGGCGCACCACGCGCAGGACAAGCTGAAGAAGGCGGCGAAGGACGTGCGCGTCGCGATCATCTACGAGGACGGGCCGTACGGGACCGGCGTCGCCGCCGCCAACGAGAGCGAGGCCAAGAAGCTGGGCATGCAGATCGTGCTCAAGGAAGGCTTCTCCGTGCAGGCGCCGGACCTCTCGTCGCTGGTCACGAAGCTGCGCGCCGGACGGCCCGACGTGATCTTCCACACCGGCTACAACCCCGACATCGCGCTCTTCCTGCGGCAGGCGAAGGAGCAGGGCCTGCGCACGAAGATCTACATCGGCCATGGCGCGGGCCACAGCCAGCTCAACAAGCTGAAGGAGACCATCGGGAACGAGGTCGAAGGCTTCAACACGACCGACCCGCCGGCCTCGCAGCTCGTCGACCCGAAGAAGCTCAAGCCCGAGCTCGCCGCCCTCACGCAGGAGATGCTGAAGCGCTACAAGGCCTTCGAGCCGAACATCCCCGCGGGCCAGGTGGCGCCGCACGTCTCCATGGGCTTCAACAACATGTGGATCCTGCTGAACGACGTGCTGCCGCGCGCGATCCAGAAGCACGGCGGCTTCGGCCCCGAGGCGCTCGCGAAGGCCGCGCGCGAGACCGACATCCCGGAGGGCGGCACGATGCAGGGCTACGGCGTGAAGTTCCATCCCGCCGGGCATCCGATGGCCGGGCAGAACATGAAGGCCATCGCCGCCGTGTTCCAGGTGGTCGACGGCGAGTTCAAGCACGTCTATCCACCGGTCGTCGCGAGCATGGCGAACCCGCCCGTGCTTCTGCCGGCCGCGTCGCCGTATCTCGCGCGATAGCACGCTCAGCGGAGGAGGCCGTCGCGGCCTCCTCCGCGTCCTCCATGCTCACCGTCTCCGGGCTCACGAAGCGTTTCGGCGGCTTCATCGCGCTGAACAAGGTCTCGTTCGAGGTCATCGAGGGGGAAATCCTCGGGCTCATCGGTCCGAATGGCTCCGGGAAGACCACCGCGTTCAACTGCATCTCGGGCGCGCTCGCCACGAGCGAAGGCTCGATCCGGTTCCAGGGTGAAGAGATCGTCGGGATGACACCCGACGCGATCTGCCACCGCGGGCTCGCGCGCACGTTCCAGATCCCCCGCCCCTTCCGCAAGCTGTCCATTCTCGAGAACGTCGCCGTCGCCGCGCACTTCGGCGCGACGGTGCGCACGAGCGAGGCGGAAGCGCGGCACCGCGCGGTCGAGGTGCTCGGACTCGTGGGGCTGCCGGCGGATCCCGAGGCCGATCCGACGTTGCTCGGCGCCGGCGGGCTGAAGAAGCTCGAGCTCGCGCGCGCGCTCGCGACGCGCCCGAAGCTCCTGCTCGCCGACGAGAGCCTCGGCGGGCTCGATCCGACCGAGATGGCGAGCGCCGCCGACATGCTCCGGCGCGTCCGCGGCGAGCTCGGCGTCACGATCGTGTGGGTCGAGCACATCATGGCGACGCTGATGCGCGTGGTCGACCGTGTCGTCGTGCTCGACCACGGCGAGAAGATCGCGGAAGGGCCGCCGGCGGCGATCGCGGAGGATCCGCGCGTGATCGAGGCGTACCTCGGCGAGAAGGTCGTGCTCGCGTGACGACGCCGGAGGCGGCGCCGATGCTCGAGCTCGCGGGCGTCAGCGCCGGCTACGGTCACTTCACCGCGCTGTGGGACGTGGCCTTGCGCGTGAGCGCGGGCGAAGCGGTCGCGGTCGTGGGGCCCAACGGCGCGGGCAAGACGACGCTGCTCCGCGTGATCTCCGGCGTCATCGCGCCGCGCACGGGCACGCTGAGCTTCGAAGGCGCGGCGCTCACCGGCCGGCCCGCGCACGAGATCGTCGCGCACGGCATCGCGCACGTGCCCGAAGGCCGGCGGCTCTTTCCCGCGCTGACCGTCGCCGACAACCTCCGGATGGGCGCGTTCCTGCCGGCCGCGCGCGCGCACTACGCCGAAAGCCTCGCGCGCGTCTTCGGGCTCTTTCCCGTGCTGAAGGACCGCCGCGCGCAGCGCGCCGGCAGCCTCTCCGGCGGCGAGCAGCAGATGCTCGCCATCGGCCGCGCGCTGATGTCGCGGCCGAAGCTGATCCTGCTCGACGAGCCGTCGATGGGCCTGGCGCCGGTGATGGTGCTCCGGCTCTTCGACCTGATCCGCCTCGTGCGTGCCGAGGGCTACACGATCCTGGTGGTCGAGCAGAACGTGCGGCAGGTGTTGAAGCTCGTGGACCGGGCGTACCTGCTCGAAGTCGGCCGGATCAAGATGGAAGGCCGCGCCGACGAGCTGAGCGAGCAGGACTTCGTGCGCAAGGCGTACGTCGGGCTGTGAGCAACCTGCTCGACCTCGTGCTGAACAACCCGCTGCTGCTGGCCGAGGCCGCGCTGAACGGGCTCCTGCTCGGCGGCGTGCTCGCGCTGCTGGCGCTCGGCCTGAACCTGATCTTCGGCGTGCTCGACATCGTGTGGATCGTCTACGTCGATCTCGCGATGCTGTCGATGTACCTCATCTACTTCACGGTGCAGGTCTACGGCTGGCCGCTGCTCGCGGGCGCCGCGGCGGGCATCGGGCTCGGCGTGCTGCTCGGGATCGGCGTGCACCTCCTGATCATCACGCCCATCCTCACGAGCCCGCCCGTGAACCAGCTCCTCGCCACGGGCGGCCTCCTGTTCTTCATCCAGTCGCTCGCCACGTTCCTGTGGACCACCGACCACCGCTCGGTGCGGCTCACGCTGCCGACGATCGAGGTCGCCGGCATGTTCGTCTCGTTCGCGCGGCTCATCGCGTTCGTGCTCGCCGTCGTCGTCATGGTGGGCCTCTACCTCTTCCTCACGCGCACGTACATCGGCACCGCGATCCGCGCCGTGTCGCAGGACCGGGGGGCGATGGCGTTGATGGGCGCGAACCCGCAACGGATTTACATCGTCACGTCCGCCGTCGGTGGCGCGCTCGCCGGGGTCGCCGCGGCGCTGCTCATCATCCAGTACTCGGTGCACCCGCACTTCGGCGCGGCGTTCGGGCCGATCACGTTCATGATCTGCGTGCTCGGCGGCCTCGGGAACATGTTCGGCGCCTTCGTGGCGTCGTTCATCATGAGCGAGATCATCTCGATCGGCGGCGTGGTGTGGTCGACCGAGATGGGCTACGTCATCGCCTTCGCGCTCTTCATCGTGCTGATGTTCATCCGGCCCGGCGGCATCTTCGCGAAGAAGCAATGACGACCGGGCGCGTGCTCGCCGCGCTCGTGCTCGCCGCGCTCGGCGTCGCGCCGTTCGTGCCGATGGGCGGCATGGGCGAGTACGTGATCTTCGTGATGGTCCAGGTGTTCATCTGGTCGTTCATCGGCAACGCGTGGTCGCTCATGGGCCGGTTCGGCCTCGTCTCGCTCGGCCACGGCGCGTTCCTCGGCGTGGGCGCCTACACCACCACGCTGCTCTGGAACTTCTACGGCCTGACCCCGTGGGTGGGCGTCATCGTGGCGATGGCCGCGGCCGTGGTGCTGGCGCTCGTGGTCGCATACCCGTGCTCGCGCTTCGGGATCGTCGGCCACTACTTCGGGCTCGTCACGCTCGCCGTCGGCGAGGTCATCCGGCTCCTGCTCATCGCCGAGCGCGACTGGACGGGCGGCTCGCTGGGGCTCACGCTGAAGACCGCCGGCGACGCGAGCTTCTACGCCGTCCAGTACGCCGACAAGCGCGTGTTCTATTACGGCGCGTTCGTCGTGTGGCTCCTGGGCCTGTGGGTGTGGCACCGCCTCGACCGGTCGATGGCGCGCGCGGCGATGGAAGCGATCGGCGAGGACGAGACCGCGGCCGCCTCCGTGGGCATCCACGTCTCGCGCTTCAAGCTCGCCATCACCTCGCTGTCCGCCGCGCTCACGGCCTTCGGCGGTGTGGTCTACGCGCAGTACATCGCGTACGTGAACCCCGAGACGCTGGCCGGGGTCGGCGTCTCCCTGCGCATCGTGTTCGCGGTCGTGCTCGGCGGGATGTACTCTCTCCTGGGGCCGACGGTGGGGACCGCGCTGACGATCTCGCTCTCCGAATACCTGCGCGTGAAGTTCGGCGTGCACTTCATCGGCATGGCCGAGACGATCTACGGGCTGATCCTGGTGGTCTTCATCATCTTCCTGCCGTCCGGCATCTACGGCAGCCTGCGCGGGCTGCTCGTGCGGCGGACGCCGGCGCGGGCCTGAGGGCGACGATGGCGTGGGTGACGTTCCCCGAGAACAAGACGCCCTCGAAAGAGGCGCAGGCGCTGGCCACGCAGGTGGAGCGCGACGGCGGCCACGTGCTCGCGCTCTACCAGGAGCCCATCGGCGACCACTGGCAGATCTTCTGCCTGCTGCCCGCGGACAAGGTCGAGGCGAGCCCGTATCAGCGCGACATCTCCCCCACGCACGTCAAGCGGCTCACGGAGGCGGTGAAGAAGCTGGAGCGCTTCGTCGATCCGATCCTCGCGGTGTCGCCGCGGCCCGGCGTGTACTGGACGCCCAACGGCAATCACCGCCGCGCCGCGCTCCAGAAGCTGAAGGCGGACTACGTGCCGACGATCCTCGTGGCCGAGCGCGAGGTGGCGTTCAACGTGCTGCCGCTCAACACGGAGAAGGCGCACAACCTCAAGGAGAAGTCGCTCGAGGTCATCCGCATGTATCGCGGGCTCCTCGAGAGCGAGCCGACCAGCAGCGAGGACGACTACGCGTTCCAGTTCGAGTCGCCCCACTTCATCACGCTCGGGCTCCTCTACGAGCAGAACAAGCGGTTCGCCGGCGGCGCGTTCGCGCCGATCCTCCGGCGTGTCGACAAGTTCCTGAAGGGCTCGCTGCGCAAGGGGCTCGAGGAGCGGGAGGAGCGCGCGGCCATGGTGCGCGAGGCCGACGAGGCGCTGGCCGGCGCGGTGGCGAAGATCAAGAAGCGCGGGATCAACCATCCGTACGTGAAGAACTACGTGCTCGCGCGCACGACGCCGCTCACGCGCCAGCGCAAGACCCTGCCGCCCTTCGAGCAGACGTTCAAGAAGCTGAAGGAGAACATCGAGGCCTTCGACGTCGGCAAGGTCCGCTACGAGGACATCCAGCGCTCGGCGATCATGGCGATCCCGGTGGCGGAATGACGGCCGCCTCGTGTATCCGCATCAACGCGAACGGCTGACCGCGGCGCTCGCCGCCTGCCACGCCGACGCGCTCGTGGCCACGACACGCGCGAGCGTCGCCTACATCACCGGCTTGCACGGTCCGCCCGCGCACGCCGGCGCACCCACGCTCGCGGTCGTGGCGCCCGGCGGCACCGCGCTCGTGCTTCCCGCGATCGACACGCCGGCGCTGGCGGACAGCGACGCGGGCGTCGATCACGTCGTGCCGTACGGGCGTGCCGTGTTCGCGTACGCCTCGGACCCCGGCGACGTCGGCCGGCGCGTGCGCGAGTGGACG
>VGLJ01000040.1 GCA_016866775.1 Candidatus Rokuibacteriota bacterium | reverse complement strand
GGGGGACAACGTGACGATGGCGATCGAGCTGATCACGCCGATCGCGATGGAGAAGGAGCTGCGGTTCGCGATCCGGGAGGGCGGGCGGACGGTCGGCGCCGGCGTCGTCACCGAGATCGAGGGCTAGCGCCATGCGCGAAATCGTCTCGCTCGCGTGCAGCTCGTGTCAGCGCCGGAACTACTCGACGACGAAGAACAAGCGCACGCATCCGGACCGGATGGAGCTGAAGAAGTACTGCAAGTGGTGCCGCAAGCATCAGCCGCACAAGGAAACGAGGTAGCGGCGCTGTGAATGTAGGGGTGTAGCTCTAACGGCTAGAGCACCGGACTCCAAATCCGGGGGATGGGGGTTCGAATCCCTCCACCCCTGCCATTTACAACGGACGGCGCGGTGACAAGAGAACAAGAAGGAAGAAGGTAGACGACGACATGGGCTTCGTGGCGCGCATCCAGGAATTCGTGCAGGAGGTCCTCGCGGAGTTCCGCAAGGTCACCTGGCCGAGCCGCGCCGAGCTCGTGAACTCGACGGTGGTGGTGATCGTCGTCGCCGTCGCGCTCGCGTTCTTCCTCGGCGGTGTGGACATCGTGCTCGCGCGCGCGGTGGAAAGGATCCTCCGTTGAGCAAGCAATGGTTCGTCGTCCACACGTACTCGGGCTTCGAGAACAAGGTGGCCGAGGCGATCCAGTCGCGCGCCAAGATCTTCGGCATGGGCGAGAAGATCAGCCAGGTGCTCGTGCCGACGGAGAAGGTCGTCGAGGTCCGCAACAAGCAGAAGCGCGAGACCGAGCAGAAGTTCTTCCCCGGGTACGTGCTCGTGGAGATGGAGCTCACCGACGACACGTGGCACCTCGTGCGCTCGACGCCGAAGGTGACGGGCTTCGTCGGCTCGGGCCAGAAGCCGGTCGCGCTGTCGCAGGACCAGGTCGACGACATCCAGCGGCAGATGGCGACGGGCGCCGAGAAGCCGAAGCCGAAGTCGGTGTTCCAGCAGGGCGACAAGATCCGGGTGATCGAGGGCCCGTTCCAGAACTTCCAGGGCACGGTCGAGGACACGAACCCCGAGCGCGGACGGATGAAGGTGATCGTGCCCGTCTTCGGGCGGCCGACGCCCGTCGAGCTCGAGTACTACCAGGTGGAGCGGCTCTAGATGAACGGGCGCTGGACATTCGAGCGTGGTGACAAGGTGCGGATCCTCGAAGGTCCCTACCGCGGCTTCGAGGGCGTGATCGACGAGGCGGCGGCCGCCGACGGCCGGCTGCACGTCGTCGTGCCGGTGTTCGGACGTCATACGCGGCTGGAGCTGGCCTCGCGCCAGGTCCGCCCGCTCTAACGGAAAGGCCATGGCGAAGAAAGTTCAGGCGAGGGTGAAGCTGCAGATCCCGGCGGGCAAGGCGAACCCCTCGCCGCCGGTGGGCCCCGCGCTCGGTCAGCACGGCGTCAACATCATGGAGTTCTGCAAGGGCTTCAACGCGCAGACGAACACTCAGGAAGGGCTGATCCTTCCGGTGGTGGTGACGATCTACCAGGACCGGTCGTTCACGTTCATCGTGAAGACGCCGCCGGCGGCCGTGCTGCTCAAGCGCGCCGCGGGCATCGCGAAGGCCTCCGCCGTCCCCCACAAGGACAAGATCGGCAAGGTCACGTCGCAGCAGGTCCGCGAGATCGCGCAGACCAAGCTCGTCGACCTCAACACGGATTCGATCGACTCCGCGATGCGGATCATCGAGGGCACCGCCCGCAGCATGGGCATCGAGGTGGTCTGATGGCAAAGCTCAACAAGCGCTACGACGCGGCGACGAAGAAGCTCGAGCCCGAGAAGCACTACACGCTCGACGAGGCCGTGCGGCTGATCAAGGACATGCCGGGCGCGAAGTTCGACGAGTCCGTCGACATCTCGTTCCGTCTCGGCGTCGATCCCAAGCACGCGGACCAGATGGTCCGCGGCGCCGTCGTGCTCCCGCACGGCATCGGCAAGACGGTGCGCGTGGCGGTGTTCGCGAAGGGCGACAAGGACCGCGAGGCGCGCGAGGCGGGCGCGGACACGGTCGGCGCCGAGGACCTCGTCGAGAAGGTCCAGGGCGGCTGGACGGACTTCGACACCGCCATCGCGACGCCGGACCTCATGGGCCAGGTCGGCCGGCTCGGCAAGGTGCTCGGCCCGCGCGGTCTCATGCCGAACCCGAAGCTCGGCACCGTGACGTTCGACGTCAGCAAGGCCGTACGCGAGGCGAAGGCGGGCAAGGTGGAGTTCCGCGTCGACAAGGCGGGCAACATCCACACGCCGGTCGGCAAGAAGTCGTTCACGCCCGAGAACATCCAGGCGAACGCGATGGCCGTGATCGAGGCGATCGTGCGCGCGAAGCCGTCCGCCGCGAAGGGGACGTATCTCCGCACGGTGACCATGTCCACCACGATGGGGCCGGGCGTGACGATCGACGCGGCCGCGCTCGCGAACCTGTTCAAGAAGGCTGTGTAAGGAGCGCCACGTGCCCACGCAAGAGAAGGTCGAGACGGTCGAGGAGTTCAAGAGCCGCCTGGACGGCGCGAAGACGGTGCTCGTCACCGAGTATCGCGGCCTGACCGTCCAGCAGCTCTCCGACCTCCGCAAGCAGCTGCGCGGCGTGTCGGCGCAATACAAGGTGATGAAGAACCGGCTCGCGAAGCTCGCGATGACCGACACGGATCTCGCCAAGCTCGGTCCGCACCTCAAGGGGCCGACCGGGATGGTGATCTCGAAGGAGGATCCCGTCGCCGTCGCGAAGGCCCTGCACACGTTCGCGCGCACGAACCAGGCGCTCGCGATCAAGGCCGGCTTCGTCGACGGTCAGGTGCTCCCGGCCTCCGAGCTGAAGGCGCTGTCCGAGCTGCCCAGCAAGGAAACCATCCGCGCGCAGATCATCGGCGCGATTCAAGGTCCGCTCGTGCAGATCGCGAGCCTGTTGCAGGCCGCGCCGCGCGAGCTCGCATTCGTCCTGTCCGAACGTGGCAGTGCGAGCCGAGCCGGTGCCTCCGGCGAGGCGAGCGGTGAAATGACCGGAAATGCCTCAGAAGCCAACTAAGGAGAGCAAGTCATGGCGATGACCATCGAACAGATCGCGGAAGAGCTCGACAAGCTGCCGCTGCTCCAGGCGGCGCAGCTCTCGAAGCTCCTGCAGGAGAAGTGGGGCGTGTCCGCCGCCGCGCCCGTCGCGGTCGCCGCGGCCCCGGGTGCGGCTGCGGGCGGCGGCGCCGCGGCCCCGGAGGAGAAGACCGAGTTCGACGTCGTCCTCTCCGCGGCCGGCGACAAGAAGATCCAGGTCATCAAGGTCGTCCGCGAGCTGACGGGCCTCGGCCTCAAGGAGGCGAAGGACCTCGTGGACGGCGCGCCGAAGCCGGTGAAGGAGAAGGTCACCAAGGCGGAGGCGGAGGACATGAAGAAGAAGCTCGAGGAGCAGGGCGCTCAGGTTCAGGTCAAGTAACCGGGAGGGGGACGGCGTCCCCGTCCGACGGTCGTTCAGCGCGGTGAGGGCTCAAAAGGGCGACAGCAGTGTGTGAGGGCGATCGCAGATCGCTCTCGAGGAGACGAGATAGATGGCAGGCGTGATCCAGTGCGGGCGACGGAGTCGGAAAGACTTCGGCAAGATCCCGTCGATCGTCGAGATTCCGAATCTCATCGAGGTTCAGAAGCGCTCGTACGAGACGTTCCTCCAGAAGGATGTCTCCGCGGATCGTCGCGAGGACATCGGGCTGCAGGCGGTCTTCAAGTCGGTGTTCCCGATCGCGGACTACAACGACAACGCGCTGCTGGAGTTCGACTCGTATCACTTCGTCGATCCGAAGTACACGGTGGAGGAGTGCCACGACCGCGGGATGACCTTCGCGATCCCGCTGAAGGTCACCCTCCGTCTCGTCATCTTCGATCACGACAAGGAGGCCAAGACCCGGAGCATCCGCGAGCAGCGCGGTCAGGAGGTCTACCTGGGCGAGCTGCCGCTGATGACCGACAAGGGCACGTTCATCATCAACGGCACCGAGCGGGTCGTGGTCAGCCAGCTCCAGCGCTCCGCCGGCGTCTTCTTCGACGACGACAAGGGCAAGACGCTCGCGTCCGGCAAGCCGCTCTTCTCGGCGCGCGTGATCCCGTACCGCGGCTCGTGGGTGGAGTTCGACTTCGACGCGAACGACATCCTCCACGTCCGCGTGGACCGGCGGCGCAAGATGCTGGCGACGGCGTTCCTGCGCGCGTTCTGGTTCCTCGAGAAGGGCAACATCCTCTCCGACGAGGAGATCCTCGGCCAGTTCTACGAGATGGAAGAGGTGCAGGCCTTCGACGAAGGCAACGCCTGGGTGAAGTTCAGCGGCCCCGCTCAGCGCGGCGTGAAGGTGGCGGAGGACGTGAAGCCGCCGCGGCACCGCGAGCCGCTCGTGCAGGCGGGCAAGGTCCTGAACGACAAGATGATCGAGAAGCTTGCGGAGGCGGGAGTCGAGAAGCTCGCCGTGCGGGCGGAGTCGCTCGTCGGCCGCCGCACCGGCTCGCGCATCATCGACACCGAGAGCGGCGAAGTCCTCGTCAACACGAACGCCGAGATCACCTCGCAGACGCTCGCGCTCATCATGGGCAAGCGCGTGGCTCCGTTCAAGGTGCTCGTGGTCGACAGGGACCGCGTCGACGCCTCGATCTACGAGACGCTCGCGAAGGACGGCTTCAAGAACCCCGACGAGGCGCTCGTCGAGATCTACCGGCGCCTCCGGCCGGGCGACCCGCCCACCGTCGACTCCGCGCGCGCGCTGTTCCGCGGCATGTTCATGGACCCGCGCCGCTACGACCTCGCGCGCGTCGGCCGCTTCATGATCAACAAGAAGCTCGTGATCGACGCGCCGCTGCACATCAAGACGCTGCGCTCGGAGGACATCGTCTCCGTCGTGCGCCACCTGCTGATGGTGAAGCTCGGCACGCGGCAGACCGACGACATCGACCACCTCGGCAACCGCCGCGTCCGGTCGGTGGGCGAGCTGCTCGAGAACCAGTTCCGCGTGGGCCTCACGCGCATGGAGCGCGCGGTCAAGGAGCGGATGTCCATCTCCGACACCGCGAACCTGATGCCGCACGACCTCATCAACGCCAAGCCCGTCTCGGCGGTGGTGAAGGAGTTCTTCGGCTCCTCGCAGCTCTCGCAGTTCATGGACCAGACGAACCCGCTGGCGGAGCTGACGCACAAGCGCCGGCTCTCCGCTCTCGGTCCGCGCGGCCTCTCCCGCGAGCGCGCGGGATTCGAAGTGCGCGACGTGCACCCGACGCACTACGGCCGGATCTGCCCCATCGAGACGCCGGAAGGCCCGAACATCGGCCTGATCAGCTCGCTGTCGACGTACGCGCGCACGAACGAGTTCGGCTTCATCGAGACGCCGTACCGCAAGGTCACCAGCGGGCGCGTGCTCGACGAGATCGTCTTCCTCACCGCGCTGGAGGAGGAGCAGGTCGTCATCGCGCAGGCCAACGCGTCGATCGACCGCACCGGCAAGTACCTCCAGGAGCGCGTGTCGGCCCGCAAGGCCGGTGAGTTCCGGATGGTGCCGCCCGAAGAGCTGCACTACATGGACGTGTCGCCGAAGCAGCTCGTGTCCGTCGCGGCGTCGCTGATCCCGTTCCTCGAGAACGACGACGCGAACCGCGCGCTCATGGGCTCGAACATGCAGCGCCAGGCCGTGCCGCTCCTGCAGCCCGAGGCGCCGCTGGTCGGCACGGGCATGGAGCACGTGGTCGCGCGCGACTCGGGCGCGGTGCTCGTGGCCAAGCGCTCGGGCGCCGTGGAATACGTGTCGGCCGACCGGATCGTCGTCCGGGCGGAGAGCCGGTCGAAGAAGACCGACCCCGTCCAGGATCTGCCGCTCGACATCTTCAACCTGACGAAGTACCGCCGCTCGAACCAGAACACCTGCATCAACCAGAAGCCCATCGTGCGCAAGGGCCAGAAGGTGGCGCGGGGCGACGTCATCGCCGACGGGCCGGCCACCGATCAGGGTGAGCTCGCGCTCGGCCGCAACGTGCTCGTCGCGTTCATGCCGTGGGGCGGGTACAACTTCGAGGACGCGATCCTCGTGTCCGAGAAGCTCGTCAAGGAGGACCGCTTCACCTCGATCCACATCGAGGAGTTCGAGATCCAGGCGCGCGACACCAAGCTCGGCAAGGAAGAGGTGACGCGCGACATTCCGAACGTGTCGGAAGAGTCCCTGAAGGACCTCGACGACTCCGGCATCGTCCGCATCGGCGCCAAGGTCAAGCCCGGCGATATTCTGGTCGGCAAGATCACGCCGAAGGGCGAGACCCAGCTCACGCCGGAAGAGAAGCTGCTCCGCGCGATCTTCGGCGAGAAGGCCGGCGACGTGCGCGACACCTCGCTCACGGTGCCCCCGGGCATCGAGGGCACGGTCGTCGACGTGAAGGTGTTCTCGCGGCGCGGCGTCGACAAGGACGAGCGCGCCAAGTCCATCGAGGAGGAGGAGATCGCGCGCCTCGAGAAGGATTATCAGGATGAGATCGCGATGGTCGAAATGGAACGCGATCAGAAGCTCAAGAATCTTCTCGTCGGTAAGACGGCCGTCGTGGACATCGTGGATCCCACGGACAAGAACAACCGCCTGACGAAGAAAGGCGATCGGATCGACCGGCCGGACCTCGACGACCTGTCGTGGAACGAGCTGAAGAAGGTCAAGGTCAAGGAAGACGACGGCCTGCCGCAAATGATCCGCCGCATCGAGGAGCTGTCGGAAGAGCAGATCGGCATCTACGACTCGATGCTGGAGGAGCGCATCGGCCGGCTGCGCCGCGGCGACGACCTGCCGCCGGGCGTGATCAAGATGGTGAAGGTGTATGTGGCGGTGAAGCGCAAGCTCTCCGTCGGCGACAAGATGGCCGGCCGCCACGGGAACAAAGGGGTCGTGTCGAAGGTGCTTCCCGAGGAAGACATGCCTTTCCTCGAGGATGGAACGCCGGTGGAGATCGTGCTCAATCCTCTTGGCGTGCCTTCTCGAATGAACGTCGGGCAGATCCTCGAGACCCACCTCGGCTGGGCCGCGCGCGCGCTCGGGCTCTGGATGGCGAGCCCCGTGTTCGACGGCGCCACCGAGGAAGAGATCAAGCAGCACCTGACCGAGGCGCGGATGCCGACGTCCGGCAAGACCGTGCTGTACGACGGCCGCACGGGGAAGCGCTTCCACCAGGAAGTGACCGTGGGCCAGATCTACATCCTGAAGCTCGCGCACCTGGTCGACGACAAGATGCACGCGCGCTCCATCGGCCCGTACTCGCTGGTGACTCAGCAGCCCCTGGGTGGCAAAGCCCAGTTCGGCGGCCAGCGGTTCGGGGAGATGGAAGTGTGGGCCCTGGAAGCCTACGGCGCGGCGCACACGCTCCAGGAGATGCTCACCGTCAAGAGCGACGACGTGGAGGGCCGCAACCGGATCTACGAAGCCATCGTCAAGGGCGAGAACTTCCTCGAGCCGGGCACGCCGGAGTCGTTCAACGTGCTCGTGAAGGAACTGCAGTCGCTCGCGCTCGACGTCGAACTGATCACCAAAGACGGAAAGAAGGCTTCCTAGTGGCCCGTGGGATGGACCGGCCAGCCCTCAACGACAAGGAGAAGAGCTGAATGCTGACGGATCGGCCTTTCGGCAGCCTGATCAGGGAAGAGAAGCCCACCAAGGATCTGTGGGGCATCCTGGATCGGCATGCGAAGCCCATCACGTTTGACGCGATCCGCATCAAGCTCGCCGCGCCCCAGAAGATTCGCGACTGGTCGCACGGTGAGGTGAAGAAGCCGGAGACGATCAACTACCGGACGTTCAAGCCGGAGCGTGACGGCCTCTTCTGCGCGCGCATCTTCGGGCCGACGAAGGACTACGAGTGCGCGTGCGGCAAGTACAAGCGCATGAAGTTCGCGGGCGTGGTGTGCGACAAGTGCGGCGTCGAGGTCACGCGCGCGCGCGTGCGCCGCGAGCGCATGGGCCACATCGAGCTCGCCTCCCCGGTCTCGCACGTGTGGTTCTTCAAGGGGCTGCCGTCCCGCATCGGCCAGCTCCTCGACATGTCGCTCCGCGAGCTGGAGAAGATCCTCTACTTCGAGGAGTACGTGGTCCGCGACGCCAAGATCAACGGCGTCAAGAAGAAGGACCTGATGTCGGTCGACAAGGCGCGCAAGCTCCAGGAGGAGCACGGCCCCGACGCCCTCAAGGTGGGCATGGGCGCCGAGGCGATCCGCGAGCTGCTGCGCGACATGGACCTCGACGCGCTCGCGCGCGACCTGCGCGCGCAGATGCTCGGCGAGACGTCCGTGCAGAAGCGCAAGAAGATCGTCAAGCGCCTCAAGGTCATCGAGGCGTTCCTGAAGTCCGGCAACCAGCCGGACTGGATGATCCTGGAAGTCGTCCCGGTCATCCCGCCGGAGCTGCGCCCGCTCGTCCCGCTCGACGGCGGCCGCTTCGCGACCTCGGACCTGAACGACCTCTATCGCCGCGTGATCAACCGGAACAACCGGCTGAAGCGGCTCATGGACCTGAAGGCGCCGGAGATCATCATCCGCAACGAGAAGCGGATGCTGCAGGAGGCGGTCGACGCGCTGTTCGACAACGGCCGGCGCGGCCGCGTGATCACCGGGCCGAACAACCGCCCGCTGAAGTCGCTCTCGGACACGCTCAAGGGCAAGCAGGGCCGGTTCCGCCAGAACCTGCTCGGCAAGCGCGTGGACTACTCCGGCCGCTCGGTCATCGTCGTCGGCCCGTACCTGAAGCTGCACCAGTGCGGCCTGCCGAAGAAGATGGCGCTCGAGCTGTTCAAGCCGTTCATCCTGCGCAAGCTCGAGGACCGCGGCATCGCGTCCTCGATCAAGGCCGCGAAGAAGTGCGTGGAGAAGGAGCGGCCCGAGGTGTGGGACATCCTCGAGGACGTGATCAAGGAGCACCCCGTGCTCCTGAACCGCGCCCCGACCCTGCATCGCCTCGGCATCCAGGCCTTCGAGCCGATCCTCGTCGAGGGCAAGGCCATCGAGATCCACCCGCTCGTCTGCACCGCGTTCAACGCCGACTTCGACGGCGACCAGATGGCGGTCCACGTGCCGCTGTCGATGGAAGCGCAGCTCGAGGCGCAGGTCCTGATGCTCTCCGCCAACAACATCCTGTCGCCGTCGAACGGCGCGCCGCTGGCCGTGCCGACGCAGGACATGGTCCTCGGCATCTACTACCTGACGAAGGAGAAGCTCGGGACGACCGAGCATCCCGTGCGCGGCGAGGGCCGCGTCTTCGCCGACGCCGAGGAAGTGCGGATCGCGTACGACAACGAGGACGTCGACCTGCAGGCGCGCATCCGCCTCCGGTGGAACGGCGAGATGATCGACACGACCGTCGGTCGCACGCTCTTCAACGAGGTCGTCCCCGAGGAGCTCCGCTTCGAGAACCGCGAGCTCAAGAAGAAGGAGGTCACCAACCTCGTGTCCCGCTGCTACAACCTGCTGGGCAACGAGCGGACGGTCGCCTTCCTCGACGAGCTCAAGGACCTCGGCTTCCGCTACGCCACGCTTTCCGGGCTGTCGATCGGCATCGACGACATGCACATCCCGACCGCGAAGGAAGAGCTCCTGACCAAGGCGCGGGGGGATGTCAACGAGGTCGAGCAGCAGTACCAGGACGGCGTGATCACGAACGGCGAGCGCTACAACAAGGTGGTCGACATCTGGGCGCACTGCACCGAGCAGATCGCCGACAAGATGTTCCAGGAGCTCGAGCAGGGCGAGCAGGGCGGCGAGTTCAACCCCATCTACATGATGGCGGACTCCGGCGCCCGGGGATCGAAGCAGCAGATCCGCCAGCTCGCCGGCATGCGCGGTCTCATGGCCAAGCCGTCGGGCGAGATCATCGAGACGCCGATCACGTCGAACTTCCGCGAGGGCCTCACGGTTCTCGAGTACTTCACGTCCACCCACGGCGCCCGCAAGGGCCTCGCCGACACCGCGCTGAAGACGGCCGACTCCGGCTATCTGACGCGCCGGCTCGTCGACGTGTCGCAGGACGTGATCGTCTCCGAGTACGACTGCGGCACCGTGAAGTACATCGACGCCGTCCCGCTCGTCGAGGGCGGCGACATCATCCAGTCGCTGCGCGACCGCATCCTCGGCCGCGTGACGGCGGAGGACGTCCGCGATCCGCTGTCGCAGGAGATCATCATCCAGGCGAACAGCGAGATCACCGAGGACGCCGCGCAGGAGATCGAGGACGCGGGCATCGAGCGGGTCCGGATCCGCTCGGGTCTGACGTGCGACACGAAGCGCGGGATCTGCGTGCTCTGCTACGGGCGCAACCTCGCCAACGGGCGTCTGGCCGAGCTCGGCGAGGCGGTCGGCATCATCGCCGCCCAGTCGATCGGCGAGCCGGGCACCCAGCTCACGATGCGGACCTTCCACATCGGCGGCACGGCGAGCCGCGTGGTCGAGGCCAGCAGGCACGAGGCCAAGAGCGCGGGCACCGTGAAGTTCCACAACCTGCGCACGGTCACCAACCGCGACGGCGACCTCGTCGCGACCAACCGCAACGGCGAGATCGTCATGGTCGACGACCGAGGCCGCGAGCGGGAGCGCTACCCGGTCGTGTACGGCGCCAAGCTGAAGGTGAAAGAGGGCGCCAAGGTCAAGCCGCGCACCGTGCTCGTCGAATGGGACCCGTTCACCAATCCGATCCTCACCGAGTTCACGGGCCGGGTCGAGTACCAGGACATCGTCACCAACATGACGGTGCGCGAGGAGTTCGACGAGGTCACCGGCCTCGCCCGCCAGGTCATCATCGAGGACGTCGAGGGCCGACTGCAGCCGGGCATGATCATCCGGGTGGTGGAAGGCCACGCCGACACGGGCGATCGTCACCGCTACCCGCTGCCGGTGGGCGCGAACATCAACGTGGCCGACGGCGCGGAGGTCTACGCGGCCGACATCATCGCGAAGATCCCGCGCGAGACCACCAAGACGAAGGACATCACCGGCGGTCTCCCGCGGGTGGCCGAGCTCTTCGAGGCGCGCAAGCCGAAGGAGCAGGCGGTCATCACCGAGATCGACGGGCGCGTGGAGATGGGCGGCTTCCAGAAGGGCATGCGGAAGATCGTCATCCGCGCCGACAACGGCGAGACCAAGGAGTACCTGATCCCGCGCGGCAAGCACATCAGCGTCCACGAGGGCGATCGCGTGCGCGCGGGTGAGCCGCTCATGGACGGCTCGCCGAACCCGCACGACTACCTGGCGGTCCTCGGCGACCGCGAGCTGCAGCGCTACCTCGTCAACGAGGTGCAGGAGGTCTATCGCCTCCAGGGCGTGACGATCAACGACAAGCACATCGAGATCATCGTGCGGCAGATGCTCCGCCGCGTGCGGATCGAGGAGGTCGGCGACACCGAGTTCGTCGTCGGCGAGCTGGTCGACAAGTTCGTCTTCCAGGAGGAGAACGAGCGCGTGCTGTCGCAGGGCAAGCGCCCCGCGACCGCGAAGCCGGTGCTGCTCGGCATCACCAAGGCCTCGCTGTCGACGGACAGCTTCATCTCCGCGGCGTCGTTCCAGGAGACGACGCGAGTCCTGACCGAGGCCGCGATCTCCGGCAAGGTCGACGACCTGCGCGGCCTGAAGGAGAACGTCATCGTCGGCCGGCTGATCCCGGCCGGCACGGGCCTGAACAACTACACGCGCGTGGAAGTGCTGACGCCGGGCGGCGAGGCCATCAAGCCGCTCGACGCGGTGCTGAGCCTCGACCCGCCGCCGGTCGACACGGGCGACGGCGAGGGCGTGGCGGTGGCCGGGTAGCCGTGGGGGCTTGGGGGTTCTCCAGTTGTGGGGCCCCCATCTCTATGGCGCCGGCGCAATAGGGCCTAAATGCTTGACATGCAAGGGCCTCTCGGCTATAAAGTGAGAGTTTTGTCGCCGTTTTCGGCGATGGAGAGTCATGCCGACCATTAACCAGCTGGTGCGACAGGGCCGACAAGCGGTGCGCGTGAAGTCGAAGACGCCGCACATGCAGGGGTGTCCGCAGAAGCGCGGGGTCTGCATCCGCGTGTACACGACCACGCCGAAGAAGCCGAACTCGGCGCTCCGGAAAGTCGCGCGCGTGCGGCTGACGAACGGGCTGGAGGTGACCTCCTACATCCCCGGGGTCGGCCACAACCTGCAGGAGCACTCGATCGTGATGATCCGCGGCGGCCGCGTGAAGGACCTTCCCGGCATCCGCTACCACATCATCCGCGGCAGCCTCGACACCGCGGGCGTGGTGGGACGCAAGCAGAGTCGCTCGAAGTACGGCGCCAAGGCGCCGAAGGCCGGAGGAGCGTAGGCCATGCGGCGCGCGGGCGCGGCGAAGCGCGAAGTGCTGCCGGACCCGAAGTACGGCAGCCGGCTGGTCGCGAAGTTCGTCAACATCATGATGATCCGCGGCAAGAAGTCGACCGCGGAGCGGATCATGTACGACGCGCTCGCGACGGTCGAGGACCGGTCGAAGCAGGAAGCGCTGAAGATGTTCAAGACGGCCATCGACAACGTGAAGCCGGCCGTCGAGGTGAAGTCGCGCCGCGTGGGCGGCTCGACGTATCAGGTCCCGGTCGAGGTGCGGCCGGACCGCCGGACGTCGCTCGCGATGCGCTGGGTGATCGGCGCCGCGCGCCGTCGTCCAGAGCGGAGCATGGCGGAGAAGCTCTCCGCCGAGCTGCTGGACGCGGCGAACAATCGGGGCACGGCGGTGAAGAAGCGCGAGGACACGCACAAGATGGCGGAGGCCAACAAGGCGTTCGCACACTATCGCTGGTAACGGAGTTTCCCCACGAAGAGGGGGGCGCAGCCTGGCCTCCCTCTTCGCTTCTGTAGCAACGGGCACAGGGCGGGGCTGAGAGAAAAGAGGACGGACGTGGAGCGGCAGTACTCGCTAGAGCGCACTCGAAACATCGGCATCATGGCCCACATCGATGCGGGCAAGACCACGACCACCGAGCGGGTGCTCTACTACACCGGCCGTTCCTACAAGATCGGCGAGGTGCACGAAGGCACCGCGACGATGGACTGGATGGTGCAGGAGCAGGAGCGCGGCATCACCATCACCTCCGCCGCGACGACGTGCTTCTGGCGCGACCACCGCATCAACATCATCGACACTCCGGGCCACGTCGACTTCACCGTGGAGGTGGAGCGCTCGCTCCGCGTGCTCGATGGCGCCGTGACCGTGCTCGACGCCGTGTCCGGCGTGGAGCCGCAGACCGAGACCGTGTGGCGGCAGGCCGACAAGTACCGCGTGCCGCGCCTCGTCTACGTCAACAAGATGGACCGTGTCGGCGCGGACTTCTTCCGCTGCCTCGACATGCTCCGTGACCGCCTCGGCGCGCACGCCGTGCCGATCCAGCTGCCGATCGGCTCCGAGGACAAGTACCAGGGCCTCGTCGACCTCATCGACCAGGTCGCGCTCGTGTGGGACGAGAACGACGAGACGCTCGGCAAGGAGTACAAGAAGGTCGCGATCCCGGCGGGCATGGCCGACCAGGTCCGCGAGTACCGCGAGAAGATGATCGAGGGCCTCGCCGAGGTCGACGACCACCTCATGGAGAAGTTCGTCGGCGGCGAGACGCCGACGCCGGACGAGATCAAGGCGGCGGTCCGCAAGGGCGCCACGCAGATGAAGCTGTTCCCGGTCATCTGCGGCTCGTCGTTCAAGAACAAGGGCGTGCAGCCGCTGCTCGACTGCGTGATCGACTTCCTGCCGTCGCCGCTCGACATCCCGCCGGTGCAGGGCATCAACCCCGAGACCAACGACACGGAAGAGCGGAAGGCGTCGGACGACCAGCCCTTCGCGGCGCTCGCGTTCAAGATCATGAACGACCAGCACGTCGGGCAGCTCGTGTTCCTGCGCGTGTACTCCGGCACGCTGAAGGCCGGCTCGGGCGTGTTCAACTCCACCAAGGACAAGAAGGAGCGCGTCGGCCGCCTCCTCCGCATGCACGCCAACAAGCGCGAGGAGATCGAGGAGATCCAGGCGGGTGACATCGCGGCCGCGATCGGGCTGAAGTCGACGATCACGGGCGACACCCTCTGTGACGCCGCCGACCCGATCGTGCTCGAGGCGATGACGTTCCCCGAGCCCGTGATCGCGGTCGCCATAGAACCAAAGACAAAAGCCGACGAAGAAAAGCTGGGTCTATCGCTGTCGCGGCTGGCGCTCGAGGATCCGACGTTCCGGGTGACGACGGAGACCGAGACCTCGCAGACGCTCATCCACGGGATGGGCGAGCTGCACCTCGAGATCATCGTCGACCGCCTGCTGCGCGAGTTCAAGGTCGAGGCGAACGTCGGCAAGCCGCAGGTCGCGTACCGCGAGACGATTCGCAAGCCCGCCGAGGCGCAGGGCAAGTTCGTCCGCCAGAGCGGCGGCCGCGGCCAGTACGGCGACGTTTACCTCGAGGTCGAGCCGAACGCCGGCGAGGGCTTCGTGTTCGAGAACAAGATCGTCGGCGGCGCCATCCCGAAGGAGTTCATCCCCGCGGTCGAGAAGGGCGTGAAGGAAGCGCTCGACACGGGCGTGCTCGCCGGCTACCCGATCGTCGACGTGAAGGTGCGGCTGACGGACGGCTCGTACCACGACGTCGACTCGTCCGAGATGGCGTTCAAGATCGCGGCCTCCATGGGCTTCAAGGAGGCCGTGCGCCGCGCGAAGCCGGTGCTGCTGGAGCCGGTGATGGACGTCGAGGTGGTCACGCCGCGTGACTACGTCGGCGCGGTGATCGGCAACCTCAACAGCCGGCGCGGCCGCATCATCTCGCAGGAGGTGCGCGGCACCTCCGAAGTGGTGCGCGCCAACGTTCCCCTTGGTCAGATGTTCGGCTATGCGACGGATGTGCGGTCGATGACACAGGGCCGCGCCACGTACACCATGCAGTTCGCGCGCTACGAAGAGGTGCCGACGGCCGTGGCGGAAGAGATCACCGCCAAGGCGGCCGGCAAGCCCGTGTCGCGCGGCAGCACTCGTTAACAGGAAAACAGGAGCGGCCCATGGCCAAGGCGAAGTACGAGCGGACGAAGCCGCACGTGAACATCGGGACGATCGGGCACATCGACCACGGCAAGACGACGTTGACGGCGGCGATCACGAAGGTGCTGCACACGAAGAACAAGAACATCGCGGTGCGGGACTACGGGTCGATCGACAACGCGCCGGAAGAGCGGGAGCGGGGGATCACGATCGCGGTGGCGCACGTGGAGTACGAGACGGACAAGCGGCACTACGCGCACATCGACTGCCCGGGGCACGCGGACTACATCAAGAACATGATCACGGGGGCGGCGCAGATGGACGGGGCGATTCTCGTCGTGGCGGCCAACGACGGGCCGATGCCGCAGACGCGGGAGCACGTGCTGCTGGCGCGGCAGGTGAACGTGCCGTTTCTGGTGGTGTTCATGAACAAGGTGGACATGGTGGACGACCCCGAGATCCTCGACCTGGTCGAGCTCGAGGTGCGGGAGCTGCTGAAGAAGTACAACTTTCCGGGCGACGAAGTGCCGGTGATCCGGGGGTCGGCGCTGGCGGCCTCGGACAAGCCGGACGACGCGGCGGCGGCGAAGCCGATCTTCGAGCTGATGGAGGCGGTGGACAGCTACATTCCGACGCCGCCGCGGCCGGTGGACAAGCCGTTTCTGATGCCGATCGAGGACATCTTCTCGATCACGGGGCGGGGGACGGTGGTGACGGGGCGGGTGGAGCGGGGGATCGTGAAGGTCGGCGAAGAGATCGAGATCGTGGGGATGCAGGAGCAGACGAAGAAGTCGGTGGTGACGGGGGTGGAGATGTTCCGCAAGCTGCTGGACGAGGGGCAGGCGGGGGACAACGTGGGCTGCCTGCTGCGGGGGATCGACAAGGACGAGGTGGAGCGGGGGCAGGTGCTGGCGAAGCCGGGGTCGATCAAGCCGTACAAGAAGTTCAAGGCGGAAGTGTACGTGCTGACGAAGGAAGAGGGCGGGCGGCACACGCCGTACTTCAACGGGTACCGGCCGCAGTTCTATTTCCGGACGACGGACGTGACGGGGGTGTGCACGTTGCCGGCGGGGACGGAGATGGTGATGCCGGGGGACAACGTGACGATGGCGATCGAGCTGATCACGCCGATCGCGATGGAGAAGGAGCTGCGGTTCGCGATCCGGGAGGGCGGGCGGACGGTCGGCGCCGGCGTCGTCACCGAGATCGAGGGCTAGGACATGGCCACCGTCGTCACCGATCAGAAGATTCGCATCCGCCTGAAGGCGTACGACCACCACCTCCTCGATCGTTCGGTGAAGGAGATCGTGGAGAACGTGCGCGGGACCGGTGCCAGGGTGTCCGGCCCGGTGCTGCTGCCGACGATCATCAATCGGTGGACGGTGCTCCGCTCCCCGCACGTGGACAAGACGTCGCGCGAGCAGTTCGAGATGCGCACGCACAAGCGCCTCCTCGACATCGTCGACCCGACCCCCCAAACCGTCGACTCGCTGATGAAGCTCGACCTGCCCGCCGGCGTGGACGTCGAGATCAAGCTCTAGGGACAAGAGAATGGCGCGCAAGGAAGGATTGATCGGCCGCAAGGTCGGGATGACGCAGGTCTTCGGCGACGACGGCAGTCACGTCCCGGTCACCGTCATCCAGGCCGGGCCGTGCACGGTGACCGCGGTCCGCACGAAGGCGACGGACGGCTACGACGCGCTCCAGCTCGGCTTCGAGGCGAAGAAGAAGAACGTGACGAAGCCGATGCAGGGGCACTTCAAGAAGCTCGGCGTCGGCGCGGTCGGCGTCGTCCGCGAGCTGCGCCTCGACAAGAAAGCGGCCGAGAGCCTCGGCAACTACACCGTCGGCCAGAACATCGGCGTCGACATCTTCACGCCCGGCGAGCTCGTCGACGTCGTCGGCGTCACCAAGGGCAAGGGCTTCCAGGGCGGCGTGAAGCGCCATAA
Organism: Candidatus Rokuibacteriota bacterium; assembly: GCA_016866775.1. Taxonomy (GTDB): domain Bacteria; phylum Methylomirabilota; class Methylomirabilia; order Rokubacteriales; family CSP1-6; genus VGLJ01. The sequence continues at coordinate 26,854 of VGLJ01000040.1, read as the reverse complement.
CTGGAAAGGCGGCGAGGCGACCCACGGATCGATGTTCCATCGCGCCCCGGGCTCGATCGGCGCCTCGTCGGATCCCTCGCGCGTGTGGCCGGGCCACAAGCTGCCGGGACGCATGGGCGGCGATCGGCGCACGGTGCTGAACATCAGCGTGGTCCGCGTGCTGTCCGAGCAGAACCTGGTCCTCGTGCGCGGCGCGGTGCCCGGCGCCAACGGCTCGCTCGTCGTGGTGCGCAAGAGCGTCAAGACGACCAAGGTGACGCAGAAGGGCGCGGACAGGAAATAATGGCCAGCCTCAAGGTGGTGGACGCGAAGGGCAAGCAGACCGGCAGCCTCGAGCTGAAGTCGGACGTCTTCGACGCCGTCAACGCGCCCGTCCTGCATCAGGCCGTGGTGCGCGAGCTCGCCGATCGCCGCGTCGGCACCCACGACACCAAGGGCCGCAGCGAGGTGTCCGGCGGCGGCAAGAAGCCGTGGAAGCAGAAGGGCACGGGGCGCGCGCGGCAGGGCTCGATCCGCGCGACGCAGTGGAAGGGCGGCGGCAAGCCGTTCGGTCCGACGCCGCGCAGCTACGACAAGGACATGCCGCGCGAGATGCGCCGCGAAGCGCTGCGCTCCGCGGTGGCCGCGCGTGTGACCGACGGCGTGACCGTCGTCGAGGCGCTGTCCGCCGCCGACGGCAAGACGAAGTCGCTCGTGACCGCGCTGGCCGCGATCGGCGTGACGCCCGAGCAGCGCACGCTCGTCGTCGCGAACGCGCTCGGCGACCCGCTGCGGCGCGCCGCGCGCAACGTGTCGTGGCTCACGGTGACGACGCCCGGCCACGTGTCCACGTACCAGCTCATGCAGGCCCGGCAGGTGGTCTTCGAGCGCCCGGCGCTGCTGGCCCTCGAGGAGGCGCTGTCGCGATGAGCCGGACCCCGCGCGAGATCATCGTCCGCCCGCTGATGACCGAGAAGAGCATGCGGCAGAAGGAAGAGCAGAACCAGGTGACGTTCCGCGTGACGCCCGACGCCAACAAGGTGGAGATCCGCAACGCGGTGGAGCAGGTCTTCAACGTCAAGGTGACGGACGTCCGCACCGCGTCGTTCGAGGGGAAGCTGAAGCGCATGGGACGCCACGTCGGCCGCCGGGCGAACTGGAAGAAGGCGATCGTGACGCTCGCTGAGGGTCACAAGATCGAGCTCGTGGAAGGGGCGTAGAGCATGCCGATCCGGACCGTCAAGCCGACGTCCCCCGCGCGCCGCTACCTCACGTACGTCACGTACGACGAGATCACCAAGACCGAGCCGGAAAAGGGTCTGCTCTCGCCGAAGACGCGGACGAACGGCCGCAACAACATGGGCCGCATCACCGTCCGGCACCGCGGTCGCGGCCACAAGCGGATGCTCCGCACGGTCGACTTCCGCCGCGAGAAGTTCGGCATCCCCGCGCGCGTCGCCGCGATCGAGTACGACCCGAACCGGTCGGCGCACCTCGCGCTCCTGTTCTACGCCGACGGCGAGAAGCGCTACATCATCGCGCCGCACGGCCTCAAGGTCGGCGACTCCGTGATGTCGGGTCCGCAGGCGGACATCCTCCCCGGCAACGCGCTGCCGATCCGCAACATCCCGATGGGCACGCTCGTCCACAACATCGAGCTGCAGCGTGGACGCGGCGCGCAGATGTGCCGCAGCGCCGGCGCGCAGGCGCAGCTCCTCGCGAAGGAAGGCGACCGCGCGACGCTGAAGCTGCCGTCGGGCGAGGTGCGGTTCGTGAACATCGAGTGCATGGCCACCGTCGGCCAGGTCGGCAACCTCGATCACGAGAACGTCTCGGTCGGCAAGGCCGGGCGCGTGCGCTGGAAGGGCTTCCGCCCGACGGTGCGCGGCACCGTCATGAACCCCGTCGACCACCCGATGGGCGGCGGCGAGGGCAAGGGCAAGGGCAACCATCCGATGACCCCGTGGGGCAAGCCCACCAAGGGGTACAAGACACGTCGCGGCGCGAGGCCGTCGGACCGCGACATCATCACCCGGCGGAAGAAGTAGGAGCCCTCATGGGACGTTCGCTGAAGAAGGGCCCGTTCATCGACGAGAAGCTCATGGAGCGGATCGAGGAGCTCAACCGCACCCGCCAGAAGAAGGTCCTCAAGACCTGGGCGCGGCGCTCGACGATCTCGCCGGAGTTCGTCGGCCATACGCTCGCCGTCCACAACGGCAAGAAATTCATCCCGGTGTACGTGACGGAGAACATGGTCGGTCACCGGCTCGGCGAGTTCGCGCTCACGCGGACGTTCAAGGCCCACGGCCAGGCCGAGAAGAGCGCCGCGTCGCCGACGGGCAAGTCGTAGCATGCGCACCGTCGCCACCGCCCGCTTCGTCCGCGTGTCCGCCCGCAAGGCGCGCCTGGTCCTCGACCAGATTCGCGGCCGCTCGGTGGGGGAGGCGCTCGCGACGCTCCAGTACACGCCGCGCTCGGCGGCGCGCCTCGTGGAGAAGGTGCTGCGCTCCGCCGTCGCCAACGCCGAGCACAACCACCAGGTGCGCGATCTCGACGCGCTCCGCGTCCACTACGCGATCGCCGACGGCGGGCCGTCGCTCAAGCGCGTGCAGCCGCGCGCGATGGGCCGCGCGTTCTTCATCAAGCACCGGACGAGCCACCTGACGATCGGCGTGAGCGACGAGGTCAACGGTGTGGTACCGCTCGCGCCGCCGCGCCACATGCGCCGGCCGGAGCGCCGGCCCGAGGCCGAGCGCGCGACCGCGCCGGCCGCCGCGCCCGCGCGCGATGCCGAGAAGGCCGAGACGAAGCCACGCGCCCGCCGGGCGCCCGCCGCGCGCGGCCGCAGCGCCGCCGGCGGCAAGGGCAAAGGCAAGGGCAAGGGGAGCAGGTAGACCTATGGGTCAGAAGACGCATCCGATCGGCTTCCGCCTCGGCACGACGCGGACGTGGAGCTCGCGCTGGTTCGCCACGAAGAACTACGCGGCGCTGCTCCACGAGGACGTGAAGATCCGGCGCTTCATCAAGGACCAGCTCTACCACGCGGGCATCTCGCGCATGGACATCGAGCGGTCGGCGAACCGCTGCCGCATCACGATCTTCACCGCGCGGCCCGGCATCATCATCGGCCGCAAGGGCTCCGAGGTGGAGAAGCTGAAGAACGAGCTGCAGACGCGCACGGGCAAGGAGGTCTACCTCAACATCGAGGAGGTCATCCACCCGGAGCTCGACGCGCAGCTCGTGTCCGAGAACGTCGCCCTGCAGCTCCAGAAGCGCGTGGCGTTCCGCCGCGCGATGAAGAAGGCCGTGACGTCCGCCCTGCGGCTCGGCGCGGACGGCATCCGGATCGCCTGCGCGGGACGGCTCGGCGGCAGTGAGATCGCGCGACGGGAGTGGTACCGCGACGGGCGCGTGCCGTTGCATACGCTGCGTGCCGACATCGATTTCGGGATGGCGACCGCCCACACGACGGCCGGCACGATCGGCGTGAAGGTGTGGATCTTCAAGGGCGAGGTGCTGCGGCCCGTGGCGGCGGCGGAGGCGTAGGAGTCCGACCATGCTGATGCCCAAGCGGGTCAAGTACCGGAAGGCGCAGCGGGGCAACATGCGCGGCAAGGCGTATCGCGGCTCCACGCTGGCGTACGGCGAATTCGGTCTGAAGGCGCTCGAGCCCGGCTGGGTGACCAACCGGCAGATCGAGGCCGCGCGCGTGGCGCTCACGCGCAGCTTGAAGCGCGGCGGCAAGGTGTGGATCCGGATCTTCCCGGACAAGCCCGTGACGAAGAAGCCGGCCGAGACCCGCATGGGGAAGGGCAAGGGCAACCCCGAGGAATGGGTCGCGGTGGTGAAGCCCGGCCGGATCCTCTACGAGATGGAAGGGGTCTCCCAGGACGTGGCCAAGGAAGCCTTCCGCACGGCCGCGCAGAAGATCGGCATCACGACCAAGTTCATCACGCGCACGAGAGCGCTATGAAGCCGGCCAAGTGGCGGGACCTGTCGGACGACGAGCTGGACCAGAAGGTGCGCGAGCTGTCCGAGGAGATCTTCAACCTCCGCTTCCAGCTCTCCATGGGGGTCGCGAAGAACCCCTCGCGCATCGGTCTGGCCCGGCGGGATCTGGCGCGCGCCAAGACCGTGCAGGGCGAGCGCGCGGCGAAGGCGACGAAAGGATAGACGGCCGTGGGTGAGCGCAAGACGAAGGAAGGCGTGGTCGTCAGCGACGCCATGCAGAAGACGCGGGTGGTGCGGATCGAGCGGGTGTACCGCCATCCCCAGTACCAGCGCGTGATCCGCATGTCGAAGAAGCTGAAGGCGCACGACGAGGCGAACGCGAGCAAGGTGGGCGACCGGGTCCTCATCGAGGAGACGCGGCCGCTCTCCAAGGAGAAGCGCTGGAGGATCCGCGAGATCCTCGGCAGCCCCGCGCGATGATCCAGCCGCGCTCCATGCTCGACGTGGCCGACAACTCCGGCGCCAAGAAGGTGCAGTGCATCCGCGTGATGGGCGGCGCGAACAAGCGCTACGCCTCCCTCGGCGACACCGTGATCGTCGCGGTCAAGGAAGCGGTCCCGGACGGCACCGTGAAGAAGGGCGAGGTGGCGCGCGCCGTCGTCGTCCGCACGGTGAAGGAAGTCCGTCGCAAGGACGGCTCGTATATCCGCTTCGACCGCAACGCCGTCGTGCTCATCAGGCCCGACGAGAACCCGGTCGGCACGCGCATCTTCGGCCCGGTCGCGCGCGAGCTGCGCGAGCGGCAGTTCACCAAGATCATCTCTCTCGCTCCGGAGGTCATCTAGGTCATGGCAGGCAGTCACGTGCGACGGGGCGACACCGTGGGCGTCATCGCGGGCCGCGAGCGCGGCAAGCGGGGCAGGGTCCTGCGCGTGATCCCCGACAAGAGCCGCGTCCTCGTCGAGAAGATCAACATGATCAAGAAGCACCAGCGGCCGACGCAGAAGGTCCGCCAGGGCGGGATCATCGAGCGGGAGGGCGCGCTCGCTCTCTCGAACGTGCTCCTGGTCTGCAACCGCTGCGACCGCCCGGTGCGCACGGGCATCAAGCTTCTCGCCGACGGCCGCAAGGCCCGCGTGTGCAAGCGCTGCGGCGAGTCGGTCGACAAGGGATAAGCCATGGCGAAAGCACCCGCGGCTCCGCAGAAACCGCAGGCCGGCGGCGGCAAGGCTCCGGCCGGCAAGGGACAGCCGCCGCAGCCCCGGCGCGGCGGCGGCAAGAAAGACGCGGCGCCCGCCGCGCCGCAGGCACGGCCGAAGCCGACCGGCGCCGTCCCCGCGCGGCTGAAGGACCGCTTCAGCACCACGATCCTGCCCGCGCTCATGAAGGAGCGCGGCTACACGAACCCGTGGGCGACGCCGCGGCTCAACAAGATCGTGGTGAGCATGGGCGTGGGCGAGGCGCGCGACAACGCGAAGATCATGGACTTCGCGGTGACGGACCTGCAGACGATCACCGGCCAGAAGCCGCTCATCACCAAGGCGAAGAAGTCGATCGCGAACTTCAAGCTGCGCGAGAACGTGCCGATCGGCGCGAAGGTCACCCTGCGCGGCGCCCGGATGTACGAGTTCTTCGACCGGCTCGTGAACGTGGCGCTCCCCCGCGTGCGCGACTTCAAGGGCGTGCCGCCGAAGGGCTTCGACGGGCGGGGCAACTACGCCATGGGCCTCCGCGAGCAGCTGATCTTCCCCGAGATCGTCTACGACAAGATCGACAAGGTGCGGGGCATGGACATCAACATCGTCACGACGGCGCGGACGGACGAGGACGCCAAGGCGCTCCTCACGCATCTCGGCATGCCGTTCAGGGAGTCGTAAGCACCATGGCGAAGACCTCGCTCATCGCGAAGTCGCAGCGTCCGCCCAAGTTTCCCACGCGGAAGTACCACCGCTGCAAGCTCTGCGGCCGGCCGCGCGGCTACATCCGCAAGTTCGAGCTGTGCCGCCTGTGCTTCCGGGAGCTCGCGCTCAAGGGCGAGATACCCGGCATCGTGAAGGCGAGCTGGTAGCGGCATGAAGAGCGATCCCGTCGCCGACCTCCTGACCCGCATCCGTAACGCCAGCCGCGCCGAGCACGAGAAGTGCGACATCCCCAGCTCCAAGCTGAAGGTGCGCGTCTGCGAGATCCTGAAGGACGAGGGGTTCATCAAGAACTTCCGCGTCCTCGAGGACCAGAAGCAAAACGTGCTGCGCGTCTACATGAAGTACGGGCCCGGCAACGAGAAGGTGATCTCCGGCCTCGTGCGCGTGTCGAAGCCCGGGCGGCGCGTCTACGTCACCCACGACAAGGTGCCGTCCATCCTCGCGGGGATGGGCGTGGCCATCGTCTCGACCTCGCGCGGTGTGGTGACCGACCGCACCGCGCGGCAGCAGAAGGTGGGCGGGGAAGTCCTCGCCTACGTGTGGTAGGGAGCCACTCATGTCCCGGATCGGCAAGAAGCCCATTCCGATTCCCGACGGGGTGAAGGTCTCCGTGGACGGCAACCTCGTCCGCGCGGAAGGCCCCAAGGGGAAGCTCGCGCAGCCGCTCTCGGTCGGGATGACGGCGAAGGTGGACGGGAAGGTGCTCACGATCGCCCGCGGCGACGACAGCCGCACGGCGCGCGCGCTCCACGGTCTCTGCCGCTCGCTCGTGGCCAACATGGTCCACGGCGTGAAGGACGGCTACGAGAAGAAGCTCGAGATCGTCGGCATCGGCTATCGCGCGCAGATGCAGGGCAAGAACATCCAGCTGGCACTCGGCTACTCGCACCCGGTGATCTTCCCGCTGCCCGAGGGCATCACCGCCGAGATCGAGAAGCAGGTGGCGGTGACGTTGAAAGGCGCGGACAAGGCGCTGCTCGGCCAGACGGCGGCGAAGCTCCGCGCGCTCCGGAAGCCGGATCCGTACAAGGGCAAGGGCATCAAGTACGCCGACGAGTTCATCCGCCGCAAGGTCGGCAAGAAGGCGGGGGCCAAGTAATGATCCTGCGCGATCGGCGCGGTCCGCGCGACATCCGCCACATCCGGCTGCGCGAGAAGGTGCGCGGCTCCGCGGCGCGTCCGCGGCTGGCGGTGTTCCGCTCCATCAACCACATCTACGCGCAGCTCGTGGACGACGACGCCGGCAAGACCGTGCTCGCGGTGGACAGCCGCAGCAAGGCGTTTCGCGAGGGCCACAAGAGCGGCGGCAACGTCGCGGCGGCGAAGGCCGTGGGCGAGCTGCTGGCGCAGAAGGCCAAGGCCGCGGGCGTGCAGATCGTCGTCTTCGACCGCGGCGGCTACAAGTACCACGGACGTGTGAAAGCCCTCGCCGACGCCGCGCGCGCCGGCGGCCTCACGTTTTAAGGGGAAAAGAGGAGCCTAGTGGCGGAAGCCAAGATCGATCCCAGTGCGCTCGAGCTGAACGATCGCGTCGTCGCCATCAACCGTGTCGCCAAGGTCGTGAAGGGCGGCCGGCGGTTCTCCTTCACCGCGCTGGTCGTCGTCGGAGATGGACGCGGGCACGTGGGAGTCGGACTCGGCAAGGCGCACGAGGTGCCGGAGGCGATCCGCAAGGCGGTCGAGCACGCGAAGAAGGACCTGATCTTCGTCCCGCTGCGCGACACCACGATTCCGTGCGAGATCACCGGCCACTTCGGCGCGGGTCGCGTGTTCCTCAAGCCCGCGGTCCCCGGCACGGGCGTCATCGCGGGCGGCGCGGTGCGGCCCGTCCTCGAGGCGGCGGGCGTGCAGGACATCCTCACGAAGACGCTCGGCACGAACAATCCTCACAACGTCCTCAAGGCGACGATCGACGCGCTCCGGCGCATCAAGCGGCTGCAAGACCTGCACGCCGTGCGGCGGCGCGCCGACGGCGATGGAGCGGAGGCGGCGGGTGCCCGGCAAGAAGCTTAAGGTCACGCTCAGGAAGAGCATCATCGGCATGAGCCCGAAGCAGGAGGCGACGGTGAAGTCGCTCGGGCTGCGCCGGATCAACCAGTCGGCGGTCCACGACGACACGCCGACCATTCGCTGGATGATCCATCACGTCCAGCACGCGGTGCAGGTGTCCGATGAGGCTTGAAGATCTCCGTCCGGCTCCCGGGTCGGTCAAGCGTCGCAAGCGCGTGGGCCGCGGGCCCGGCTCCGGGCACGGCAAGACGTCGACGAAGGGCCAGAAGGGGCTGAAATCCCGCTCGGGCGGCGGCACGCGCCCCGGCTTCGAGGGCGGGCAGATGCCGCTCTACCGGCGGATCCCGAAGCGCGGCTTCCTGCCCCACGGCGGCAAGACCGAGTACGCGATCGTCAATCTCAAGTCGCTCGAGCGCTTCGCGGCCAACAGCACCGTCGATCCCGACGCGCTCGCGGAGGCGCGCCTCATCCGGCGCAGCGGCCGCGACCGCGTGAAGGTCCTCGGGTCGGGTGAAGTGCCGCACGCGCTGACCCTGAGGGTGCACGCGGTCAGTGAATCGGCGCGCGCGAAGATCGAAGGCAAGGGCGGCCGGGTCGAATTGCTCGGCGCCGCGCAGGACGCCGCTTCGTGATCGAAGGCCTGCACAGCTTCGGCAACGTCTTCAAGATCCCCGAGTTGAAGCGCCGCGTCCTCATGACGGCGGTGCTGCTCATCGCGTATCGCATCGGCGCCCACGTGCCGACGCCGGGCATCGACGGTGCGGCACTCGCGCAGTTCTTCGACCAGGTCCAGGGCACGCTGCTCGGCATGGTCGACCTGTTCTCGGGCGGCAATCTCAGACGGCTGTCGATCTTCGCGCTCGGGATCATGCCGTACATCTCGGCGTCGATCATCCTGCAGCTGCTCACGGTCGTGATCCCGGCCCTCGAGCGGCTCGCCAAGGAAGGCGAGGCCGGGCGCAAGAAGATCACGCAGTACACGCGCTACGGCACGATCGTGCTGGCGCTCGTGCAGTCGATGGGCATCGCCTACGGGCTCGAGGGGATGAACAGCCCGACGGGCGCGCTCATCGTCCCGAACCCGGGCTGGGGCTTCCGGCTGCTCTGCATGATCACGCTCACCGCCGGTACCGCGCTGATCATGTGGATCGGCGAGCAGATCTCGGAGAAGGGCATCGGCAACGGCATCTCGCTGATCATCATGGCGGGCATCGTCGTGCGCCTGCCGTCGGCCATCGTCGCGTCCTACACGCTGATCACCACCGGCGAGCTCAAGCTCTTCGTCTTCGGCGCGCTCGTGGCGATGATGATCGCGGTGACCGCGGCGGTCGTCCTGATGCAGGAGGGCCAGCGGAAGATTCCGGTCCAGTACGCCAAGCGCGTGGTCGGGCGCCGCGTCTACGGCGGCCAGTCGACGCACATCCCGCTGCGCATCAACACCGCGGGCGTCATCCCGGTGATCTTCGCGTCGTCGCTGATCCTGTTCCCGGCCACGCTGACGCGCTTCGTGCCGCACCCGTGGATGCAGGCGATCTCGGACGCGCTCTCCCCGGGCCGCATGACCTACACCGTGCTCTACATGGGCCTGATCGTCTTCTTCGCCTACTTCTACACGGCGATCGTCTTCAACCCGGTCGACCTCGCCGACAACATGAAGAAGTACGGCGGCTTCATCCCGGGTGTGAGACCGGGCAAGAAGACCGCCGAGTACATCGACCGGACCCTGACCCGCATCACGCTCCCCGGGGCGCTCTTCCTGGCGTTGATCTCCGTCTTGCCCGACTTCCTGATCCAGTGGTTCAACGTGCCCTTCTACTTCGGCGGCACGAGCCTGCTGATCGTGGTCGGCGTCGCGCTCGACACCGTGCGCCAGATGGAGTCGCACCTGCTGATGCGCAACTACGAGGGGTTCCTCAAGAAGTCGCGCACGCGTCCCGCGAGCGCGTTCGGGCGGAGAACCTGACGGTGCGTCTGCTGTTCCTCGGGCCTCCCGGCGCCGGCAAGGGCACGCAGGCGAGCGAGCTCGCGCGCGAGTGGGGGATCCCGCAGGTGGCGACGGGCGACATGCTGCGCGAGGAGATGGCCGCGGGGACGCCGCTCGGGATCGAGGCCAAGCAGTACTACGACAAGGGCGACCTCGTGCCCGACGACGTCATCCTGCGCATGGTCGGCGAGCGCTTTCGCCGCCCGGACGCGGCGAAGGGCTTCATCCTCGACGGCTTTCCGCGCACGAACGCGCAGGCGGACGGCCTCGCGAAGATGCTCCAGCAGCTCGGGCAGAAGCTCGACAGCGTCATCTACTTCGACGTCGCGCAGCCGGAGCTCGTGCGGCGGCTCACCGGCCGGCGTCTCTGCCGGCAGTGCCAGACGCCGTACCACCTCGTGTCGGCGCCGCCGCGCAAGGCGGGCGTCTGCGACAAGTGCGGCGGCGAGCTCTACCAGCGGAAGGACGACGACGAGGCCACGGTGCTGAACCGGCTGCAGGTGTACGAGCGGCAAACCGCGCCGCTGCTCGACTACTACCGCAAGCGCGGCGTGCTGAAGACGATCGCGGCCGAGGGCGCGGTCGACAAGATCCGCCAGACGCTGCGCGAGCTCGCCGGGGCGCACCGGTGAGGGCCACCGGAGTGGCCCTGTGATCGTGCTCAAGTCCGAGCGCGAGATCGGCCTGATGCGTCGCAGCGGTCACATCCTCGCGGATGTCGTCCAGCTCATCCGCGACATGGTCAAGCCCGGCATGTCGACGCTCGAGGTCGACGACGCGGTCGAAGCCTTCATCCGCGAGTGCGGCGCACTGCCGGCGTTCAAGGGCTATCGCGGCTTTCCGGCGACGGTCTGCATCTCGATCAACGAAGAGGTCGTGCACGGCATCCCCTCCGCGCACCGGCGCATGAAGGAAGGCGACATCGTCGGGTTTGACCTCGGCTGTATCGTGGAAGGGTATTACGCCGACTGCGCGGTCACGCTGCCCCTGGGCGAGATCCCGCCGCGCGTGCAGGAATTGCTCGACGTCACCCGCGAGAGTCTCGAGCGGGCGATCGCCGAGTGCCGGCCGGGCCGTCGACTCTCCGACGTCTCCCACGCCGTGCAGCGGCACGTCGACCCCCACGGCTTCGGCATCGTGCGCACGTTCGTGGGCCATGGGATCGGCCGCGCGCTGCACGAGGAGCCGCAGGTGCCGAACTTCGGCGACCCGGGGCGGGGCCCGCAGCTCAAGCCGGGGATGGTGCTCGCGATCGAGCCGATGGTCACGCTGGGCAGCCACGACGTGAAGATCCTCGACGACGGCTGGACCGCGGTGACGCGCGACGGAAGCCTCGCGGCGCACTTCGAGCACACGGTGGCGGTGACCGAAAACGGGCCGGAAGTGCTGACCAGCAAGAACCACTCGGAGGGGGCCTCGACGGCCCCCTCCGAGGCCTCCCCCAGGAGGGATTGCGCCGGCTTTGCCGGCGCTCGAACGGGGACGAGACAACCGTAATGGCGAAAGAAGACGCGATCGAGGTCGAGGGCACGGTGGTGGAGCCGCTGCCGAACGCGATGTTCCGGGTGGAGCTGGAGAACGGCCACCGGGTGCTGGCGCACGTGAGCGGCAAGATGCGCATGAACTTCATCCGCATCCTGCCGGGCGACCGCGTGAAGGTGGAGCTGTCGCCGTACGACCTCACCAGGGGCCGAATCACTTACAGGTTCAAGTAGGGATTCCCATGAAAGTGAGACCGAGCGTCAAGGCGCGCTGCGAGCACTGCAAGGTCGTGCGGCGCAACCGGGTGATCCGCATCATCTGCAAGAACCCGCGGCACAAGCAACGCCAGGGTTAGACGGAGACGAGACATGGCACGAGTGGCGGGGGTGGACCTTCCGAGGGAAAAGCGCGGTGAAGTGGCGCTCACGTACATCTACGGCATCGGGACGCAGACCGCGCGCACCGTGCTGGCGCAGGCGCGCGTCGACGCCAACAAGCGGGTCAAGGCGTGGGACGAGGCCGAGACCGCGCGCGTGCGCGACCTGATCGAGCGCGAGATCAAGGTGGAAGGCGACCTGCGCCGCGAGATCTCCATGAACGTCAAGCGCCTGATGGACATCGGCTCGTACCGCGGCATCCGGCATCGCCGCGGCCTGCCCGTGCGCGGCCAGCGCACCCACACCAACGCGCGCACGCGCAAGGGCAAGTCGCGCGGCGTGATGATCAAGAAGAAGCCCGTGGCCGCCGCCGCCCCCGCGGCCGCGCCGGCCGCCCCCGCAGCCGCCGCGGCCAAGAAAGCGTAGGAGACCGACTCGATGGCAGACGAAAAGGCAAAGCCAGCCCCCAGGAAGAAGGGCGGCAAGCGGCGCGAACGGCGCGAAGTCCGCACCGGGGTCGCGCACGTGCAGGCGTCCTTCAACAACACGATCGTGACCCTCACCGACAAGACCGGCAACGTGGTCTCGTGGTCGAGCGCGGGCAGCGCCGGGTTCAAGGGCTCGCGCAAGAGCACGCCGTTCGCCGCGCAGACGGCCGCGGAGATCGCGGCGCGCAAGGCGATGGAGTTCGGGCTGAAGCAGGTGGAGGTCTTCGTGAAGGGGCCGGGCGCCGGCCGCGAGGCGGCCATCCGCTCGCTGCAGGCCGTGGGGCTCGAGATCACCGCCATCCGCGACGTCACGCCGATCCCGCACGACGGCTGCCGCCCGCCCAAGCGGCGGCGGGTGTAGGAGGCCGGCATGGCGCGTTACGCGGATGCGAAGTGCCGGCTGTGCCGCCGTGAAGGCATGAAGCTCTTCCTGAAGGGCGCCCGCTGCTTCACCGACAAGTGCGCGATCGAGCGCCGTAACTACCCGCCCGGCCAGCACGGTCTGAACCGCGGCAAGTTGACACCGTACGGCGTGCAGCTCCGGGAGAAGCAGAAGGCCAAGCGGATCTACGGCGTGCTCGAGAACCAGTTCCGGCGCTACTTCCACGCGGCCGAGCGTGAGAAGGGCGTCACCGGCGAGAACCTGCTGCGCCTGCTCGAGCTCCGGCTCGACAACGTCGTCTACCGGCTGGGCTTCGCGGCCTCCCGCCGCGAGTCGCGGCAGATGGTGGCGCACGGCCACTACGCGGTGAACGGCCGCAAGGTCACCGTGCCGTCGTATCTCGTGAAGGTCGGCGACGCGGTCGCGCTCCGCGGCACCAAGTACGAGGCGCGCCTGGACGACAACATGAACGCGGGCCGCGGGGCGGTCCCGCAGTGGCTCGAGGTGGACCCGGCGGGCCGGCGCGGCGTCGTCCGCGGCCTCCCGCTGCGCGAAGACATCCAGATCCCGGTCAGCGAGCAGCTCATCGTCGAGCTGTACAGCAAGTAGGACACAGAGGCGCCATGCCACGCATTCCATTTCAGAAGCCGAAGAAGGTCGAGTGGGAGATCGCGAGCGAGCGGTACGGCCGGCTCGTGGCGGAGCCCTTCGAGAAGGGCTACGCGCTGACGGTCGGCAACTCGCTCAGGCGCACGCTCCTCTCCATCGTCCCCGGCGCGGCCGTCACGTGGGTGAAGATCGACGGCGTCCGCTCGGTCGAGACGCCGATCCCCGGCGTGAAGGAGAGCACGGCCGACGTGCTCCTCAACCTCAAGAAGCTGTCGATCCAGGTGCCGTCCGGCGAGCCGCGCACCGTGCGCGTCGACGTGTCGGGCCCGAAGATCGTGACCGGCGCGGACGTGCCGGAGACCGACCTCGAGGTGATCAATCCCGAGGTGCATCTCTTCACGCTCGAGAGCGGGCGCGTGTCGATCGAGCTCGGCGTCGGCATCGGCCGGGGCTATGAAGCGGCGGACCGGAAGACGAACATCCCCGCCGGCACGCTCGCGCTGGACTCGGCGTTCTCGCCGATCACGCGCGTGTCGTACAACGTGGAGATGTCGCGGCTCGGCAAGATCACCGACTACGAGAAGCTCGTGGTCGAGATCTGGACCAACGGCGCGGTGAGCCCCGAGGAGGCCCTCGAGCGCTCGGCGACGTTCCTGCGCGATCACTTCTCGCCGCTGCGCGCGGCGCCGCCCGACGACGACGAGAGCGAGGACGCCGACGGCGCGTATCTGCGCGACGCGCTCGGCAAGACGCTCGAGGAGCTCGACCTGCCCGCGCGCGCCGTCAACGCGCTGAAGGCCGCCGACATCACGCTCGTCGCGGACCTCGCGCAGAAGACGGAAAGCGACCTCGTCGGCGTGAAGAACCTCGGCGAGAAGACCATCGACGAGATCAAGGCCGCCCTCGCGGGCCTCGGCCTCTCGCTCGGCATGCGCATCGATCCGAATCTGCTGGGCGCGCTCGGCAGGGGAGCCACGACGAAATGAGGCACCGCAGGGGCAACTACAAGCTCGGCCGGCGGAGCGACCACCGCCTCGCCATGTTCCGCAACCTCCTCACGTCGCTGTTCCGGCACGAGCGCGTGCTGACCACCGAGGCGAAGGCGAAGGCGATCCGTCCGACGGCCGACGAGATGGTCACGCTCGCCAAGCGCGAGAGCCTGCACGCGCGCCGGCAGGTGCTGTCGATGGTGAACGACACGGTCGTCGTCGGGCGGCTGTTCGACACGATCGCGGCCCGCTTCGCCGACCGGCCCGGCGGCTACACGCGGATCGTGCGCGTGGGCCCGCGCCCGGGCGACGCCGCGCCCATGGTGTACCTGGAGCTCGTCGACCGCGCGGAGACGACGGACGGCGACAAGCCGAAGGGCAAGGAAAAGAAGGAGAAGCCGCCGAAGGGCGAGGCCGCCGCGCCGTCGCGCCGCAGGAAGAAGGAGAAGGCGGCCGCCGCCTCCGCGTAACCTGGGCGCCCGCGCCCTCGTCGGACTCTCCGCCGCCGCCAGCCTCGCGCTGACGGCGGCGTTTCTGTCGTTCCACCGCGCCGAGCTGTCGCTCATCACGCCCGCGCTGGGCGCCGTCGCCGCGTTCGTCCGCGCGCGCGGAGTGGTCCGCGGCCCCGCGCTCGTGGAGAGCGCCGCGGGTCTCGTCGTCGCCGCGCTGATCGTCGTCGCGTGGTACGGCGCGGGCGCGCCGCTCCGTCGCCTGATCGACGGCCGCTGGCCCGCGCGCCGCGCGCCGCTGGAGGTCGCCATCACGTGCGCGCTCGGCGCCGGCGCATGGTCGCTCGCGTGGTTCTTCATCGGCGTCGCGGGCGGCTACGTGACGCGCGTCGCGCTCGCGACGCTCGTGCTCGGCCTCGTGCTCGCGGGCCTCGCGGTGGCGCGTGCGACTCCCCGAGCGACCGCCGCGGACGCCGGCGCACCCACAGCCCGATGGCAGGCCACGGCGATCGCGGCCGCCGTGCTCCTCGTCGTGGCGCTGGTGATCGCCGGGGTCGCGGCGCTCGCGCCGCCGACGGCGAAGGACACGCTGCAGTATCACCTCGCCCTGCCGCAGGCGTTCATCGAGGCGGGCCGGCTGACCGTCGTCGGCGAGAGCATCGTCGCGTATTCGCCCCTCGGTGCCGAGATGCACGGACTCTGGGCGATGCTCGTCGGCCGCGTCGTCAGCCCGCGGGTCGGCGAAGCGGCGTTCGGCGCGACGATGTTCGCCTTCCTTCCGCTGCTGCTCGCGTTCGTCCACGGGTGGGCTGCCGAGTCGCGCTCCTGGCCGCTGATCGCCGCGGCGCTCGTCGCGACGGTGCCCGTCGTGATCGACGTCGCGAGCAGCGGTTACGTCGACCTCGCGCTCGCGCTGCTGCTCGCGGTGGCCGTCCGCGCCGCCGCGCGCTGGTGGACGAGCGGCGCGCCGCGAGCGCTCGCCACGCTCGCGCTCGCGTCGGGCTTCGCGCTGGGCGTGAAGGTCCTCGCGATCTTCCCGTTCGCGACGCTCGCGCTCGTGGCCTTGCTCGGCGCGCGGCGCGCGGGCGCGCGCGTCGGCGTCACGCTGCTGGCCCTCGCCGGCGCCGTCGTCGTCGGCGCCCCGTGGTACGTGCGCACCTGGGCGCTGACCGGCAGCCCCTTCTTTCCGTACTACCTCGACCTCTGGCCCGGGCACGCGCCGGGGTGGGACGTCGCACGCTCGGCGATGGTCCGCGCGTTCAACGACGCGTACGGCGGCGGCAAGGATCCGCTCGCGCTCGCCGTGCTGCCGTTCCGCGTGTCGCTCATGGGACAGCGCGAGGTCGCCGCGTACTACGAGAACGTGCTCGGCGTGGCGTTCCTGGCCGCCGTGCCGGCGGTCGTGTGGGCGCTGTGGCGCCGGCGGGCGGGCGCCGAGACGGCCGTCGTCACGGCCGTCGCGGCCGTGATGTTCGTCTGGTGGGCGGCGAGCGCGCAGGTGATGCGCTACCTCGTTCCGGTCCTCCCGCTGGCAGCGGTCGTCGCGGTCCGCGCCGCGGCCGCGCTGGCCGGAGAGACCGCCTCGTCTCGCGAAGCATCGTCGGCCGGACGCTGGCTCCGCGCGGCGATGCTGCTCCCGGCAGCGGCGGCCATGCTCGTCGGCGTCACGTGGTTCCTGGCCGACGCGCCGATGTTCGCGGTGACGGGCGCCGAGTCCCGCGCGGAGTACCTGTCGCGGCGTCTCGATTACTACCCCTACTACCGGATCATCGACGAGCAGCTCCCGCGCGACGCGCGCGTGTGGCTGATCGACGTGCGGCGGGACACGTATCACCTCACGCGGTCGTATCGCGGCGACTATCTCTTCGAGGACTACACGCTGCGGGAGCACCTCCGGAACGGGTTCGACGACGTGGCGTTGCGCCGATGGGCGCGCCGCGAGGGGATCACGCACGTCTTCGTGCGGCACGACATCCTGTTCGACCCCGCGCGCTCGGTGCTCGTGGACGACCGCCTGCCGCACGCCGAGAACGTCGCCCGCCTCGGACGCGTGCGCGATTTCCTGCTCGACGGCACGCGCGTGCTCGGCGGCGACCGGAAGTTCCTTCTCGTCGCGCTGCCCTGATGGGCTACGCTCCCGGAGCACGATCCGGACTCGGAGGTGGCCCATGACGTACGACTACGTGATCGTCGGAGCGGGCTCGGCCGGCTGCGTGCTCGCCCACCGTCTTTCGGAACGATCCCCGGCGCGGGTGCTGCTCCTCGAAGCCGGAGGGCCGGACGACTCGCCGCTCATCAGCACGCCCGCGATGATGGGATTTCTCTCGGACTCCGTCTTCGACTGGCGCTACCGCACCACCCCGCAGGTCCACTGCAACCTGCGGCGGTTCTTCTGGCCGCGCGGCCGCACGCTCGGCGGCTCGAGCTCGATCAACTACATGGTCTACATCCGCGGCGACGCGCGGGACTACGACGAGTGGCGCGACGCCGGGTGCCCGGGCTGGGGCTGGCAGGACGTTCTCCCGTACTTCAAGAAGGCCGAGACGAACGAGCGTCTCGGCGAGCCGTTCCACGGACGCGGCGGCCCGCTGAACGTGGCGGATCTCCGCTTCCAGCATCCGCTCTCGGTGATGTTCCTGCAGTCGGCCGAGAGCGCCGGCATCGCGCGGAACGACGACTTCAACGGCGCGACGCAGGACGGGTGCGGTGTCTACCAGGTGACCCAGAAGAACGGCGAGCGGTGCAGCACGGCCGCCGCGTACCTCCGCCCCGCGCTCGGCCGCCCGAACCTCACGGTGGTCACGAACGCGCTCGCGTGCCGCGTGAGGTTCGACACGCGACGTGCCGTCGCGGTGGACTACGTCAGGCACGGGAAGGCCGAGTCGGCCGAGGGCGGCGAGATCGTCCTCTGCGGGGGCGCGATCAACTCGCCGCAGCTGCTCATGCTCTCCGGCGTCGGGCCCGCCGATCACCTGAGGGCGCACGGCATCGACGTCGTGCTTGCGCACGCCGACGTCGGCGCGAATCTGCAGGACCACCTCGGCGCGGCGCTGCGTTACGAGATCACGCAGCCGCTGTCGCTCTACGGCGTCACGCCGGAGCTGCGGCAGATGGTGCAGGAGCTCTACGACCGCTCCCGGCAGGGCCCGCTCACGTCCAACGTCGCCGAGACGGGCGCGTTCCTCAAGACGGATCCGTCGATGGCGCGCGCGAATCTCCAGGGGTTCTTCGTGCCGTACCTGCTCACCGAGGCGCCGTCGGAGTCGTGGCGGCCGACGTCTCACGGCGTGACCTACGCGTTCTACGTCACGCGCCCCGCGAGCCGCGGCCGCATCACGCTCGCCTCGGCCGATCCGCTCGCGCAGCCGGCGATCGATCCGAATTACCTCAGCGACCCCGCCGATCTCCCGCAGTTCATCGCGGGCATTCGTCAGATGCGCGAGGTCCTGGCGAAGAAGCCGCTCGGCGAGATCCTCGGGCGCGAGCTCGGTCCCGGCCCCGACACCGAGACGGACGAGGCGATCGGCACCTACGTGCGCGAGCGCGGCTCGGGCACGGTCTTCCATCCGGTCGGCACGTGCCGCATGGGAAGCGATGCGAACGCCGTCGTCGATCCGTCGCTGCGCGTGCGCGGCCTCGAGGGGCTCCGTGTCGTGGACGCGTCGATCATGCCGACGCTGATCGGCGGCAACACCAACGCGCCGACCATCATGATCGCGGAGACAGCGGCGTCGATGATCCTCGCGGGGTGAGCGGGAGAGGGGACGGCCCGGCCGTCCCCTCTCCGGCGGCCGCTACTTCAGGTTCGTTCGAAAGAACGCGAGGGTGCGGCGCCAGGCGTCGTCGGCGGATGCCTTGTTGTACGCGCCCTTGTTCTCGTCGTTGAAGAACGCGTGGTCGACGTTCGGGTAGATGTGCGTCTCGATCTGCTTGCCGGCCTTCTTGATGTCCGCGTCGACCTGCCGGGCGACGTCCGGCGTCACGAACGCGTCCTTCTCCGCGAAGAGGCCGAGCACCGGGCCCGCCAGCTTCGAGTAGTCCGGCTTCACGTTCGGGTGCACGCCGTAGAAGTTCACGGTGGCGGCGATCGAGGGGTTCAGCGTCGCCGAGAACAGCGCGAGCTGGCCGCCCATGCAGAAGCCGACGGCGCCGAGCTTCGGCGTGGACGAGTGCTGCGCGAGGTGGGCGATCGCGCCCTTCAGGTCCTTCTCCGCCTGCGCGATGTTCAGCGCCATGAAGAGCTTGCCCGCCGTGTCGGGCTCGTTCGCCGTCTTGCCGTGATAGAGATCCGGCGCGAGCGCGGTGAACCCCTCGGCGGCGAAGCGATCGGCCACGTTCTTGATGTGCCCGACGAGGCCCCACCACTCCTGGATGACGAGGACGCCCGGGCCCTTGCTCGAGGCCGGCGTCGCGAGATATCCGTCGGTCTGGCCGCCGTTCGCGGCGAACTTCACCATCGTGCCTGCCATGTCAAGCCTCCTTGGACGAACCCCTCGTCCTATGTCGCGTGCTCGGGAAGGAGCGGCTTCGTCGCGGCGATCTTCACCGCGATGACCCGCCGGTTGTCCGCCTCCAGGACCGTAATGGTATAGCCGGGGACCTGGAACTCCTCGCCCGTTCTGGGGATGCGGCCGAGCGTCGAGAGGACCAGCCCGGCGATCGTCTCGTAGTCGCGCTTCGGCAGCGTCCAGTCGAGCGCTTCGTTCAGCTCGTCGATGTTCGTGCGCGCCGCGGCCCAGTAGCTGCCGTCGGGGAGCCGCGAGACCGACGCCGGCGTGCGGTCGTGCTCGTCCTCGATCTCGCCCACGATCTCCTCGACGACGTCCTCGAGCGTGACGATGCCCGTCGCGCCGCCGTACTCGTCGACGACCACGGCCAGGTGGACCCGCGCCTTCTGCATCTCGCGCAACAGCTCGTCGAGGAGCTTCGCCTCCGGCACGTACAGGGGCTGGCGCATGAGCTCGCGCAGCGTGCGCGCCGTCGCGCCGCCGCGCAGGAGATCCATCGCCGTGATCACGCCGGTGAGGTTCGTCTCGCGCTCGCCGTAGACGGGCAGCCGCGAGAAGCCCTTCTGCTGGACGAGGGCCACACCGTCCATGACGGCCGCGGTCTCCGGCAGCATCACCACGTCGACGAGCGGCACCATCACCTCGCGCACGGTCGTCTCGCCGAGGTCGAAGATGGCGTCGATCATCTCGGCTTCCTGCGTCGTCACGTTCGCTTCGCCGGGCTCCATCTGCAGGAGGTTCTTCAGCTCCTCGCGTGAGACGAAGTGCCGGATGTCCGCCTGCTCGCCGCCGAAGGCCCGCATGAGGAGGGTCACCACGGACTGGGCGAACGCCACGAACGGCGCGAGCAGCATCGACGCCCACGCGAGCGGCCGGTAGAGTGTCAAGATGAGCCGCGTGGCCCACTCGCGCGCGACCGCCTTGGGGATGATCTCGCCGAACACGAGCATCGCCGGCGTCAGCACCGCCGTCGCCACCAGCGCCGCCGCGCCGCCGTACCTCGGCAACAGCGCGAACGTCACCGCGGACGACGCGACGATGTGGGCGATCGTCACGCCCATCATCGCGGTCGAGAGCACGCGCGCGGGATTGCGGAAGGCCTCGAGGTACGCGGCCGCGGTGCGGTTGCCTTCCTCGGCGAGGTGGCGCAGGCGCAGCCGGTTGGC
This sequence comes from Candidatus Rokuibacteriota bacterium, assembly GCA_016866775.1. Lineage (GTDB taxonomy): Bacteria > Methylomirabilota > Methylomirabilia > Rokubacteriales > CSP1-6 > VGLJ01. Next base: position 6,558 of record VGLJ01000040.1, on the reverse strand, counting down.
CGCGATGAAGGCCATCTCCGCCGCCGAGAAGAACATCGTGGCGGCGAGGCAGAACACCGCGAGCCAGACGAGCGTCATGCGGCGGCCTGGCTCGTCGCGGGCTTGCGGAGGGCGATGAGCACCTCCACGATCCGCGTCCGCTCGATCTTCTCGACCGTCACCACGACCTCGGGCGTCTCCACGCGCTCGGCCTTCCGCGGGACGCGGCCGAACAGGTCGAGGACCCAGCCGCCCACCGTCTCGTAATCCTGGCTCGAGATCGCGAGCCCGGCGACCGTGTTCAGCTCGTCGATCGGGAGCTTGCCCGAGACCCGGTACGTCGTCTCGTCGACCCGCTGGATCAGCCGCTCGGGCTCGTCGTATTCGTCCGCGATCTCGCCCACGAGCTCTTCGAGCAGGTCTTCGAGCGAGACGAGCCCCGCGGTGCCGCCGTACTCGTCCACCACGATCGCCATGTGCAGGCGCTTGGCCTGGAACTCCTGCAGCAGCGCGTCCGCGCGCTTCGACTCGGGCACGAAGTACGGCGGGTGGAGGTGCGCCCGCAGGTCGAAGGTGGGCGGCAGGCCGGTCGCGACGTAGGGCAGGAGGTCCTTCGTGTAGAGCACGCCGACGATGACGTCGATCGACCCTTCGTAGACGGGCACGCGCGAGTGGAGGTTCTCGCGGAGCGCCGGCAGGATCTCGTCGACCGGCATCTCGACGTCGAGGCAGAACATGTCGGTGCGCGGCACCATGACCGAGCGCACCGGCGTGTCCTCGAACTCGAACACCTTGTGGATCATCTCGCGCTCGTCGCGCTCGACCACGCCCTCGCTCGCGCCGACGTCCACGAGCGTGCGCAGCTCTTCCTCCGAGAGCTCCGGCTGCTCGGCCTTGCCGCCGCCGCCCACCGTCTTGACGGTCAGCGTCGTGAAGGCGGCGAGCACCGCGCGCACGGGCTTCAGGACCGCGCCGAGCCAGCTCACCGGCCGGCCCACCACGCGCAGGAACTGCTCCGGATACTTCACCGCGATCGTCATCGGCAGCACTTCGCCGAACGTCGTGAGCGCGATGATCATGCCGATCATCTCCGCGATGAGCCCGAAGCGCTCGCCGAAAAGCTGCACGGCGATGGTCGCGGCGATCGCGGAGGCGCCGATGTTGATGAGCGTGATGCCGATGAGCAGCGTGACCAGGAGGTCGTGGGGCCGCTCGATGAGCGGCACGCTGCGCGCTGCGCCCTCGCCGTGCACGTGCTTGAGCCGCGAGCGGCCGAGCGAGAAGTACGCGGCCTCCGCGCCCGTCAGCAGCGCGGAGCAGCCGACGAGAAACGCGAGGACCAGCAGCTCGAGCACGATCGAATCCATGACCTAGCGCCCCGTGACGAAGTGTTCCCAGCCGCGCGCGACCTCGACCGGGCGGCCGTGATCGTCGACGAAGCGCACGCCCTCGGCGCGCTCCACCGTCCCGACGCGCGTCAGCGTGGTCCCGGTCGCCTGGGCGAGACCCGTCGCGAGCCCGCCGAACGCGTCGGGCGCGCACGCGACGAGCAGCTCGTAGTCCTCGCCGCCGCCCGTGGCCCAGGCGACCGCATTGCGCCCGAGCGCCCCGGCGACGCGTCGCGTGCCGTTCGCGATCGGCACGGCGTCGACCCGCACCGTCGCGCCGGCGCCGCTCTCGGCGGTGAGCCGCGCGAGGTCGGTCGCGAGCCCGTCGGAGAGGTCCATCATCGCGGTCACGCCCTCCGCGGCGCCGAGCCAGCGGCCCTCGGCGACCCGCGGGCGCGGCCTGAGGTGCGCGGCGGTCATCTCAGCGAGCGTATCGGGGTCGACATCGCGCGGCGCGGCATCGCGCTCCAGGATCGTGAGCCCTGCGGCCGAGCGGCCGAGCGTGCCCGTCACGGCGATCACGTCGTCCGGATGTGCCGTGCCCCGCAGCACCGCGCGCGTCGCCTCCCCGAGCAGCGTCACGTTCACGATCCAGCCCTGCGGCGAGGACGAGGTGTCGCCACCGACCACCGCGGTGCCGTGCTCCCGCGCGAGGGCGAGCACCCCCTCGTAGAAGGCGTCGATCTCTCCCGGCGTCGTGCCCGCCGGGCAGGCGAGCGCGACCAGCGCCCACCGAGGCCGGCCCCCCATCGCCGCGATGTCGGAGATGTTGACGGCGAGCGCCTTCCAGCCGATGTCCGCGGCCTCGGTGTAGCGGCGCCGGAAGTGGACGTCTTCGATCAGGAGGTCCGTCGTTGCGACGAGACGCGTGCCGGGCGAGGGCTCGAGGACCGCGCAGTCGTCACCGATGCCGACGAGCACACCGTCGCGATCGCGCGCGGTGGCGGCCCTGATGCGCCGGACTAGGTCGTCTTCTGACAGGGGAGAACTAATGCGAGGCTCGCGCTCAGGCGAGCGCGTCCAGCTTCTTCTTGAGCTGGACCTTCGGCACGGCGCCGATCACCTGGTCGGCGACCTTGCCCTGCTTGACGAAGAGGATCGTGGGGATCGACCGGATGCCGTAGCGGGCGGCGAGTCCCGGGTTCTCGTCCACGTTCACCTTGGCCAGCGTGACCGTGCCGCCGGATTCTTTCGCCAGCTCATCGAGGACGGGCGCGACGGCCCGACACGGGCCGCACCACTCCGCCCAGAAGTCCACCATGAGCACACCCTGGCTCGCGACCAGAGCTTCATCGAAATTCTTTTCGGTCAGGTGGAGGGCGTCAGCCATTCGGGGTTCTCCCTCGGTGGAAAAAGTCAACGCTTACGCTAACATGGCACACCGCACGGCGCAAGGAACGTCCAGGCGACCGAGCAGTATTGCTTGTCATATTGACACCGCCTCGTGCTACAGTCGGGCCACGATGGAAAGCGCGCGCGTATTGGTGGTGGATGACGAGCGCTCCATTCTCCAGCTCCTGCACGAGGCGCTCAGCCGCTGGGGCTATCAGGTCACGACGGCCGGGACCGGCGCCGATGCCCTCGAAGCCCTCAAAACGAACGTCTTCCACGTCGCCATGACCGACATCCGCATGCCGGACATGAGCGGGCTCGACCTGCTGCGCGAGATCAAGAAGCTCGACGAGTCCGTCGAAGTCGTCGTGATGACCGGCTACCCGGCCATCTCGTCCGCGGTCGAGGCGCTGAAGGAAGGCGCCTACGACTACCTCTCGAAGCCCCTGATCCTCGACGAGATCCAGCACCTCATGACGCGCATGATGGAGCGCCGCTTCCTGCGCGGCGAGGTGCACTCGCTGCGCACGCGCCTCGGCGAGGAGCTGACGCTCAACGAGCTCATCGGGAGCTCGCCGGTGATGGAGCGCGTGAAGGAGATCATCGGCAAGGTCGCGGTCACCGACTCGCCGGTGCTCGTCGAGGGGGAGAGCGGGACGGGCAAGGAGCTGGTCGCCGCCGCCATCCACCGCCTGTCGTCCCGCGCCCGGCGGCCGTTCATTCCGGTGAACTGCAGCGCGATCCCGAGCGATCTCCTCGAGTCGGAATTCTTCGGGCACGTGCGCGGCGCGTTCACCGGCGCGGTCGCGGATGCCCAGGGCCTGTTCCGCGGGGCGCACGAGGGCACGATCTTCCTCGACGAGATCGCGGAGCTGCCGCCCGCGCTCCAGGTGAAGCTGCTGCGCGTGCTGCAGGAGATGCAGGTGCGGCCCGTCGGGTCGACCAAGGCGTTCAGCGTCGACGTGCGCGTGGTCGCGGCCACCAACCGCAACCTCGAGCAGGCCATGAACGCCGGCACGTTCCGCCAGGCCCTCTTCTACCGGCTGAACGTCGTCCGCATCCAGCTTCCGCCGCTGCGCGAGCGCCGCGAGGACATCCCCGCGCTCGTGAACCAGTTCGTGCGCCGCTTCAACCGCCGGTTCCGTCGCGACGTGCGCGGCATCGCGCCCGACGCGCTGGCCGCGCTCACCGCCTACGAGTTCCCGGGGAACGTGCGCGAGCTCGAGAACCTCATCGAGCGCGCGTTCGCCATGGGCGCGCGCGAGCTCATCTCGCTCAGCGACCTTCCGAGCCTCTCGCGCGGCGCGGCGGGCATGATCGCTCCGGTGGAGACGAGCGGCGGCACGCTGCCGACGCTGGCCGCGGTGGAGAAGGAATTGATTCTCAAGGCCTTGTCGCTGTTCAGCAACGACAAGGAAGCCGTCGCGCGCGCGCTCGGGCTCTCGCGCCGAACGATCTATCGACGGTTGAAGGAGTACGGTATCCTGTAGTCGCTCCTTTCCGACAACGGCAAACCAGTCGCGAGGCTGGGACGCAAAGCCACGGGTCAGGGAATACCCCCTGACAGCCGGGCTACCGAAGAAACGGAGGTCCGATGCTGGCGCCGCTCGCGCGCGTTGCTTCGCACGACCGACGAGCTGCGCCAGAGCCACGATCGTCGCGCGCGCGTATCGACCACGAGCGCGCCGCCTTCCTCGCCGACATCAGCACGATCGTCGCGGATTCGCTCGACGCTCCCGTCGCGGTCGCGACGGGAGCGCTCCGCGATCCAGAGCCGCGCGGCGCGGGCGAGCGCCTCCGATCACGATCTCGAATACCGGGTGATCGCCGCCGACGGTCGCATCGTCTGGACCCTCGATCTCGTGCGCCTCGTCCGGCACCCGGACGGCACCTCGGCGAGGGTCTTCGGGAAGTCGGGCCGAGGCAACAGGGTTTCCTCGCGCGCCACCACAACATATCGCGCGATGCTGAGTCAACCGGATAGGTAGAAAGGCCCTTATCGGCGCTCGGCAACCGTCGGTGCCCCGTCCGCGTTCATGTTGGCCCTTGGTACAGGCGCCGACGTCGACGTGGCGATCCAGCGGCTGGCCGTAGCCGAGCGAGACCGTCGGCGGGCGCCAGGCGAAGAAGCGGACCGTCGGCGGCGAGGTGCCGGCGAGGCGCCCGCGCCAGAGCGCCTCGTCGACCGCCATGTTGGTCGCGCCGTCGGCGGGCTCGGTGACGAGCAATCGCCAGCGCCGGAGATCCGCCGGGCCCATGCCGGCGTTGTAACACAGCTGCCGCGCCGGGGCGCGGTCGCGCCTAACGCCACAAGACGCGGCGGCGGAATTCCAGGTCGGTCCGCAGCGGCCCGGCGGGCCCCTCGTGGGACACGCGGCCGCGATCGAGCACGTAGACGCGGTCGGCCAGCGCCAGGACGAGGTCCAGGTCGTGCTCGATGATGAGCACGGGGATCTCGCGGCGGAGCTGGTCCAGCGAGCGGAACACGTCCTCCACGACCGCCGGGGCCAGCCCCTCGAACGGCTCGTCGAGGAGCAGGAGCTTGACGTTGCCGCAGAGCGCGCGGGCGATGGCCACCATCTGCTGCTCACCGCCGGAGAGCTGGTCGGCCTTGGTGTCGAGGCGCGCGCGGATCGCCGGGAAGTAGACGAAGATCTTGTCGTCGTCCCAGCGCACGCCCGGGCCCCGCGAGCGGGCGAGGCGGCCGAGGGCCAGGTTCTCGCGCACCGTCAGCCCCGGGAACAGCCGCCGCCCCTGCGGCACGAGACCGACGCCCGCGCGCGCGATCGACTCCGGCGTGCGCCCGCTGATCAGCCGGCCCTCGAAGCGGATCGCGCCGCTCGCCGGCGGCGCCAGCCCCACGATACTCTTGAGCGTCGACGACTTCCCCGCCCCGTTGCGGCCAAGGAGCGCGGTGACCTCACCGGCACGCGCCGCGAGCGACACATCGTGGAGGATGTGGCTCTTGCCGTAGAAGGTGTTGACGCCCTCCAGTTCGAGCAGCACCGGCCCGGCGGCCGCGGGCCCGCGCGGCGCCGCGGTGACCCTGCGGCCGGAGCCGAGATACACCTCGCGGACGCGGCGGTCGGCCGCCACCTCCGCGGCCGTGCCGTCGGCGAGCACGGCCCCGTTCGCCATCACGGTGACGCCGTCGGCGAACTCGAAGACCCGGTCGATGTCGTGCTCCACGAGCAGGACGCCCATCTGCCGCGCGAGCAGCCGGATCAGCCCGACGATGCGCTGGCGCTCGGCCGGCGCCAGCCCCGCCAGGGGCTCGTCGAGCAGGAGCACGCGCGGCCGTGCCGTCAGCGCCAGGCCGATCTCCAGCAGTCGCTGGCCGCCGTAGGAGAGGCTCGACACCGGCGCGGCCTCGATGTCCTCGAGGCCCAGGAATTCGAGGAGCGCCCGTGTGTCGCGCGCCACGTCCGCGAGGTCCGAGGCGCGTCGCCAGAGAGCGAAGCGCTCGGGCGCCGTCGCCTGCACGCCGAGCCGGATGTTCTCCCAGACGCTGAGGCCCTGGAAGAGGTTCGTGATCTGGAAGGAGCGCGCGATGCCGCGGGCCGCGTAACGGTCCGGCGAGGCGCCGGTGAGGTCCCGGCCGTCGAGCAGGATGCGGCCGGTGTCGGGCGGGTACAGCCCGGACAGCAGGTTGAAGAGCGTGGTCTTGCCGGCGCCGTTCGGTCCGATGAGCGCCTGCAGGCGGCCGTGACGCACGTCGAGCGTCACGCGGTCGACCGCGGTGAAGTCGTCGAAGCGCCTGGTGACGCCGTCGGCGCGCGCGAGCACGGCCCCGGGCGCGGGCACGTCGGCGCGCACGAGGTACGCGGGCAGCGCGGCCGCCGGCGCGGGCGTGACACGG
>VGLJ01000039.1 GCA_016866775.1 Candidatus Rokuibacteriota bacterium | reverse complement strand
GTGTTCTATCGCGTGCTTGAGCTTGCCGTCGCTCACGACCCAGTCCGCTACACGGACCTCATCGTAAGGCGCCGGCCGCGGAAGAAGCCTCCCAAGCCGCCGCCAGCGCGTGGACACCCGCCGAGCCGCGACCGCCCTCCAGCGGATCGGCCGTGGAGGCGGCTCCAGCTGGCGTCCTCCGGTTAAATGGATACCCACAAAGGCCCTTATCGGCGCTCGGCAACCGTCGGTGCCCGTCCGCGTTCATGTTGGCCCTTGGTACAGAGCGGGGCCGAGGAGGGCGACGGGCAGCCCGGCGCGCTCGGCTGCGGGCCACAGCCAGTCGAGGCTGCCATCGGTCAGCCATGTCTGCTGATGCGGCTGCAGCAACGCGAAGCGGAGTCCGAGCATCCCGGGCCGGCTCTTCATGCCGTCGATCGCCGTCCGGCTCTCCGGCTTGTCGAGCGGGAAATTGCCGAGGATGGCCAGCCGGTGGGGGTGCTGACGCGCGGCCTCGACGGCCAGCGCGTTGGAATTCGGATCCCACCCGGGCGGATGGATGACGGCCGCGTCGACGCCGCCGGCATCCATGTCCTTCAGCACGTCTTCCGCCGTGAAGTCGGTGACCTGACGGTGGTTCGGATTGGTCGGCTTGTGGCCTTTCCAGATGTGAATCTGCGCGTCGACAACCAGCATGGCGTGCTCCTTCGCTGTGCTGTCCGCGGCGGGGGCGGGACGAAGGTGCCCGCCCTGTCCCTGCGGCAGCGGCAATCGTTAGGACCACGAAGGCCCACCGGAGAACCTACTCCGTGTGCCGCAGCCGCGGGTCCAGGTACTCCCGGAGCCAGTCTCCGAGCAGGTTGATGGAGAGCACGGTGAGCACCAGCGCCAGACCGGGGAAGATCGCCATCCACCAGCCCGCGCGCATGTACTCGCGTCCGTCGGCCAGCATGATGCCCCAGCTCGGGATCGTCGGCTGGACGCCGAGGCCCAGGAAGGTGAGGCTCGCCTCCGCCACCATGTAGCTCGCCACGTTGAAGGTGGCCAGCACGATGACCGGCGTCATCACGTTGGGCAGAATGTGGCGGAACACCAGCACGAGCGAGCGGGTGCCGAGGGCGCGCGCGGCCTCGACGTACTCCTTCTCCTTCACGGAAAGGGCCTGGCTCCTCACCACCCGACCGTAGCTCACCCAGCCCGTCACGCCCAGAATCAGGATGACGTTGAGCAGTCCCCCGCCGACCACCGCGACGACGGCGATGGCGAGCAAGATGAAGGGGAAGGCGAGCTGGACGTCCGCGACGCGCATGATGAGCGCGTCGAGCCGGCCCCCCTGGATGGCGGCGATCAGGCCCAAGAGGACGCCGAGGGCGCCCGAGATCACTACCGCGGTGATGCCGACGATGAGGGAGACTCGGGAGCCGTAGATGGTCCGCGAGAGCACGTCACGCCCGAGCTGGTCGGTGCCGAGGAGATACTCCGAGGTGCCCTTGGCCGTCCAGACCGGCGGCCGGAGACGCTTGGTCACCTCCGCCTCCAGGGGATCGTGGGGCGCCAGGACGGGGGCCAGGAACGCGGAGAGGACCATGAGCAGGAGGAGACCGGCGCCGAGGAGCGCGCCCACTCCCCGGTGAAGCGACCGCCACAGCTCCCCGAGCCGCGACGGCGCCATGATCGGGACCCGGTCGGCCCACTCGACACTCACCCGCGCTTCCGGCACCCGCGCTTCGGGCACGTCCCCCTCCATTCTCACCGTCCTAGCCGGACGCGAGGATCGAGCCAGCCGTAGATGAGGTCCACCACGAGGTTGACGAGCACGAACACGAGGGCGATGAAGAAGACCGCGGCCTGGACGACCGGGAAGTCTCGTCGGGTGACCGACTCGATCACGAGGCGCCCCGTCCCCGGCCAGGCGAAGATGCTCTCGGTGATGACCGCGCCACCGAACAGGGCGCCGATGTCGAGCCCCCACAGGGTGACGAGCGGGATCGCGATGTTCTTGAGGGCATGCTTGGCGACCACCAGCCGCTCCGTGAGCCCCTTCGCGCGCGCCGTCCGAACATAGTCCTCACCAAGAGCGTCAAGCATCCCGGAGCGCACGAGGCGGGTGTTCCGCGCAAGCGAGAGCGAACCAAGGGTGACCGCCGGCATGACGAGGTGCCACCAGGTTCCCGACCCCATCGCGGGCAGCCACCCGAGCCAGACGCTGAACACGATGATGAGAAGGAGCCCGAGCCAGAAGCTCGGCACGGACTGCCCGAGGATGGCCAGGATTCGCACGGCCTGGTCGAGGAGGCTGCCCTGCCTCAGGGCGCACACCAGTCCGAACACCAGCGAGAGGACGACCGCGTAGAGGAAGGCGGCGACCATCAACTCCAGGCTTCGGGGGAAGCGCTCGATAACCACGGCCAGGGCGGGCTGTTCGCGGTACCGTAACGACTCCCCGAAGTCGCCGCGGATCACCCCCTTGCGGGGCTTGATGGGAACCTCGAGCCAGCCCCCGCCCGAGGCGAAGGTTCGGACGGTGCGACCGGCTCCACCGCCGGTGGCGATGTCCCCCACGAGGAACCGGACGAACTGCACGTAGAGCGGCCGATCCAGACCGTACATGATCCGCGCCCGCTCGATGTCCGCGCCCGGGGAGTCCGGCGGCAGCATGAGGGCCGCGGGATCCCCGGTGAGCTGCATGATCAGGAAGACCAGCAGCAGGACGCCGAAGACGACCGCGACCGACTGGGCGAGCCGGCGCAAGAGGTACCGCCACATGGCGGATGCCCGGCCCCTACTTCTTGAACTTGGCCTCCTTCAGCCAGACCATCTCGTCCTGGCGCACCTTCCAGACGAGGCGGTTCGACACCCCCATGATGTCCGCCACGTGATGGCCGAAGATGAAGGGGGGATCGTCCCAGAGCTGTTTCTGGAGCTGGCTGTACACGGCCTTCCGCTTCTCCGCATCCAGCGTCGTCCGGGCCTCGTCGACGAGCTTGTCCCACTCCGCTTTCGCCGGCCGGCAGCCCGCCCCCGGGTCCGTGGGCGGGAGCGTGTGGATCCAGGGGTAGAGGATCATGTCAGCGTCGAACATCCAGTTCCCCCAGCTGTTGTGGGTGATCCCGTCGTTTTCGCACGCATTCTGACGCTTGAGGTGGGTGCCCCACTCGTAGACGGCCACCTTGGTCTGGACGTACTCCTTGCCGAGCTTGGAAAGCTCGGCGGCCATACCCTCCGCCATGTCCTTGTCCTTGGGATAGCGGCCCTGGATCGTGTGGACATTCACCTGGATGGGCAGCGGCACCCCGGACTCCTTCAGGAGCTGCCGGGCCTTGTTGGCATCGTACGGGTAGAAGGGAATCTTGTCGTCGTAGCCGAAGTGCCACGAGCCGACCATCGTGGAGACTCGTTTGCCCATGCCGCCGTACACGGTCTTGAGCAGGCCCTCCATGTTGGCCCCGTAGTTCATGGCCTGGCGGACCTTCTGGTTGTTCATGGGCGGCTTGTGCCGTTCGAGGCGCCAGAGGGCGACGCGGTTCGACGCGGTGTGGCTCACGTACGACTTGCCCGACTTGTTGATGAAGCCGATCTCCTCGACGGGCACGGCGTGCACCAGGTCGGCGTCCCCAGCGAGGAGGGCAGAGACGCGGACGGACGGCTCCGGAGCGGTCCGGAAGATGATTTTCTTGATCTCGGGCGCGCCGCCCCAGTACTGGTCGTTCGCCTCCATGACGAGGTCGCCGTCCTTGACCCAGCTGACGAACCGGTAGGGACCCGACCCGACCGGGTTCGTGGCCACGTGGGCGGGCGGGTTGGTCGCGTAGTACTTCGGGGGGACGATGCGCGTGTGGAACCCGCTCATGCGGTTCAGCAGGATCGGATCCGGCCGGGTGGTGATCACGTTCACCGTGTACTTGTCCACGGGATCCGCCTTGTCGATGATCTGGTAGTAGCTCAGGACCGCGCCCTTGAACTCCTTGTTCACCCGGCCGTGGATCCGGTCGATGGTGAACTTCACCGCCTCGGAGGTCAGTTCCTCGCCGTTGTGGAACTTCACGCCCTCGCGGAGCTTGAACTGCATCGTCGTCGGATTGAGCCGCTTCCACGAGGTCGCCAGGAGCGGCTTCCAGCCGTTGATGGGGTCGATGGGCGAGGACATCTCGACCGGCTGCTCGAACATGTTGCCCGTGATGCTCTCGATCCAGGTCGCGATGTGGTTGTGCGGGTCCAGCGTGTCCCACGGCACCCCGTAGATGATCACCACGGGCTTCTGGGCCTGCGCCAGGGTCTTCCCGGGGAGTACGAACGGCCCCACCGCCGCCACCGCGGCGGCCCGGGTGGCGACCTGGATGAAGCCGCGTCGGCTGAACTGGATCGTGGACAGCTTCTCACGGAATGCTTGGCCAGGGTCCTGGGTATCCATCGCTTGCCTCCGTCTTTCGCAGAGCACGGTGACTGCACTCTCGGCATCGTCACGGGGCGGGGTTCGGCGGTCCGCACGACTAGAGCACGGCGGCTCGGGACCACCGAGCGCCCCCGCCGGCCATTCGCATGGCCGCCCGGAGGTGTCGAAGACTTGTCCCCAGGCGGCACGGGACACGGTTTCGTTCCAGAGCGACGGTGGACGTCTAGACCCGGCGGGACTCTATGCCCACCTCAGTGGGCTGTCAAGCGGCCGGCGTATCGGAGACAGACTCCTGGATCAGAAGTTCCGGTTATCATTCCAACCAGGCGCGCACCGTGACGCGAGCGAGTCTTCGAGCGGAACAATCTCCCGCTCACCTCCGCCACCCTCGGGGCCTCGTTTCGAGGTCACCACGCGCTCCTGGTCGCTTCGTTCTTTCATTGACATCGAGAGCGGACGGAGTTACCCGGTCGGTGACGGCAATTCGGCCAGATCGGAGATTCTGGTCTAGAGCGGTAGCCCAGCCGGAGGCTGGCTCGAGAGCATGGTCATTGCGCGTGGACATCGCGCGGCACTGGATGGCCACCCATCCCTACCGGAGCGCCTGAGGAAGGTGGAGCGATGCCCGACGCGACCGTAACCCGCATCGGCGTTGAGCCGCTGACCGAGGAGGCCTTTCGCCCGTTCGGAGTGATCATCGGCGAGCGTGCGGCGGCGCCGGACTTCCGCGGCGAGCAGGGGACGCTGGGCTGGTCCATCGACTGGCGCGGCGGCCGGGCAAAGATCTCCTACCTCCGAACTCCGTACCAGGGACTCAGGTTCCGGAAGCTCGAGCGGCATCTCGAGCTGACCCAGTCCTTCGTCCCCATGGGCGGCGCCCCCGCCGTGGTGGCGGTGGCCGCGCCGACCGATCCGCGCGATCGCGAGGCCGTACCCAGGCCCGACGCGGTGCGGGCATTTCTCCTCGACGGCCGCGTGGGGTATGCGCTCCACGCGGGCACGTGGCACAGCCTCGACCGATTCGCGGTGGCGCCGCCCGACACGCGTTGGGTGATCGTCACTGACCACGAGACGGCCGACGATCTCGAGGCGGCCTACGCGGGGCGGGGCGGATTCGTGCTCACGCAGGAGGTGGACTACACGGCGCGGTTCGGCACGACCTTCGAGCTGATCCTCTAGAGGCGGGAGGCAGGCGTCAGAGCTTTGTGGCCGCGCTCATCGACAGCTGGTCGTCCCGTGGCGTTCAGCGCCTCGCGGCCTACGATCAGCTCGAAGATGCGTACGGGGCGCTGCTCTATCTCTCAAAGCTGCCCTACGTCGACTCGAAGCGAATCGCCGTCGTCGGCTGGTCAAACGGAAGGCCGTTATCGCCTCCGCGGATGAGGGAAAGCCGCTTATGGCTCTATGCGTTTTGTCGGCAGGGCATCGACGTACATCGTCGTCTGATGCGCGGCCATCCGCAGGTCGTCCTCGCTGACGATGTTGTAGCGGTCGTCGATGTCGGGATGGTTTCCATAGACGTAGAGACCGCCCGGCCCCACGTAGGCCTCGATGCGCGTGGCGGCGTTGCCGAACGCGGCGCTTCCTCCGACGTTGAGGCCGACGAGCTTCTTCTCCTGGTTCGCCTTGAGGATGGCCGCGCGCTCCATCGGCGTCACCCTGAGCCGGATGCCGACGGCGCCGAAGTAATTCGCGATCGCCTCCGCGAGGGAGGAATAGACCATGTCCGACGAGATCACACCGCCGTCGAACCCGTTCGGGTAGCCGGCCTCCGCGAGGAGCTGCCGCGCCTTGGCGGGGTCGTAAGGATACTGCGGCGCGGACCAGTAGAAGTCGAACGAGTGCGGGATGATGCTCGCGGTGACCCGCGAGAGCCCGAGGAACTCGGCGTCGTTGATGCCCTTGCGGTCCATGGCCAGGTTCGCGGCCAGGCGCACGCGCCGATCGGCCCAGGGCGATTTCGCGTCCCACTGCTCGCGCGTGAACTGCATCCACTGCGTCCACGGCATGTAGGTGGGCTTGAGCGTGAGTCCCGCCGTGCGCTTGAGCTCTTCGGCGAGCGCGCCGCGAATCGAGTCCGCGACGTCGGCCTCCGTGCGCTTGAGCATCGCCAGCCGCGTCGACTCCTCGGGCACGCTCTTGAACACGAGGCGCTTCACGCTCGGCGTCTTCCGCCAGTAGCCCTCGAACGCCTCGACCACGACCTCGACGCCGGGCGTGAACGACACGAACCGGTACGGCCCGGCCCCGACCGGCGCCTTCTTGAAGCCGTCGTCGCCGACCTTCTCGACGTACTTCTTCGGCACGATCCATCCCGCGCCGGTGGCGGGCGTCCCGTAGAACGTCATGAAGTCGGGCCACGGCTGCTTGAGGCGGAAGCGAACGCGGTGCGGATCGACGATCTCCACCGCCGCCACGCGCTCCTTGAAGCTCTTCGACGCCACCCCGCGATAACGCTCGAAGGAGAATTTCACGTCGTCGGCGGTCAGCTGGTCGCCGTTGTGGAACTTCACGCCCTTGCGGAGGACGAACTCGTAGCTGAGCCCGTCCGGCGCGGCGGCCCACGACTCCGCGAGGCTCGGCGTCATCGCGTTGCCCGGCATCGGCTTCACGAGGGCGTCGTGGAGCGCGTAATAGAGCATGAAGGGCGTGATGATGCCCGGCGCCTCCGCGGGCTCGAAGTACACGGGCGCGAGCGAGATGTGGACGGCCCAGACCATCTGCCCCTCGGGCGCGGCGGACGCGGCCGCAGGCGCGCCGAGCACGAGCAGGATGAGCGAGAGAACGCGAAGCGATCGAAGGATTCGTCGCATGGCTCTCACCTCACGTGGGGAACGTCGATCACTTCTTCAGCTTGAGATCCTCATAGGGCGCCGAGTACGCGTGCATCGGGATCAGGCCGAGCCCGGACTCGGCGACGCGCGGCCCGACGCCGTTCAGCCACCCGAGCTCCCAGATCGGCGCGTACATGACCTTGTCGTGGATGAGCTGCTGGATCTTCACCAGGATCGCCTCGCGCTTCTTCTTGTCCAGCTCGCCCGCCTGCTCGGCGAAGAGCCCGTCGATGTCCGGGTAGCCGCCGTAGGCGTAGATCCCCTTCGAGTGCACGAACGAGTCGAGGCGGGTGGCGGCGTTGCCGAACGCGGCGCTGCCGCTCTGGACGATGCCGTTGAGCTTCTTGTCGCGGTACTGGGCGAAGAACGACGCGCGCTCGAGCGGCCGGAGCTGCACGCGGATGCCGACCGCTTTCCAGTAGTTCGCGACGGCCTCGGCCACGCTGCCGTAGGCGCTGTCGGCAAAATACTCGCCCCCCTCGAAGCCGTTCGGGAATCCGGCCTCCGCGAGGAGCTGCTTCGCCTTCCCCGGATCGAACGGGTGCGGCTCGACCTTCCACGCGAACTCGAACTCCTGGGGAATCATGCTGCCGGTCAGTCGCGACTTGCCGAGCGTCTCGGCCTTGTTGATGGCCTTGCGATCGAACGCGAGGTTCGCCGCCAGCCGCACGCGCCGATCCGACCACGGCGACTTCGGGTTCCACTGCTCGGTGAAGACGAGCCACTGGCTGGCGGGCAGGACGATCGCCGCCAGCCTGAGCCCCTGCGTGCGCTCGACCTCCTGGCCGAGCTCGCCACGGGTCGAGTAGGCGATGTCGACCTCGCCGCGCTTGAGCGCGGCCAGCCGCGTGGTGTCGTCCGTGATGACCTTGAACACGATGCGCTTCACGCTGGGCACCTTGCGCCAGTACTGCTCGAAGGCTTCCATGACCAGCTCGACGCCCGGCGTGAACGACGCGAACCTGTAGGGCCCGGCGCCGATCGGCGCCTTCTTGAAGCCGTCGTCACCGACCTTCTCGACGTACTTCTTCGGCACGATCCAGCCCGCGCCCGTGGTGCTCGTGTAGAACGTGATGAAGTCCGGCCACGGCGCCTTGAGCCGGAACCGGACGCGGCCGGGGTCGGGGGCCTCGACGGCGGCGATCCGCTCCTTGAACGGCTTGGCGGAGGCGCCGCGATAGCGCTCGAACGAGAACTTCACGTCCTCGGCGGTGACGGGGTCGCCGTTGTGGAACTTCGCCCCCTTGCGCAGGACGAACTCGTACGTGAGCCCGTCCTTCGACTCCGTCCACGACTCGGCCAGGCTCGGCGTGTTGGGATTGCCCGGCATCGGCTTCAGCACGGCGTCGTGGAGCGCGTAGAGGAACATGTACGGCGTGATGATCCCCGGCGTCTCCGCGGGGTCGAACCACGTGGGTGCGATCGACACGTGAACGGCCCAGGTCATCTGTCCCTCGGGCGCGGCGAGCGCGGGCCCGGAGACGAGCGCGACGAGAACGAGCGAGAGGACGAATGCGAACGCACGAGCGGTCATCGTTGCACCTCCCAGTGGATCGCTGCGGTCCAGTGATCGCTACGGTCGCTTGAGCTTGACGTCCTCCACGGGTGCCGAGTACGGGAAGCTGCGGACGAGGTTGATGCCGGGCTCCTCCACGCGCGGCCCGACACCCCAGATGAACGCGAGCTCGTAGATCGGGATGTGCGTCATCCGGTCGCGGATGATCTGCTGGATCTGGTGCAGCAGCGCCTCGCGCTTCTTCGTGTCGATCTCGCGCGCCTGGCGCTGGAACAGATCCTCGACGTCGGGCATCACGCCCGACGTGTAGCTGCCGCCCTTGCTCACGTACGCTTCGAGGCGCGCCGCCGCGTTGGCGCCCGCGCCGCTGATGCCGACGATCACGCCCTTGAGCTTCTTCTCGCGCCACGCGGTCGTCATCGCCGCGCGCTCCATCGTGCGGACCTTCGTGCGGATGCCGACGGCCTGGAGGTAGCCGGCGAGCGCTTCGCCCATCGAGTAATACGGCGGCCACGGGTAGAGGTCGCCCGCGTCGAAGCCGTTCGGAAACCCGGCCTCCGCCATCAGCTTCTTCCCGCGCGCCGGGTCGTACGGATCGGGCTCGAAGAACTTCGAGAACTCGAGCGCGCGCGGAATCAAGGAGCCGCTCGGGAACGAGAAGCCGAGCGTCTCGGCCTGGTTGAGCGCCTGCCGATCGAGGGAGAAGCTCGCGGCCTGCCGCACGCGCCGGTCATGCCACGGGGACTTCGGATCCCACTGGTCGGGAAGGTCGAGCCAGAACACCGACGGCGCCACCGCGCGCGCGACGAGCTTGAAGCCGGGACTACGCTGGACCTCCTCCGCGACCGGTCCACTCAAGAGGTAGGCGATGTCGATCTCGCCCTTCTTGAGCGCGGCGGCCCGCGTCGTCTCTTCCGGCAGGCTGCGGAAGACGAGCCGCTTCACGTTGGGCGCCTTGCGCCAGTAGCCGTCGAACGCCTCCATCACGAGCTCGATGCCCGGGTTGAAGCTCACGAACTTGTACGGGCCCGCGCCGATCGGCGCCTTCCTGAACCCGTCTTCGCCCACCTTCTCGACGTAGGCCTTCGGCACGATCCAGCCCGCGCCCGTCGCGGTGGTGCCGTAGTACGCCATGAAGTCGGGCCACGGCTCCTTCAGGTGGAAGCGCACGCGCTGCGCATCCACGAGCTGGATGTCGCGCACCTTCTCCTTGAGCGCCTTCGCGCCGGAGCCCTTGTACCGGTCGAAGGAGAACTTCACGTCGGCCGGCGTGACCGGCTCGCCGTTGTGGAACCTGGCGCCCTTGCGCAGGACGAAGTCGTACGAGAGCCCGTCTTTCGCCGGCGTGAACGATTCCGCGAGGCTCGGCGTGTAGGGCCCGGAGGGCATCGGCTTCACGACCGCGTCGTGCAGGGCGTACAGCACCATGAACGGCGTCGCGATCCCCTCGGTCTCCGCGGGATCGAGCCAGCGCGAGGCGAGCGTCACGTGAATGCCCCAGTGCATCGTGCCTTCGGGGGCGGCGGCCGCGGTGCCGACGGCGGCCACGACGAGCGCAAGGGCCAGCACGAGTGTCCTCACGCGCTCCTCCTGATGGCGAGTGGCGAGGAAGATATCATGGCCGTCATCCGCGACCCAGGGAGGGAGCGCCATGGGCGAGTTCGACGGGGCCGTCGTGCTGGTCACCGGGTGTGCGCGGGCGCGCGGCATCGGACGCGCGATCTCGGTCGCGTTCGCGCGCGAGGGCGCCGACATCGTCGCGACCGACGTCGCGAGCGGGGGCACGCGCAACGAGAACGAGGAAGGGCTCGAGGAGATGCGGATCGGCTGGAAAGGCCTCGAGAGCCTGGCCGGCGAGGTCGAGGGCCTCGGCCGGCGCATCCTCACGCTGGTCGGCGACGTGAGCCGCGCCGCCGACGCCGAGCGCTTCGTCGCGGACGCGCTCGCGGGGTTCGGGCACGTCGACGTGCTCGTGAACAACGCGGCGGCGCCTCACGGCGCGGATCGCCGCTTGGTGTGGGAAACGCCCGAAGAGGCGTGGGACGTGGTGCTCGACGTCAATCTCAAGGGGCCGTTCCTGATGAGCCGCGCCGTGATCCCGCACATGATCGCGCGGGGCAAGGGGCGCATCATCAACATGGCGTCCGTCTCGGGCAAGCGCGGGACGCAGCGGCGCGGCGCCTACACGGCGTCGAAGTTCGGCGTGATCGGGCTCACCCAAGTCCTCGCGCAGGAGCTGGCGCCGCACGGGATCACCGCGAACGCGATCTGCCCCGGCAGCGTCGACACGAGCCGGCGCGAATCGACCACGCGGCGCGAGCGTGCGCTCGCCGAGACCGATCCCGGCGCGCGCACGATCACGACGCCGCCGACCGGGCGCGTCGCGCGCCCGGACGACATCGCGCGCCTGGCGCTGTTCTTCGCCTCGGCGCAGAGCGATCACATCACCGGGCAGGCGTGGAACGTCGACGGCGGCTCCGTGATGCACTGATCACTTCGCGAGCCCGGCTTTCCTCGCGAGGTCCTCGAGCACCCGCTGCTCCTCGCGGATCTCGGCGACGACCTTCTCGGGGGCGTTGTACTCCTGCACCATGCCGAACGGCGCGAGCTTGGTGGCCACGGCCGGATCCTTCACGATCTTTTCGATCGCCGCCACCAGGACCTTCGTCACCTCGGCCGGCAGCCCGGCAGGACCGTAGAACGCGAACCAGATCCCGGGAAGGTTCTGGCGATACCCGAGCTCGGGCATCGTCGGAATCTCCGGGAACACCGGCGACTTGCTCGACACGACGAGGCCGCGCATCGCGCCGCTCCTGAGATGGCCGGCCGTCGCGCCCACCGAGAACGCGCCGAGCTCCACGTGGCCGCCCAGGAGCGCGGTCATGCCGGGGCCCCCGCCCTTGAACGGCACGTGCGTGATCCCGGCGCCGGTGAGCGCGTTGACCATCTCGACGCTGAAGTGACCGATCGACCCCGGGCCCACGCTCGCGGCGCGCACCTTGCCCGGATTCTTCTTCGCGAACTCCACCAGCTCCGGGAGGGTCTTCCATGCGTCGCCGCGAACGGTGAGGATGACGGGCGTCCGCGTCGTGCCGCCGAGGTACGTCAGATCCTTCACGGGATCGTACAGCACCGTGTCCGGGTTCAGGATGCGTCCGGAGACCAGCGCCGCGTTCGGCGTGATCAGGATCGTGTAGCCGTCCTTCTTCGCCTTGACCACGCTGTCCGTCCCGATCGCCATCCCGCCGCCCGGCCGATTGACGGGCACCACCGCAACCTTCAGGAGCTTCGAGAGCTCCTCCGCCATGGCGCGGCCGGCGACGTCGGTGCCGTCGCCGGGCGCGAGCGGAATGACGAGCGTGATGGCACCGCTCGGATAGGTTTGCGCCGCGACGGGAAGCGCGGCGCCGAGCAGCGTCGCGGCGAGGGCGAGCAGGCTCACGATGGTTCGCATGGTTATTTCCTCCAGTGCTCTGGAAGAATGCTCTGCACGTCGGCGATCCCGCACTGCGAGGCCATCCACCGCTCGGCGTAGAGCCCGTCCTTGTAGAGAGACTGCTCCGATTCGTGGACGGTCGCCGTTCCCTTCAGCGCGCTCACGAGCGGCCCCAGGGCGCGGCCGTCGAGCAGCGTGCCCGGCGCACCGGCCATCAGCAGCGTGGTCGCGGTGACGCGCGGGGCGAACGCGCGCAGCTCGTAGTACGCGAGCGTGCGGCGGACGGCCTCCGCGCGCGCCGGATGCAGACGGAGGTAGTCGTTGATCTCTTCGAGCGGATACGCGGTGGTCTTCGGCGCGAGCTCGGCCGCCGCGTGGAACAGCGCGGGCGCGGCCACGACGTGCGTGGCGCCTTCGGCCAGCGCCGCCGTGATCAGCGCGATGTCGTTCCCCGACACGACGACGCGCGCGCGATCGAGCTCGGGCCGCGTCGTCAGGAGCTCGAGGCCTCTCAGGCTGTCGGCCACGATGCCGCGGAAGATGTACGACGGGGCGTCGTCGATGCCCTCGGTGAGCAGACCGGGAAACATGGCGGCGTAGGGCGTGTCCGCGTTGCGCTGTCCCCTGGCCGCCAGCGAGAACGTGATGTAGCGGCTGCGCTGCAGGTTCGCGGTGCCCTGCGGGATGATCTCGAGGACGCTCTGGTACTTCGGCGGATAGTAGATCGCGGGGAACGGGCCCGTGCCGGTCGGGATGCTGAGATAACCAAAGAGTCGGTAGGGCCCGACGCTCGTCAGCCGTACGCCGTACAGCGTGGCGAACGGCGTGCTCCGCAGCGGGAGCTTCTCCATCTCCGGCGCGGCGGGATAGCGCGCGAGCCCCTCGAGCGTCGCCCGCCAGTACGCCTCGAATCCTGCCGGCCCCGTTCCGGTCACGTCCGCGCCGCGCCGTCGAGGAGATGCTGCGCGAAGAAGCGGTCGACCACGGCGGTGTGGCGCGCGCGTCCGGCATCGTGGCCGTGGCCGTCGTAGGGATAGAGCTGCTTGTCCCGGGCGCCGATCCGATCGAACAGCGCGTAGCCCGTCTCCGGCGGGCACACGTTGTCCTGAAGGCCGATGTTCACGATGATCGGGCACGTGATCCGGTCGGCGAAGCTGATGCCGTCGAAGTAGGCGACGGTCGACTCGACGTCGCGCCGGCGCTCCGGATGGAGCCGCAGGTAGTCGTTGATCTCTTCGTAGGGATACGTGTGCGTCAGCTCGACGGCGTCCATGTAGCCGCACAGGTACGGCGCGCCCGCCGACGCCGCACGCACCTCGGATCGCATCGCGGCCGTCGTGATCGTGAGCCCACCGCCCTGACTGCTGCCCGTCACCCCGATGCGCGCCGGGTCCACCTCGGGACGCGAGAGCAGGACGTCGATGCCGCGCCACGTGTCCACGTAGAAGCCGCGGTACGCGTACGTGTGCCGGTCGACGATGTTGTGCGTGAGCAGGTTGGGATAGCCGGGGTTGAACTGGCGCATGCTGCGCAGCTTGCCGCGCGGCGCGACCGACAGCGCGATGTATCCCTTCCGCGCCCACTCCTTCGGGATCGGCGGATCCATCTGATAGCCGGGCAGGAACATGATCGCCGGCGTGCGCTCCGCCCGCTTCGCCGGACGGCAGTACCACGCGGCGACACGCACGCGATCGATGCTGGTGTAAAAGGCCTGGAAGACCTCGACGTCGTCGGACGTCCGGAGCGGATCGGGAACGAGCTCGGGCTCGAGCGGAATCGCCGACGCCTGGCCGAGCACGTCCTCCCAGAAGGCGTCGAAGTCGTCCGGCTTCTTCGCTGTCGGCATCGCGTCGTCCCGTGCCATGCTAAGCGATCTCACGGACCCATGCTGAAGCGCCGACTCTCGGAAAGTCCCGGACGCGTCTTCTACGGCTGGTGGATCGTCCTCATCGGGTGCGTCCTCGACGCCGTGAAGGGCGGCACCTACAACACGGGCTTCACGCTGTACTTCCTGCCGGTGCTCAACGAGCTCCACCTGAGCCGGGCCGCGACGTCGCTCCCCTTCTCGCTCGCCAAGCTCGAATCCGCGCTCGAAGGGCCGATCGTGGGGTACCTCATCGACCGGTTCGGCGTCCGGGTGATGCTGGTGATCGGCTCGATCCTCGCCGGGCTCGGCTTCATTCTCCTGTCACTCACCCAGAGCTATGTCCTGTTCCTCCTCGTGTTCATCGGGCCCGTGACCACCGGGTTTCAGATCGGCTTCAATCACGCCACGCTCGCCGCGGTCAATCACTGGTTCCGCAGGAAGCGCGGCCTCGCGATGGCCGTCGTGCAGACGGGTCAGTCCATCGGCGGGGTGGTGATCTTTCCGCTCGTCGCCTTCGCGGTGCTCACGTTCGGCTGGCGCACGGCCGCGCTGTTCTCCGGGATCGGGATCCTCCTGTTCCTTCCTCTCGTCGTGTTCGTTCGGACGTCGCCGGAGAGCATGGGGCTGCTGCCGGATGGCGAGCGCACGCCGCCGGAAGGGGCGCGCGCGCGCGACCGCGCGCACGCGCTCGACGACGCGAACGAATTCACCGCGCGCGAGGCGCTGCGCACGCCGACCTTCTGGCTCCTGGCGACGTTTCACGGGTTGCGCAACGTGCCCTACAGCGGCGTCACGGTGCACCTGGTGCCGCTGTTCGTGTGGAAAGGCCTCGATCAGCCGGCGGCCGCCTTCTTCGTGGGCCTGGCGGCATTCAGCACCGTCATCGTGCGACCGCTCACCGGATGGCTCGGTGACCGGCAGTCGAAACAGAGGATCGGCACGATGGGCGTGCTCCTCGGCGCGCTGGGGCTCCTCGTGCTCATCGAGACCGACGGCGCGCTCTGGGCGCTGGTCGCGTTCGCGATCCTGTTCTCGTTCGGCGACGGGATCAATTCGGTGACGTGGGCGCTGGTCGGCGACTGCTTCGGCCGCCGCCACTTCGCCACGATCCGCGGCTGGATCGGCATGCTCCAGAGCGTGTTCTCGATGCCGGCCGCCGTCTTCACGGGCTGGGTCTACGACCAGACGCAGAGCTACACGTACGCGCTGATCCCGTTCGTCCTGTCGTACTGCGTGGCGGGCGTGATCCTCTGGTGGCTCCCGCGGCCCGAACGGCCGGCGGGACGGATGGTCCGCGTCACCGCGCCGCCGCTGTGAGCGATCCCGACGTCCGGCCGAGCGCGTGGCGCGCGGTCGTGGCCGGCACCGTGCTCAACGCCCCGCTCGGATCGCTCTACGCGTTCAGCGTCTTCCTCAAGCCGCTCGAGGCGTTGCTCGGGTTGAGCCGCGCGGAGCTCGCCTTCGTCTTCGGGCTCGCCTCCGTCGGCTTCGGCGCCGGGATGAACGCGGCGCCGTATGTGTACGGGGTCGCCTCCACGCCGGCGCTCGTGCTCGCATGCGCCGCCGCGAGCGCGGTGGGCATCGCGCTCGCCGCCACCGCGGGCGGCCTCGGGCAGCTCGCGGTCGGCTACGGCGTGCTCTTCGGCCTCGGCGGCGGCGCGGCGTACATCCTCGTGCAGCAGTCGGTGAACCTCGCCGTCACGAGACGTCACGGACTCGTCAACGGCTACATCGTCGCGCTCTACCCGCTCGGCGCGATGATCGCGGCGCCGCTGTTCGGCTGGGGCATCCTGACCTTCGGCGTGCGCTGGACGCTCGGCGGGCTCGCCGTCGTCCTCGCGGTGACTGGCGCCTTCAGCGCGTGGTTGATCGGTCGTGCGCGCGTCGCGCTCGCGGCGGCAGGCGCCCGCGTCACGCCGGCGGCGCACGAGCGGCGGCCCGTCGTCTTCTGGCGCCTCTTCTTCGTCTTCTTCCTCGCCGCGTCCGCCGGGCTCATGGTGCTGAGCCAGGCGGCCGGCATCATCGCCGCGTACGGCGGCGCGACCGCGCTCGCCGTCTACGGCACCACGTTCATCGCGGGCACGATCGCCGTCGCGCGCGTGTGCGGCGGGTGGATGGCCGACTGGCTCACGATTCCGATCGTCGCCGCGGGCGCCCACGTCATCGCGCTCGGCGGCAACGTGGCGTTGACGCTCTGGCCCGGCGCCGGCGTGTCGGTCGCGGCGCTCGCGCTCGTCGGCGTCGGCTACGGGCTGATCTCCGGCGTGACCGCGGCGGCGGTCGCCGTCTACTGGCGCCGCGCGCTGTACGGGCTGATCGCGAGCCGCATCTATCTCGCGTGGTGCGCGGCGGCCATCGCGCTGCCGACCGTGGCCGGGTACCTGTTCGACGTCACGCGCGGCTACGCGGCCGCCGTCGTCATCGCCGCCGCCGGCAACGCGATCGGCATCGTCGTCGCGCTCGGCCTGCCGCGCGAGCGCAAGACCGGAGCGGACGATGGATGAGCGGACACGCGCGGTGCTGGCGCACGTCGAGGCGCAGGCGCTGATCGACCTCGCGAGCGATCTGATCCGCATCCCGAGCTTCAAGACCGAGGAGACGGCTGTCGCGCGATTCCTCGACGGCTTCTTCCGCGCGCGCGGCTACGACGTGGACCTCCAGGAGATCGAGCCCGGACGCTTCCAGACGATCGCCACGCTGCGCGGCACCGGCGGCGGCGCCAGCCTCATGCTGAACGGCCACACCGACATCAACGCGCTGACACGGCGCTGGCGTCGCGATCCGTGGACCCCGACGCTCGAAGGCGATCGGCTCTACGGCCACGGCGTCCAGAACATGAAGGGCGGGCTCGCGAGCATCATCATGGCCGCCGAGGCGATCCGGCGATCGGGCGTGCGGCTCGCGGGCGACCTCGTCGTGGCGTGCGTCGCGGGCGAGACGCAGGGTGGCGAAGGCACGCACGCCCTCATGGAGAGCGGGCTGCGCACCGATGCCGCGGTGGTGGCCGAGCCATTCGGCGCGGACAACCTCGTGACGGTGCACTCGGGCATCGTCCACATGGCGATACACACGCACGGCGTCACGGGCCACATCGGGCGGCTCGAAGGCACGGTGAACGCGGTGCAGACGATGACCCGCGTGGTCGACGCGCTCCAGCGCGTGGAGTTCCGCCACACGCCGCGGCCCGATCTCCCCGCGTTTCCGCGCCTCAACGTCGGCGGCATCCTCGGCGGACGCGGCCACGACTACGTGCTCGTCGAGCCGCCCTACGTGCCGGACGTCTGCACGATCATCGTCGACGTCCACTTCCTGCCGGGCATGACCGTCGACGGCATCGTCGCCGACATCCGGCGCGCGCTGGATCCCTTGGCCGCGCGCGATCCGGCGCTGCGCTACGAGATCGAGATCCCGCCGCCCGCGAGCTTCAAGGGCCGCCGCCGTCTCGTGATGGATCCGTTCGACATCCCGGTGGACGCGCCGATCGTGCAGGCGGTGGCGCGGAGCTATCGCGCGGTGACGGGCAACGAGCCGAAGGCGATCGGCACGGTGCTGCCGCATTCGTACAGCGCCGACGACACGTGCCACCTGTGGAAGGCCGGCATCCCGTGCCTGCTGTACGGGCCCGCCACCATCCGCGGCAACGCGGACGAAGACGACGCGTGCGTGCTCGTGAGCGAGATGGTAAAGGTCACGCAAGTGCTGACGGTGACGGCGCTCGATGTCTGTCAGCGCGCCCCGGCCGACCTGGCCATGCCGGCGAGAGGAGCCCGACGGTGAAGATCAGCGATGTGACCGTCAAGCGGTGCAACGCCTCGCGCGCGCCCGACGCGACGGGCATCCAGATCGTCGAGGTCCACACGGATGTCGGCGCGACCGGAACGGGATTCGTCAGCATGGCGAGCGGCGGCGGAGCGACGAGCGACGTCGTCGCGACGCTGATCCGGCGCACGCTCAAGGCCGCGGTCGTCGGGCAGGATCCGCTCTTCACCGAGCAGCTCTGGCGCCGGATGTACGACGCGGTGCCGCGCCGGGGCGGCGACGGCATCGTGCGCTTCTGCATCGCCGCGATCGACTTCGCGCTGTGGGATCTGAGGGCGAAGCAGCTGAACGCGCCGGTCTCGGCGCTGCTCGGCGGCCATCGCGCGCGCATCGCGACGTACGCGAACTGCGCCCACCACCTGCCGCCCGACAAGCTCGCGGCAAAGGCGGCGGACTACGTGAAGCAAGGCCACACCGCGCTGAAGATCCGCGGCTCCGCGACCTATGTCTCGCTGGCGGAGGCGACCGAGCGCGTGAAGCACGTGCGCGAGGCGATCGGCCCCGACGTGAAGCTGATGGTGGACGTCAACGGCACGTGGGACGTCGACACCGCGATCCAGCAGCTCAAGCGCTGGGAGCGGTACGACGTGTACTGGCTCGAGGAGCCGGTGCCGCCGGACGACATTCCCGGCTACGTGCGCATCCGGCAGCGCGCGGGCCGGACGTACATCGTCGGCGGCGAGCAGCATGTCGGCGTCACGGAATTCCGCCAGCTCATCGAGCACGGCGCGGTCGACGTCGTCCAGCCGAACGCCGCGATCACCGGCGGCATCACGGACTGGCTCCGCATCCACGCGCTCGCCACGCTCGCGAGCGTGCCGGTGTCGCCGTGGAATTTGCAATCGGTCCACATCCACATGGCGGCGGGGCTGCCGAACGTGAAGTGGATCGAGTACTTCATGCCGGACAATCCGTTGCTGGAATTCCAGAGCCGTCTCTTCAAAGGTCCAGTCCTGCGCGAGGAGAAGACGGCGGAGGGCGTGTTCCTGATTCCACCCGACGGCCCCGGCCTCGGCCTCGAGCTCGACCCGAGCACCGCGGCCGCGTCGCTCGTGAAGGAGTGACCGCGTGACCACTCGTGCCCCCGACCGCATCGACACGTCGCGCGCCGCGCTGATCGCCTACGACGTCTGCCGTCGCGCGCTCTCCCCGTCCGATCCCGCGCGCCGCGCGGCCATGAAGCCCGCGCTCGACGCATGGGTGACGCTGATCGGCGCGTGCCGGGCGCGCAAGATGCCGATCATCTACACGACGCCGGTGAGCCGCGCGGACGGGGCCGACGTCGTGCTGCTGCCGACCGATCTCAGCGTCGAGACGGGCGTGCCGTCGCTCACCAACTGCGTCGAGGGCACGCCGGAGGCGGGCTTTCCGGACGAGATCGCGCCGCGGCCGGAGGACTACGTCTATCTCAAGCGCCGCCCGAGCGCGTTCTACGGCACCGGCGTGGCCGAGCTGCTCCGGGCGCTGCACCGCACCGCGCTGGTGATCGGCGGGGGCGCGACGAACCGCGGCGTCGAGACGAGCGTGCGCGAAGCGTTCAGCATGGATCTCGACACGGTCGTGGTCCGCGAGTGCTGCTGGGGCGGCGACGCCGCCGCGCACGCGTACAGCCTCACCACATCGATGAAGATGTACGCGCGCGTCCGCTCGCTGGAGCAGACGCTCGCGATGCTCACATAACCCTGCGGAGCACTCTCGCGCAGCGTTCATCTCCGACCTGTTTCGTTTCGCCGCGGAGGCCGCACCGAGGAGCCCGCCCGCAGCGAAGGTCAAGATCGGCGACCGGTGGACGTGACGTTCCGTCGCCTGCCGAAACTGCTCCGGGTTCCGGTAGGGCCCTACCCGGTCGCGAGCACATTGGGGTACTCACTTGACCGGAGAGTCCAGCAGCACCTCGTTGCTCACCAAACAGTGTTGGCCTTCGGCAACTACTTCCGAATGCTCCGGCCCAAGCGCCGCCTCTTGAATGGCCAGCGCCCGCCGGTAAAGTCGCTCCATCCGATCGTACTGCCCGAAGGCTCGAAGGGTGCCCGCCAGAGTCGCGAGGCTCCGGGAGACTTCCAGATGGTTCGGACCCAGCGCCTTCTCCTGAATCGCCAGGGCGCGCCGAGACAACTGCTCCGCCTCCATGTACTGCCCTCGAACCACGAGGGGGATCGCGAGGCGGCTCAGGATCCCGGCGACCTTCAGGTGCTCGGGGCCCATCGCTGCTTCCAGGATTGCCAACGCCCGCCGGAGCGCCTGTTCCATCTGCTCGTACTCACCCAGAACTGCGTAGACCGCGCCAAGGAGTTCGAGATCTGATGCCACCTCAAGGTGCTCGGGGCCCCGCACTTTCTGACGAATACCGACCACCCGTTCCATCAGCGGCTTCGCCTGGTCGTACTGCACCGTGGCGAAGTAGATCGTCACAAGGTTCGTGAGCGTTGCGGTCAATTGAAGGTCGTGGGTCCCGAGGAGTCGCTCGCGAATCGCGAGCACGCGCCGGTAGAGCGGCTCGGCGCGTGCGTACTGCTTCCGGTACATGTGGACGGCCGCCAAGCCGTCGAGGGTCCGGGCCACATCGAGGTGCACAGGCCCGAAGACGCGCTCACGGATCGCGAGCGCCCGGTGAAGCAGGGGCTCCGCTTCTGCGTCCCGGCGGAGCGCTGCGTAGACAGCTGCCAGACTATGGAGGCTGGTGCCCAACTCCGAGTGGTCCGGTCCCAACGCCTGTTTCCACGAGCGCCACCACTCGTTCTGCGAGCGGCAACGCCTGCGCGGGTTTACCGGCGCGAAGAAGCGCGGCGACCTCTGCGCTGAGGCGGACGGCCTCAGCGGGTGCGGGCGTCGCCTCGGTGGGCGTCCCTTCCACAGGCAGTGCCGGCGCAGATTTCTTTGGCATGCCATATCCGGAGGGGACCACCCACGCGACGAGCGCGAAAGCCGGCGCGGCAAGAAGAAGACCGAGCCCGGGGCGTCGCGACAGCATGGCGCGTTGGTACTCTAGGGCGCTCTGCACCGGTTGACAACGATCGTCGGCGTGCTCGGCGTCGCGCGGCCGGTAGTCGATGCCGCGGAGGGGCATACCCGGCGACATAGACCCCGGCGGGGAGCGCTGCGAGTGCCCAAAGATGGACACGCCGCCCCCTGGGGTGCGCCGGCGCGATGCCCAGAGCGGCTGTACGCCTGGACGCCGTGGGCGGGGACGAAGGACTCGAACCCGGCGCTCTGCGACGTCTGATCTGACGACGACCCTACGGAAACGTCCCGAACTCGAGGGTTCGGGAGGGTGGGGTCCTCAGGTGATTGGCCAATCTCTAACCCGTGCTCGAGCGCCGGCCTTGCCGGAGCAATCCTTGGGCGAGTCTTGAGGGGGCCGCCGAGGCCTGCTCGATTTCCTAGCGCTTCAGCCGGAGCTCCTCGAACGGCGCCGACCACGGGAAGCCGGTGATCAGGCCGAGCGCCGGCTCCGCCACGCGCGCGCCGTAGCCCTGGATGGCGGCGATCTCCCAGATCGGCGCCACCATCGCGCGCTCGATGTCGGGATAGCTGCCGTACGTGTAGACGCCGCTCGCCGCGACGAACGCGTCGAGCCGCGTCGCCGCGGTGCCGGCCGCGGCGCTCGCCATGTAGACGATCGGGCGGATCTTCTTGTCGCGCACCTGGCTGTAGAACGCCGCGCGCTCCAGCGTGCGCAGCCGCGTCTTGATCCCGATGGCGCCGAGATAGCCGACGACGGGCTCCGCCGTCTCGGCGAACGACGGATCGGTCGGCATCTCGCCGGCGTCGAAGCCGTTCGGATAGCCGGCCTCGGCCATGAGCTGCTTCGCGCGCTTGACGTCGTACGCGTAGAGCGGCGCCGGCCACGCGAACTCGAAGTCTTGCGGAATCATGCTGCCGCTGAGTCGCGAGAACCCGAGCGTCAGCGACTGGTTCATCGCGCCGCGGTCGATCGCGTGGTTCACGGCGAGCCGCACGCGGCGATCGGCCCACGGAGATTTCGGATCCCACTGGTCCGTGAGCCCGGGCGCGCGCTGGAGGTCTTGCGCCACGACGCTGCGGAACGTGTAGGCGACGTCGGCCTCGCCGCGTCTCGTCATCGCCGCGCGCGTCGTCTCCTCGGTCACCACCTTCAGGACGAGACGCTTCAACGCTCGGCGCCTTGCGCCAGTATTGCTCGTTGGCGTCGAGGACCAGCTCGACGCCGGGCGTGAACGACACGAACTTGTACGGCCCCGCGCCGACCGGCGCCTTCTTGAACCCGTCGTCGCCGACCCTCTCGAGATATTTCCGCGGCACGATCCAGGCGGCGCCGGTGGCCGGCGCCGCGTAGAACGTGAGGAAGTCGGCCCACGTCCTTGAAGAGCTTCGCGGAGACGCCGCGATACCGCTCGAACGAGAACTTCACGTCGTCGGCGGTCAGCAAATCGCCGTTGTGGAAGCGCACGCCCTGGCGCAGCACGAAGTCGTACGTGAGTCCGTCGGGCGAGACCGTCCAGCCCTCCGCCAGGCGGGGCGCCATCGGCTTGCCGGGCATCGGCTTCACCAGCGCGTCGTGCAGGGCGTAGAGGACCATGAACGGCGTCATGATCCCCGGCGTCTCGGCGGGATCGAACCACGTCGGCGCGAGCGAGACGTGGAGGGCCCAGGTGAGCTGGCCTTCCGGCGGCGCCGCGCTCGCACGCGTCCCCGGCGTGACGCTGAGGAGCAGCGCCGCGCCGAGGACGAGAGCGGCACGCCTCAGATCACGCCGTCGGTCTTGAGCTTCGCGAGATCCTCCGCGCCGAGCTTGAGCCACTCCTTGTAGATCTCGGTGTTGTGCTCGCCGAGCAGCGGCGCGGGCCGCACTTCCGTCGGCGACTTCGAGAGCTGCACGGGATTCGCGGGCATCGTGAACTCGCCCCAGCCCGGATGCTTGATCGTCGTGATCATGCCGCGCGTCTTGAGGTGCGGGTCGTTCAGGACCTCGTTCGGCGTGAGGCACGCGCCCGTCGGCACGCCCGCCTTGCCGAGCGCCGCCATGACCTCGTGCTTCGTGTGCTGCATCGTCCACTGCTCGATCATCCCGTTGACCTCGGCCTTGTGCGCGGCGCGCCACTTCGGATCCGCGTACTCGGCGTTGCCGACGAGGTCGTCACGGCCGATCGTCTTCAGCAGCGCGTCCCACATGTGGCGGCGCACCGGCTGGCAGTAGATGTACGCGTAGTCGTCGGGCCCGCCGGGCTTGCAGCGATAGATGCCCGACGGCACCGTGTTGGCGATCTCGTTGCCGCGGCGCGGCTCGAAGTCGCCGCCCGCGTACGCGAGGCGGAACGCGACGCGCGAGAGATTCACGACGGCGTCCTGCATCGAGAGCTCGACGCGCTGACCCTGCCCCGTCGCCTGGCGCTGCCACAGTGCCGCCATCACGCCGAGGGCGGCGTGCATGCCGGTGCCGGAGTCGCCGATCGTCGGGCCCGGCTTGAGCGGCGGCGAGCCGGGGAAGCCGGTCACGCTCATCGCGCCGCCCGTGGCCTGCGCGATCATGTCGAAGCTCTTGTACTCGCTGTACGGGCCGTAGCTGCCGAAGCCCTTGACCGAGAGATAGACGATGCGCGGGTTGATCGCGGAGAGCGCATCGTAGCCGAGCCCGTTCCGCTCCATCGCGCCGGGCGCCTGGTTCTCCGCGACGACGTCCGCCTGCTTCACCATCTCGAGGAACATCGTCTTGCCCTGCGGGTGCTTCAGGTTGAGCGTGACGCTCCGCTTGTTGGCGTTCAGCAGCAGGAAGTAGCTCGAGTCGACACCCGGCTTCTCGGCGCGACCGTAGCGCCCGGGCTCGCCCTTGCCGGGCTCCTCCACCTTGATCACGTCGGCGCCGAGCCACGCGAGCATCTGCGTGCACGAGGTGCCCGCTTCGAACTGGGTCAGGTCGAGGATCCGAATGCCGTTCAGCGCCTTGCTCATGCTTTCACCATTCCTTTGAACCTTCGTAGCACGTCGAGCTGCTCGTCCGGGAAACGAAGCTTCCCGCCCCTCGGCTCCACGATGATGGAGCTCGCACCCAGAGCTTTCCACGCTTCCACCTGCTTCGTCCAGCCGTCCGCGTTCTGACCCGCGAGCCGGATGCGGCCTTCCAGCGGAAGCGTCGCGGGATCCCGGCCGGCCTCGCGCGCGTAGCGGTGGACCTGGTCGACGAGCGTCCGGCCCTGCGCGTCCGGCGTGAAGTTCGGGCTCCACCCGTCGGCGAGGCGCGCGATGCGTCTGAGCGCCGCGGCCGGCGGCACCGGGTGATCGCGGCTGCCGACGCCGAACCAGATCGGGATCGGCCGCTGGATCGGAATGGGGTTGAGGCCGGCGTGGCTGATGCGATGGAACTCGCCGCGGAAGTCGACGACGGGCTGCGTCCACAACGCGCGCAGCACCGCGATCTGCTCGGCGCTGCGGCGCCCGCGATTCTCGAAGGTCTCGTTGAGCGCCTCGAACTCGACGGCGTTCCAGCCCACGCCGATGCCGAGGCGCAGCCGCCCGCCGCTCAGCACGTCGATCTCCGCCGCCTGCTTCGCGACGAGCGCCGTCTGCCGCTGCGGAAGGATCAGGATCCCGGTCGCGAGCGTGATCCGGCTCGTGATCGCGGCGAGGTACGCCATG
The DNA here is from genome assembly GCA_016866775.1 of Candidatus Rokuibacteriota bacterium. Taxonomy (GTDB): domain Bacteria; phylum Methylomirabilota; class Methylomirabilia; order Rokubacteriales; family CSP1-6; genus VGLJ01. Next base: position 19,543 of record VGLJ01000039.1, on the reverse strand, counting down.
AGGGTCAGCGCCTCGTGCACGACGGCCTCGTGGGAGTACGTGGCGAGCGAGGGATGCGAATGGAACCTCGGATCCGCGCCGAGGACGTGGTCGGCCACGAAGAGATGATCGAAGCCCATCGCCTCGACCTCGCGGACGAACGCCGCGATCGCCGCGATGTCGGTGCCGCATTCGGTCTGAGGAAAGATCACCCCGACGTTCATGTCGCGACTAGAATGCCTCAAGCGGAGCCGGGGAGGCAGCATGAGTATCGTCACGAAGCGAACGCCCGTTCGAGCCCGCAGCGCGTGGAAGCCGGCCGACTTCGCGACGCCGGACGCGTACTCGTTCACGCTGACCGACGCGCACTTGGCGGCGTTCGACGCGGCGATCGCCGCCAATCGCCGCGCGGGGCGGAACACGGAAGACCTCACCGCGCGCGACTTCGCGCTCGACTCGATCGCCGGCGACGTCGCCGCGTGGCGCGACGAGGTGCTGCGCGGCCGCGGCTTCCTCCTGCTGCGCGAGCTTCCGCGCGACCGCTACACCACGGACGACCTCGGCATGCTGTTCTTCGGTCTCGGCACCCACTTCGGGCGCGCGGTGTCGCAGAGCTCCATGGGCGATCGGCTCGGGCACGTCGTGGACGTCGGCGGCAAGGACCGGCGCGAGCGCGCGTACCGGAACAGCCGCGAGCTCACGCTGCACACGGATCGCGCCGACATCGTCGGCATGCTCTGCATCCGGAAGGCGACCGAAGGCGGACGCAGCGGCTACGCCAGCGCTCACACCATCTACAACGAGATCCTGGCCTCGCGCCCCGAGCTGCTCGAGCCGCTGTTCGCGGGATTCCCGTACCACCGCCGGGGAGAAGAGGCGACGGGCGAGCCGGCGATCACGCCGTATCGCGTCCCCGTGCTGTCCGAGAGCGAAGGCGCGATGAGCGTGGTGTGGCTGCGCGCCTACATCGAGATGGCGGCGAAGGAGCTCGCCACGCCGCTCACCGAGGAGGAGCAGGCCGCGCTCGACTACTTCGACGAGGTCGGGCGGCGCCCCGACGTGCAGCTCAACTTCATGCTCGAGCCGGGCCAGATGATCTTCTTCAACAACTGCACGATGCTCCACAACCGGACGAGCTTCGAGGACGACCCGGACCCGGCGCGCAAGCGCCACCTGCTGCGGCTGTGGCTGATGCTCGACGGCGTCCGTCCCCTCACCGCCGAGGTCCACGCGTACAAGGGCACGCGCGGGATCGTCGGCCACGAGGGCACGACGACCTATTACCGCGGCAACGCGATCTAGCGGTTACTCGTCGATCGGCTCCGCGGCCTCGCGCACGAGCTGCGCCAGCGCCGCGTAGGGCTGCGCGCCGACCACGCCGTAGCGGCCGACGACGAACGTCGGCACGCCGGTGATGCCGTACTCGCGCGACAGCTTCCAGTCGGCGTCGACGGCCTCCTTGAACGTGCGCTGCTCCAGCACCTCGCGCGCGGCGTCCACCGGCAGGCCCACCTTCTCGACGATGTCGAGGATCACCTCGGGGTTCGAGATGTCGCGCGCGTCGATGAAGTAGGCGCGGAAGAACGCGTCATGGACCGCCTCGCCGCCGGGCTGCGTGTCGGCCCACTTGCCGATCTCCTGCGCGAGCCGGCTGTTGTACGTGTGCGTGCGCGCGCCGTACGGCAGGCCTTCCTCGTCCATGCGCGCCTTCATCTGCTCGTGCATCGCCTTCCGCTGCTCGGGGCTGCGTCCCGCGAAGAGGTCGGCCAGGGCCCGGCCTTCCGGGGGCGTCTCCGGGTGGAGCGGAAAGTGGACCCACTCGATCCGAACGTGGTGCTCGCGCTTCAGTCTCTCAATACGCACGGTACTGAGATAGCACCAGGGTCAGACGTAGTCCGAGAAGATCTGCATCAGGACGGGCTCGCTCATGGGGTCCTCCTTCGCGGAGTTGACTCTATCAGGAATGTCTTTCACGATCCGCCGTCAGATGGACGCCTCGTGGACGCCGATGATCGCCGGGATGCACGCGTCGGGGCGCCAGGTCGTGCTCGCCATCACCGGCGGCGGCACCGGCGCGATCGCCGAGCTGCTCCGCGTGCCCGGCGGCTCGCGCCTGCTGCTCGAGGCGGTGGTCCCCTACGATCTCGGCGCGCTGACGGCGTTTCTCGGCTTCGAGCCGGAGCAGGCCTGCAGCGTCGAGACCTCCGTGGCGATGGCGGAGCGCGCGCGACAGCGGGCGGCCACCTTTGCGCCGCCGGGCGCCCGGACGATCGGGCTCGGGGCCACGGCGGGGCTCGTCACCGATCGGCCGCGGCAGGGCGAGCATCGCTGCCATATCGCCGTCACCACGGGCGCCGGCGCCGACGTCCACTCGATCGTGCTGGCGAAGGGGCGGCGCGACCGTGCGGGCGAAGAGGACCTCGTCGCGCGCGCGATCGTGCTCTGCCTCGCCCGCGCGTGCGGGGTCGACGCGCCGCCGCCGGAGAGCCTGCTCTCGTCCGATGAGCGCTACAGCGCGCAGGCCGTCGCCACGAGCGATCCGATCGAGCATCTCCTGGCCGGCGATCTCGACCGCGTCACGGCGTGGCCGGATGGACGCCTCACGGCCTGGCTCGACGGACAGATCGTCCCCGCCGCGCCGTCGCCACGCGTCGTGCTTCCCGGCTCGTTCAACCCGCTGCACGAGGGCCACCTCGTCCTCGCCCGTGTGGCCGAGGAGATGCTGCACGCGCCGGTCGCCTTCGAGCTGTCGGTGACCAACGTCGACAAGCCGCCGCTCGCCGCCGCCGAAGTGCGGCGCCGGATCGCGCAGTTCGCGGGGCGCGCGCGCGTCGAGCTGACGCGGGCGCCGACGTTCCTCGAAAAGTCACGCCTGTTTCCGGGCGTCACGTTCGTCGTGGGCGCCGACACCGCGGAGCGCCTGGTGGTCACGAAGTATTACGGCGACGAGAAGCGCATGATCGCCGCGCTCCAGGAGATCGCGGATTCGGGCTGCCGCTTCCTCGTCGCGGTGCGCGCCGACAGCGCCGGCCGCGTCCACTCGCTGGCCGACGCCGCCATCCCCTCGCGCTTCGCCGCGCTGTTCCGGGAAATCCCCGAGGGACGGTTCCGCCTCGACTCCTCGTCCTCCGACATCCGCGCCCGCGCGGGAGGATCGTGATGCCGACGTTCGAGCTCGCCGCCGATACGCAGCTCCACTATCTCGTGGACGACTTCACCGACCCGTGGACGACGCCGGACACCGTCCTGCTCCTGCACGGCAACTGCGAGAGCAGCCTCGCGTGGTACGCGTGGGTGCCGCGGCTCGCGCGCCGGTTCCGCGTCGTGCGGCCGGACATGCGCGGCTACGGCGCGTCGACGCCGATGCGCCGCGACTTCAAGTGGTCGCTCGACGTCATCATCGACGACTACGCGCGTCTCATGGACGCGCTCGGGATCCCGCGCTTCCACCTGGTCGGCGCGAAGATCGGCGGGGTCGTCGCGCGCGCGTTCGCGGCGCGGCGCCCGGAGCGCGTGCGGACGCTGACCGTCGTCGGCTCGCCGCCGCCGCTGCGCACGGGCGCCGAGCGCATCCCGGCGCTCACCGAGGAGTTCGAGACGCTCGGCATCGAGCACTGGGCGCGACGGACGATGGCCGGGCGCCTGGGCGACCGCTTCCCCGCGGAGGGCGTCGAGTGGTGGATCCGGTTCATGGGGCGCGCGCCCCTCTCGACGCTCGTCGGCTTCAACGCCGCGATCAACTACTCGGACATCCGCGCCGACCTGCCGAAGATCGCGTGCCCGACGCTCGTGATCACCACCGAGGAGAGCGGCCTGGCGTCCGTCGAGGAGACGCGCGCGTGGCAGCAGACGATCCGGGATTCGGAGCTGCTCGTGCTCCCCGGCAACTCGTTCCACGCCGCGGCGAGCGATGCCGGGCGGTGCGCGCAGGCCACCCTCGACTTCATCGCCCGAAAGCGGAGCGCGTGATGGACGCCACCACCGGGTACCTGAGCGACTACGCGTGCCGACTCGCCTACGAAGATCTGTCTTCGGACGCTGTGCACCAGGTGAAGCGGACCCTGATCGACACGCTCGGCTGCGGCGCCGGCGCGCTCGATGCCGAGCCGGCGGCGATCGCGCGGCGTGCCGCCGCTCGCGTCCGGGGCAACCCGCCGGCACGCCTCCTCGGCCGCACGCAGCAGACCTCGTCGGACCTCGCGGCGTTCGCGAACACGGCGCTCGTCCGCTACCTCGACTGCAACGACACCTACGCCGCGCGCGGCACCGGACATCCGAGCGACATGATTCCCGCCGTGCTGGCCGTCGCGGATGCTCATCGCGCGAACGGACGGTCCGTGATCACGGCGATCGTCGTCGCGTACGAGATGTTCTGTCGCCTCGCCGACGAAGTTCCGTTGAAGGGCTGGGATCAGGGGATCTTCGCGGCCATCGGCTCCGCGTGCGGCGCCGGCAAGATCCTCGGGTTCGATCGTACGGCGATGGCGAACGCGATCTCCATCGCGATCACGACGGGACTCCCGCTCGGCGTCACGCGGATCGGTGAGCTCTCGATGTGGAAGGGATGCGCGACCGCCGCGGCGAACCGCACCGCCGTCTTTGCCGCGGAGCTCGCGGCCGACGGCATGACGGGCCCCGGCCATCCCTTCGAGGGACGCGACGGCCTCTGGCAGCACCTCGGGATCGACGCGCCGAAGTGGCCGCGATTCGGCGGCGACGGCGAGCCGTTCCGCATCACGCGCACCACCTTCAAAGCGTATCCGGCGGTGGTCCACACGCAGGGCCCGATCGGCCTCGTGCTGCAGCTTCGCGAGCAGGTCGCGGTGGGCGACATCGCCGCCGTGCACGTGGCGACCTACGCCGACGCCGTGCGGCGCACGGCGAAGGAAGCGGAGAAGTGGGATCCCCGCACGCGCGAGACTGCGGATCACAGCATGCCGTACCTCGTCGCCGCCGCGTTGCAGGACGGCGGCGTGACGCCCGCCACGTTCGCGCCGTTGCGCCTTCAGGATCCGGCGCTCAGACCGCTGATCAAGAAGCTCACCGTCGTCGAGGACCCGGAGTTCACGCGTCGCTACCCGGCGGAGTCGTGCACGCGCGTCGAGGTGACGACGACGAGCGGACACCGCCTGACCGCGGAAACGGCGCATCCGAAGGGGCATCGAGACAACCCGCTCTCGGATGGGGAGGTCGAAGCGAAGTTCCGGGGCCTTGCGTCGGGCACGCTCGGCGCCGAGCGCTGCGATCGGGTCCTGGGCGAAGTCCGGAGCCTGGAGAAGGCGCCGACGCTCGATCGGCTGTTCGAAACCCTCAGCGTCGCCTGACGTAGAATCGCGCCATGCTTGCGCCCGCGCAGGTCGAGCATTACGCGCGCGACGGATTCCTGTCACCGAACCCGGCGCTCACGCGCGACGAAGCGGCGGCCTACCGCGCGAAGCTCGCGGCGTTCGAAGCGGCGGTCGGCGGACCGCTGACGTCCGACGCGACCACGCGGTATCGCGCGCGCACGCACGTCCTGCTCGCGTGGGTGCACGGGCTCGTCTCCCACCCGGCCATCCTCGACGCCGTCGAGTCGCTGATCGGCCCGGACATCCTCGTGTACACGTCGACGTGGTTCATCAAGGAGCCGGAGAGCGCGGCGATCGCGGCGTGGCACCAGGACGCGACCTACTTCGGCCTGCGGCCCTACGTGCACGTGACCGCGTGGCTGGCGCTCACCGACGCGAACGCGGAGAACGGCTGCATGGAGTTCCTGCCGGGCAGTCACGCGCGCGGACAGCTTCCGCATCGCGCGGGTGTCGTCCCGGACAGCGTGAATCGGGCGGGCCAGGCGGTCACCGTGGACGTCGACGACGCGCCGGCGGTCCACGCGCCGCTCCGCGCCGGCGAGTTCTCGCTGCACCACACGCTCCTGCTCCACCGCTCGCAGCCGAATCGCTCCGAGGGACGCCGGGTCGGTCTGGCGATCAGCTACGTGCCGACGTCCGTGCAGCACCGCGGCGTGAAGCACAAGACGCCGGCCATGCTGGTGCGCGGCGTCGACAGATTCGGACACTTCGAGCTCGAGCCCGCGCCGGCCGCCGATCTCGACGAGGCCGCACGCGCGGCGTACGCGCGCTCCGCCGAAGGCTACCGCGCGTCGTACGCCGAACAGGTCGCCCGCGAGGGCTAGGTGGGGCAGTCGCGGAGGGCCGGGATTCACTCCCGGCCCGGAGCGTGGGGGGCTTGGGGGGCGCCCGGAGCCCCCCATCTCATCAGTCGCGGCCGATCGCCCTCGACGATGATCCGCCAGAGCACGCGGCTCTGCGCGCGATCGTAGTCGCCGTGCGCGCGGTGCATCGTGGCGCGGTCGTCGATCACCAGCACGTCGCCCCGCCGCCACGCGTGGTGATAGACGATCTCCGGCCGGATCATCCGCTCGATCAGGTCGCTCATGTACGCCTTGCTCGCCTCGGGCGTCATGCCGCTGATGTGCGTGGCCTTCGTGATGTGGAAATAGACCGCGCGCGAGCCGTGCACCGGGTGCGTGCGCACCATCGGATGCTCGATCGGCGTGCCGTACTTCTCGCGATCTTCCTGCCGCGTGTCGGCGTGGTCGCTGTCGAGCTCGTTGAACGTCGTCAGCGTGTCGAGGCGGCGGCGCTCGTCGTCCTGTAGCGCGCGGTACGCCGCGCGCATGTTCGCGACGCTGGTGCCGCCGCCGGCGGACGGAATCTCGACCCCATAGAGAATGGTCGCGGCCGGCGGGCGCTCGCGGTTGGTGTGGTCGGTGTGCCAGCGCTCCGCGGGACGCTGCCCGTTCCGGTGCCAGATCATCCCGATCAGCGGAAAGCCCGGCATGTGGTGCTGCGAGTAGTGCTGCTCCATCGGCGGCCCGAAGATCGTCGCGGCCTCGAGATACTGCTCGGGCGTCAGCGACTGGTCGTGAAAGACCAGCGCCAGATGGTCGGCGAGCGCGCGCACGAGCGCCTGTCCGGTGGATTCGTCGAGGGGCGTGCCGAGATCGACGCCCGTGACCTCCGCGCCGAGCGAGGGATGCAGCGGCGTGATCTTCATCGCGCCATCCCCGGCGTGCCGGCCGGCACCGCGTAGACGTTCATCGTGAGCGAGACGGCGGTGTAGTAGCCCATCAGCACGACGACGTCGGTGATGCCCTCGTGCCCGAGGGCCTTCACCGCGCGGTCGTACAGGCCCTGGGAGACGAGGCGCTCGCCGGCGAGCGTCGTCGCGAGCTCGTAGACGACCTGCTCGCGCGCGTCGGGGAACGAGACGGGCAGGCCGGCCATCATCGCTTCCACCGTGGCCGCGGGCAGCCCGACTTCCTTGCCGCGACGCTCGTGCGCCGCCGCCGGGTACGCGGAGCGCCACTTGCTGGTGATGAGGATCACGGCGATCTCGCGCTCCCGCTCCGACAGCGCGGATTCGCCCGGCGTGAAGTGCTGGCCGAGCGGCGCGGCGGCGTGCAGCAGCTTCGGATTGTGCACCCACACCTTGTACGGCCCGGGCAGCCGTCCGCGCGGGCCGTCGACCATCGCCTTGTAGCCATCGCGCTGCGCCACGGTCATGCGGTCCACTGGAAGCTCGGCGTAGCGTCCGAACGTGGGCGTGTCGCTCATGAACGTTCCCCTTTGCGTCGAGCGAGGCGCATGCGGATGCCGGGTTCAGGCCGAAGCGTGACGTAGGGCGTCGGCGTGATGCGTTGCCCGGCAACGAGGGACAGCCGGAAACGCTGCGTGATGGCGGCGAGCAGCAGCGTCGCTTCCATCTGCGCGAAGCCGTTGCCGATGCACTGGCGCGGGCCGCCGCCGAACGGGAAGTACGCGAAGCGCGGCAAGCGGCGCGCGAGGTCGCCGTCCCATCGCTCGGGACGAAACGCCTCCGGCTCGTCGAACCACCGCGGATCGCGATGCACCACGCACGTGGGCGCGATCACGATGTCGTTCACCCGCAGCGGATGGCCGCCGAGCTCGGTCGCGCGCACGGCCTGGCGTCCGAGGCCATACGCGGGCGGATAGAGCCGCATCGATTCCGTCACCACCATCTCGGCGTACCGGAGCTTCGGAAGGTCGTCGACGGACGGAGCACGGCCACACAGGACGTCGCGCACTTCCTCGACGAGCCGCGCCTCGGCCTCCGGATGCCGCGCGAGCAGATACCACGTCCACGAGAGGGCCACCGCGGTGGTCTCATGACCGGCCATGAACAGCGTCATGACTTCGTCACGCACCTGGCGCGCGGTCATGCGCGTGCCGTCGTCCGCGTCGCGGGCGTGCACGAGGATGGAGAGCAGGTCCCCGCGGTCCTCGTCGCTCGCCCGGCGCGCCGCGATGATGCGGTCGACGAGCGTGTCGAGCCGCCGCAGCGCGCGGCGCGAGCGGAGGTTGCGGGGCGTCGGCACCCAGTAGGGAAGCACCGTGAATCCTTGCAGGCGCTTGCCGAAGTCGCGCATCAACACTTCCGCCGCCTGGCTCGCGTCGTGCGCGTCGCCGGACACATCGGCGTCGAAGAGCGTCTTGGCGACGATGTCCCGGGTCAGCTCCAGCATCTCGGCATTCACGTCGATGGTGTCGCCGTCCTTCCACCCGGCGACCCGACGCTCCGCGAACGCGGTCATCACGCCGCCGTACTCGGCCACACGCTGGCGATGGAACGCCGGCTGCACGAGGCGGCGCTGGCGGAGCCACGTGTCGCCCTCGGACAGCAGCAGCCCGTCGCCGAGGACCGGACGCAGCAGGCGCACGCCGCGACTCTTGATGAAGTCGCGGTTGCGCGCCACGAGCAGCTCGTCGATGACGTCGGGGTGATAGACGAGGAAGATGCGGTACGGCCCCATCGTGGTCTGCACGAAGTCGCCGTAGTCGCGCGCGCACGCCGCGTAGAAGCCGAGCTGATCGCGCCGGAAATGGACGCCGCTCCCGAAGAAGAACCCGCCCTTCGGGCCCGGCGCGTCCGTCATGTGTCGAGCGCGGCCAGGAACGCGCGGAGCTCGGTGAGGAGCCCCGCCGGGTTGTCGCCCTGCACGGTGTGCCCGGCGTTCTCCACGCGCACCCAGCGGCCGCGCGCGAGCGCTCCCGCCAGGCGCTCGGCGTCCTCGTCGTGGAACACGTCGCTCTGGCCGCCGCGCACGACGAGCGTGGGGCACGTGACGTTGGCGACGGCATCCCACAGGAGCGCACGACGGCGCTCGCGGGCGTCGGCATCGAAGGCGCCGCGGTGGCGCTGGTCGTACTTCCAGATCCACTGGCCCTTCGGTGTCTGCCGCAGGTTGTGACGCAGCGAGAGCCGCAGCAGCCGGGGATCGCGGCGCGGGTTGAAGGCGAGCGAGCGCTCGATCACTTCCTCGAGGGAGTCGAACGGCTTCTTCTCCGCCGTGAACGCGGCGATCTTCTGCGCGCCGGCCGCGCGCGTCTCCGGACCGACGTCCACGAGCACGAGGCCCGCGAGCCGCGCGCTGTGCCGCCCGGCCCACGCGAGCCCGTTCGCGCCGCCGAGGGACATGCCGACGAGCACGAAGCGATCGAGGCCCAGCCGCTCGACGAACGCCTCGAGATCCCCGGCCTGGCTCTCGGTCGTGTAGTCCATCTCCGGCGACCACTCGCTGTCGCCGTGGCCGCGCTGATCGAGGGCGAGGCAGTGACGCTCGGGGCGGAGCGAGAGGCACACGAGATCCCACGTGTGGGCGTTGAGCCCGCCGCCGTGGAGGAAGACGATGGGCGGACGGCCCGGCGTTCCCCAGTCGAGGTAGTGGAACCGCATCCGCCGCAGCACGACGTCGTGCGACTCGGGCAGCACGACCTCGGGGAAGCTGAGCCCGGCCTTCGACGCGGCCAGCGTGAGGTGCTCGCGAAGCTCCGCGGGACTCAGGCTCATCAGCGGACCTTCACGAGCTTCTGCAGGCTCCGCAGGCCCGGCGGGATCGGCCCGCGACGGCCCCAGTTCGTGTACGAGACTTCGCCGACGTAGATGTCGCCGCGGGAATCGACGGCGAGCCCGTGCGGCGAGATGAACTGGCCGAGCTCGGTGCCGGCGACGCGATTGCCGAGGCGCGCGAGCATCTCGCCCTTCGGCGTGTAGATGCTGACGCGCGGGCCGATGTTCGGCAGCTCCTGGTTCACCGCCATGCCGCCGCCCGGCTCGCCGACGTAGAAGCGCGGCTCCGCCCCGCGATGCAGGTAGAGCCCGGACGGGCGGTGCATGTTGTTCCACTGCGTCTCGTACGTGCCGTTCCCATTGAAGACCTGCACGCGATGGTTCTCGCGATCGGCGACGTAGACCCAGCCCTCCGCGTCGCAGCAGATGTTGTGCGCGATGTTGAACTGGCCGGGATCGGTGCCGGGCTCGCCCCACGAGAGCCGCAGCGTCCCGTTGAGGTCGTACTTGTGGACGCGCGAGTTGCCGTAGCCGTCGGACACGTACAGGGCGTCCCCTTGCGGAGACAGCGCGGTGTGCGTGCAGCGGTTGAACGGCTGGCCGCTCATGTACGCCTGGGGCTTGCCGGGCACGCCGATCGTGAGCAGGACCTTCCCGTCCAGCGTGCAGTGGCGGACGGTGTGGTCGCCGTCGTCCGTCAGCCAGATCGTCTCGTCGGGAGCCATGTGCACGCCGTGCGCGCGCTTGAAGACGCCTTCGCCCCACGACGCGAGGAAGTTGCCGTCACGGTCGAAGACGCACATCGGATGCTTGCCGCGGTTGAACGCGTACACGCGATCGTGCATGTCGACGCCGACGGCCGCGACGTCGGCATTGAACTCCATGCCGGGCGGCAGCTTCGCCCAGTTGTCGACGACTTCGTACCGGTACGCGCCCGTGCCCAGGACGACCGCCATCTCACCCTCCTACTGGATGACCCGATCGGCGCGCAGCAACACCGCCTGGGGAATCGTCAGGCCGAGCGCCGTCGCCGTCTTGAGGTTGATCACCAGATCGAACTTGGTGGGTTGCTCCACCGGAAGCTCGGCAAGCTCTTGAAGTTGGCCTTCCTGGCCGACAGGTTCGCCGCTCACGTGGGAGCGAAGTCGAGGCCGTAGAACTCGAGAAAGACCCAGCTCTTGCCGCGAAAATCCCTGAGCGCGATGTCGGCGCCGGTGGTGCTCGGCAGCTTGAACTCGGGCGCCGGCGCACCGACGTCCAGCGCCGCGGCCGAGGAAGCGGCGACGACGAGCATGAGCACGACCACGCCGGCAAGAGCCCTCGCCATCCCGGTCATTCCTCCTAGCGCTTCAGCGCGGGTCACGCATTATCGCAGAGGCTCACGCGGCGACGAGATAGTCGGCGAAGTATTCCTCGGTCGTGACGAGGCGACTCGTCAGCGCCGATCGGAACGCCTCGCCCGCGAACATCTCGATCTGCGCGCGATTCTTCTCGAAGCCGTACGGGTGGAAGTCCTCGCCCATGACCGCGATCGTGTCCTCGAGCTCCGCCTCGAGCCACGGCGTCGCGTACGGGAACCCGCGCTGCGCGGCGCCGAAGCAGTCGTTGGCCGCGATGAACGCGTCCGTCAGGCTCCTGGCGATCCAGCGGTTCGCCTCCCACACCTCACGCCTGAGGACGATCAGGTGCTGCGGCGGAAACGCTCCCGTCTCGAGAAAGTACTTCTGCTCGATGAACGGGAACTGCGGGAACAGGCGCGTGATCGGTCCCGTCTTCGGATGGTAGGCCTGCGGGCGCGGCGGGCTGTAGATCGCTTCGAGCTCGCCGGCGATCAGCATGTCTGAGAGCGAGCGGCCCGCCGGCGCCGCGTGCACGCCGGGCGGCAGCGACGGATTCATCGACGCGGAGGACCACGCGGTGTCGACGTCACCGATCCACCACTCGATCTTCGCGGGATCGATCCCGATGAAGCGCAGGAAGTGGCGGTACCAGATGGAGCCGCTCGCCGTGTAGCTGTACATGCCGATGCGCTTGCCCGCGAGGTCCGCCGGCTCGCGGATCGGGCCGCCGCGCCGGATGTAGAGATCGCGCGCGGTGAAGTTGCGCAGCGGGAAGATCGGCAGCCCGACGTGGCGGCGGTCGCCCTGCTCGATCCGATAGAGGTACTGCGCCATCGACCACTCGCCGCCCTGGACGTCCGGGTCCTGCACGGCGCGGCGAAGCATCTCGGCGCGCGCAGGCCACGAGCCCCGGCTGCCGAGGATCATCGTGAGCTCGATGCCGTCGGGCTTCACCTCTCCCGTCGCGAGCGGCATGACGCGCGCGTAATCGGCACAGGTGAGCGTGAGTCGCGAGCTCACTGCTGGCGTGTCCAGTTGCCGACGATCGCGACGCCGTCGCGCCATTGGCCGGTCACGGCGATCTCGCCGTCCGCGACGCGGCCGACCAGCACCGCGTCGGTCGGTTTGTCGTCTCGAGTCGTGCCTCTCAGCCTCACCTCCAGCGTCCCGTTGCCGGCGATCGCGCCGTTCGCGGTGTACGTCTTCTGGTAGCGGCTGAGCCACGCGCCCTCGGCCATCCCGCCCCGAACGAACAACGCCACCGCCCAGCAATCCGGCTTCGCATCGTCCTTGGGCTGATTGCAGAGCCGGCCGTTGTAGGTCCCGTCGTACGGCGCCGAGGCCCTCTGCGTGATGGCCGCGACCGGCACCTTCGGAGCGCCCTGCCGTGTCCAGCTGCCGAGGACGGCGCCGCCGTCGCGCCATTGGCCGGACACGGCGATCGCGTCACCGGCGACGCGGCCGATCACGATTCCGTCTATGGGCTTGTCTTCCCGCGTCCACCCCGCCAGCTTCAGCTCCACCGCGCCGTTGGCGGCAACGGCTCCGTTGGCTGTCGATGTCTTCTGGCTGCGACTGAGCCACGTGCTTTCCGCGATCCCGTTGCGGACGAACAGCGCCACCGCCCAGCAGCGCGGCGGGGCGTTCCTCGGATGGTTGCAGAGCTGTCCGTCGTAGGTGCCGTCGTGCTGCGCGGAGGTCTTCGCCGCGGTCGGCGCCGTCGGCGTCGGCGCCGCGGCGCGCTGGCTCGATTCCGCCTGCCTCTTCGCCGCCTCCGCTGCCTTCGCGGCCTCGGCCGCCTTCGCCGCCTCCGCGGCGCGCTTCTCGCTGTCGAGCGCCTTGCGCTCCTGCTCGACGCGGTTGCGCTCCTCCTGCGCGCGGCGCAGGGCTTCGTCGGCTGCCTGCTTCTGCGCCTGCGTCTGGGCCTCGCGTTTCGCGTCCTCGGCCGCGCGGAGCGCCTGCTCGGCGGCGCGCTTCTGCACCGCGAGCTGCGCGGCAAGCTGCGACTCGACGCGCACCTGCTCGGCCCGTTGCGCGTCGAACTGCCGGTAGCCCCAGTACCCCGCCCCGAGGATCACGACCGCCGCCGCGGCGATGCCCACCGGGACCTTCAGCGGACGGCGGCGCTGCGGCTTCGTCACTGCCGCGCCTTCGTTGATCGTGTACGTGCGGACGGGCCGCGCGATGTTCTTGTACGACTGCTCGCCGAGCAGCTTGAACTCGAGCGAGAGCTTGTTCTGGATCTGGTCGTAGACGCTGCCCGAGATGCAGATCCCCCCGGGCTCCGTCGAGGTCTGGATCCGCGCCGCGACGTTCACGCCGTCGCCGAGCAGGTCGGCGCCCTGCACGATGACGTCGCCCAGGTTGATGCCCATGCGGAACACCATCCGCTCGTCCGCCGCGAGGGACGCGTTGCGCGTCGCGAGGGCCGCCTGGATCTCGGTCGCGCAGCGCACGGCCTCGACCGCGCTGTTGAACTCGGCCAGGAGCGCGTCACCCGCCGTGTTGAAGATCCGTCCCTGGTGGAGCCGGACCAGCGACTCGAAGATCTCCCGATGGCCGCGGAAGATCTGCACCGTCCGCTCTTCGTTGGCCGCCATGAGCTGGCTGTAGCCCGCGACGTCGGCGCAGAGAATGGTCGCGAGCCTGCGGACGAGCGGTGTGTCGTCGGGCATGGGCTCTCCTAGTCCTCGCGAGCTTCGAAGATCGCGCGCGGGTTGCGCACGAGCATCTGGTCGATCTGGTCTTCCTTCACGCCGGCCTTGCGGAGCGCGGGCAGGATGTCGTCGGAGATGTGCGTGTAGTGCCACTTCGGGCGCGTGCGGCGCTTCGCTTCCTCCGAGAGCATGTCGCTCCAGCAGTTCGCGTCGTGCGAGAGCACCATCTTGCCGGCGTAGCCTTCGGCACACAGGCGCGCGAGCACCTCCACGCGCTTCTCGGTCGGCAGGAAGTTGTCGAGCCCGAAGCGGTCCATGCCGATCGTGCTCCCCCGCTCCATGAGCCCGCGCAGATAGTCGAGGTCGTCGCTGTCGCCGCTGTGGCCGATGATGACCCGGCGCAGGTCGACGCCCTCTTGCGCGAAGATCGCCTGCTGCGTCTCGCCGACGCGGCCCGCGGCCCAGGTGTGCGTCGAGATCGGGACACCGGTCGCCTTCTGCGCCCGCGCGGAGGCGCGCAGGACCTTCTCGATCACCGCGCTCACGCCGGCCGTGTCGGTCGCGCACTTGATGATCGCCGCCTTCACGCCGCTGGTGCCGATGCCCTGCGTGATGTCGCGGATGAAGAGGTCGGCGACCGCGTCGATGCCGTGCCCGGTGAAGTAGCGCTGCGGCATCCACCAGACACCGGTCGCGACGATGACGTGCACGCGCGAGCGGCGCGCGACGTCCAGGATGAGGGTGATGTCGCGCCCGAGATCCACGGTGGTGAGGTCGACGATCGTGCGGACGCCCCGGCTGTAGAGATCGGCCATCTTCGTCTCGGCGATCCGGAGGATCTCGTCGCGATCCCAGAGGTGCGGCCAGTTCTCCTGCACGCCGGGCGAGCGCGTGACGATGTGCTCGTGCATCAGCGTGGGGCCGAGGGCCCCCGTGTCGATCGGGCCGAGCGCCGTCTCCACCATGGTCATCGCGTCCGTACCTCCAGCACGGGATTGTGCGCGCGCACGGCCGCGAGCACCACCGCCTCGACCGCCGGCTCTCTCAGCAGCAGGTTCGCGGTCTCGTGCGCCGGCGCACGGTCCGGCAGGCTCTCCACCTTGTTGATGAGGACCACCACGCGCGCGCGGGCCGGCACGCCCTTGCGTCCGCCGTCGGGATGCGCCAGCACGCGGGCGACGACCGCGGGCGTGATCGGCGATCCGAGCGGCGCGCCGCTGAGCGCGCTGATCAGCTCGGGCCGGTGCACGTGATCGTCGTGGAGCGTCTTGCCGAAGACGTCGGCGCCGACGACGGGGACGACGAGCGTCGTCTCCTCGGGGATCACCGGCTCGTGCCCGGCCGGCGCCTTGAAGGGCCGCATGCGCGACCCGTCCGCTTCGTTCAGGATGCACGCGTCCGGGAACCACGCGCGCAGGTCCGAGAACAGCGCCCGTGAGATGCCCGCGGCCTTGCCGGTGTCCGGCTCGGTGTCGCCGATGATGAGCACGTGCGGGCTCCGCGCGAGCGCCGCGGTCACACGTGCTCGCGTGGCGTCCGCCGCGGCGACGTGCGCGGGCGCCAGCGCGATCTGCGCGGCGAAGATCTTCGTGGTCGTGGTCGTGAGGACGCGGCCGCCGGCGTCGACCATCTCGCGCGCGAGCCGGAACATCGCGGTGGTCTTGCCCCCGCCGCCCACGAGCGCCACGATGTCGTCGCGCTTCATCCCGAGCGATTCGGCCAGCGTCACGGGGGCACGTTATAGTCGCGACGACGTGCCGTCAATCGACCGCCTCCTGCTCGTCAACGCGATGCTCGGCCAGTTCATCACCGGGTTCGCCGGGCGCAGCGTCGTCGTCGGGCTGCCCACGATCGCGACGTCGCTCGACGCCGACATCCTCTGGATCTCGTGGACGATCATCGCGTACCAGCTCGCGAGCATCAGCCTCTCGGTGGTCTTCGGCCGCCTCGGCGACATCCACGGCCGGTACGCGATCTACGGCGGCGGCTTCGTGATCATGACGACGGGCGCGCTGTTGTGCGGCCTGGCTCCCAACGTCGTGTGGCTCGTGTTCTTCCGGGTGGTGGAGGGCATCGGCGCCGCGATGATCGCGTCGGCGACGCGCGTGCTGGCGATGGAAGCGATGCCCGAGGGCGCCGCGGGCCGCGCGAACGGGTTCATGACGATGTCGTTCCACGGCGGCGTGCTGCTCGGGCCGCCGATCGGCGGCCTCGTGATCGACGTCGTGAGCTGGCGGTGGATCTTCTTCCTGCTCGTGCCGATCGGCGTGACCGGCATGATCCTCACGGCGCTCCGGGCGCGTGACCGCCAGCGCGTGGTGGCCGAGCGCCCGGCGATCGACTACGGCGGCGCCGCGCTGCTCATCGTGCTCACGCTCGCGCTCGCGCTGCTGGTCGACCGGCGCAGCGCGCAGGTGCTGGGCACCGGCGAGAAAGCCGCCATGGCGGGAGTCTTCGTCGCCACGCTCGCGGGCTTCCTCGTCCACGAGCGGCGCGCGCGCAACCCCGTCGTGAACTTCGCGCTGTTCCGGATCCGGATGTTCAGCTTCAGCGTGCTCAGCCTCGTCATCATCGCCACGACGATGAGCGTGCTCATGCTCGTGCTGCCGTTCTATCTCCAGGACGTGCTCCACCTCTCCCCGTCCTTCATCGGCGTGCTGTTCCTCGCCGCGCCGGTCTTCACGATCACGCTGGCGCCGCTCACCGGCGCGCTGACCGACCGCATCGGCCCGCGGCTGCCGGCGTCGATCGGCGTGTTGATGAACATGGCGGTCTTCGTCGTGGGGATGCTGATGGGGATCGAGTCGCCGTGGCTCCTGCCCGCGCTCCTGATGGCGCTGACCGGGCTCGGGCAGGGCTTCTTCAACACGGCGAACCAGACGGCGCTGATCGCGTCGGTGCCGCGCGAGTACCGCGGCTTCGCGACGGGGATGGTGCAGATGAGCTTCGGCCTCGGCTCGCTGCTCGGGACGTCGCTCGGCAGCGTGCTGCTGACCGTGGCGTTCCGCTACGCCTCCGGGATTCCCGACGCCGCGCCCAGCGCGGCGGACGCGGCGTCGTTCGTCTTCGCCATGAAGGCGACGTACGCGGGATGCCTCGTCCTCACGTTCGTCGCCTTCGTCGCCTCGTTCATGCGCGGCGGTGCCAGGCTCGGCGTCAGCCCTTAGCGCCGGCCCGAGCGCGCGCGAGCAGGTCGTCGGCGCCGGCCTGGATCCACGGGAAGAAGCTCGTCATGAGCGCGCGCACGCCCATTTTCGTGTAGCGCTCGACGTTCCCGGCGTTGACGAGCGTGCCGCACGGGCGCCCGGCGTCCACGATCGTGCGGATCGCGCCGTCGATCGTCTGCTGCACGTCCGGGTGGGTCATGTTGCCGATGTGGCCCATCGACGTGGCGAGGTCGCTCGGCGCCACGAAGAAGACGTCGATGTGCTCGACCTTCACGATCTCATCGAGCTTGCGGACGGCGGCGATGTCCTCGATCAGCACGATGAGCAGGCTGTGGTCGTTCGCGGTCTTGAGGTAGTCGGGCACGCCGAAGCCCTGGCGGCTCGTGAACATGCCGCGCTTGCCGATCGGCGCGAACTTCGCCGCCTCGACGACGGCCTCCGCCTCCGCGCGCGTGTTGACGTGCGGCACGCAGATGCCCTGGGCGCCGCGGTCGAGCGTGCGATAGATCGTCGCGTAGTCGTTGTCCATCACGCGCACGACGGAGGTCTTGCCCCAGAGATCGCACGCGCGCGTGAGGTTCCCGAGGTCCGCGTAGTCGACGCCGCCGTGCTCGCCCTCGAGCCAGATGCCGTCGACGTCGAGCGTGCCGAGCTGATCGATGAGATCGGGATCGTTGCTGCCGGCGAGAATGGTCGCGACCTGTCCGGCAGCCAGCTTCTGCTTCACGCGATTGGGTCTGATGTTCACGAGGGCCTCCTCAGGATGGAAAGGTGAAGATGTTCGCGGGCTCGTGGTGCGGGTCGTGGTCGCGCCGGAGCCGCTGCACCATGCGCAGCGCGTAGGGCGCGCCTTCGAGCATCTGGGCGAGCGTCACATCGTCGAGCGGCACCCCGGCGTGCTTCGCCGCGTTCACGCACAGGTCGCGCGTCTCCGCATCGGCGGCGGGCTCGCCCGACAGGACGGGCGGCGGGGTCATGTCGGGCGCCGTCGCGCCGCGCACGAGCTGCGGACGTCGCGTGTGCCACTCGGTGGCGCGCTCGTACGCGTCGCCGATGCGCAGGATCGTGGTCTCGTCGAACGGGCGGCCGATGATCTGCATGCCGAGCGGCAGGCCCTGACGCCCGAAGCCATTGGGCAGCTGCAGCACCGGCTGGCTCGTGACGTTCCACACGGTGGTCACGTTCGGCTTCTGCCAGAACGAGACGCTGAGGTAATCGGCGATCCGTGGCGCCTCGCCCATGCCGGCCGTGACGAAGGCGTCGAACTTCGGGTACAGCGGCTCCATCTCGACCATCATCCGGCGATGCTCGCGCGTGGCCTGGACGTAGTCGTTGGCGGTGAACAGCATGGACGGCAGCACGCGCGAGCGGAAGTCGGCGCCGAAGTCCTTCGGGCGCGCGACCAGGTTCTTCTGGTGGACGCTGAAGATCTCGCTCTCCGCGATGATGATCTTCACGTCGAAGTACTGTCCGAGCGGGCGCACGCGGCACTCCTCGAGCTCGGCGCCGAGGCGGCGCAGGACGTCGAGCGCGGCATCCATCGCCGCGCGCACGTCCTCCGACGCCGGAAGGTCTTCCTCCCAGTGGTACCGGAGGACGCCGATCCTGAGGCCGCGGAGATCCCGGCGGAGCGCGTCGCGATACACGGGAATCGGTCGCCGCAGGCTCCCCGCGTCCTTCGCGTCGTAACCGGCGAGCGCCTGGAGCACGAGCGCACAGTCTTCGACGGTTCGCGCGAGCGGGCCGCAGTGATCGAACGTGTACGAGTTGGTGATGACACCGGCGCGGCTCACCAGCCCGAACGTCGGCATGAGACCGACGACGCCGCACAGCGACGCGGGGCCGCGGATCGATCCCCCGGTGTCCGAGCCGAGCGCGACCGGCGTCATCCCGGCGGCGACGGCGGCCCCCGATCCCGACGACGAGCCTCCGGTGAACCGTTCGAGGTTCCACGGGTTGCGCGCCGGCGGCCACGGCAGATCGAACGACGGCCCGGCGTGCGCCATCTCGTGCGTGGCGAGCTTGCCGAGCAGCACGGCGCCGGCCGCGTAGAGCTTGGTCGTCGCGGTGGCGTCGTCCCGGGGAATCCGGTCCATGAACACGCGCGAGTGGCCCGACGTGAGGATCCCGCGCGTGTCGTAGATGTCCTTGAGCGCGAACGGGATCCCGTGCAGCGGGCCGCGGTGCCTGCCGGCGGTGATCTCCGCCTCCGCCTCGCGCGCCTGCCGCCGCGCCAGATCGAACGTGCGGGTGATGAACGCCCGCGTCTGATCGTCGTACTGCTCGATGCGCTGGATCAACGCCTCGACGAGGTCGACGGGCGAGAGCTTCCGGGCCGCGATGAGACTCGAGAGTTCGGCGATCGAGAGGTCGTGGAGCTCGTTGGCCATCGGGCACCTCGCCCCGTGAGACTACCGCATGCGCGCGAGCCTGGCACCGGCCCGCGCGCCCGCCGACCCGAGCAGGTCGGCGAGCCGCGCGAGCGCTGGTTGCCGGCGCGCCGCCGGGCGCCACACGAGCGTGACCGGCA
>VGLJ01000038.1 GCA_016866775.1 Candidatus Rokuibacteriota bacterium | reverse complement strand
CCGGCGTCAAGCCGCGTAACCATCATGGCCGCGGCGAGAAGAGGTCGAGGATAAATGACTCACAGATTCCCGAGCGGCGTCGGCCACGGCGCGATGCGAGCACGACTGGAGAGTCCTCGCGCTAGCTGCAGCTGACCGGTGATGAACCCGACGGGGACGATGCGGAATTTCTTCGCGGCGTTGAGCAACCGGGTGCGCGCGCGCTCGCGGGCGGCGTCGTTCTCGAACGTGACCTGGCTGAAGCGCGCGAGCGCGTTGCGGACGTGCGCCTTGTCGTGGACCGGCAGCCGGCGCCGGCCGCGCGCATCGATGTACGCGAACGCGCTGTCGGGGAGACGCGCGCGCCTGCCGGCCTTGAGCCGAGCCATGGTCAACGATACCTGACGGGCGCCGGCGCGCGCTCGAAGGTCGCCGCCGTCAGCACGTAGGTCCGGAGCGGATGGCGCGGCCCGAGGACGCGCGCCAGTATGGTCGCGCGACCCGGAACCGGGCGGTGGACGTCCGCCGTAGTCGTGGCAGCACCATGGGCGACGACCATGTCCTCGACGACCTCGCCGCGCGCGCGCTCGACTCGCTCGAGGCGCCCGAGCAGGCGCGGGTCGACGGACATCTCCGCGGATGTGACGCCTGCGCAGCGCGGCTCGCGGAGTACCGCGCGGTCGTCGGCGCCTTGCCCCTCGCGCTCGATCCGCTCGGGCCGCCTCCGGGGACGTGGGCGACGATCCAGTCTGGACTCGCGCCGCGGCCCGACGTACGCTAGCGCGCACTTCACCCGCTCTCCGGGAGGAGCCCTTCATGACCCCCAGCACGCCCGGCAACCACCAGATCCAGGTGCAGGACGTCGAGTACCTCCGTCATGGCGACAAGCCGCTGCTCGCGCGGATCTTCCAGCCGCAGGGCGCGGGCCCGTTCCCGATGATGGTCTCGCTGCACGGCGGCGCGTGGTGCCGCGAGAGCCGCATGACGGACGAGGCGATCCACGAGGTGCTGGCGAAGAGCGGTGTCGTCGTCGCCTCGCTGGACTTCCGGATGCCGCCCGACGCCTCGTATCCCGGCTCGATGATCGACATCAACTACGCGATCCGCTGGCTGAAGGCGCGCGCGAAGGACTTCAACGGCCGCGCGGACCGCGTGGGCGTGATGGGCACGTCGAGCGGCGGGCACCAGGCGATGCTGACCGCGATGCGGCCGCGCGACGCGCGCTACGCGTCGCTCCCGCTCGCGGGCGGCGCCGATGCGAGCGTGCGCTGCGCGATTCTCCTGTGGCCCGTGATCGATCCGCTCGGCCGCTATCGCTACGCGAAGGAGCTGCAGAAGGCCGGGCCGGGATCGATCGCCGATCGCGTGCTGCCGTCGCACGACGACTACTGGAAGACCGAAGCGGCGATGGAGGAAGGCAACCCGGTGATGGCGCTCGAGCGCGGCGAGAAGACCGAGATGCCGCCGGTGCTCTACCTCCAGGCCACGAAGGACCAGGCGCATCCGCGGCCGCACCTCGATCGCTTCGTCGCCGCGTACGGGAAGGCGGGCGGCGCGCTCGAGCTCGAGCTGTACGAGGCCGACGGCTCGGGCTTCGCGCGCAAGGGCGACACGCCCGCCGGCGCGCAGGCGCAGGCGCGCATCATCGAGTTCGTGCACAAGCACTGCTGATCGACATGGGGGGCCGCCTCCGCGGGTGCTGCGGAGCGGACCTTTGGATTTCGACGCAACGTCGATCCCGGAACGGTACCGCGCCGGCCGCGAGCTCCCAGCCCTCCGGGCGCGAGCTCGAAGCCGCGTTCGCGCGCGCAGGATTCGGGTTGCTGTCCTCCCACACGATCGAGCAGCCCGTCGCAGAGTCTCCAATCGACTACCTGTCGAAGGTGAGGTCGCGGACGTACTCGGATCTCGCGGCACTCTCCGACGAGGCCTTCGAAGCCGGTGTCGCGCGGATGACCGCGGTCGTCGCCGATGGGTGGCGAAGATCGCTGCGCGAACCACGTGGACTGTTCGCGTTCCAGAAGGCCTGACGCACGCGTCGCCGCGGCCGGGTTGATCGCCCTCGCGGTCGCGAGGGGCATCGGCCGCTTCGCCTTCACCCCGATCCTGCCGATGATGCGAGCCGACGCGGGCGTCTCCGTCGCGCTGGGCGGGTGGCTCGCCGCCGCGAATTACATCGGATATCTCGCGGGCGCGCTCTCCGCGACGTGGCTCCGGCTGAGCGCGGCGGCCACGATCCGCGTCAGCCTTCTCGTCATCGGGCTCGCCACGCTCGCGATGGGCGTCACGCACGACGTCGCGGCGTGGATCGTGCTGCGCGCGGTCGCCGGCGTCGCGAGCGCGTGGGTGCTGATCCACGCCTCCGCGTGGTCGACGGAGCGGCTGCGGCGGCCGACGCTCGGCGGCGTCGTCTTCGCGGGCGTCGGGATCGGGATCGCGCTCGCGGGCGTGACGTGTCTCGCGCTCATGCGCATCGACGCGCGGTCGGCGCTCGCCTGGAACGTGCTGGGAATCGTCGCGCTCGTCCTCGGCGCCGTGACGTGGCCCATGTTCGCCGAGCGTGAGGGCGTCGTCTCGGCGGCTCGCGTGGCATCCCATGTACCGGCCGCGCCTGCGACGGCGTCCGACGCGCGGACCGCGCCCGACACCGTGCGCCTGGTGCTGTGCTATGGCGCGTTCGGATTCGGCTACATCATCCCCGCCACGTTCCTTCCGGTGATGGCCCGCGAGCTGATCGAGGATCCCGCCGTCTTCGGCTGGGTGTGGCCGATCTTCGGGATCGCCGCGGCCGTCTCGCCGATCGTCGCCGCCCGGTGGAGCGGCACTCACATTCGGCGCGTGTGGATCGTCGCGCACCTGGTGATGGCCGTCGGCGTCGCGCTGCCGATCGTCTCGCGCGGCCTGCCGGGGATCGCGCTCGCCGCGTGCGACGTCGGCGGAACGTTCATGGTGATCACGATGGCGGGGATGCAGGAGGCCCGCCGCGTCGCCGGTCCCTCCGCGCCGCGTCTCATGGCCGCCATGACCGCCGCCTTCGCGACGGGCCAGATCGTCGGCCCGCTGTGTGTCAGCGGCCTGGCCGGGTTCGGAGTCGGCTTCGCGCCCGCGCTCGCCGTGGCGGCACTCGCGCTGGGGGGGGCGCCTTCGCGCTGGCTCGAGGGCCGGCTTCGCCGGCGCGATGATCAGTCGAGGATGGCGATCACGCGCGCCGGCGCCGACTCCGTCTTCCACTTCACCGGCAGCGCCACGATCTTCACCTTCGAGGGGATCTGGTCGAGATTGATGAGGTTTTCGATCTGATACACGATCTTCGGCAGGATGATGCGGTGGACGCGCATGCCGCTGGTGAGGATCTCGCCGGCCGTCTGGTAGTCCGCGCCCTTCTCCTCCTGCGCGAAGTCGAAGCCCAGCACGCGCGGCCGCCGCGCGATGAGTGCCTGCTCCGCCGCGTCGAGATCGTCGGGACCGATGCGCGCGTTGGCCTTGCCCTTGGCGGTGAGATCCAGGACGATCGCGTCGCCGATCAACGCATCGAGCGGCAGCGTCTCCACGCCGCCCGCGCTGCGCACGAAGTGGTGCGGCGAGTCGATGTGCGTGCCGGCGTGGACGGTGAGCTCCACGATGTTGGAGACGAAGCCCTTGTCCTCCCAGCGCACGATCGGGCGGACCTTGAAGTAGGCTTCCTCCGGCGCGAACGGCGTCGAGTCGCACTCGTCCACCGTCATGCTGAGGTCGACGATGCGCATGCGAGGCTTAGCGACCGTTGGCGCGGATCACCCGGCCCGGCAGCGCGCCGGTGTGAGTCCCGTGGTCGAGCACGAGCTGGCCGCCCACCACGACGTAGTCGACACCGGTCGCGCCTTGCACGCGGCGCGGCGAGCCGTTGGGGCCGTCGCGCGTGATCTCGTCTTCCTTCACGCCCATCGTCGCGAGGTCGAAGACCATCAGGTCGGCGACCATTCCCGGTCGCACGAGCCCGCGGTCGTGCAGCCCCATGATGCTCGCGGGCTGGAACGTGAACCGCCGGATCGCGTCCTCGAGCGTCAGGAGCTGGCGGTCGCGCACCCACCCGCCGAGCACGTACGTCGACTCACCGGCGGTGCAGAAGTTCGTGTTGAGGTGCGCGCCCGCGTCGGTCTGCGACGGGATCGCGTGCCCGGTCTTCACGTAGTCGGCGATCGCCGCCTCTTCTTCCGGCGAGCGCGACTGGAGGAGGAACTCGGTCTCGAGCTTCTCTTCGACCGCGAGGTCGAGCACGAAGTCGGCGACGTGCTTGCCCTGCTGCTCGGCGAGATCGAGGACCGACTTGCCCTCGTAGCCGCGGTTCTTCTCGAGCGCGGCCTTGTTGACGATGATCGCCTTCCACTTGATGAAGCGTCCGGGCACGCCCGGGCGCCGGCGCTGGCGCTGCATGGCGGCGTCACGCAGCTCGGCGCGCTTCTCGGGATCGGTGAGCAGCGCCATCTTCTCGTCGAACGGCTTCGCCATCACGACGTCCCAGACGTCGAGGTTGGCGAAGTACGTCGTCTTCTTGAGGGTGATGCGCGGATTGAACGGGATCGCGCGGAGCAGGTTGAAGAGCTGCGCGCCTTCGCGGCTGGCCTCCTCCACGAACGGGCGGGCGCCCGTGTCGAACCCGAGGAAGAAGACCGGGCGGCCGCTGGCCCGCGCCACGTCGAGCAGGTGCTGCTTGTCGGTGTCGGTCGGCTGGCCCGCGCCCGGCGGGAGGATCTCGATGATCCCGCGGTTGAACTCGCCGAGCGTGCGGCCGAGCGCCACGCGCTCCTCGTCGTTGGCGAGCCGTGTCGGCACGGGCTGGCCCTGCGGCCCCGCGTGCGTCGGCGAGTTGGTCGTGCTCCAGCCCCAGGCGCCTTCCTCCATCGCGATCCGCAGCATGCGCTGCATGTCCGCGATCTCGTCCTCGGTCGCGTTGCGGTCCCACGCGGCCTTGTCCATCGCGGACAGGCGCAGGGGATTGTGGCCGACGAGCGGCAGCATGTTGACGCCAAGCCCGATGTCGATGGCGTTCAGGAACTCGCCGAAGCTCTGCCAGCTCCACGGCAGCACCGCGCTCAGCGAGCGCACGGGCAGGTCTTCCACGCAGCAGAACGTGGCGAGCATCGTGTCGCGATGCTCGGGCCGCAGCGGCGCCAGCGTCAGCCCGCAGTTGCCGATGAGCACCGTCGTCACGCCGTGCCAGATCGATGACGTGCAGAGCCGGTCCCAGAACGGCTGCGCGTCGTAGTGAGTGTGCAGGTCGATGACGCCGGGGGCGACGAAGCGCCCCTCGGCGTCGATGGTCGTCGTGGCGCTCGCCCCGTTGAGCCGGCCGATGTCCGCGATCACGCCGTCCTTCACCGCGACGTCGGCGCGATAGCGCGCGAAGCCGGAACCGTCCACCACCATGCCGTTCTTGATCAACAGGTCGTACGCCATCGTTCTTCCTCTCAGCTCGCCTGGTGACGCGCGTTGGTGAGCACGCGGCCGGGATGGGTGCCGGTGTGCGTGCCCTTCTCGAGCAGGACCTCGCCGTTGACGACCGTGTAGTGGATGCCTTCCGCCAGCTCGCGCATGCGCCAGCCGTCGTTCGGGAAGTCGTGGACGACGTCTTCGGGCACCGGCCGCACGGTGTCGGGGTCGAAGACCACGAGGTCGGCCGCCATCCCGGGGATCAGGAGCCCGCGGTCGTAGATGCCGAACGCCGCCGCGGAGTCGAACGTGAGCCGCCGCACCGCGAGCTCGAGCGACATGATCTTCTTCTCACGCACCCAGTAGCCGAGCAGGCGCGTGGGGTTCGAGACATTGGAGTGGAACTGCACGTGCGCGCCGCCGTCCGAGAGGCCGACGACCGCGTACGGGCTCCCGAGGATCTGCGCCACGGCCTCGGTGTCCATGTTGATCTCGCCGAGCGTGAACACCGTGTCGAGGTTCTCTTCCACCGCGAGGTCGAGGAACGCGTCCATCGGGTGCTTGCCCTGCGCCTGCGCGATCTCCGCGAGGTGCTTGCCGGCGAGCCCACGGTTCTTCGCGAGCTTCGGCGCCTCGACGACCATCAGGTCCCAGCGCTTCGAGAACGTGGAATCCGGCCCGAGCGGCGCGTCGACTTCCTCGCGCAGCTTCACGCGGATCGCGGGGTCGCTGTAGGCGCGGAGCTTGTCGTCGTCCGGGCCCTGGAGGATCGGCAGCCACGTGGGCATGCTGCGGAAGACCTGGCAGTTCCGCATCGTGAACCGGTTGATGATGCTGCCGGGGTTGACGAGCGGCACCGCGCGGATGCCCTGCTTCACCGTCTCCTCGACGTGCGCGAGGTGCGTCTTCCAGCGTCCGGGCTGGCGCGCCTGCTCGAGGAGCGTGTTGTACATGACGGGGCGGCCGGAGGCCTGGGAGATCCGGCTCAGCAGCTTGTCCTTCAGCTCGGGGTTCGTGCCGCCGCCGCACTGGATGACACCGGTGCCGGCCTCGCGCAGCACGTCGGCGAGCGCGAACAGCTCGGACTCCGGCGCGCACGCCGCGGGGATGCGCACACCCGCGATGTCGAAGTGGTTCATGTTGCGCGTGATCGACAGCCCGAGCGCGCCGGCGTCGATCGCCTCGCGGACGATGCGCCGCATCTCGTCGAGCTCTTTCGGCGTCGCGTCGCGCTCCGAGCAGTCCTTGCCCATCGCGTAGAGCCGCACGGCCGAGTGGCCGACGAGCGTCCCGACGTTCACGCCGAGCCGAGTCCCGATGGCGCGCATGTAGTCGGGGAACGACTCCCAGTTCCACGGCACGCCGGCCTGCAGGACGTCCATGGGGATCGCCTCGACGTACGAGAGCATCCCCGCGAGCTTCTCGCGCTCGGCCGGGCGCACCGGCGCGAGGGCGAGCGAGCAGTTGCCGATGAGCACGCTGGTCGCGCCGTGGTGGCAGGAGTACGTGCAGAGCGGGTCCCACAGGACCTGCGCGTCGTAGTGGCAGTGGTTGTCGACGAAGCCGGGCGCGATGACCCGGCCGTCGGCCTCGATCGTGCGCCTCGCGCCCCCATTGAGCTTGCCGAGCTCGACGATCTTGCCCTGGTTGACGCCGACGTCGCCGGTGTAGGCGGGTCGACCGGAGCCATCGATGATGCGGCCGTTGCGGATCAGGAGGTCGTAGGCCATGTCGCGCTCCTTTGAGCCATGCGAGGGGGCGGCCTCGGCTGTGGTCCGGATCATACCTCCGACCGGGGCCGGATGCGTTCAGAAGTGCGGTTCGCTATAGTCGCCCGCACCCAGGAGGTGGAGGATGGCGATCACACGACGGCGGTTCCTTTCCACGACCGGTGCGGCGGCCGGCGCCGCGTCCATGGGCTGGCTCGCCGGCGGCGTCGCTCCCGCGTTCGCCCAGCGGCGGACGCTCACCGCGCTCGCGCTGAGCCTCTTCGTCCCGTCAGGGGACGAGCGGCTCACGCAGATCATGCAGGAGTTCGGCAAGCAGGCGAACTGCGACGTCCGGTTCGACACCGTGAAGGTGACCGACGTCCCGATCAAGCTCGCCGCCGAGGCCACCGCGCAGGCCGGGCACGACCTGGTCAACGTGTGGGAAGCGTTCGGCTACCTCCACCGCAACAACCTGGCGAACATCGAGGACGTCATCGACGACGTCGGCCGGCGCTACGAGGTCTATCCCGGCCACAAGGCCACGTTCCACATCGACGGCCACTGGAAGGTCGCGCCGTGGTACTGGCTGTCGTTCGTCGGCACGTACAACACCAAGCACTTCAAGGCCGCGAACCTGCAGACGCCGAAGACGTGGGACGACCTCCGCAAGGTCGGCGCCGAGCTGAAGAAGCGCGGCGCGCCCGTCGGCATCGCGATCTCCAACTGCACGGACTCGATCCTCTCGTGGCGCACGGTCATGTGGTGCTACGGCGCGAAAGAGGTCGAGGCGGACGGCAAGACGATCGCGATCAACTCGCCGAAGACGGCCGAGTTCCTGGACTACGCGAAGCGCCTGTACTCGGATGCGATGACGTCCGAGGTCCTCTCCTGGGACGACGCCGGCAACAACCGGCTGATCCTGTCCGGCAAGGGTGGCTGGGTCCACAACCCGGTGAGCATCTACCTCGCGGCCAAGGACAAGGACATGCCGATCACCGGCGAGCTCGGCCATCACGAGGGGCTCGCGGGGCCGGCGGGCCGCTTCGCCGGCACGTTCCACCACGGGCTCGGCATCTGGAAGTTCTCGAAGAACGTCGACCTCGCGAAGGACTTCCTGCGGTTCCTCTACCAGGAGGACAAGTTCAATTCGTGGATCGCCGCGGCCAAGGGCTTCTGCATGAGCCCGTTCAAGAAGTTCGAGGGCCACGAGGTGTGGAGGAAGGATCCGAACCTCACGCTGCTGCCGAAAGAAGGGCCGTTCACGCGTCCGCAGGGTTGGCCCGGGCCGCCCACGCAGTACATCGCGGCGATGGACTCGAAATACCTCCTGCCGAACATGATCGCGAAGGTCGTGGGCGGCACGCCGATCAAGGACGCGATGACGTGGATGGAAGGCGAGATGCAGAAGATCTTCAAGGAGACGCTATAGCGCTGGCCACGGCCGGCCGCGCGCGCGCGCGCGCGGCCGGCCGGTCCCGTGGGTTTCGCTCCGCCCGGCGCCTGGAGGCGATCACCGGGGTCGCGCTGATCCTGCCCGCCCTGTTCTGGATCAGTCTCCTGGTCGCGTATCCGTTCGCGATGGCGCTCTATTACAGCGTCAGCAATACGGTCGTGGGTGGCGGCAGCGGCACGTTCGTCGGCCTCGCCAACTTCACCGCGCTGCTCGACGACGGGAGCTTCCGCCAGACGCTGCAGAACTCCGTGGTCTTCACGGTCAGCGCCGTCGCCGCGAAGGCGGTGCTCGGGGTGATGCTCGCGCTGATCCTCCACCGCACGCTGCGGCTCAAGCGCCTGATCCGCGGGCTCGTGCTGCTGCCGTTCGTCATCCCCACCGCGCTCAGCACGCTCGGCTGGCTCTGGATGTTCGACTCGCTCTACAGCGTCATCACGTGGACCGTGAACCGCGTGGTGCTCGGCCCCATCGGGTTCGCGCCGCTCGAGGTGAACTGGCTCGGTTCGCCCGCGCTCGCGATGGCCGCGGTGATCGTCGTCAACATCTGGCGCGGCCTGCCGTTCTTCGCCGTGACGGTGCTCGCGGGGCTGACCGCGATTCCCACGGAGTTCTACGAGGCCGCCGAGGTGGACGGCGCGGGACGCTGGGGCCGCTTCTGGCACGTCACCTATCCGCTCCTGAAGCCGATCCTCGCCGTCGTGGTCCTGTTCTCGACGATCTTCACGTTCGCCGACTTCAACATCGTGTACGTGCTCACGCGCGGCGGGCCGCAGGAGAGCACCCACCTCTTCGCGACGCTGTCCCACGCTCTGGCCTTCGGCAGCATGCAGCTCGGCAGGGGCGCGGCCGTGTCGCTCTTCATGTTCCCGGTCCTCGTGGTCGTCGTGGCGCTGCAGCTGCACTACTTGCAGCGGGACGAAACGCGCCATGCCTAGGGTCCGCCGCGGCGGCGCGTTCCGCCTGTTCGTCGTCGATCACGTCGGGCTGGTCCCGTTCCTCCTGTTCATCCTGTTCCCGATCTATTTCATGGTCGTCACGGCGTTCAAGACCGATCGCGAGCTCTACGATCTCCAGGCGATCCCGTTCTGGATCCGCGACGGCGTCTCGCTCGGCCATTTCCACCACCTCTTCTTCAAGACCAACTTCTGGCGCTGGCTCTTCAACAGCCTCGTCGTCTCGTTCGTCACGATGACCGTCTCGGTCGCGATCAGCATCTTCGCCGCGTACAGCCTCGCGCGGCTCAGGTTCCCCGGCGCGCGGTCGTTCGGGATCGGCGTGTTCATCACGTATCTGGTCCCGCCGACGCTGCTCTTCCTGCCGCTGACGCAGATCGTGAACTGGCTCGGTCTCATCGACAGCCTGTGGGCGCTCGTGCTGACCTATCCGACCTTCCTGATCCCGTTCTGCACGTGGCTCCTGCTCGGCTACTTCAAGGTGGTGCCGCGCGAGATCGAGGAGTGCGCGCTGGTGGACGGGTGTGGGCGGCTCGGCGTGCTCTTCCGCATCGTGCTGCCGATCGCCGTGCCGGGGATCGTGTGCGCGATGCTCTTCGCGTTCACGCTCGCGTGGAACGAGTTTCTCTACGCGCTCACCTTCACGTCGGCGAGCGTGACGAAGACGGTGACCGTCGGCGTCGCCGCGGAGATGATCCGCGGCGACGTCTTCCACTGGGGCGGGATCATGGCCGGGGCCGTGACGGGCGCGCTGCCCGTCGTCGTGATGTACGTCTTCTTCCTCGACTACTACGTCGTCGGCCTCACCGCGGGCTCGGTCAAGGGCTGACCCGGTACTTCTTCACCGCGTCCGGTCCGAGGGCCAGGCCGTGCCCGGGCCGGTCCGAGATCCGGAAGTGGCCGTCCTCGCACTTCGGCATCCCCTCGAGCAGGTCGGCCGGGGCCCAGTCGATCCACTCGGCGAGGAAGCCGTTCGAGAGGGCGCCGAGGACCTGCAGCGACAGCTCGTGGACCACGTGCGGCGACACGAGCACCTGGTGGGCGGCGGCGAGCCGCGCGATCTTCAGCGTCTCGCTGAACCCGTTGGCGCGACAGACGTCCGGCATGAGGTAGCGCGCGGCGCGGCGCTCGATCAGCTCGCGGAACTCGTAGCGCGTGTAGTTGTTCTCGCCGGTCGCCACCGGAATCTTGATCGCGTGCGCGACCTCGGCGCAGGCCGCCAGATCGTCCGCGAGCACCGGCTCCTCGTACCACACGAGATCGAGGTCCTCGAGCATCGCCGCCTGGCGGATGTTGCCGAGCACGTCGAGCTTCTGGTTGACGTCCACCATCATCCGGACACCGTCGCCCAGCGCCTTCTTCACCGCCACCACGCGCTCACGGTTCACGCGCGGATCCGGATCGTGGATCTTCATCTTGTAGTAGCGGCAGCCCTGCGCCTTGTAGCGCAGCGCCTCGTTGATCAGGTCGTCGAGGCTGTACGCGGGCCAGCCGCCGCTGCCGTACACCGGCACGCGGTCGGTCATGCCGCCCCACAGCGTGTAGAGCGGCTGGTTCGACGCCTTGCCCACGATGTCCCAGAGCCCGATGTCGAGCGCGCTGATCGCGTAGCCGGCGACGCCCTGACGCTTGATCCCGCGGTCGGCGCGGTACATCCGCTCCCACAGGCGCTCGACGAAGAGGGGATCCTGTCCGATCAGCAGCGGCTTGAGCCGCGTCTCGAGATAGACCTGGATCGCCTCCGCGCCGCCCCCGCCCATCGCGAGCGAGTAGCCGAGCCCGGTGACGCCCTGGTCGGTGTGGATCAGCGTGGTGACGAGGCCTTGCTGCGGGAACTCCAGCGCGATCGGCTTCGGCGTCGGGACGCGCAGGAGCATGCTCTCGACGGCGGTGATCTTCATCGCTCCGCCCTCACAGCCTGTAGAGGCGCGCGCAGTTGTCCCAGAGGATCTTGCGCTGGCTGTCCTTCGCGATCGGCAGCTCGAGGAACGTGTCGACCGCGTGCGGATAGCGTGAGTCGTCGTGCGGCCAGTCGGTGGAGACCACGAGGTTCTCGTCGCCGAGCTCGGCTACCACGTGCTTCGCCAGCCCCTCTTCCGGCTCGACCGACACGACGCACTGACGGCGGAAGAGCTCCGACGGCAGCGCGTCCTGGCCGAAGAGCTCCTGATCGCCCCACGCTTCCCAGCGCTCGTCGAGCGCCCAGAGCCACCACGGCAGCCAGCTGCAGTTGCCTTCGAGGAACGCCATGCGGAGCCGCGGGAACCGCGACAGCACGCCGCCGGTGACGACCGCGCCGAGCGTCAGCATCATCTCGACCGGCTGGCCGCACGCGTGGCTGAGCACGAGGTTGTCGAGGTAGCGCTTCGCGAGGTGCTCGGCGTGCGCGGCGTGGTTGCCGTGGAACGAGACCGCGACGTCGAGCTCCTGCGCCACGGCCCACAGCGGATCGTAGAACCGGTCGTAGATCGGCCGGTTGTTGACCATGTGCGACGGCAGGACCAAGGTCACGGCGCCGTCGCGCACGGAGGCGCGCGCCTCGGCGACCGCGAGATCCATGTCCTGCATCGGGATCAGCGCCGAGGCCTTGAGCCGGTCCCGGCTCTCCTGACAGAAGTCGATGATCCAGCGATTCCACGCGCGCGCCATCGCCGCGGCGAACGCGGGCTCGAGGCCGTCGACGTTGATGGCCTGGCTCGCCCACGTGCGGAAGAGGATGCCGACGTCGATGCCCTCGACGTCCATGGCCTCGAGCGCCTCCTTCGGCTGCGTGCCGTGCCCGAGCCGCTCGGCGCCCGGCCGCTTCATGCGGAGCGACCACGCGCGCTGCCGCTCGGGCCGATCCGCGAAGGGGGGGAGCACCTTGTCGTCGACGTTGTGGCGCGACACCCGTCCGCGGAACTTCGGATCGAGGTAGTCGTCCCACAGCGTCTTCGGCTCGATGACGTGCAGGTCGCTGTCCATGACGCGGAAACCGTTCTTCGCCATCGGCGCCTCCCGTTGTCGATGCTGCGTGGCTTACCTGACTAACACGGAACATGGCTTCGGGCCAGCGTGCCCTGGTGCGGATGCCAGATCTCTGGCGCCGTCGCCAGAGCTCGCTCGCCGAGCCGCACGCACGTCGCCGCGTCTGCGATGCGGCCTCAAGTGTTGTGGATCATGCTGTCGATAGGGGTCGTATGATCTCGCCGCTGAGTGATCCGCTGTACCGGCCCGGTACGGCGGCCTTCGCGCAGAGCGTCGTCCGCCAGCGACTGCTTGCGCCGACCATCCTCGAGGTCCTCGCGCGCATTCGGCAGGAGACGAGCCGGATCGACTTCTTCGCCTAGCCCCCGAGCGCCTCTGGCGCCGGCGCCCGAATCGCGGTACCTCCGCCAGACCACCGTATGCCCTGCTGTCCAGTAAGTCTCCGTTATTCCTGAGATTTAGCCTGGTATCGATCGTGCTCTAAAGAAGGCCGCCATGAGCGGTCTGTCGATTCGCGCGACGGTCACGACGGAGAGCACGACGCGCCGACTGTTCCAGGCGGCCCGCGCGACGCGTCCCGACGTGACCGGATCCCATGCGGCTGCGCCGAGCGCCGCTGACGTGCGGGCATCCGCACATTCGCTCGGCGCGGCCGTGCGCGATGCGGTGAACTCCGTCTCGCTCCGGGCCGCGTCGGCCGCGCCCGCGACGCGCATCGTCCCCGGTGTAGGCACGATCGCGGTCGCAGATGCCGCGGCGTCCTCCGCGGCGACGGGCGTCGCGGGCCCCCTGGCGGACGCGGTGGCGAAGATGAACGACGCGCTCCGGTTGATCGAGGAGTCACGCGGTCTCCCGTCCGACCTCCGGGCGGCGCTCACCCGAGCGATCCACGTGGCCGTGGCGTCCGCGCCCGCGGGGCTCACGATCACGCGCGTCGACGGAAAGGACAAAGTCGTGATGGATACCGCGGCCCTGGAAGGGCTGCTCGCGATACGTCCGAAGGCGCTGGACGCGCTGGTCAACGGCGCGAACGCCTTGCCGGACGCGGTCGACGTCGCGCTCGCCAAGAGGCCCGAGCTTCCCGCGACGACCGTGCCCCCCGCCACGGCGGTGGTCGTGGACCGCCGGCTCGCCGGGCTCGTGCGCGCGGCGCAAGCGACGAACGATCGCGGCAGGCTCGAGCTCCTGGACGCACTGCCGCTGCGCGCGCCGATCCCGACCCGGCGCTCCGTCGACTTCCTCGCTTGATTGACATGGGGGCCGCCTCTGGCGGCCCCCCAATCCCCCCGGCGCTCCGGGCGACGGCGAAGCCGCCGCCCTCCGCGAGTGCGCCTAGACGGCCCCGGCGATCGCCTTGCCGAGATCGGCGGTCGTCGCCCTGCCGCCGATGTCCGGCGTGCGCGGCGCGCCGCTCTTCGGATCGAGCACGGTCTCGATGGCCTTGACGATCGCGGCGCCCGCCTCGGGGTGCCCGAGGTGCTCGAGCATCATCGCCGCCGCCCAGATCTGTCCGATCGGATTCGCGATGCCCTTGCCGTAGATGTCCGGCGCCGAACCGTGCACGGGCTCGAAGAGCGAGGGGAACGCGCGCTCGGGGTTGAGGTTCGCGGACGGCGCGATGCCGATCGTGCCGGTGCACGCGGGGCCGAGGTCGGAGAGGATGTCGCCGAAGAGGTTCGAGCCGACGACGACGTCGAACCAGTCCGGATGCGCGACGAAGTGCGCGGTGAGGATGTCGATGTGGAACTTGTCGACGCGCACGTCGGCGTAGCGCTTCGCCATCGCCTCCACACGCTCGTCCCAGTAGGGCATCGTGATCGAGATGCCGTTCGACTTCGTGGCCGAGGTGAGGTGCTTCTTCGGCCGCCGCTTCGCCAGCTCGAACGCGAACTGGAGGATCCGGTCGACGCCCTTGCGCGAGAAGCACGACTGCTGGAAGACGATCTCGCGCTCGGTGTCCGCGAACATGCGGCCGCCGACGCTGGAATACTCGCCCTCGGTGTTCTCGCGCACCACGAAGAAGTCGATGTCGCCGGGCTTGCGGTCCGCGAGCGGGCTCTTGATGCCGGGCATGAGCCGGCACGGGCGGAGGTTCACGTACTGGTCGAACTCGCGCCGGAACTTGATCAGCATGCCCCACAGCGAGACGTGGTCCGGCACGGTGGCCGGCCAGCCGACGGCGCCGAAGAACAGCGCGTCGTGGCCGCCGAGCTGCTCTTTCCAGTCCTCCGGCATCATCGTGCCGTGCTTGGCGTAGTAGTCGCAGCTCCAGTCGAAGTGATCGAGCTTGAGGTCGATGGTGAACTTGCGCGCCGCCGCGTCGAGCACGCGCAGGCCCTCGGGGACGACCTCCTTGCCGATGCCGTCGCCGGGAATGACCGCGATCCTGTGAGTGGCCACCGCTGAACCTCCACGCCGTGCGCTTCGCGCGCCTGCGGCCAACGAATTCTACTCGACTCGCGCGGCCGAAGCCGCGTGCTACGCTGCGCTGGATGCGCAAGCCGTTCGATCGTGAGACGTGGCGGCCGCAGCTCGCGGCGTGGTGCGCGCGCGCTCGGCTCTCGCCCCGCGAAGACGCTGTTCGAAGCCGGGACGCAGTCGGCGGTGATCGGCCTGCACCTCGAGGACGGGCGTGACGTCGTCGTCAAGATCCGCCCGCCCGAGCTGCGCTTGACCGCCTGCCATCGCGTGCAGCGTCACATCCGGCAGCACGGCTTCCCGTGCCCGGAGCCGCTCGTCGGACCGACGGCGCTCGGGCGCTACACGGCGACCGCGGAGGGCTACGAGGCGGGCGGCGAGCAGCTCCCGGAGGCGCCCGATCGTACGGAGCGCTTCGCGAAGGCGCTCGCGCGGCTCACGCGCACGATGCCGGCGGTCACCGACATCCCCACGCTCGACCCGCCACCGGCGTGGGGGTGGTGGAACCACAGCTCGCGCCGGCTCTGGCCGCCGCCGTCCGAGGGCGCCGTCGACCTGAACGCGCACACGGAGCCGTCGTGGCTCGTCGAGGCCGTCACGCGCGCGCGGACCCGGCTCCGTGCGGCGACGCTGCCCTCGGTGCTCGGCCACTCCGACTGGCAGACCGAGCACCTCCGGTGGATCAATGGCGAGCTGCACATGGTCTACGACTGGGACAGCGTGGTGGCCCTGCCGGAGGCGACCATCGTCGGCCTCGCGTCCGCGATGTTCGCGATCACGCCGGACAACGCCGGCGCGTCGCTCGCCGAGACGTCCGACTTCCTCGGCGCCTACGCGATCGCGCGCGGGCACCTGTGGACGCGCGAGGAGCAGGAGCTCGCCTGGGCCGCCAGCCTGTGGGTGATGGCGTACAACGCGAAAGGCGAGGCGATCGACGAGGCCGTCGGCCCGGCGACCGCGATACTCTTCGCGCAGCGCGACGAGCGGCTGCGGCGCGCGGGCGCCTAGGCTAGCGCGTCTTCATCCGCACGAACGCGCCGATCCCGTCGATCGCTTTCTGACCCTCCTCCAGCATCGGGAAGAACCAGTGCCAGACGTGGATCATCTCCGGCCAGACCTCGAGCGTCGCGTCGACGCCCGCCTTGCGCGCGCGCTCCGCGAGCTGCACGGCATCGTCGAGCAGCACCTCGTCGTCGCCGACGTGGATGAGCAGCGGCGGCAGCCCGCCGAGGTCCGCGCCGATCGGCGACGCGAGCGGCGTCGTGGCGTCGCGGCCGGCCAGGTACGCCACGGCCATCTCGCTGACGCTCTTGCGCAGGACGATGGGGTCGGCGTCCGCGCGCGTGATGTAGCTCGCCCCACCGCACGTGAGATCGACCCACGGCGAGATGCAGACGCCCGCCGCCGGCAATGGCACGCCGGCGTCACGCAGCGCGAGCAGCGTGGCCATGGTGAGCCCGCCGCCCGCGGAGTCGCCGGCGACGACGATCCGCGCCGGTGCGATCGATTGCGAAAGCAGCCAGCGATACGCGCCGACCGCGTCGTCCACCGCGGCCGGGAACGGATCCTCCGGCGCGAGGCGGTAGTCCGGCAGCAGCACGCGTGCCTGCGCCGCCGCGCCGATCGCCGCCGCGAGGTGGCGATGCGAGCGCGGCGAGCCGATCACGTAGCCGCCGCCGTGGAGATAGAGGATGGCGGCATCGGCGCGGGCGCCCGGCGGAGCGAGCCATTCCGCCGGCCGGGCGGCCGCGACGTGCTCGACCTTCACGCCCGCCGGCGTCGGGAAGAACTTTTCCGCGCGCTCGTACTGCGCGCGCCGCTGCGCGATCGTGAGCGAGTCCGACGGCGGCAGCTTCGCCAGGTGCGCGCGCACCGCTCCGATGCCGGTGTCCATCACTTCACCTCGACCTTGCCGACCTTCTTGATGACCTCGGCGAGGCGCGCGGAGTCCGCGTCCCACCACTTCTGGAAGTCGTCCGCGTCCTGGTACGCGAGCGGCGACTGCACCTTCTCGAGCGCGCTCTTGAACGCGGGATCCTCGACCGCCTGCTTCACCGCCTCGCGCCAGGCCTTCATCACGGGCGCGGGCATGGCCTTCGGGCCGAAGAGGCCGATCCACAGGTAGTACTCGACGTCGTAGCCGGACTCCTTCAGCGTCGGCACGTCGGGGAAGAACGGCTGGCGCTGCGCGCCGGAGACTGCGAGCGCGCGGAACTTGCCGGACTTCACGTGCGGGGTCGCGGGGCCGATCGTCGAGCACCACAGCTCGGCGTGGCCGCCGAGGACCGCCGTCGTCGCGGGGCCGCCGCCTGCCGTCGGGAGGTGCCGCATCTTCACGTCCGCGGCCTGCAGGAGCATCTCCATCGGGACGTGCGAGGCGCCGTAGATGCCGGACGACGCGTAGGTGATCTGGCCCGGCCGCTTCTTCGCGTCCTCCATCAGGTCCTTGATCGTCTTCCACGGCTTGTCGGCGCCGACCACGATGAGGCACGGGTCGGCGTTGATGCGCGCGATCGGCGCGAACTGCTCGCGCGTGATCACGGGCTGGCGGCCGAACAGCTTGTCGACTTCCGGCAGCGTGGAGATCGCGGGCACCGTGATCGTGATCGTGTAGCCGTCCGGCTTCGCGATCGCGACCGACTGCATGCCGACCGCGCCCGCCGCCCCCGACTTGTTGACGAGGCCGACGGGCTGCTTGAAGACTTTTTCCAGCGCGGCCGCCAGCGGGCGTCCGCTGAGATCCGCCTGACCGCCGGGCGGGAAGGGGTTCACGATCGTGATCTGACGGCTCGGGAACGGTTCCTGGGCGACGGCGGGCGCCGTCGCGACGAGCGTGAGAGCGATCAGCCTGGCGATCAACAGCGTGAAGCGGTGCATGCGAGCTCCTCCTTTTGAAGGTCGGGGCCCCACGGCTCAGGACCCCGGCACCCCATAGAGATGACAGGCGACCAGCCGGCCGCTCTCGGCCCGCGGCGCCGGCTCCTGCGTCGCGCAGTGTGGCATGGCGAACGGGCACCGCGGATGGAACCGGCAGCCGCCCGGCGGCGCGAGCGGGCTGGGGATCTCGCCGACCAGCGGCACCTCGTCCGGCGGGACGTCGAGGTCGATCGGCAGGGCGGCCGCGAACAGCGCCTTCGTGTACGGATGCGTCGGTGTGAGCGCGACGGCCGCCGCGTCGCCCCACTCGACGATCTTGCCGAGGTACATGACCGCGATGGAGTGGCTCATGTGCGCGACGGCGGCGAGGTCGTGCGCGATGAAGAGATACGACACGCCGAGGCGCTTTTGCAGATCCTTGAGGAGGTTCAGGATCTGCGCGCGGATCGAGACGTCGAGCGCGGAGACGGGCTCGTCGAGCACGACGAGCTTCGGCGCCAGCGCGAGCGCGCGCGCGATCGCGATCCGCTGCCGCTGCCCGCCGGAGAACTCGTGGGGATAGAGCCCGGCCGCGCGCTCCGGCAGCCCGACGAGGTCGAGCAGCTCGGCGACACGGTCGCGGCGGCCACGCTCGTGCAGATCGGTATTGATGACGAGCGGCTCGGCGATGATCGCCCCGACGCGCATGCGCGGGTCGAGTGAGGCGTACGGATCCTGGAACACCGCCTGGGTGTTGCGGCGATAGCGCCGCCGCCCCTCACGATCCAGGGTGAGCACGTCCTGGTCGTCGAAGCGGATGCTGCCGCCGGTCGGGCGCTCGAGCCCGAGGACGAGCTTCGACGTGGTCGTCTTTCCGCAGCCGGATTCGCCGACGAGTCCGAGGGTCGTTCCCGCGTCGAGGGTGAACGAGATCCCGTCGACGGCGCGCACGGTCGCGTGCGACAGGCCGAGCGTGCCGCGCCGCACCGTGAAGTGCTTCGTGAGGTTCGCGACATCGAGCAGCGCGCCCATCACCCCGCACCAGGCGCGCGCAACCAGCACCGCGTCGTGTGTCCGTCGGTGAGGGTCGTCTCGCCGGGCGCGTCGACACGACAGCGGTCGATCGCCTCCGCGCACCGCGCGGCGAAGGCGCAGCCGCGCGGCAGCGTCGCGAGATCGGGAGGCTGGCCGTCGATCGCCCGGAGGGTGTCGACCTTTGCGCCAAGCCGTGGAATCGACGCGAGCAACGCGCGCGTGTAGGGATGAGCCGGGGCTTTGAAGATCTGGCGGACCGGCCCGATCTCCACGATCCGGCCCGCGTACATCACGGCGACGCGGTCGCACATCCTGGCGACGATGCCGAGGTTGTGCGTGACGAAGATCATCGCGAGCTTGTGCCGCGTCTGCAGCTCCTTCAGCAGGTTCAGGTACTGGGCCTGGATCGTGAGGTCGAGGCTCGTGGTCGGCTCGTCGGCGATCAGCAGGCGCGGGGGCGCGGCGATCGCCATCGCGCCGACCACGCGCTGGCGCATGCCGCCCGACATCTGGTGCGGGAACGCGCGCAGACGCTCCAGGGGCGAGGGGATGTGCACCGAGGAGAGCAGCGAGGCGGCGCGTTCGGTGAGCGCGCGGCCGCGCAGCCCGTGACAGGAGGCGACGGGCTCGCGCACCTGCATGCCGACGGAGAAGACCGGGTTGAGCGAGCTCATCGGGTCCTGCAGGATCATCGCGACCTTGCGGCCGCGGATCTTCTGCATCTCGCGCTCGCTCTTCTGGAGCAGATCCTCGCCGTCGAGCAGCACCTGGCCGCCGACGTTGTGCGCGGCCGGCCGCGGCGTGAGCCGCACGAGGCTCAGGCACGTCATGCTCTTGCCCGAGCCGGACTCGCCTACGAGCCCGAGCGTCTCGCCTTCATGGACGGCGAACGAAACGCCATCGACGGCCTTGATCGTGCCCCAGCGGGTGACGAGGTGCGTCTGGAGGTTCCGGACGTCGACGACGGGCGTCGCCATCGCGCCGCTCAGAGCTGGCGCAGCTTCGGGTCCAGCGTGTCGCGCAGCCAGTCCCCGAGGAGGTTGAACGCCAGCACCACCAGCAGGATCGCGAGGCCCGGGAAGAACGAGACCCACCACGCGCTGGTCACGAACTCCCGGCCCTCGGCGATCATCGAGCCCCACGCCGGCGTCGGCGGCGGGATGCCGGCGCCGAGGAACGACAGCGACGCCTCGACGATGATCACGTAGCCGATCTGGAGCGTGACGAGCACCACGAGCGTGTTGAGCGTGTTCGGCACCAGGTGGCGCGTGATGATGCGCCAGGCGCCGGCGCCCGCGATCCGCGCCTGCGCGATGAAGTCGAGCTCCATCAGCGTGAGCACCTGGCCGCGGATCACGCGCGCGTAGCGTGCCCACAGGATGACCGCGATCGCGATCACCACGTTGCCGAAGCTCGGCCCGACGGTGACCGCGAGGATCAGTGCGAGCAGGATGACCGGAAACGAGAGCGTCGCATCGGTGACGCGCATCAGCGCCGCGTCGACCCGTCCGCCGTAGTAGCCGGCGACGAGACCCACCGCAGCGCCGAATGCGCTCGCCAACAGGACCGTCAGGACGCCCGCGGCCAGGGACACGCGCGAGCCCCAGAGCATGCGCGAGAGCATGTCGCGCCCGAGGCGATCGGTGCCGAGCGGATTCGCCCACGTGCCGCGCTCCTCCCACACCGGGGGCCGGAACTTGAGACGCAGCGCCTGCTCGAGCGGGTCTGACGGGCTCAGCAGCGGCGCGAGCACGCCCGCGAGGACGAACGTGGCGACGATCGCGAGCGAGACGTACGGCAGCCGTCGCCCCCGGCGCTCAGGAATGGGCTGCGCGGCGATCTCGGGGACCGCGATGGTGCTCATCGCGCGTACCTGATCCGCGGGTCGATGAACGCGTAGAGGCAGTCCACGCAGAGGTTCACGGCCGCCACGATCGCCGCGGTCGTGAGCACGACGGCCTGGATGACCGGGAAGTCGCGCGAGGTGATCCCGTCGTACGCGAGGCGGCCGAGGCCCGGCCACGCGAAGACGGTCTCCACGACGATCGCGGTGGTGACGAGGATCGCGAAGTAGATCCCGGCGAACGTCACGACCGGGATGAGCGCGTTCTTCAGCGCGTGCAGCCAGATCACGCGATGTTCGACGACACCCTTGACGCGGGCGAGCTTGACGTATTCGGAGTCGAGAACCTCCAGCATGCCGGAGCGCAGCAGCCGCATCATCCCTGCCACGACGAACCATCCGAGTGTGAAGCCCGGCAGCACGTAGCTCGAGAACCCGGTGATGCCGCCTGCGGGCAGCCACTGCAGCCGGCCGGCGACGACTTCGACGAGGATGATCGCCACCCAGAAGGTGGGAAGCGACTGGCCGAGCACGGCGACGATCTGCGCGATCCGGTCGATCGCGGTGTCCTTCTTCACCGCGGCCATGACGCCGAGCGGGAACGCCAACCCCAGCGAGACGATCATGGCGAACAGGGCGAGCTTGAGGGAGTTCGGCAGCCGCTCCTGCAGGAGCTCGACGACGGGCTTGCGCGCGCGGATGGAATTGCCGAAGTCGCCGGTGACGGCCTTGCCGACGAACGAGAGGTACTGGTGGACGTAGGGCTTGTCGAGTCCGAGGTAGGCGCGCGCGTTGGCGTAGTCCTCCTCGGTCGCCGACATCGGGAGGATCATGTGCAGCGGGTCGCCGGTGGCCCGGGCGAGGATGAAGACGACGATCGTGAGGATCGCCAGAGCCACCAGCGACTGCAGCAGCCGAACGACGACGAAACGGATCAAGTCGCTACGGCTTCCCCGAGGCGAGCGTGTCGATGAACAGGTCGTACATCACGGCGCCGGGGCTGTACTTGCCGAGCGTCTTCGACGTGGCGTATGCCGCGTGGATGTACACCACCGGGACGCCGTAGTGCTCGCTGCGCAGGCGCGTGAAGATGTTGCGCATGAGCGCGTTGATCTTGGCCTGGTCGGTCTGGTCCATGACCTGCGCGATCATGCCGTCGATCTCGGGATCGTTCACGGTGGCGTTCAGCTTCGACGGCGTGTAGGCCATCTTCTCCAGCAGCGCGTACGTCCCGATCCAGTCCCGGTTGGCGATGTTGTAGTAGCCGACGGCGCCGGGCGCCTTGCGGTCGACCCAGAGCTTGCGGAACGCAGGGTAGTCGACCGGAATCAGCTTGGGCTTCACGCCGATCTTCTCCCAGTACCCGGCGACGGCTTCGGCGAACGCCTTGCCCTCCGGAAGGCCCGGGAGCTGGAACGCGTAGACGTCGAGCGGGAAGCCGCTTCCGACGCCGGCGTCGGCGAGGAGCTTCTTCGCGCGCGCGGGGTCGTAGGGGTACGCCATGTCCGGCGTCGCCTTGAATCCGACGTGCGCCCACGACCACGTGAGGCCGAAGGGGACGGCGGCGGGCTCGGCGCGGCCGGCGAAGATCGCCTGCGCGATCTCCTTGCGATCGATCGCGAGGTTCAGCGCCTCGCGCACGCGCTTGTCCTTCGTCGGCGCCACCCAGCCGTCCGGCCCGAGCACGAACCACAGCTGGAGGACGGCCTCATCCTTGCGGAAGTGGACCGGGAATCCTTCGCGCTCCAGCTCCTTCACGCGCTCGCGGCTCACGTCCGCCACGTCGATCTCGCCCCGCCGCAGCATCGCGATGCGCGTGGTCTCCTCGGAGATCAGCCGGAACGTGACGTTCTTGTACTTGGGCACGCCGAGGCGCCAGTGGTTGTCCACGGCGGTCAGCTTGATGTGCGAGCCCGTCACCTGCTCGACGAACTTGTAGGGACCGGTGCCGACGGGCTTGCGCGCGAAGACGTCGTCGCCGTTCGCCTCGATGTACTTCTTCGGCAGCACCATGCCCTCGGTGGAGAGCGAGCGTGACAGGTACGTCGGGATGATGAGCGTCGGCTGCTTGAGGACGATGACCACGCGGTCCGGCGCCGGCGTCTCGATGTCCTGGATCAGCGTGCGGAGCGGCCCGGCGTAGCCGGTCGTGGAGCGCTTGCTCATCGCGCGCTGGAGGCTGAACTTCACGTCCTCCGACGTCATCTCCTCGCCGGTGTGGAACTTGACGCCCTTGCGGAGGTGGAACGTCCAGCGCTTGTGATCGGCCGAGGGCTCCCACTTCGACGCGAGTCCGCCCGCCGGCGTCAGCTGGCCCTCGGGCGTGACGCCGACGAGGTAATCGAAGATCAGCGACAGGTAGTACTTCACGTTGTGGCCCTGCAGGGCGGGGTCGAGCGTCTCCGCGGAGAAGCTCGACAGGGCCACGGTCAGCTCGGTCTTGGCCTGGGCCGGGGCGTGGTCCGTCGCTCCGACGATCGCTACGGTCACTGACAGGATCGTTGCGCCGACGATTCGACTGATTCGGGTCATCGAGATGCTCCCTTCGGGTCGGGGTGACCGACCGTATCGCGGAAGGGCCGGGTGTGGCAAGCGGCCGCCGCGCCGTGTCAAGCTGTGTCGCATGGCTTGGCTGCCGGCGTAGATGGCGCATCTCCTGCTCGTCTGTCTTGGCGGCGCAGTGGGTAGCGGTCTCCGGTATCTCACGGCCCTCCTCGCGGTCCGGCTCTACGGCGACGGATTTCCGTACGGCACGCTCGCCGTCAATCTCGTGGGCTGCTTCCTGATCGGATTCGTCAACCGGATCGCGGCGGCGTCCGTGATCTCTGAGGACATGCGGCTGCTGCTGAGTACCGGCGTGCTCGGCGGCCTGACGACGTATTCCGCGTTCAGCTACGAAAGTGTCCGGATGGTCCAGCTCGGTGATTGGCGTGGCGCCGTCCTGAACATCGGGGTCACGACCGTCATCTCGCTCGTGCTGTGCGTCGCCGGGATGCTCGCGGGCGCTCGTCTCGAGCGCTAGGTGCCGCGCCCCAGCCGTTCTCAATGATGAGAACGAGGGCGGAAGCCGCTCGACCTCAACGAGCTGAACCGTTGCATCACGCGCGTGCTCGAGTCGCGCCGGGGCATCGACGCCGCGCGAGCGCGCGAGCGGATGGTCCAGCAGTACCGCGTCGGCATCCACGGCGTGGGCGAGGGGCTGGTCGGCGAGAGCGCGGCCATCCAGGCGGTACGCCAGCAGATCGCGCGCTGCGCGGCCGCGCGCACGAACGTGCTGATCACGGGCGAGAGCGGCGTCGGCAAGGAAGTGGTCGCGCGCGCCATCCACGGCGCGAGCCCGCGCGCCCGCGGTCCGTTCGTGCCCGTCAACTGTGGCGCCATTCCGGAAGCGCAGCTCGAGAGCCAGCTCTTCGGCCACGTGCGCGGGGCCTTCACGAACGGCGAGCCGTCCGGCGCGGGGCTCTTCGTGGCGGCCGACAACGGCACGCTGTTCCTCGACGAGATCGGCGAGGTGCCGTTCCCGCTGCAGGTCAAGCTGCTGCGAGCGATCGAAGACAAGCAGGTCTGGGCCGTCGGCGCGACCA
Organism: Candidatus Rokuibacteriota bacterium; assembly: GCA_016866775.1. Lineage (GTDB taxonomy): Bacteria > Methylomirabilota > Methylomirabilia > Rokubacteriales > CSP1-6 > VGLJ01. The sequence goes on along the minus strand of VGLJ01000038.1, from coordinate 22,248 downwards.
CGCCCGCGCCGGTCGACGTGCGGCTCATCGCCAGCACCGCGCGCGATCTCGCCGGCGAGGTCAGCGCCGGGCGCCTCCGCGAGGACCTCTTCTATCGCCTCAACGTCGTCCACATCCCGGTGCCGCCGCTGCGCGAGCGCCGCAGCGACATCCCGCTGCTCGTCGACCACTTCGTGCAGACGCTGAACTCGAAGCTCGGCACCGCGTTCGTGGGCGTGGACCGCCAGGCCATGCGGCTGCTCATCGCCAACCCGTGGAAGGGCAACGTGCGCGAGCTCGAGAACGTCCTCGAGCGCGCGATGCTGCTCGGCGAGGGCGACCTCATTCACGCGCGCTACCTCGCGGCCGTCCCGCCGTCCACCTCGCCGCGGCCCACCGAGCTGCGCGAGGCCGTGCGCGAGTTCGAGCGCCGCCACATCCTCGAGGTGCTCGAGCAGACGGGGTACGACAAGCGCGAAGCCGCGCGCACGCTCGGCATCAGCCTCGCCTCGCTCTACCGGAAGCTCGCGCTCGACGCCGACGCGACCGACGAGTAGCCGCCCCGCCGCCGCCGCGCGGCGCTTCCCCTTCGCGCTGCCGGACGCTCGCATCGCCGTTGCCGATCTGCTGCCGTAGACTACCGCCCGCGGAGGTCCTGACATGCCCAAGGTCCTGACCGAAGAGCAGGTGCGTGCCTACGAGCGGGACGGCTGCCTGTCGCCCGTGCGGCTGATGAGTGCCGCGCGCGCCCGTCTGTACCGCGAGCGCTTCGAGGCGCTCGAAGCGCGGGTGTCCGACGTCGACATCAAGAAGATGAAGACCAAGTCGCATCTCCTGTGCCCCTGGGTGCTGGAGATCGCCGAGGACCCGCACATTTTGGACGTCTTCGAGGACCTCATCGGCCCGAACATCCGCTGCTGGAGCATGGCGTGGCGGGTCAAGAAGGCCGACGGCGAGACGTTCGCGGGCTGGCATCAGGACTCGTCGTACGGCGCGGCGCTCCCCGTTGTGCTCGCGGGGCTCGCGCTTTCGGACTGCGGCGTGAAGCAGGGCTGCCTGCGCGGCATCCCCGGCTCGCATCGCTGGGGCATCCTCAAGCACTCGGAGAAGGACGATCCGAAGAGCATCCTCGCGCGCGGCCAGTTCATCACGGACGCGTTCGACGACTCGAAGGCGGTGGACTTCGAGCTCCAGCCCGGCGAGGCGGTGTTCTTCGACAACTCGCTCGTGCACTCCTCGGGAGTGAATGCCGGCCCGGACCGTCGCTTCCTGCTGCTCGTCGAGATGCTGCCGACGTGGGCGAAGCCGCCGCGCGTCCCGCAGCCCACGATGCTCCTGCGCGGCGTCGACACCTACGGCAACTTCGACGACGAGCCGCGGCCGGATGCGGAGTGGTCGGCGCACGCGCTGGCGAACTGGTCGGCGATCACCGAGAAGCGCGCGAAGCTGATCTTCGCGGACAGCCGGATCGGCCCGAGCATCGCGTACGGCGGCACGCGCCAGGCCGTGTAAACGCCGACCGTCTCGCCGAAGTTCCCCGGAACCCGCTCGGGGGATGTCCTGTTGCAGAGGTGAGGGCGGTGATGAGCCTCTGCATCGTCTGCGGCCAGTCGAACCCGGACCGGCCGAGCTTTTGTTCATTTCACGTCACGAACGAGGAAGACTGGTCCACGGCGAACCGCATCATGTGTGATCTCGTGCGCCGCGCGATCGTGCCGCGCCGCCTGCCGGCGTGCGAGCGCGAGCCGGTCGAGATCATCACCGACGACGAAGGCGAGGTCGTGGTGCTGGAGGCGCGGTAGTTCTTACAGCGCGCCGGAGTGCACGGCGCGGATCTCGGCTTCCCCGCCGTCCGCGAGCGCGAGCATGCGCAGCCCGTCGGCGGCCATCTCCGCGCGACGGCCGTTCCCCGGCATGACGTCCGCCACCCACGCGCGCAGGGGCGCGCCGCGCGGGTTCACGAGCTCGACCACCCCGCCTCGGGAGATGCCGAGCGCGCGCGCCGTCTCCGCGTCGATGCGGACCGCTCGTCCGCGCAGCCTCGCGTCCGCGGTCGCTGCGCCGGCACTCGCGAGATCCGGCGCGGGGTGTAGAGACACGCGCGGGCGGGCGACCCGAAGCTCCGCGCGCCGCGTGGCCGTCGCGGCCTCGTCGATGGCGTCGCCGCGCCAGACGACGCCGTAGATGCGCTCGGCCGCGGCGCGCGTGACATAGCCTTCCGCAACGTCCGCGGCGACCGCCGCCACATCGCGGTCCAGCGGGTCGCCGAAGCCGCCGCCGCCCGAGCTCTCCATCATCAAGACGTCGCCCGGCTCGATCGGGAAGCCGCTGACCTTGCCCGGAAGCGGGGAGGGCGCGACCGGCCGGCCGTCACGCGAGATCCAGAAGCGGTTGCGCGCGCCCGCGTCGCCGCCACAGACGCCGAACGGCGGAAGCACCGCCTTCTCCGCGAGCACCGAGAGCTGGGTGGACGGCGCCTGGATCCGCACCGCGCGCGTGAGGCCGCAGCCGCCGCGCCACCGGCCGGGGCCGCCGGAATCCTCGCGGATGGCGGTCGCCTCGACGTGCACCGGGTAGAGCTGCTCGATCGCCTCGATCGGCTGCAGCGTGGTCATGTCGCTCTCGGTCCACGCGCGCACGGTGTTGCTGCCGTCGCCGCCGTCATAGCCGCCGGTCCCGCCGGCCGGGTACTCGTAGAAGATGAAGGTCTCGCCGGTGCGGGGGTGGGGGCCGCCGACATAACAATGGTTGCCGCCGCCCTTGAGGTCGCCGGCGACCTTGCCGTCGAGCGCCGGCGCGAGCGCGCCCATCACGGCGGTCTCGACGCAGTACTTCACCTCGACCATGCCGCCGCACGGCGCCGGCGGGTTGGCGTTCACGATCGTCCCGGGCGGCGTGATCACCGTGAGCGGCCGGAACGCCCCCGAGTTCACGTCGGAGCCCGGATCGAGGAACGACTTGACGATGGTGAAGGCGCCCGTGGGCGCCATCGCCGGCCCGACGTTCGTCGGCCCGGCGGTCTGCGGCGACGTTCCCGTGAGGTCGATCGTGATGGTGTCGTCCGCCACCGTGACCTTCGCCCGCACGGTCAGCGGCTCGAGCCGCTCGCGGCCGCTTTCGAGATGCGCCTCGTAGACGTATTCGCCGTCGCGGAGCGCCGCGATCGCGCGGCGCATCCTGAGCTCGGCGCGATCCATCAGCTCCGCCACCGCGGCGCGGACCGTCGCGACGCCGTACTTGGCGGCCAGGCCTTCGACGCGCTCCGCGGCCTTCTTGCAGGTGCCGAGCATGGCCTCGAAGTCGCCCTGCCGCTCGCGCGGCCCGCGCATGTTGCTGAAGATCAGGTCGAGCGCCGCCTGGTTCGGGACCCCGCGGTCGACGATGCGAATGGGCGGTATGCGCACGCCTTCCTGGAAGATCTCGGTCGCGCCGCCCGAGAGGCTGCCCGGACTCATGCCGCCCACGTCGCCCCAGTGCGCGCGCACGACGGGGAAGACGAACATCGTTCCGTCGGCGAAGATCGGATAGATCAGCGCGACGTCGTTCAGGTGCGTGCCGCCGGTGTAGGGGTCGTTGTGGAGGAACATGTCGCCGGGGTGGATGTCGTCGCCGAACTTCTCGCGCACGGCCTTCATCGACCACGCGATCGGCACGATGTGCAGCGGGTGGTCCTGCCCCTTCGACATGGCGACGATCTGCGCGTCGCCGTCCATCAGCACGCACGAGAAGTCCTCGCCCTCGTAGAGGATCGACGAGTACGCGGTGCGCACGAGCGTCACGCGCATCTCGCGCACGATCGAGACGAACGCCTCGCGCAGGACTTCCAGCGTGATCGGATCGATCATCGGTTCTTGAACTTGGGCAAGACTTCCTTGCCGAGCCACGCGAGCTGCTCGAGCATCACCTTCTGCGGCATGCCCATGCTGTTCGAGAGGTGCACGTACTCGAGCCCGGGGAACTTCGCCTCCAGCTCGTGGAGGTAGGCAACCAGCTCGTCCACGGTCCCCGCGAACCACGCGCCGACCTTCATGTAGTCGGTCACCTTCGGCACGCCCGCCGTGTCCCAGCCGCCGCGCTTCGTGGACGCCTCGAGCTGCTCGGGCGTGATGCCCGGCACGAAGCCGAGCGGCCCGAACATCTTCACGTGCTCCTCGTAGAACGGGGTGATCTCGCGGATCGCCCGCTCGCGGCTGTCGGCGAGGTAGTAGAAGATGCCGAGGCTCAGGCCCTCGCCGAGCTTGTAATCGAGCCCGGCGCGATGCGCCGCCTCCTGGAACGCGTAGATCGACTTCTGCGCCGCCGTCGCCGCGCCGCCGCCGATCAGCCCCTTGATCCGGTGCTTCATCATGAAGTCGAGCCCGCGCGCGCCCGCGCTGACGACCGGCTGCCACGTCTCGACGGGCAGGTTCACCGGGCGCGGCACCAGCGTCAGCTCCTTCAGGTCGTAGCCGCGGTACGGCACGTTCGGCGGCAGCGTGTAGCGCTTGCCCTTGTGCGAGAACGACTCCTCGCGGAACGCCTTCATGATGATCTCGACCTGCTCCTCGAAGAGCTCGCGGTTCGCCTCCTGGTCGAGCATCGGCGCGCCGAACGTCTCCACCTCGCGCGTGTGGTAGCCGCGCCCGACGCCGAACACCGTACGGCCCTTGGTGAGGATGTCGGCGGTCGCGAAGTCCTCGGCGAGACGCAGCGGATGCCACATCGGCGTGATGTTGAAGCCGCAGCCGATCTTGAGCTGCCGGGTCTTGTGCGCGAGGTCGACGGCGCACATCAGGAGGTTCGGGATGGCCTCGTAGCCCTCGTGCTGGAAGTGGTGCTCGGCCAGCCAGAGGATCGAGTAGCCGTGCTCGTCCATGGTCTTCGCGACGGCCGTCGTCTTGTCGAAGACGGTCGCGAGGTGCGCGTTCGAGTAGCGCCGGTCGTTGGCGGGCGTCGCGTCCTGCCCCATGTCGCCGAGATCGACGTGCCCTGCGTAGACGTTCGAGAAGTGCCTGATCATCTCAACCCTCTCTCTCGAGTCGGATGTTGCCGTGTTCGTCCAGCGCTCCCCGCCAGCCCGGCAGCACGACCGTCGTCGCGCCGAACTCCTCCACGATCGCGGGGCCGCCGAGGGCCGCGCGCTCGGGCAGGCGCTCCCGCTCCCAGACCGGACAGTCGTGCGCGGCGCCGCCGAACCACACGCGGCGGCGCTCGATGAGCGCGTCGTCCAGCGACCGCGTGTCGCTCCGATGGCGCTCGGCCGCCGGCTTGGCGACGAGGCCGTAGGCGACGAGCCTGATGTTGACCAGCTCGATCGTCGCGTCGGTGTTCGCGTGGCCGTACGCGCTCGCGTGCTGGCGGTGGAACTGCGCCTCGATCTCCGCCAACGACGGTAAGGCGTCAAGGCCCTTGAACCTTGACGGCCCATGGCCATCAATTGTGTCGACCGCGACGTTCAATTCGAACGCCTGACCCCGGTAGCGCAGGTCGAGCGAGCGGCGCACGCGCTGCTGGTCGTGCGCGAAGCCTTCGAGCTCGAGCTGACGGCGCGCGCCTCCCGCCATCTCCGCGAAGAGCTCGCCGAGCAGCGACGCCTGCGCGCGCAGCGGGCCCACGCGCGTGCGCACGTCGTCGTGCTTGATGTCGGAGGCGAGCAGGCCGAGCGCCGAAAAGTTGCCGGGGTGGCGCGGCACCAGCACGCGCGGGATGCCGAGCTCGTCCGCGATCGCGAGCGCGTGCATCGGGCCCGCGCCGCCGAACGCGATCAGCGTGAAGTCGCGCGGGTCGTAGCCGCGCTGGATCGAGATCTCGCGGATGGCGGACGTCATGCGCGCGACGGCGATGCGCACGATGCCCTCCGCGAGCGCCTCGCCCGTCAATGTGGCCTGCGGGCGCTCCGCCGGGACGGCCATGCGCCGCGCGAGGTCCGCCACGACCGCGCGCGCCTTGTCCGGGGCCACGGCGATGCTGCCGCCGAGGCGCTTGCTCGTCCCGATGCGTCCGAGCACGACGTTCGCGTCGGTCACGGTCGCTTCCGTGCCGCCGAGGCCGTACGCCGCGGGCCCCGGCGACGCCCCGGCGCTGCGCGGGCCGACTTGCAGGCTGCCGTCGACGTCGAGCCATGCGATGGAGCCGCCGCCCGCGCCGACCGTGTGCATGTCGATCTGCGGCACCTTCACGGGGAACGCGCCGATCATGCTGTCGGACGTCATCACGGGCGTGAGATCACGGACGAGGCAAACATCCGTCGACGTGCCGCCCATGTCGTAGGTGACGAAATCTCGAATTCCGGCGCTGTCCCCGACGTGACAGGCCTGGCTGACCCCGCCCGCCGGCCCCGAGAAGATGGTCTTGATCGGCAGCCTTCGCGCGGTGTCGGTCGTCATCATCCCGCCGCTGGAGCCGACGGTCAGCACGCCGTGGCCGTAGCCGGTCGCGAGCAGCCGCTCTTCGAGCCCGCTCAGGTAGACGTCCATCAACGGCTGCAGGTACGCGTTGAGCACGGTCGTCGAGAACCGCTCGAACTCGCGGTACTCGGGGACGACGTCCGCGGAACATGACACCGGCAACCCGAGCGCACGGCCCTTGGCCGCGTCCGCGACGAGGCGCTCGTGCGTCGGATTCAGGTACGCGTGGAGGAGGCAGACGGCGATGGCCTCGGCGCGCGCGGCCAGCGCCGCCTCGAGCGCGCGCTCGACGGTCGCCGGATCGAGCGGCACCAGCACCGAGCCGTCGGCCGCGAGGCGTTCGATCACCTCGAAGCGGTGCTTGCGCTCGACGACCGGTTTCGGCCTCACGAACGTCGGCACGAACAGCGCGGGGATGTTGCGCTTGGTGCGCCCGATCTCGATCAGGTCGCGGAAGCCGGCGGTCGTCAGCACGGCGACGCGCGCGCCGCGGCGCTCCAGCACCGCGTTGGTTCCGACCGTCGTGCCGTGCACGAGCCGCCGCACCTCGCGGCTCGCGATGCCGAGGGCCTGGAGGCCCGCGAGCAAGGCGGCGGCCTCGTTGCGCGCCTGCGACGGGACCTTGGTGACGACGACCCGGCCCGTCGCCTCGTCGACGGCGGTCAGGTCCGTGAACGTGCCGCCGACGTCGACACCGACGATGAACATCCCGGGGATCATAGCAGGCTGATTCAGCGCGACCGGACGGCCAGCCGGATGCCCACCCAGTAGGCGACGACCGTGCTCACGACCGACGCCAGGAAGCCGACCGTCAGCGCGTTGACGCCGGCGATGCAGCTGCCCGGGATGACGGAGCCGAAGCCGATGGCGAGCGTGCCGACGACGTGCGCGGCGAGCGGCAGGAAGTAGTGGGGCTTCATGCACGCTACCTTAAGCCCTCGAGGGATCCCCGGGAGGGTCGAGGACTGATACAGTAGCGGGCATGACAACGCCAGCCGACGCGATCCGCCATCTCTGGACGCACAAGACGCAGGACCACCCGTGGCTCTCGGACGAGGAGCTGGTCATCGACCGTGCCGAGGGAGTCTGGGTCTGGACCGAGCGGGGCAAGAAGCTGATGGACGGCTTCGCGGGCCTCGCCGTCGTGAACGTCGGCCACGGCCGCCGCGAGATCGCCGAGGCGATCGCCGAGCAGACCGTGCGGCTCGCCTACTATCCGACCACGCGGCAGTTCTCGAATCGCCCGGCGGCGGAGCTGGCGAAGAAGCTCGCGTCCCTGACGCCCGGCGACCTCGATCTCACGATGTTCGCGGTCAGCGGCTCCGAGGCGAACGAGCGCTCGATGCAGATCGCGCGGCACTACTGGCTCGCCAAGGGCAAGGGGGAGAAGCACAAGGTCATCTCGTTCCACGGCGGGTACCACGGCGCGACGATGGGGACCTACGCGATCTGCGGCCTCCCGCATCTCTCCGCCCCGTACGACGTCATCAAGCCGACGGGCTTCGCGAAGGTGACCGCGCCGTATCCGTACCGCGACCGCGGCACGGGCAGCGACGAGGAGCTGGTCGAGCGCCGCGCGCGCGAGCTGAGGGACGCGATCGTCCGCGAGGGGCCCGAGACGGTCTCCGCGGTCATCCAGGAGCCGGTGCTCTCCTCGGGCGGCTTCATCATGCCGCCCATCGGCTGGCTCAAGCGCGTGCGCGCGATCTGCGACGAGCTCGAGGTGCTGCTGATCGCCGACGAGGTGATCACGGGCTTCGGCCGCACCGGGCGCTGGTTCGCCGTCGAGCACGACGCCGTCGTCCCGGATCTGATGTCGGTCGCGAAGGGGATCACCTCGGGCTACGTGCCGCTCTCCGCGAGCATCGCGACGCGGCGGCTCGCCGGCGTCTTCGCCGACGACACGAAGGACGAGAACGTGCATCCGAACACGTACGCCGCCCATCCCGTCGCGTGCGCGGCCGCGCTCGCGAACCTCCAGATCATGGAGAAAGACCATCTCGTCGAGAACGCCGACGCGATGGGCACGCGGCTTGCCACCGGCCTGCGCGAGGCGCTGCGAGGCACGCGCATCGCCGGCGAAGTGCGGGGCCGCGGCCTGCTCGTGTGCGCCGAGCTGGTCGATCCGAAAGACTCGGGCCAGCCGCTGCCCAAGGACCTCGTCGCGAAGCTCGATCGCAAAGCCTGGGACCGCGGCGCGATCGTCTATGCGCGAGGCAGCGTGCTTCGCCTGGCGCCGCCGCTCTGCATCACGCCGCAGGAGGTCGATCAGCTCGTCGACATGGTGGCCGCGTCGGTTCGCGAGCTCGACCGCGAGATCTAGGTCCGGCTACTGCGGCGGGTCGAAGAGGCCCTCGACGGCCTCGACGAGGGCCTCCGTTGGTAAGGGTTTCCTCAGCGTGACGTCGGCGCCAGCGTCTTTCGCAGTAATGAGAACTTCGAACCCTTCCCACGTGCCGCCGCCGGTGATCGCGATGATGCGTGCCGCCGAATTTTGCCGTCGCAGCGCGCGGATGAGCTCCAGGCCGCTCCCTTCGGGCATGAACATGTCGACGATGACGACGTCGGGGGGGCCTCCGTGCAGGTCTTGAGCGCGTCGGCGACCGTCGTGGCCGTTCTGACGACGTGGCCGCGTCGCACCAGCACCAGCTCGTAGAGGACGCGGACCGCGGGCTCGTCGTCGACGATCAGGATCGATCGCGGAATCATCAACGCCGAACATATCGCACGCGCCGCCGAGCGCGCGCGCGGCGACTACGCCGAGCGCGAGAGCCGAGTCAGGCGCGCGATCGCCACGCGCAGCTCGAGCGGCTCCACGGGCTTGGTGAGATAGAGCTGGTAGCCGGCGCCGAGCGCCGTCGCGCGGTCTTCGGCGCGTGCGTAGGCCGTCAACGCGATCGCCGGCACCTCGCGGGCGCGGCTGCGCAGCGCCCGGATGCGGCGCATCAGGCTGAAGCCGTCGAGCCCGGCGAGCCCGATGTCGCTCACGATCACCGTCGGCACGTCGCGCGTCAGCAGCTCGAGCACCGCCTCGCCTGAATCGACCGCCCACACGTCGGCGCCCTGCGTGTGGAGCATCTCGCGGATGGTCTCGCGGCTGTCCGCGTCGTCTTCCACGAGCAGCACGCGCACGCCCTGGAGGTCGACCTCGAGCGGCACCACCGCGTCGGGCGTTCGCACCTTCGCGGCGCGCGGCTCGTCGACCCGCGGGAAGAACACCGAGAACGTGGCCCCGTGCCCCGGCCCCGGGCTCTCCGCCGTGACCCGCCCGCCGTGGAGCTGGACGAGGTGCTGCACGATGGCGAGCCCCAGGCCCAGGCCGCCGGCGGAGCGACGGCGCGGCGCGTGGCTCTGGTGGAAGCGCTGGAAGATCTGCGGGAGGTCTTCGGCCGCGATGCCCGCGCCGGTGTCGCTCACCGTGCAGGCGCGCGGGCTCTTCCGCCGCGCGCCGGAGCTCCGACGTCGCGCGTGAAGCAGCGCGTGTGCAGGAACTCGCCGTTGGGGCCGCGGCGCACGCTGGAGTCGATCAGCACGTCCTTGATCGTTCCGTCCTTGCACCGGAGGCGGACGTCCTGGCTGCGAATGGTCTCGCCGCCGGCGAGACGGGCCAGGAGACTCCGCGCGACGTCGGGGTCGCCGTGGAATTCGGCGACGTGGTGCCCGACGTACTCCTCGCGTGCGTAGCCGAGCAGATCGAGCTCCGCCTGGTTGACGCGGGTGATGACGCCGTCGGGCCCGGCCCAGTGCAGCGGCACCGTCGCGTTGTCGAAGAAGTCCTCGAGCTCGCGCCGCGTGCGCTCCGCGAGGTGGCGCAGGGTGATGTCGGCGAGCGACACCGCGAGGCCGTTCGGCATCGGCGTCGCGTGGACGCGGAGCCAGCGGTCGAGCGGCGGGTAGTGCGTGTCGAAGGCGACGGGCACGCTCTCGGCGAACGCGCGGCGGAACTCGCGGTCGCACGCGGTGCCGATGAGCTCGGGGAACTCCACCCAGAACGCCTTGCCGAAGAGCGCCTCGCCCGTGCGGCCGAGCGCGCGGAAGAGCCCGTCGGCGGCGCTGTTGAAATAGGTGACCCGCCAGTCCCGATCGACGACGACGACGGCGGTGTCGATGCCTTCGAGGATCGCGGCGAGCTCGTCGCGCGAGTGGGGCATCACTGCATGGATCGTCGTGGGCTCGCGCCCGCTCTCCAAGACGGGAAAAGATTTTCTCCTACTGTGGAAGGTCCCCCGCGAGCGTGATCCGGTGCATGAGGCGGCGATGGCCCTGGTAGTCGTTGATCGCGTTGTGCTGCGCGCACCGGTTGTCCCACATCGCGATGGATCCCGGGCGCCAGCGGAAGCGGCAGGTGAAGTCGGGCCGCACCTGGTGCCGGAAGAGGTACTGGAGCAGCGGCGCGCTCTCCTCGGGCGTCATGCCCTCGAACGCCACCGTGTGCGCGACGTTGACGTAGAGCGCGCGACGTCCGGTCTCGGGATGGGTGCGCACGACCGGGTGCGCGGCGACGTACTCCTTCTTCGCGCCGGCGCGCGCGCTGTCCTTGATGCGGTCCTCGCGCGTGCGCGAGACGTCCGCGGCGGCCGAGCTGTTGACGGCGACGAGCCGCGCCAGCATCCGTTGCATGCCGGGCGACAGCGTCTCGTACGCGAGGTACATGTTCGCGAACTCGGTGTCGCCGCCGGCCGGCGGGACCTCGCGCGCGATCAGCATGCTCGCCATCGGCGGGCGCTCGAGGTACGCGGTGTCGGAGTGCCAGATGCCGCCGAAGTTGATCGTCTCGTGCTCGAGCTTCAGCACGGGGATGATCTCGGGGTAGTCGTCGAGGCCCTTCACGAACGGGTACTCGATCGGCTCGCCGAACCGCCGTGCGAACGCGAGGAACTGCGCCGGCGACAGGTCCTGGTCGCGGAAGAAGACGACCAGGTGCTCGAGCCACGCTCGGCGGATCGCGGCCACGGTCGCCTCGTCGAGCTTCCCGAGGTCGACGCCGGAGACCTCCGCGCCGAGCGCGCCGGCGACCGGATGGACGGCGAGGGCGCTCACGCGGGGGTGAAGGTGGGGACCGGCGCGCCGCCGTCAGTCGGGGAGAAGACGACGCGGACCTTCTGCCCGATGCGCAGGCGGTCGAAGTCGCAGTTCACGAGGTTGGTCATCATCGTCACGCCCTCGTCGAGCGTCACGTAGGCGATGGCGTACGGCACCTCCGCGCGGCGCATGACGCTGTACGAGTAGAGCGTGCCGGTGCCCGCGGCGGGCTGCCACTCGGTGGCGTCGCTGCCGCAGAACGGGCAGAGCGGCCGCGGATAGTAGTGGACCTGGCTGCAGGCGCGGCATTTCTTCAGCAAGAGCTTGCCTTCGGCGGCGCCGTCCCAGAACGCTTTCGTCTCGGGGCTCGGCTGCGGTGCGGGGATCGTGCGCTGTGCCGTCGCCATGGCTTACTCCCGCTCCAGGATGACGGTCGCGCTGCCGTGACGGGTCCCGAGCGACCCGCCCGTGCCGTGCGCGAGCGCGAGGTCGCAGCTCTTCACCTGAACCTTCGGATGCGCTTCGCCCCGAAGCTGCCGCACGGCCTCGACGACCTTGGTCATGCCGCCGCGGTTCGCCGGATGGTTGTTGCAGAGGCCGCCGCCGTCGGTGTTGAAGGGGAGCTTGCCCGTCCCCGAGATCAGGTTGCCGTCGGACACGAACTTTCCGCCCTGGCCCTTCGCGCAGAAGCCGAGGTCCTCGAGGGTCATCAGCACCGTGATCGTGAAGCTGTCGTAGATCGACACGTACTTGATGTCGGCGGGCGTCACCTTCGCCTCCTCGAACGCGATCGGCCCGGACCATCGCGCCCCGCTGTAGGTCAGGTCGATCCTGCCGCCCATCTGCAGCTTGGTCGCCTCGCCGGCGCCCCGGATCTTCACGCGCGGGCGCGTGAGGCGCTTCGCCACGTCGGGATGGACGACCACCACGGCGCCGCCGCCGTCGGTGATCACGCAGCAGTCGAGGCGATGGAGGGGATCCGCGATGATCGGGGACTTCACGACGTCCTCGACGGTGACGACGTCGCGCAGCAGCGCGTGCGGGTTGTGCTGGGCGTGGTGCGAGGCGGCGACCTTGATCCACGCGAGCTGCTCGCTCGTGGTGCCGAACTCGTGCATGTGGCGCATGGCGCACATCGCGTACTGGTTCACGACCGTCGGCCCGAACGGGTACTCGAACTGGACGTCCGGGGCCGCCGACCCGTAGTTGCGCGGCGCCGTCCCCGTCGCCATGCCCTCCGCGCGCGGCCGCCCGGCGAGCGTGATCAGCGCGACGGTGCACTTGCCCAGGGCGATCGCCTGCGCGGCGTGGCCGACGTGGATCACGTAGGACGACCCGCCGGTCTCGGTCGTGTCGACGTGCCGCAGCTTGCCGAGGCCCATGTACTCGGCCATCGAGAGCGGCCCGAGCCCGGGCGCGTCGCCGGCGCAGAAGTAGCCGTCGACGTCGTTCTTGGTGAGTCCCGCGTCCTCGAGCGCGCCCTTCGCGACGTCCGCGTGGAGCTGCGCGAGGGAGATCGTGTCCGCTTTCCGGGTGGGGTGCTCGTAGACCCCCGCGATGTACGCCTTGCCGTTGATCGTCATGTGCGCGCACGCCTCCTCTTCGATGGCGAGGCGCATCATAACAGGGCGCGGATGGTGCGCTGGAGATCCGGCGAGCGAGCTTCGGCTCGGACGGATCCGCCGTGCGCCACGGCGTCGGCCCGAACTACCACGGGTCGGCGGAGATTTACCGAGCTTCGGTATTTCGGTCGCGGGCGGCCTGTCACACGCGCGGGAAACCGCGCGTTCCGCGCGGCACGGTATTTGAACTCCGGATGGGCATGAAGACCAAGCGGGGACTCGAAACCCTGACGACGCCCCAGGTGCTGGCCCTCTACGAGCGGATCTTCGGTGCGCTCGATCCGATCGCGCGTCACCGCATCAACGAGACCGCGCGGCTGAACGGCTGGGATCGGACCTGGGCCGACCAGACCTGGGCGCGGGCCGCTTAACGCCGCCGCGCGATCCGCGCCGCGGCGTCGACCCAGCCGGCGTCGAACTGGGAGCCGGGTGAGTCCACGTCGATCACCAGCGGCGCGTGGTCCGACGGCACCGGCTTCCCTTTGCGCGCCTCGCGGTCGATCTCGGCCCAGCGCGTGCGCTTCGCGAGCGGCGCCGTGACGAGCAGGTGGTCGATGCGCATGCCGAAGTTCTTGTGGAAGTTGCCCGCCCGATAGTCCCACCACGTGTACCGCCCCGGCTCCTGGTTGTGCAGGCGATACGCGTCGCTCAGTCCCCAGTCGCAGAGCTTCCGGAACGCCGCGCGCTCGGGCTCCGACACGTGCGTCCCGCCGTGGCACGCCTGCGGATCCCACACGTCGGCATCGGTCGGGGCGACGTTGAAGTCGCCGCCGAGCGCCAGCGGCTGCGTGGGGTCGCCGGCGTCGCGGAACCATCGCGCGAGCCGCTCGTACCACGCGAGCTTCGCGTGATAGAAGGGCGAGTCGACCACGCGGCCGTTCGGCGCGTACACGCACACGACGCGCACGTCGCCGCAGGTCGCGGCCATCATGCGCGCCTCGGCGAGCGGCTCGTCGTCCGCCACGCCGGGCGTCTTCGACGGCCGGAGCGGCTCGCCGAAGTTCGTGACGACGTCCGCGATGCCGCAGCGGCTGGCGATCGCGACGCCGTTCCAGCGGCCCTCGCCGTGGTGCGCGAGCTCGTAGCCGGCGTCGCGGAACGCGGCGGACGGCGCGTCGGCATCCGCGAGCTTCGTCTCCTGCATCATGAGCACGTCGGGCTTCGCGCGCTCGAGCCACCACAGCACCTTGTCGAGGCGCGCGCGTAGCGAGTTCACGTTCCAGGTCGCGATCCGCATCGCCGTGATCGTACCACCCGGTTCGGGCTAGACTGCGCGTGATGACGAGCGACGGCCTGCAGTCGAGGACCTACGACGTCGCCGACGACTTCGAGGCGAACGAGCTGTTCCAGAAGAACGGCTGGACGGACGGGCTGCCGATCGTGGCGCCCACCGACGAGCGCGTCCGGCGCTTCCTCGCGGTGGCGCGGCTCGAGCCGGGCGCGCTCGTCGGCACCGAGCCCGTGCGGCGACGGCGGATCACCGCGGAGAAGGTCGCGATCGCCGCGGTCATGGCGGGGTGCCTGCCGGAGTACATGCCGGTGGTCGTCGCCATCGTCCAGGCGATGTGCCGTCCGGAGTACAGCCTGCACGGGAGCAACGCGAGCACCGGCGGCGCCGCGCCGTTCGTCGTGGTGAACGGGCCGATCCGGACCGCGCTGGCGATGAACGCGACGCACAACGTGCTCGCCAACGGGAGCCGCGCCAACGCGACGATCGGGCGCACGGTGCGCCTCATCATCATCAACGTGCTCGGCGGAGTGCCCGGTCAGCTCGATCGCTCGACGCTCGGCCACCCCGGCAAGTTCTCCTACTGCGTGGCCGAGGACGAAGAGGACAGCCCGTGGCCGTCGCTCGCCGCCGAGCGCGGCGTGCCCGCGGGAGCCTCCGCGGTGACGGTGCTCGGCTGCGGCGCGCCGCACCAGCTCATGAACGAGTGGACGCACGATCCGCGGGAGATCCTCGACACCTACGCCGCCGTGATTCGCGCCAACATGCTCACGTACTCGATCTGGCCGGGGAACTACTTCCTCGTGGTCCCGAAGCAGCACCGCCAGATCTTCGCCGCCGCGGGCTTCGGCAAGAAGGACATCCGCGAGTACGTTCACGAGCGCGCGCGCGTGAAGCGCGGCGAGTGGCGCACGGTGGGCAAGGCGGCGGTGGCGGGGCGCAGCGACGAGGAGCGCGTGTACACGGCGCTCCGTGTGCCTGACGATCTGCTCGTCGTGGCGGCGGGCGGACCCGCCGGTGGATTCGGCGCCGTCATCCCGCCGTGGTACGGCACGAAGGGCCAGGCGCAGACCGCGCAGATTGGAGCCTGACGATGACGCTGAGAGTGCGCGATCCCCGCCAGTTCGCCGAGGGTGAGCCGCTCGTGATGGCCCCGCCGCTGGGCAAGCTCGACGGGGCCGTGGTGGGCCTGCTCGACAACGCGAAAATCGGGACCGCGAAGTTCTACGACTACGTCGCGGAGATCCTCAAGACACGCCACGGGGTGCGCGAGGTCGTCCGCCGCCGCAAGGGCGATTCGAGCCGGCCGGCGCCCGACGCGATCATCGGGGAGCTGAGCGCCGCCGACGCCGTCGTGTCCGGCATCGGCGACTGAGGGAGCTGCTCGTCGTGCAGTATGCACGACGCCATCGCCGCCGAGCGCCGCGGGATTCCCGCCGTGGCCGTGATGACCGACCGCTTCGTGCCGACGGCGCGCGCGGTCGCCGAGCTCAACGGGCTGCCGGAGTATCCCTACGTGGTCATCCCGCACCCGATCGCGAACGCCAGCGATGACGACCTCCGCGCGAAGGCGGAGGCCGTGATCGATCGGATCGTGGAGCTCTTAACGAAGCGCGGAGGCGAATAGCTCCAGCGCGGCCTTCGTGAAGACCTCCATGTTCGTCACGCGGTCGCTGTCGCCCGTCTCGAGCGTGATGACCTTCTCGCTCGGGCCGACGACAGCCAGGCACGAGTGCCCCGGCTTGTCGCCGTAGCGGTTGCCCGTCGGTCCCGTGGCCCCCGTCTCTCCGATCCCCCACGTCGCGCCCACGCGCTCGCGGATCGTGCGCGCCTTGACGAGCGCGTAGGGCTCGCTGCTCGAGCGGATCCCTTTCACCGCCTCGTCGGGGACCTGGAGGATGCCCCGCCGGGCGGCCTGCGTGTAGATGACGCCGCCGCCGAGGAAGTAGGCCGACGCTCCGGGCACCGCGAGCAGCACCGCGGAGATCAGGCCGCCCGTGGACGACTCCGAGACGGCGACCGTTTCCCTGCGCTCCTTCAACCTGGCGGCAATCTGTTCTGCGATCGGAATCAGCTCGCGCATGGCACGCCTCCGTGGTCGGGGTGGTGCCGCACTCTAGCCCGGATCGCGGCGCGCCAGCCACAGCCCGAGCACGACGCACGCGAGCGGTCACCGGCGGACGCTCACAGGACCAGCTCCCACGTCTCGCCGATCAGGTCGTGCCCGAAGCTGCGGTGCCGCTCCTTGTCGACGAGGCGGAACCCGGCCTTGGCGTAGATCCGGCGCGCCGCGAGCAGCACGCTGTTCGTCCACAGCGTCACCTTGCGATAGCCCGCCTGGCGCGCGAACCGGACGCACTCGCTCACGAGGCGCTCGCCGATGCCGAGCCCGCGCGCCTTCGGATCCACGATCATCAGCCGGAGCTGGCCGACCGTCGCGGAACGCTTGACGAGGAACACCGAGCCGACGACGTCCCCGCCGACCTCCGCGATCCAGCACCGCTCGCGACGCGCGTCGAAGCGCTCGATGAACCGCGCGGCGATGCGCGCCACGAGCGCCTCGAACGTCTGGTCCCAGCCGAACTCCTTCGTGTAGATCTCGCCGTGCAGACGGATGACGTGCCCCATGTCGCCCGGCTGGTGGTGACGCAGGAGGTACGGCGCGCGCGACGAGCGCGTCTCGCCCAGCAGCGTCTCGATCGCCCTCATCGCCTCGACGACGCGCAGCTGGTCGCCGGCCGGCAGGTCGCGGAGCATCGCGCCCGCGTCGGCCTGCGACCGCTCGTCGAGCGGCGCGAACGCTTTCCGGCCACGGCGCGTCAGCGCGAGGTGGCTGCGCCGCGCGTCCTCCGCCGATCGCGTGCGCGCGACGAGGCCACGGCGCTCGAAGCGCTCGAGGATCCGGCTCAGGTAGCCGGCGTCGAGCCCGAGGTCGCTCCGGAGCTCGGTGGCGGTCGGCGCGTCGCGGTGGGCCAGCTCGTAGAGGACGCGTGCCTCCGTGAGCGGGACCGCGCTGCCGGCCAGGCCGCGGTGCAGGACGCCGATGCGTCGCGTGTAGAAGCGGTTGAAGCGGCGGACGGCCCGGATGCGATCGTCGACGTCCATGGCGGCCTCCCGGAGACGCAGTGAGGCCGACTGTCAATCAGACGGTTGACTCTGTCAAGTATCCCGAAGCGCGCGGCGGGCGTGCGCCGACCGCCTCCCGCGCGGTTGTCGGGTCAGGCGCTTACTTCTTCACCTTGGCCAGGCACTCGGCCTCGGACTTCGCACCGAACTTCTGCCAGCCGTTGCTCTTGCAGTCCTCGGCGCTCGCCGGCATGGCCGGCGTCGCCTGGCCCGCCGCGCCGCCGCCGCTCGTCGCGGTGCTGTCGGTCGAGCCGCTCGCGGGCGGGGACGTCGACGGGCTCGCGCTCGGCGTCGAGGGCTTGTCCGCGGCCTTGTCACCCGATGCCGCCGGCGGACTCGACGTTGTCTGGGCGAACGTGACCACGGGGACGCCGATCAGCAACACTGCGAGGGCGAAGATCAGGACGCGCTGCAGCTTCATCTGGGGTCTCCTCTTCACGCGTGAGCGACGCGTGCGCGCTGACGTAGCAGATGCAATGCCAGTGACCTACCGGCGGTCCTTCCCGCTGGAGACCGCGCGCACGCACTGGCCCTGGTTCTTGAAGCCGAACTTCTTCCAGCCGTCGTCCTTGCACTCGTCGCGGTTCGCGGGCGCCGCGGGCGAGGCCTGGCCGCTCACGCTCGTCTTCGTGTCGGACTTCACGTCGGTCGACGCTTTCGTGTCCGTCGATGTCTGCGCCATCACGGCGGGAACGACGACGAAGATCGCGGCGAGAGCGATGGTGAGGACGCGTTGTACTTGCTTCATGCCCCAAACCCTCCCTTGGGTGGCGACCAACAGGAGAGCGCGGAGCAGCCGGCGTGCCACCGAACGCGCTCCGGCTCGCGGGGACTCGACGGCGGCCCTGACTGGCCCTACCATGCGTGGGCGCACGGAAAGGAGCCTCATGGAACCCGATCGTCCGCTGCCCCAGCCGATCACGCCCGAAGCGAAGCCCTACTGGGACGGATTGAAGGAAGGAAAGCTCATGCTGCCGCGGTGCGGCGACTGCCAGCACACGTTCTTCTATCCGCGCGTGCTCTGCCCGCGCTGTCGCTCGCGCAAGATCGGCTGGATCCAGGCCAGCGGCAAGGGCCGCCTGCACGCGTTCGGGATCGGGCACCAGTCGTTCAACAAGGCGTTCAAGATGCCGCCGCCCTACGTGCTCGCGATGGTCGAGCTCGAGGAAGGGCCGCGGATGATGTCGAACCTCGTCAACGTCACGCCGGATCCGAAGTCGATCGCGTGCGACATGCCGGTGGAGGTCGTGTTCCACAAGCTCACCGACGACCACACGGTCCCGCTGTTCCAGCCGGCGAAGGGGGCCGCACGATGAACGAGCTCAGGAACGCGGCCTGCATCGTCGGCGTCGACGAGAGCGACGAGATCGGCGTGCTCCCCGGCAAGAGCCAGCTCTCGCTGCATCTCGAAGCGATCACCAACGCCGTGCGCGACGCGGGCCTCAAGGTCGGCGACGTCGACGGCATCTTCACCGCGGGCCAGCATTCGCCGGCCCTGCTCGGCGAGGCGCTCGGCGTCACGCCGCGCTACGTGGACGGCACGAGTGTCGGCGGCACCTCGTTCATCATCATGGTCGAGCACGCGGTGGCGGCGCTGCACCACGGCCTCTGCAACGTCGCGGTGATCT
The DNA here is from genome assembly GCA_016866775.1 of Candidatus Rokuibacteriota bacterium. GTDB lineage: Bacteria > Methylomirabilota > Methylomirabilia > Rokubacteriales > CSP1-6 > VGLJ01. Next base: position 3,257 of record VGLJ01000038.1, on the reverse strand, counting down.
CGCACGGCGAGAGCGGGCGATCGCAGGTCGGCGTCACGCGCGCGCGCGACACCGCGCTCACCGGGCAGTACGAGATCCCGTACGGCTACGGCGCCGCGCCCACCCAGTTCGCGCTCATCACCACGCGCCACATGCACGAGTACGGCACCGCGCTCGAGCAGTGGGCGCAGGTCGCCGTCTCCACGCGGCAGTGGGCGGCGCTGCATCCGAAGGCGATGTTCAAGAAGCCCATCACCGTGCAGGACGTGTTGAGCGCCCGGCCGGTGATCTATCCGTTCACGCTGCTGAACATCTGCCTCGTCACCGACGGCGGCGGCGCCGTGGTGCTCACTCGGCCCGATCGCGCGCGCGACTGCGCGAAGAAGCCGGTGTGGGTGCGGGGGACGGGCGAGGGGACGGAGCACGTCAGCGTCACGCAGATGAAGAAGCTCACCTTCAGCGAGGCCACGCGGATCTCCGGCGAGCGCGCGTTCGCGATGGCGGGGCTGAGTCACCGCGACGTCAACCACATCATGCTCTACGACGCGTTCACGTCCGGCCCGCCGATCATGCTCGAGTCGCTCGGCCTGGCGAAGCCCGGTGAGGGCGTGCACTTCTTCCAGGACGGCCGCTCCACACCCGGCGGCACGCTGCCGATCAACACCAACGGCGGCGGCCTGTCGTACACGCACACCGGGATGTACGGCATCTTCCCGATCCTCGAGGCGACGCGTCAGCTCCGCGGCGAGTGCGGCCCGCGCCAGGTGCCGAACGTGAAGGTCTCGCTCGTCAACGGCATGGGCGGCATGCTCTCGGCCGCGGGCACGCTGCTGCTGTCGAACGAAACATGATCACGCTGCTCTACGGCACCCGGCCGCCGCATCGGGCGGCGGCGGCGCCCGAGGGCCGGAATCTGTGGCTGTCGGCGCACGACTTCGCCGCCGCCACCGGGTGGGAGCTGAAGCCGGAAGGCTTCTGCCAGGCGGATCGCTGCGTGCGGATTCCTCCGGGCCGCGGGATCGTCGACGGCCAGCGCGTGAACCTGTCGGCGTTCGCCGACCTGCTCGAGCATCCCGTGGTCCGCGACGAGGCGCACGGCGTCTGGGCCCTCGCGGACGCGGCACCCGCGCGGCGCGCGGCGCTGCAATCGCTCGAGGCGCCGGACTTCACGCTCCCGGATCTCGACGGACGTCCGCACGCGCTCTCCGAGTACCGCGGCAAGAAAGTCTTCCTCGTCTCGTGGGCCTCGTGGTGAGGCTGCCGGCTCGACCTGCCCGTGTGGCAGGGCGTGTACGACGAGCTGAAGGATCGCGGGCTCATGGTCGTCTCCGTCGCGCTCGATAGCGGCGGGGCGCGCACGACGCGGCCGTGGATCGACGCCGCGAAGCCGACCTATCCCTGCTTCATCGACGAGCGCCATGTCGTCGCCGAGCTGTACGGCATGGTGAACGTGCCGAACGCGGTGTGGATCGACGAGGAGGGCCGTGTGGTGCGGCCGTCGGAGACCGCGGGCTCGAGCGACTCGTTCCGCACGCACCTCGATCGCCCCACCAAGCAGATGAGCGCCGAAGGGCTCGCCGAGCGGCAGCGCCTGCGCACGGAGTACTTCGATGCCCTGCGCGACTGGGTCCTGACGGGCGAGGCGAGCGCGTACGCGCTGCCGCCGGACGAGGCGCGCCGCCGCTCACCCGTCGTCACCGACGAGCACGTGCTCGCCGCGGCGAATTTCCGCCTCGGCCAGTTCCTGCACGCCGCCGGACATCGGGACGCGGCGCTGCCGTATCTCGCCGAAGCGCGGCGCCTGCACCCGGAGAGCTGGAGCTATCGGCGGCAGACGTGGGAGCTCGAGCAGCCGGGCAAGGCGGGGAGCCCGACCTTCTGGGCCGCCGTCGACGAGCTCGGCGACCGGGCGTACTACATCCCTTTCGCTATGGGGGGTGCGAGGCGCACCCCCCAATCCCCCCACGCTCCGGGCCGGGAATGAATCCCGGCCCTCCGCGAGTGCCGAGATGACCTGGCTCACCGAGCGAGACCGGGACGGGCAGCCGGCGGGCGAGCGGCTCGCGGCGCTGTGGGCCCGTCCCGGGATCGTGCGTATCCCCGGCGCGCACGATCCGCTCGCCGCGCTGCTCGCGCGCCGGGCGGGGTTCGAAGCGCTGTACCTCTCCGGCGCGGCGGTGAGCGCGAGCCTCGCGCTGCCCGATCTCGGCGTGTTGACGCTCGGCGAGCTCACGTTCTTCGCGCGCGCGATCTGCCGCGCGTCCGGCCTGCCGCTCGTCGTGGACGGCGACACCGGTTACGGTGAGGCACTGAACGCGATGCGGCTGGTGCGCGAGCTGGAAGACGCCGGCGCCGCCGCCGTCCAGCTCGAGGATCAGGTCCTGCCGAAGAAGTGCGGCCACCTCACGGACAAGCGCCTGGTCAGCCCCGACGACATGGCGCGGAAGATCGCGGCCGCCGTCCGCGCCGCGCGTCACCTGAAGATCATCGCGCGCACCGACGCCGTCGCCTCCGAGGGCATCGACGCGGCCATCGCGCGCGCGAAGCGCTATCTCGACGCCGGCGCGCACGCGATCTTCCCCGAGGCGCTCGCGACCGCCGACGACTTCCGCGCGTTCGCGGGCGCCGTGCGCGCGCCGCTCCTCGCGAACATGACGGAGTTCGGACGCAGCGTGCTCCTGTCGGCGGACGAGCTCGCGAGCCTCGGCTACAGGATGGTGATCTGGCCCGCCACCGCGCTGCGCATCGCCGCGCGCGCCATGGAGGACTGCTACGCCGAGCTCGCCAAGCGCGGCACGCAGCAGGCGCTGCTCGACCGCATGCAGTCGCGCCGCGAGCTCTACGACGTGATCCGCTACGAGGACTACGAGGCGCTCGACGCGACGATCGCGAAGAGCGTCGTGCCCGACCGCCCCGCGCCGCCGCGCTAGCGGTACCACGCCCGTGGCCGGCTTCGTCGACGTCCTCCTGCGCGGCGTCCTGCTGGCCGGCGCCGCCCTCGCGCTCGGCGGCGTCGTCTTCGCCTTCGCGGTGCTGCGCGCGGGGCCGGGCACGAAGCCGGACGCGGCGATGTCGCGCGTGCTCCGGGTGAGCGCGCTCGGCGCCGGCGCGGTGGCGATCGCCCAGGCGGCGCTCGGCGGGCTCGCGCTCGCGACGCTGCTGACCGACCTCGGCGCGGCCGCGGCCCCGCCGTTCGCGCGCACGGCGTTCGCGCTCGCGTCGATGACGCGCGTGGTGCTGGCGATCGCGACGGTCGTGCTCGCGCCCCGGCGCGCGGG
>VGLJ01000037.1 GCA_016866775.1 Candidatus Rokuibacteriota bacterium | reverse complement strand
CGCCGACGACCTCTGGCGCACGTACATCCAACTCACCGACGCCGAGGCCGCCTTCCGGATTCAGAAGAGCGAGCTCGGCATCCGTCCGGTGTGGCATCAGCGCGCCGATCGCGTCGAGGCCCACATCTCGAGCCCGCGCTCGGCCATCGGGGTGCTCGGGGGTTTGTACTCGCCGAAGGAGCCGTCCGGGTACGGGAAGTAGGACGCGGAGAGATAGTCGCCGATCCAGCCGTCCGCCGTGCCGGCGTTGGTCATGACCGCGCCGCCGACCGTCGCGGGGATCCCCACGAGTGGCTCGATGCCCCCGAGCTCCTGCGCGGCCGCGTGCCGCACGAGCGTCGCCAGGCCCATGCCCCCGCCCACCATCGCCTCTTCGCCGTGGAAGTCAGCGCGTGCGAGGCGGCCCTCCAGCTTCACGACCACGGCGCGGATTCCGCCGTCCTTGACGAGCATCTTGGTGCCGCCGCCGAGGACCATGAGGGGGAGCTGCTGGCGATACGCGAACGCCAGCGTGTGGCGCACGTCGTCGAGGTCCTGGGGCACGACGAAGATGTCGGCGTTGCCCCCCGTTCTCAGAGCCGTGTAGAAGCTGAGAGGCTCCTTGAACCGAACCGTGCCACGTACCTCTCCAAGCATGACGTTCCCCCTGTCGGGCCGTTCCGCGCTGACACAGGGGCAAGAGGCGCGCCACGCCCACGATGCCTTCTATCTTGCTGAAAAGGCTGGCTTGAAAGGACTTCCGCGTCAGTCGGGATGACGTCGAGACCCTGACGGCTGTCAGCCTGACAGCAGACACGGAATTACACCAGGGCGGGACGCCCTACCTCAGTAGCGGACGGAGATCCCCAGCGAGAAGCCGCTCGTGTCGACCGATGTGCCGAGCGGCCCGAGCGTGCCGCGGCTCTCCACGTCGCGGTGCAGGCGCATGAACTGGTACTCCCCGAACAACTCGATGTTGTCGTCGAGCCTCAGGAGCACGCCGGCGCCGGCTTTGAAGTTGGTCCGACCCGCGTCGCCGAACGCCGCGGGCCGCGCCTGCTCGAGGACCGTGTCGCTGTCGACGTTCTTGCGCGCGCCCGCGGTGAAGTACGGCTGCAGGCGCAGCTGCCCCGGCTCGGTATTCGGACTCAGCGGCACCCGGAGCATCCGGTCGACCGGCGTCGAGACGATCGTGGCCTCGAAGTCGCCCCACGGCGTCGGGACGATCAGCCCGTGGTTCGTGAAGGTGACCGAGTTCTTGTCCGGGATCTCGGTCGCGAGGGTGAACCCGAGGTCGCGCAGCAGCGAGGCGGTACTCCCGGACTGGGCCTGCGAATCGGAGGAAGCGACGGCGGCGCTCGTGGTCAGGAGGATGGCGCCGACGACCACGGCAAGGACGCGGGCAACGCTCGCGGGCAACGTCACGGCGCGGATTATAGCGCAGCGCACACCCAGCGCCACACGAAGACATGGGGACGTGCGGCACGTCGTTTGCGCTGGAGACGAGTCAACGAGCCCGTACCCCAGGAGGACACACCGATGGCCTCCCACACGTCGGCGATCACGCTCGCGGCAGCTCGGCTGCTCTAGAGGAGCGGCGGCACTCTCTCAAACGCGAGTCGATGCGGGACTTTGCCGGTGTCGCCGTGGGTGTCGCTGCCGGCGCGCAAGTCCGCGACAACGCAAGGCCAGCCAGTGTGGCACCCACGTTGCTCCGGGCGGTCGCGAGATGCGATCGAGTATCGTGGCGCTCGGTGTCGCGCTCGCTACCGGCGCTCTCATCTACGGATCGTCACGCGCCCCCGCCCGATCGGTCGAGCCGCCTGCAGTCTCGCCCAGCGTCACACCCTCGACCGCTCCCGCGCTGAACGACCCCGCCGCGACCCCATCGCCGCGCGTGCTGCCGCCGCCACGAGCCCCGCGCCTTCCCAGCGCGCGCTCGATCGCGGCCCACGTGAAGGCGGCCGCGGCGCGTTACGGCTTGCCCGAATCGCTCGTATCCGCGGTCGCCTCCGGCAGCTCATGCCGTCGACGGCCGCGCTCCTCGGAGTCCGCGACGCCTTCGATCCCGAGCAGAACGTGGATGGCGGCGCCCGTCACCTGCGCGACCTCATGCATCGGTTCGACAACGACGTCACGCTCGCGCTCGCGGCGTACAACGCCGGCGCGCAGGCGGTGATCCACCACCGTGGCGTCCCGCCGTATCCCGAGACGCGCGCGTTCGTCGCCCGCGTGCTCGGACGCGTCGGGCGTGTCGCGACGCCCGCGGTCGCGCTGGCTGAACCGTCGTCACCGCCGCCGGCAGCGCCGCGCGTGCGCTTCGCGCGGCTCACCGGCGATCAAGTGCGAAGGGAAACCGACGTCGTTCTCGTCAACCTCGACGCTGCGGCCCTTCGCGCGGAGCCCGCACCGCTCCCCGCCCCGGCGCCTGCGGCTCCCGAGCCCGTCGAGAGGGTCGTGGTCAGCGCGCCGGCGATGACCCGGGTCGAGTCGCCGTGAGCGCGGCCGCGATCGCGTCCGCGTCGTAGACACACCCACCCCACGTCCCGCCGCCAACCTGCTGCAGCGCCGCCCACAGCCGCGTGTCCGGTGAGAGGTCCGCGTCGGGCGCCAGATCGGGTCGGGGCGCGCGCGCGGCGAGCAGGCGGTCGCCTTCTTCGGGACCGACCGCGCGTCCGCCTTCGCCGACGAGATCGATGCTTCCCTCGAGCCGCACGCGATCGACGACGATGCGGATGAGGTCGCCGTCTCGTACCTTGCCGATGGGCCCGCCCGCCAGCGCCTCCGGCCCGATGTGGCCGATGCACGCGCCGGTCGAGACACCGGAGAAGCGCGCGTCGGTCAGCACCGCGATGTGCTTGCCGAACGACAGGTGCTTGAGCGCCGCGGTGATCTGGTAGATCTCCTCCATCCCCGCGCCGAGGGGGCCGCGGCAGATGAGGACGAGCACGTCGCCGGGCTTGAGCCGGTCGTCGCCGCGGCTCTTGATCGCGGCGATCGCGTCGCGCTCGCGCGTGAAGACGCGTGCCGGCCCGGTCTTGCGATAGACCCCGTCGGCATCCACGACCGACGGATCGATCGCGGTGCTCTTGATCACCGAGCCTTCCGGCGCGAGGTTCCCGCGCGGGAACGTCACCGTGCTGGTGAGGCCGCGGGCGCGCGCGCGATCGGGGTCCATGATCACGTCGTCCGGATCGATGCCGTCGGCGCGCCGCAGGTGCTCGCGCATCGCGCGCCGGCGATCGGAGCTCTCCCACCAGTCGAGCGCCTGGCCGAGCGACCGTCCGGAGACCGTGAGGCACTGCTCGTCGAGCAAGCCGAGGCGACGCAGGTGGAGCATGACCTCGGGCACGCCGCCCGCGAGGAAGACGCGCACGGTCGGGTGGCCGACAGGGCCATTCGGCAGCACGTCCACCAGACGCGGCACGCGGCGGTTGACCGCCATCCAGTCGTCGACCGACGGCCGCTTCAGTCCCGCGGCATGAGCGATTGCCGGCAGGTGCAGCACCAGGTTCGTCGAGCCACCGAACGCCGCGTGGACGATCATCGCGTTGCGGACGGCCGCGTCGGTGACGATGTCGCGCGTCGCGGTGCCCCGTGCCCGCAGCGATACGAGCGCGCGCGCCGAGCGCCGCGCCATGTCGCTCCACACCGGCTGGCCCGACGGCGCGAGCGCGGCGTGCGGCAGCGCGAGCCCGAGCGCCTCGCCGACGACCTGCGACGTCGCCGCGGTGCCGAGGAACTGGCAGCCGCCGCCCGGCGAGCCGCACGCGCGGCAGCCGAGGTCCGCCGCCTGCTCGAGCGTCATCTCGCCGTGCGCGAAGCGCGCGCCGATCGACTGGATCTTGCCGGCGTCCTCGCCGTCGCGCGGCGGCAGCGTCACGCCGCCGGGGACGAGCACGGTCGGAAGATCGCGCATCGCCGCGAGCGCCAGCATCATCGCGGGCAGCCCCTTGTCACAGGTCGCGACGCCGAGCACGCCCTGGCGCGTCGGCAGCGAGCGGATGAGGCGGCGGAACACGAGCGCGGCGTCGTTGCGGTACGCGAGGCTGTCCATCATCCCGACCGTGCCCTGCGTGCGGCCGTCGCACGGGTCGGAGCAGAAGGCGGCGAACGGCAGGCATTCGAGCGACGCCAGCTCGCGCGCCGCGGCTTCGATGAGGAGACCGATCTCCCAGTGGCCGGTGTGATAGCCGAGCGCGATCGGCCGGCCGTCCGGTGCGCGCACGCCGCCCTGCGTGCCGAGGATGAGGTACTGCGGGCGGCCGAGTTCGCGCGGGTCCCAGCCCATGCCGGCGTTCTGCGTGAGGCCGAAGACGTCGCCGCTCGGACGCTCGAGCAGCATCTCGGCGGTGAGCGGCAGGCTCCCGCGCGGGCCTTCGCCCGCCGTGGTGATCTGCCACGCGGCGGGACTGGATTCGAGGATGTCGGCGGCGTCGATCTGAGGAGGCATGGATCTCACCCCAATTCGTCGAGCGTCAGGCGGAAGCTCGGCGCGAACGTTTCCATGAAGTAGCGGACTTCGGGCAGGTCGAGCGCGTCGACGGCGGCGCGGAGCGCGCTCGAAGCTTTCGCGAACTCGTTGTTGCCGGCGGCGACCTCCTCGAGGCACTTCACGTAGGCGCACACCTTGTCGGCGGCCTTGACGAGCTGCCAGTGCGCCCGGTCGGCGTCCGCCGGGAAGAGCAGCGGGCGATAGTCGGCCTGCAGCGCCGGCGGCACCATCGCGAGCAGCTTCTCGTGCGCCGCCGTCTCGATGCCGTGGTACGCGGCGCGAATCTCGGGATTGAAGTACTTCACCGGCGCCGGCATGTCGCCCGTCAGCACCTCGCCCGCGTCGTGATAGAGCGCGAGCAGCGCCGCGCGGTCCGGACTCACCTGGCCGCCGAACTGCCGGTTCCGGATCACGGCGAGCAGGTGGGCGATCATGGCCACCCGCAGGCTGTGCTCCTGGATGTTCTCCGGATACGTGTTGTGCATCAGGCCCCAGCGCCGGATGAACTTCATGCGCGAGAGGTACGCGAACAGATGACTCATCGGTAGAATCCCCTTACCGTGCCCGCGCTTTCGGCCATCGTCTCGAGCCTCCATCTCCTCGCGCTCGCCGTCGGTCTGCCGGCCGTCGTGCTCCGCGGCCGCGCGCTGAAGAGCCCGCTGGACGACGCGGGAATCCGCCGTGTGCTCGCGGCGGATACCGCGTGGGGGATCGCCGCGGCGCTGTGGCTCCTCACCGGGCTGCTCCGCGCGTTCGCCGGCCTGGAGAAGGGTAGCGCGTTCTACCTGGGTTCGGCGCTCTTCTGGACGAAGATGAGCCTGTTCGTCATCGTCGTCTTGCTGGAGCTCCGTCCGATGCTGACGTTCATGCGGTGGCGTGGGGCCCTCGGCCGCGGCCGGCGGCCGGACACGTCAACCGCCCGCACGCTCTACGTGATCAACCACGTCGAGATGGCCATCGCGATCATCATCGTCTTCGTGGCGAGCTTCATGGCGCGCGGATTCTAGCGACATTTCGCGCGCGGGCTTTGCCCGCGCAATCCTCCCAGGGGGGAGGCAGCGACGAACCGGCCGTCAGGCCGGTGAGGAGCGCCGGAAGGGGGACAGAGCCCCCCTCCGGGGATAGATCCGCCGGCTCGCCATCCACTTCTGGGCGCCCTCCATGTAGAGGTAGAGCACCGGCGTGATGTAGAGCGTCAGGAGCTGCGAGACCACCAGGCCGCCGACGACCGCGAGCCCGAGCGTGCGGCGCGCGTCCGCGCCCGCGCCGATGCCGAGCGCGATCGGGAGCGTGCCGAACAGCGCCGCCATCGTCGTCATCATGATCGGCCGGAACCGCAGCAGGCAGCCCTGGTAGATCGCGTCGCGCGGCGTCGCGCCCGCGCGCTCGGCGTCGATCGCGAAGTCGATCATCATGATCGCGTTCTTCTTCACGATGCCCACGAGCATGATCAGGCCGACGAAGCCGTAGACGTTCAGCTCGAGCTTGAAGAGGAGCAGCGTCGCCAGCGCGCCGAGCCCCGCCGACGGCAGACCCGAGAGAATCGTGAGCGGGTGGATGAAGCTCTCGTAGAGCACGCCGAGGATCAGGTAGATCACCAGGATCGTCACGAGCAGCAGGATCCCCTGCCCGCGCAGCGAGTCCTGGAAGGCCTGGGCCGTGCCCTGGAACGTCGTCGACACCGTCGCGGGCACGCGGAGCTCACGCTGCACGCCCTCGACCTGCGCGACCGCCTCCGAGAGGGACACGCCCGGACGCGTGTTGAACGAGAGCGTCACCGCGGGGAGCTGGCCGAGGTGGTTCACGGTCAGCGGTCCGAGCCCCGGCGTGAGGCGCGCCACCGAGTTGAGCGGCACGAGCACGCCGCGGCTCGAGCGGATGTACAGCTGCTCGAGCGCGCTCGGGTCGCGCTGGAACCGCGGATCGACCTCGAGGATGACCCAGTACTGGTTGGCCGGCGTGAAGATCGTCGAGACCTGCTTCGAGCCGTAGGCGGCGCCGAGGGCGCTCTCGATCTGATCGACGGAGACCCCGTGCGCGGAGGCCTTGTCACGGTCGATGTCGACGGTGATCTGCGGGCTCGAGAGCTGAAGGTCGCTGTTCACGTCCTGCAGGCCGGGCAATCCGCGCAGCCTCTCGAAGAGGAGCGGCGCCCAGTGATAGAGCTCGTGGGTGTCCGGGCTCTGCAGCGTGTACTGGTACACGGCCTTCGTGAGCTGGCCGATGCGGATCGTCGGGAGGATCTGCGGATAGACGCGCATCCCCGTCACCGTCCCGAGCTTCGGGCGCAGATCCTGGATGATCTGCTCCGCGTGCGGACGCTCGGCGCGCGGCTTGAGCAGCGCGAACATGCGCCCGTTGTTGAGCACCGTGCTCGAGCCCGAGGCGCCGATGAACGACACGAGCTGCTGCACGTGCGGATGCTCGCGCACGATCCTGGCGGCGACCTGCTGCCGCTCGGCCATGGCCTCGAACGAGATGTCCTGCGAGGCCTCGGTGAACGCGAACATCGTCCCGTTGTCCTCGGTCGGGATGAAGCCCGTCCTGATCACCCGGAAGCACAGGACCGTGCCGATGAACGTCAACACGAGGATCGCGATCGTGAACCGGTGGTGGCGGAGCGACCACTGCAGCGTCCGGTCGTACACGCGCAGCATGCCGTCGAAGACGCGCTCGGACCACTGGTAGAGCCGGTTGTGCCCGCCGTGGGGCGGCCGCAGGAACCGGCTGCAGAGCATCGGCGTCAGCGTCAGCGACACGACGCCGGAGACCAGCACCGCCACCATGATGGTGACGGCGAACTCCCTCAGCAGCCGCCCGACGAGCCCGCCCATGAACAGGACGGGAATGAAGACGGCGGCGAGGGAGAGCGTCATCGACAGGATCGTGAACCCGATCTCGCGCGCGCCCCTCAGCGCGGCGGTCATGCGGTCCTCGCCGTTCTCCATGTGCCGGACGATGTTCTCCAGCACGACGACGGCGTCGTCGACCACGAAGCCCACGCAGAGTGTCAACGCCATCAGCGTGATGATGTTGACGGAATAGCCGAAGGTGAACATCAGGCCGAAGGTGCCGACGATGGAGAGCGGCACCGCGAGGCTCGGGATGATCGTGGCGGAGACGTTCCGGAGGAACAGGAAGATCACCATCACGACGAGCGCGATGGTCAGGCCGAGTGTCACCTGCACGTCGTGCACCGACTCGCGAATCGCCACGGAGCGGTCGAACACCACGTTCAGGTTGACGGCGGCGGGGAGCTGCTGCCGCAGGCTCGGGAGCAATTCCTTGATCGAGTCGACGATCTGGATGGTGTTCGTGCCGGGCTGCCGCTGCACGGCGAGGACGACCGCCCGCTCGTCGTTGAACCAGCCCGCGACCTTGTCGTTCTGAACGCCGTCGACCACGCGGCCGAGCTCGGCGAGCCGGACCGGCGAGCCGTTGCGGTACGCGACCACGAGCGGCCGGTAGGCGTCGGCGTCCATCAGCTGGCCGGTCGCCTGGACGTTCACGGCCTGGTGGGGACCGGACAGCGTGCCCGTCGGCTTGTTGACGTTCGCGCGGGTGATCGCCTGCTCGACCTCGTCGATGCCGATGCCGCGCGTCACCAGCGCGCGCGGATCCACCTGGACGCGCACCGCGTACTTCTGCGAGCCGAACACCGTCACCTGCGCCACGCCGCTGACGGTCGAGATGCGCTGCGCGAGGAACGTCTGCGCGTACTCGTCGACCGTGTAGAGCGGCAGCGTCGGTGACGACAGCGCCATGAAGAGGATCGGCTGATCGGCCGGATTCACCTTCTGGTAGATGGGCGGCGTCGGCATCCCGGGCGGCAGCAGCGGCGCGGTCTTCGCGATCGCCGCCTGCACGTCCTGACCGGCCGCGTCGATGTTCCGGGCGAACGCGAACGTGATCATGATCTGCGTCACGCCGAGCGCGCTCGTCGAGGTCATCGTGTCGATGCCGGCGATGGTGCTGAACTGGCGCTCGAGCGGCGTGGCGACGGCTGACGCCATCGTCTCGGGGCTCGCGCCGGGGACGTTGGCGATGACCTGGATGGTCGGATAGTCGACGTTCGGCAGGTCGTTCACCGGCAGCCGGCCGTAGGCCATGAGACCGAAGATGACGACCGCCGCCATGAGCAGCGTCGTCAGGACGGGACGACGGATGAACAGCTCGGGCTTCACGACGTCTTGGCTGTCTTGACGTCGACCTTGGCGCCGGGCACCAGCCGCAGATGGCCGTCGGTGACGACGCGCTCGCCGGGCTTCAGGCCGGTGCTCACGATGGTCTCCCGCTCGAGGCGGCGGCCCGGCTGGACCGGTCGCGCTTCGACCTTCGAGTCCCCGGTGACCACGAAGACGTACGGCCCCTTCTGCCCGGGCTGGATCGCCTGTGACGGCACGACGATGGCGGTCTCGGTGGCGAGCGTCAGCGTCACCTCGGTGAACTGACCCGGCCAGAGCGCGTTCGCCGCGTTGGCGAACTCGGCCTTGAGCTGGATCGTGCCCGTGGTGGTGTCGACGGTGTTGTTGATGAAGGTCAGCGTGCCTGCGGACGGCGGCTGGTTCGGCACGCGCGCCTCGACCTTCAGCGAGCCCGCGGCCTGGTAGCGCTTCACGTCCGCCAGGAACTGCTCGGCCAGCGCGAACGAGACGAAGATCGGGCTGACCTGCGCGATCACGACCATCGGGTTCTCGTCGTTCGCCTTCACGACGTTGCCGCGCTGGACGAGGAGGTTGCCGGTCCGTCCGTCGATCGGTGCCACGATACGCGTGTACGAGAGCTGCAGCTTCGCGTTGTCGACGGCCGCCTGCGCGGCGGTGGCGGCGGCGCGCGCGTTCTCCTCGGCGGCGCGCAGCGCCCGCACGCTCGCCTCCATCGCCGTGGCGTTGGTGCGGATCTGCTCGTACTGCTCGCGCGCGATCAGCTCCTTGTCGAGCAGCTCGCGATAGCGCCGCTCCTGCGCCTGCATCCACTCCTGGTTCGCGACGTCGCGCGCGAGATTGGCGCGCGCCTGCGACACTTCGGCCTGCCGCTGCCCGAGCGCGGCTTCCGCCTGGCGGAGCGCGGTCTCGAACGGGCGCGGGTCGATCGTGAAGAGCAGCTCGCCACGCTTGACGTCGCGGCCCTCGGTGAAGTGCGCCTCGCGGACCTCGCCGGCGACCTGCGACTTCACGGACACCGTCGTCGACGCCTGCACGGTGCCAACGGCGTTCACCTGGAGCGGGACGGTGCGCTGCACGACGTCGGCGACCATCACGGGAACGGCGGGCGGCGCCGGCGACTTCTTCTGCGCGGTGGCGCTGTCGGAGCAGGCGCTCGCCGACACCGCGAGCGCGATCAGCGCCACGCCTTGTTGCCAGCGGATCATGGACGGGACTCCTCGGAGGCGCGCAGGGCGGCGTCGACGAGGGACTCGACGCCGTCGACGATCCGGCGCCGCTCCGCCGGTGAGACCCGCGTGAGGATGGCTTCCATCGCCCGCGTCCGCGTGGCGTGCAGCTCCTGCGCGAGCGCGCGACCGTTCGCGGTCAGCTCGAGCGCGGTCACGCGGCGATCGCCGGGGACCGCTCCGCGCGCCATCAGCCCTTTCTGCTCGAGCCGATCGACGATGTGCGTGACCGCGGGCAGCGTGACGCCGAACGCCTTCGCGACGTCGCCCATGGGGCAGCCCGGGTGATCGTTGACGTGGAAGAGGACCTGCGACTGGGCGAACGTGAGGTCGAGCTCCGAGAGCCGCTGCCAGACCATCTGGCGGAACGTGGTGCTCCCGAGGGCGTTCAGCAGGTCGAGGAGCCGCTGCGCGTCCGCCGACAGGCCGGAAGCCCGTCGGGGACGCGCGGTCCGGCGGCGCGCGGTCAACATGGACCCAATAATCGACCGGCTTAACGGTTAAGTCAATTAAGCTTCCGGCTTCGCGCTCACGGTCACCGTCACTTCGGTCGCGTCCGCGACCGTGCGGTAGAGCGGTCACCGTCCGCGATACGTCTCCACCAGCGCTTCCGCCTCGCGCTGGCCGATGCCGTTCAGCTCGAACGACATCCGGACGCGCGCGAAGCGATTCGGCTGCGCGGCGGTCCGGGTGCCTTCGATCGTCACCGCCATGCCCGCGAGCTTCACGCCCGTCTCCTGGGCATGCATCTCGATCAGCGTGACGCCGCACGACGACACGGCCGCGAGGAAGGCCTCGCTGTTCGTCAGCGCGTCGGCTTGCGGGCGTGACGAGGAATCGAACGACACGCGCGCGTTGCGCGCGCTGTTGTTGGCGCGTCCGATCGTGCCGCTGCTGGACGACCGGACGGTTTCGACCTTGTCGTCGCTCATGGCGTCCTCCTTAGAGAACCATCCGGCGATAGCTTTCGGCGAAGGTGACGCCGACCGCCTTGCCGTCGCGCGTCGCCCATTCTCGCAGAAGAGGCTCGACCCACTCGCCCTTACCCACCTGGGAGACGTGCGCCCTGAGCGCGGCACACTTCGCCTCGAACGTGTCGGTGATGTCGACCCACGCGTCGGGCGGCACCGCGCCGTTGATGAGGACTTCCTTCACCTTGTGGGGCTCGAGCCCCTCGGTCAGCAGCTCGGTGGAGATTCCGCGGGTCTCGGACGACGGGAAGACCGCGTCGAGGGCTGCGCTTGCGACCGCGCGATGATCCGGATGGTTGAGGTATTCGTTGCCGTAGTAGCGCACCGGCGGATCGGAGCAGACGACCACGTCGGGGCGCTCGCGCCGGATGACGCGCGTGAGGTCGCGGCGCAGCCCGAGTGTCGGCTCGACGACGCCGTCCTGATACCCGAGCAGCGCGACGTCGTTGACGCCGAGGATCCGCGCCGCCTCGTGCAGCTCCTGCTCTCGCCGGGGAACGAGCCCGGTGCCGTCGGGCGGGTACTCATTGGTCCCGGCCCCACCGGTGGTCACGAGACAAAAGACGACCCTCCGCCCCTCTTTCGTCCACCGGGCGACGCTCCCGGCCACGGTGAACTCGATATCGTCGGGATGCGCCGCAATACACAGGATGGTCCTGAAGGTCTCGCTCATCTAATAGGGCTTCTTCGCGGACGGCATCTCTTCGGCAGTGTAGTCGCCGCCGCTGTCTCCCTCAATCACAGGACATAGGACGCGCGCGCTCGAACAGGAGATCCGCGCGCGGGCTTCGCCCGCGCGATCGAATCCTGGGGGGAGGCAGGGAGGAGCGCGCCGTCAGGCGTGCGACGACCGCCGGAAGGGGGGCAAAGCCCCCCTCCGGGTCAGCGCGGCGGCGGCGGAGGCATCCCCGCCGGCGGCGGCGGAATGTTCGGGGGCAGCGCGGCCGGCGGCGGAGGCGGCGGCGGCGGCGCCACCGCGGACTGCGACGTGTACGACGGATGCGATCCGCGCCGGACGGGAATCTGGTGGCCCTTTGCGTACATGCACTGCATGTACGCGGCGTCGTACCGGCTCTGCAGCGACGTGGCGGCCGCCTGGGCGGAGCTCGCGCCGACTGCGGTACCACCGAGCGCACCGACGCCGGCGCCGACCGCCGCGCCCGTCGCCGGACGACCGGCCGCGGCACCGATCGCCGCACCCGCGGCGGCGCCGAGCAGCGTGCCGATGGCCGCGCCGCCGACCGTGTTCCGCGTCGACACGTCGGACGGCGTCGCGCCCGTCTGCTGGGACGCGAAGCTGCGGCAGGTGTAGTCGTCGCTCTGGAACTGATCGAACGGCTTGCCCTGACCCGGGAGGACCATCACGCTCGGTCCGGTCGGGACCGTCGCGCACGCGGTGAACAGGAGCACCACGACGAGCGAGAGTGCGAGGACTTTGGTTTTCATGGCCGGGGCGGCACCTTCACCCACGCCTCGGGACAGCTCGAGACGCTCGGGTAGTACGCGTTGGCGCTCTGACAGAAGTACCAGTACGCGTCGACGTTCTGGCTCGCCGCGGGCGGCGGCGTCGGCTGCTGCACGTACACCGGGGGCTCCTGCACGACCACGGGCGGCGGCGAGTAGATCACCGTCGGGGGCGGCGAGTACACGACGTACGGCGCCGGGTAGTAATACGGCGCCGGGTAGTAATACGGATACGGGTAGAACGCCGGCCCGAAGCCGATGACCACCCGCGAGTGGAACGCGTGGCGATGGCGGTGGTGGTGACGGCGGCCATTCGCCTCGCTGTCGGGGACCAGGACCAGGCTGGCGGCGACCACGATGAGGCCGACCACGGCGATCTTCTTCATCGTTTCCGTCCCTCTCCTGATGAGTGACTTAGGGGTTGGACGGCCCGACCACCTGTTTAATTTACAACTAGGCATACCGGAGGCCCATGATCTCGGCGATCAAGGCCGGCTTCTCCTGCCCCTCCACCTCCACGGACACTTCCGTAGTCACCCGAACCCCGTTGCCCGGAATCTCATCGACCGCGGTGATCCGTTGCTTGAGCCGAATCCGGGCCCCCGCGGGCACCGGGCTCGTGAACCGGACCTTGTTCGAGCCGTAGTTGATGCCCCGGCTCCGCTTCGTGACCGTGACGAGGCTCGCCGCCATCCGCGGTACGAGGGAGAGCGTGAGATAGCCGTGGGCGATCGTCTTGCCGCCCGGCATCTCACGCTTCGCGCGCTCGACGTCCACGTGGATCCATTGATGATCGCCCGTCGCGTCCGCGAAGCGGTCGATCATCGCCTGATCCACGGTGAGCCACTCCGAGGGGCCCAGCTCCTTGCCGATGTGCTGCTTGAGGTCCTTCGGCTGTTCGACGGTGAGGGTAGTCATCGCCCCCCGATGGTACCGCAGACGCGCTATCCTTCGGCAATGGTGACGATCACTCCCCTGCTCCCTCACCTCGGCGCGCGCGTCGAGGGCGTCGACCTGAGCCGTCCCGTCGACGACGCGACGTTCCGCAGGATCGCCGACGCGTTCGAGGAGCACTCGGTGCTCGTCTTCCACGGCCAGCGGCTCACCGACGAGGAGCAGATGCGCTTCAGCGAGCGCTTCGGGCCGCTCGAAGCCACGATCAACTCGATCGGCCAGGAGCGGCGGCTCCATCCGAATCTGGTCGACCTCTCCAACGTCGACCCGGACCACGACGAGAAGCTCATGGGCTGGTCGGATCGGCGGATGCTCTATCAGTCGGGCAACCAGCTCTGGCACACCGACAGCTCGTTCAAGCCGGTCCCCGCGAAGGCGTCGCTGCTCTCCGGCCGCGAGGTCCCGCCGGTCGGCGGCGAAACCGAGTTCGTGAGCATGCGCCACGCGTACGCCACGCTGCCGGAGGGGACACGCCGGAACATCGACGGGCGCGTCACGGTGCACAGCATCCTCTACTCGCGGAGCACGATCGCGAAGGGACTCTTCGATCCCGAGCACGAGCGCGCGCTGCCGCCCGTCCGCCAGGCACTGGTGCGCGTGAACCCGGCCAACGGCCGGACGTCGTTCTACATCGGCTCACACGCCTGGTACATCGAGGGCCTGCCGTACGACGAGTCGCGCCGTTTGCTCGACGATCTGCTCGCGCACACGACGCGCTCCGAGCTCGTGCTGCAGCACCGCTGGACGCAGTGGGACCTGGTGATGTGGGACAACCGCTGCGTGCTGCACCGCGGCCGTCCGTGGGACGCGGCGAAGCATGCGCGGGTCATGCGGCGCACGACGCTCGCGGGCGACGGCCCGACGGCCGAGCCGCCGTTCGCCACGCGCACGGAGCTGTGGGACGGGATCGTCCCGGAAGGCGTCGGCGTCTAGACCGGTGTAACGGCGCTCGCGGAGGGCCGGGATTCACTCCCGGCCCGGAGCGCGGGGGGCTTGGGGGGCGCGTCTCGCGCCCCCCAAGTAATTGATCTAGACCTTCAGCGTCTCGTACATCCCGTGCACGTCCGCGCCGTGGAAGCGCGCGACGTGGTTCGTCGGCGGCAGCGGCTCCTCGTAGAAGAACGCGGGCAGCTCGTCGTCCTTCGCGGTGAACCCCGCCCGCTTGTTGAACTCCCACTCGAGCTTCAGCGCCTCGCGGCCGAGGGCCTCGAAGAACGCGGGCGTGAGGCGCGTGCCGTGCGCGGCGTTGATCGCGTCGGTGAGAAACTGCGTGTTCGGGTTCGTCACGCTCATGCCGAAGATGCAGAGGCCCAGCGAGTCGTTCGCGGCCACGCGCGCCTGGTGCGCGAGGCTCTGTTCCTTGATCGCCGCGAGGTCCATCTCGCGCGTCTTGAGCCGCGGGAGGTTGCCGGCCGTGTGGTCCGCGCCCTGGGCCGTCGACATCATCGTGATGCCGGTCGCCTCGATGACCCGCGGGTCGTACGCGCTGATCGCCTGCTTCTTGATGACCGGCACGCGCTTGACCTTGTAGTGCTCGCCCACGCGCGCGGTGCCCTGCGCCCAGCGCTTGCCGTTCTCGGTGCCCTTGCGAATCTCGGCGAGCACGTCGGTCATGAACGTGACGTCCCCGAACTGGCCCAGGCCCGCCTCCATCAACACGCCGATGGTCGCACCGAGCTCGATCGTGTCCACGCCGAGATCGTTCGCGATCATGTTCATCTGCGCGAGGTCGTCGGGGTCGCTGAGCCCGCAGTTGGTGCCGAGGAGGCCGAGCGTCTCGTACTCGACCGGCGAGACGACTTCCTTGCCGGCCGCGTCCACGTAGACGTTGCTGCACTGGATCACGCAGCCCGGCATGCACGCGTGCGTCATCTCGCCGCCGCGCCCGTTGTTGAGCGGGACGATGTACTCGCCGCCCATCTTGAACTTCTCGCCCTTCGTCACGTCGGCCTGCTGGCCCGCGCTGAAGTTCTTCACGGGGAGCCCGCCGAGCGTGTTCTGGAGGTCCGCCATGCCCATGGTGCCGATCTTCTGGTAGAAGTTCTGCACCATCGAGTCGGCGAGCAGCATCTTCGAGTAGTCCTTGATCGCCGCGTTGACCTTCTTCGGCTCGTGGAAGCTGGGGATCTTGTCGAGGTCGACGACGATCGCCTTCACCTTCTTCGCGCCCATCACCGCGCCGACGCCGCCTCTGGCCGAGAGCCGGGCCGGCCGGCCGTCCTTGTCGCTGAACGCCACGCCGCCGAGGAGGCCCTGGTACTCACCGACCGGACCGCACAGCGCGATCGTGACCTTCTTGCCGTACTTCTTGTGCAGCATGTCCTGCGCTTCGAAGTTGCCCTTGCCGAGGTAGGGCGCGGCGTCGTCGAAATCGATGCCGCCTTCCTTCGTGAAGTGGAGGACGACCCAGGACTTCGACGCGCCGTGGAGGGTGAAGCCGGCGATCTTCTGCTGGCCGAGCCCGTAGCTGAAGCTGCCGCCGCCGTTCGCTTCCTTGATGCCGCCGGTCAGCGGGCTCTTGCAGCCGACGCTCGTCCGGTTGGCGTTCGAGAAGCTCGTCCCCGCGAAGGGTCCGGCGGAGAAGATCAGCGGGTTCTGCGGCGAGAGCGGATCGACCGTCGCCGCGCCCAGCGCGAGCAGCTCCTTGGCGATCCAGTAGCGGCCGGCCTTGACGACCGCCTCGCCCTCGAGCTCGCGCTTCGTGATCGTCCGGTCGTCGAGCTTGATGTCCAGATAAGTGCGCATCCTTGATGGTCCTCCAGCGCCAGATCCTACACCGAAGGCCGCGGAGCGCGTATGATTGCGCCCACCATTCCGTAGCGGGGGTCCCATGGGCAAAAAGGTCCTGTTCGTCGGCGCGGGTGCGATCGGCAGCTACATCGGCAGCTTCCTCTCGCGGGCGGGCCACGACGTCACGCTCATCGATCCGTGGGCGGAGAACGTGGACACGATCAACCAGAAGGGCATCACGGTCACCGGCCCCCACGATCCCTTCGAGGCGCGCCCGAAGGCCGTCCATCTGAACGACGCGCAGCGGCTGCCGCGCGACTTCGAGATCGCGTTCGTGGCGATGAAGGTCTACGACACCGCGTGGGCAACGGCGCTCGCGATTCGTCACCTGCGCCCTGAAGGCTACGTCGTCGCGTCGGAGAACTGCTGGCCCGATCCGATCGTCGCGTCGATCGCCGGCCCACAGCGCTCGATCGGCCTCGTGATGTCGAAGATCGGCGTCGCGCTGTGGACACCGGGCAAGGTCGAACGCGGGATGGAGAAGGGCGGCAACAAGGGGCACGACGTCTTCCGCGCCGGCGAGCACGACCTCAAGATCAGCAAGCGCGCCGAGGAGCTCGCCGAGATGCTGAGAGTCGTCGATGGCGCATACGCCACCGACAACCTGTGGGGCGAGCGGTGGTCGAAGCTCTGCGCGAACTCGATGGGCAACCCGGTACAAGGCATGTCGGGGCTCGGCTCGAACGACATCATGTCCAGCGAGGTCGGCCGGACGATCACCATTCACATCGCCGCCGAAGCGGCGCGCGTCGGCCTGGCGCAGGGCTTCAAGATTCCGAAGTTCAACGGCGCAGAGGTCGACAAGTGGGCCGGATCCGACAAGCGCGAGGTCTGGGACGAGCTCGACCGGATGCTCACGCCGGCGTCCGCCGGCGGGCGCAACTGGCGCGCATCGATGGCGCAGGACGTTGCCAAGGGCCGGCCGACGGAGATCGACTACATGAACGGCCACGTCGTCGCGCAGGGCAAGGCGAGGGGCGTGCCGACGCCGATCAACACCGCGGTGGTCGAGATGGTGCGGGAGATCGACAGCGGCGCGCGCAAGCAGGCCGCGGAAAACATCGGCATCGTCCTCAAGCGCGCGGGGGTGTAACGGCGATGGCGTACTCACGTATTTCCGCCGACTGTCATATCGATCTCCCCATGCTGCCGCCCGATATGTTCGTCTCGAACGCGTCGGCGGCACTCAAGGACCGGATGCCGTACGTCACCGACGGGCCCGACGGCCCGTACTGGACGTGCAAGAACGGCGGCTCGTTCGGTCTGTTGAATGGCGTTGGCCCCGCCGGTCAGAAGCTCGTCCCCGGCCAGAACTATCGCGTCGACAAGATGGCGGCGACCGGCCTCTACGAAGATGGCGCGAAGGGCCGGCGTCATCCGACGAATCCCGAGCTCCGCAAGAAGGACATGGAGCTCGACGGCGTCGACGCCGAGGTGATCTTCGGCATCCTCGGCGCGGCGACTCGGCTGAACGATCCGGTGGCGGCGAACGAGATGTTCCGCATCTACAACGACTGGCTCGTGGACTTCTGCCGGCACGACAATGACCGCTTCATCGGGCTGGCGTGTCTCCCCTACGGCGACATCGATGGCGCCGTGCAGGAGATCAAGCGCGTCGCGAAGCTCGGCCTGCGTGGCGTCGAGCTCTCGTGCTCGTGGGACATGGAGCCCATGTGGCATCCCGTCTGGGAGCCGCTCTGGAAGACGATCCACGAGGTGAACCTGCCCCTGCACTTCCACACCTTCCCCGCGGTGCCGCCGAGCCAGCTCGACACGGCGACGGGCCCGTCACGCCGCGCGGCGTTCTTCACCGTGGTCTCCGGATTCCAGATGAACCTCGTCAACATCCTCGCCGCCGTGATCGGTGCCGCCGTGCTGGAGCGGTACCCGAATCTCCGCATCTCGTTCGGCGAGAGCGGGTGCGGATGGATTCCGTACGCGCTCGACCGGATGGATTTCGAGTGGGAGGACCGCTTCCGCGACCTCGGCCTCACGATGAAGCCGAGCGACTACTGGCGGCGCCAGTGCAAGGCCACGTTCCAGCTGGACCCGATCGGCGCGAAGGTCGTCGACGACATGGGCGTCGAGACGCTGATGTGGGGCTCGGACTACCCGCACGCGGACGGCGTCTGGCCGGAGTCGTCGAAGTACATCGAGGAGCAGTTCGGCCACCTGCCGAAGGACTACGTCCGGAAGATCACGTGCGAGAACGCGGGGAAGTTCTACGGCCTGATCTAACCCGGAGGAGGGCTTCGCCCCCCTTCCGACGGTCGTCGCACGCCTGACGGCGCGCTCCTCCCTGCCTCCCCCGAGGATTGCGCCGGCAAAGCCGGCGGTCGACGCCGACAATCTACGACGCTAAAGCGCAGCGATCATGAAGTATCTCCTTCCCGCTGCGCGCGCCGGCGCTCGTGGACGGCATCGAATGGGCTTGAGAAACGCATGCGCTTAGGTCGCGGTGTCTTTCTGAGAAGCGCGGCGACGTTGTCATTGTTCTCAGATGAGAACAGGAACCGCTCGGCCCGCAGCATCATGTCTTTTGTCGCGTTCCGTACGACTGTGCCTTGGACGGTCTTGCTTGGAACGACAACGCGGGTGAACCCACCACTGAACATTGGGGGAGTCTTCGGATTAGCGCATCACCGGATGGTCGGAAGTGACGAATGGGTCGTCTTCAGCGGCGCGCAAAAGGAAAAGACGCTTCGAGTGAAAGGTTCACACGAGATCGTCGGCACGCCCGAGGGACAGAAGCATCGCGTACTGCTCATCCGCGATCATGTCGTACTCGCCATCGAGAATGAAGTCGCGGATTTCATCGGCGTCCGACTCAGCTGCAACGACTCCGTCCGCCTTCAACTGGGCGAAGCGGTAGCGCCACGCATCGGCGTCCATCGCGCGGCCGATGGCGTTGATCCGGCCGATATGGGCAATCATCTCTTGCGCTGTTCGTCGCTGCGCTGGCGGTCGGACCGCCTGAAAGCGGGTGCCCGCCTCGTCCGTTGACTCCCGAGCGTAGATCGCGGTGACCCTCATCGTCACTTCCATGTCCGGCGCAGGTGTTCTGAATGTCGAGCGCCGGCTTTGCCGGCGCAATCCGTCCTGGGGGGAGGCACGGAGAAGCACGCCGCAGGCGTGCGACGACGGTCGGAAGGGGGGCGAAGCCCCCCGCCGAGTCAAACGTTGAAGTGCGCGCCGATCCCCAGGGAGTCGATCTTTTCGCGGTAGAACTGGCCGTTCGGGGAGTGGCCGCGGAAGTACCCCAGCAGGATCTGGAGGCTGCGCGACGCCAGCCAGCCCTCGAACTCGATGCCCGCGCGCAGCGAGAAGTCGACGTGCCAGTTGTTCTCCTCGCGGTTCTGCACGTCGACCGCGGCGATCGGGCGGAACGACGGCATGCGCCACGGGCTCCGGAACTCGACGCCCCACTGCGCGAAGCCGGGCTTGAGGTCTTCGGGCTCCTGGTGGAAGAGATATCCGCCGCCGCCGTACACGCGGAGCACGTCGCCGAGGAACTCGTACGACAGCCGCAGGTCGATCGCCTCGTAGCTCAGGTTGATCCGGTCCTTGACCCGGTTGCGGAGGATGAACTCGTCGCCGAGATGGCTGCTCTGGTGGAAGAGGCGTGCGATCGCCGAGCGCTTGTCGTAGCGGTAGCCGAAGAAGACCGCCGCTAAATGGTCGGCGTTGACGAGGTCCTTTGACGCGGCGTCGAGGTCGAACACCGCGAAGACGCCGGCCTGGAGGCCGGTCTCCCACCATCCCCGCCCGAGCCGCTCGCGATAGAGCGTGAACGTCTCACCGAAGCTGACCGTGCCGACGCTCTCGAGCTGCGGATCGCCGAGGTAGTAGTGGTAGGCGGCGCCGAAGTGCGGCCAGCGCGGGTCGGCGACCAGCGGCTTGAAGAGATGGCCACCCGGCAGGATGCCGATCGACAGGTCCTTGATGACCTGCGCCTGCTTCTCGCCGCGCTCCTGTGCGCGCGTGCCGACCGCGACCGGTTTCGAGGGTGGCGCCCCCTCGCGCAACTCGACACGTAGCACGCCGGGGATTCGCGCGAGCGCCTCGGTGACGCGCGCGCGATCCGCGCCGCCGAGATCCGCGACGTCGAGCGAGACCACACCGCGCTCGACACGCAACGATGTGGTCCGCGCCCGGAACTCGCGCTCCAGAATCGCTGCCGCGTCTCCCGCGAGATACGCGTCATTCGGACCGTTGGCCGCGCGGGCTACCGGGGGCGCCGCGAGCGACGCCGCGACTGCGAGGGCCACGAGCGCGATGAGCAGACGGCTCGGTGCGACTCGCATCGGCGCCCCTTTTCTGTCGCGGGCCTCAGCGATTCGGGCCGCGGCCCATCGGGTACGGCTGCCAGCGGATGAGGCTCGTCCGCGGCAGCACGCCCGGATTGACGGCGGAGCGCGGCCACTTGCCCTGCAGCACGGTCGCGATCTCGCGACCGAGCCGCCGCCGCGTCTCCGGCGCCATGCGCGCGGTCGCCGACGCGATGTGCGGCGTCACGATCACGTTATCCATTTTGAGCAGCGCGTTGCCCGTATCGACCGGCTCCTGCTCGAAGACGTCCAGCGCGGCGCCGGCGATCCAGCCCTCCCGCAAGGCCTTGACCAGCGCCGCTTCGTCCACCGTCGGGCCGCGCCCGTTGTTGATGAAGATCGCCGTGCGCTTCATCGCCTGGAACTGCTGCACGCTCATCATGTGGTGCGTCTCGCTGTTGAGCGGGCCGTGCATCGACACGAAGTCGGACCGGCGCAGCAGGTCGAGCAGGCTCGTGACCGGCTCCACGTCCGCCGCCGTCATCTCGAGCTCCGCGACGTACGGGTCGTAGGCGATCACGTGGAGGCCGAACGCGTGGCAGCGCCGCGCGACGGCCTTGGCGACGTTGCCGAACGAGATCAGGCCGATCGTCTGGCCGAAGAGCCGCGGGATCTCGTTGAAGTGCGGACGCCCCTCCCGCCACCGGCCGTCCACCGTGAGCTGGTGCATCAGGCGCAGGCGCCGGTGCGCGGCGAGGAACATCGCCATCGTGTGATCGGCGACCTCGTCGATGAACACGTCGGGCACGTTGGTGACCACGATGCCGGCCTCGGTGGCCGCGTCCACGTCGACCGTGTCCGCGCCCACGCTGCCGAGACCGATCACCTTGCACTTGCGCAGGCTCTTGATGATCGTGGCGGTGATCCGGCGGTTGCGCGCGATGAGCGCGTCCGCGTCCTGTGCCGCGGCGATGAACTCCTCCTCCGTCTTCGCCGGGACCTCGATGATCTCGGCGCCGATCGGGTCGAGCGCCTCGCGCTCGATGGCGTAGGCGCCGTCGGCGAGGTCGTAGGTGTTGGTGCCGGGCGCGGGCTTCTGGATGACGACCTTGAATGTGCTCACGGGGGTCTCCTTATGATCCGTTTGCGACGACCGATCGCACGAACCGGCGCAGGCCCTGCGGGTCGAACGGTTTTTCGAGCCGGGGGTTCGGCACCTCGTCGAGGAATGCTTGCGCGCGCGCCGTGAAGGCGCCGCCGGTCAGAAAGCCCATCCGCGCGGCGTGCGAGGACTCGCGGCGGCTCAGCTCGTCGTGCAGGTCCATCCCCGTCATCGCCGGCATCATCAGATCGCACAATATCAGGTCGAAGTGCTCGCGCCCGTCCAGGAGCTGCAGCCCGGCGAGCGCGTTGGCGACCGCGACGACGTCGTGCTCGGCCGCGAGCGACTCGCGGACGGCGTCGCTGCTCCCCGGGTCGTCGTCGATCACGAGGATGCGCGCGCGGCGTGCGGCCGTCGGCGCGGGTGGGGCCGAGGCGGGCAGCACCTCCGGTTCGAGCGGCGCGGCGCTGCCGGGCAGAGCCACGCGAAACGAGCTGCCCCGCCCCGGCGCGCTTTCCACCGTGAGCTCGCCGCCGAGCGCGGCGACGATGCCGTGACAGATCGAGAGCCCGAGCCCCGTCCCCTGCCCGACCGGCTTCGTGGTGAAGAACGGATCGAAGAGTCGCGCGACGAGCTCCGGCGGGATGCCGACGCCGGTGTCGCGGACCTCGATGATCGCCCGGCCGCCGTCGTCCGTCCGCGTGGCCACGCAGATCTCGTTGCGCTCGACCGCCCCCTCGGGAATCGCGTGCGCGGCGTTGACCAGGAGGTTGACGAACACCTGCGCCAGGCGCGCCTCGCTCGCGAGCACGGCGGGCACGGGACCGCGCTCGGTCGTGAGCCGCGCGCGGTGATTGATCTCGCTGGACGTGAGGTTGATCGCCGACTCGAGCACGCGCCAGACGTCGAGCGGGGCCGCCGCCTCCTCGTCCGGGCGGGAGAACATCTTCAGGTCGCGCACGATCGCGCGCACGCGCTCGACACCCTCGCGCGCCTGCTCGACCAGGCGGTCGACGGCCGGCGCCATCCGCGCGCCGGCGGTCAGGACGTCCGCTTCTTCCGCGATGCGGGCGCGCGCGTACACGATCAGCGTCTGCGCGTTGTTGAAGTCGTGCCGGATGTCGTCCGGAAGCCCGGGGACCAGCCGCTTCATGACCTGGTCCGACGACGCGCGGGCGCGCGCCGCCAGATCCCGGATAGCCGCGACGTGCATGCCGGCGTCCGTGCCCTGCGAGAGTGCGGGCAGCCGCTCGGCGATCAGCGCGAGGTTCGTCACGACGTACGTGAGGGGCGTATTCACCTCGTGCGCCACGCCGGCGGCCAGCGTCCCGAGCGAGGCCATGCGCTCGGCCTGGCGGAGCGCGCGCTCGGCCTCGCGCTGCTCGGCGATGGTGCGGTCCACGCGGTCGACGAGCGCGACGAGCCGCGTGCGGGCATGGGAGCACGCCGCCGCGCTGAGCCCGAGGACGAACACGCTGGAGATCATGCCGCCGACGCTCACGTCCGCGAGGTGCTGGAGGAGGACCTCGAACGCGGCGCCGAACGCGGCGGTGAACCAGATGTACCAGTTCTCGAGTGACAGCGCCGCGAGGATGAGGAAGAAGACCATCGGCATGTCGACCAGCGCGATGGCGAGTGTCGTGTACGGGGCCACGCGCGGCAGGCGTCGCGTCGCCCAGAAGGCAGCCGCGGCGATGAGCCAGTAGACGGTGAAGAGCCCGAGGTTGCCCATCCACGCGGGCAGACGGAGCAGCCCGCCGAGCACGAGGAACAGCGCGAAGAACGCCGGTCGAGCGCCGCCTGGGGACGCGGCTCCGTTTCCGCCGTCATCGCGAAGGCATCATATCGCCTCCGCGACGACGGCGACGACGACGCGGGTTACTTCCGCTTCTCGGCGTTCTCCATGACGAGGCGCAGCTCGGCCGCGGCCGCCCGCCACATCGGCCCGCCCGGCGCGTTGTACGCCTCGGCGACCTTGGCGCGCATGTCGTTCATCGCGGCATCCTGCTTGGCCTTGTCGTCCTTCGGCGCGAGATCGACGGTCTGGGCGCGGATGAGCGCGGCCTTGGCCGTCGCGGCGTGCGCGCGCTCGACCCACCGGCCCAGCTCGTTCCAGTCCTTGTCGAAGAAGACCGCGACCGGGATCGACTGGTAGCCGTTGTTGAGGAGTGCGTCGCGAAGGTCGGCCTCCTTGTCGCGGAGGAAGCACCGGAGCTCGGCGCCCGGGATCGCCTCGACCACGTGAGCGACCAGCGGCGAGTTGCGATGGACGTCGCCGCACCAGTTCTCCACGGTCATGATGGCGTACTTGACGCTCTTCACGCCGCCGAAGAACTTCCGCTCGTCCTCGGTGAGCTGGGACTTCTGGTAGTTCTCCTCGGTCCGGGCGCGCGTGTCGCCCATCTGGGCCATATAGTCCTTCCAGCTCATACCGGTGGTGAAACGGGATGCGTCCATTGGGATCTTCGCTTGGGCCATGGGCTCTTCTCCTCCGTGGGGTGTACGCCGACCCCCCTGTTGTAATGGTAGTGTGGCGGGCATGCAAGCGACCCCCCGGACCGCCGACCAGCTCCGAAAACTGACCAGCGCCATCCTCCAGGCGGGCGGCAGCGCCGCCGCCGAGGCCGATCTCGTCGCCGACCATCTCGTCCAGGCGAACCTCGCCGGGCACGACAGCCACGGGGTCGGGATGGTCCCCTCGTACATCCGCCAGCTCAAGGCCGGTCTCGTCATTCCGAACACGCGCGCGAAGGTCGTGAAGGACGACGGCGCCGTGCTGATGTTCGACGGCGGGCGCGGCTACGGCCGGTGCGTCGCGGGCGAAGCGATGGAGGCCGCGATCGCGCGGTGCCGTCAGACAGGAGTGGTGGCGGTGACGCTCGCGAACGCCGCGCACATCGGCCGGGTCGGCGCGTACGGCGAGATGGCGTCCGCGGCCGGGCTCGTGTCGCTGCACTTCGTCAACGTCACGGACCACCGCGCGCTCGTCGCGCCGTTCCGCGGCACCGACGCGCGCTTCGTCACGAATCCGGTCTGCATCGCGATCCCGGGAACGGATCGGCAGCCGCCGCTGCTGCTCGACATGGCGACGAGCGCGATCGCGATGGGCAAGGTCCGCGTCGCGAAGAACGAAGGCCACCTCGTGCCCGAAGGGATCCTGATCGACGAGAACGGCAAGCCCACGCGCGACCCCAACGTGATGTACCGGGAGCCGAGCGGCGCGCTGCAGACGTTCGGCGGTCACAAGGGGTACGCGCTCGCGGTGGTGACCGAGCTCCTCGCCGGTGCGCTGTCGGGCGGGCCGACGATCCAGCCCGGCAACGTGCGCAAGGGCGGCACCATCAACAACATGTTCGCCGTGGCTCTCGACCCCGCGCGCCTCGCGGGTGTCGACTGGCTGCGCCGCGAGATCGACGGCTTCGTCGACTACCTCAAGGGCTCGCCGCCGGCCGATCCTTCCGCGCCGGTCCTCGTCCCGGGTGACCCGGAGCGCCGCGCGCGGCAGGAGCGCGGACGGTCGGGCATCGAGGTCGACGCGACGACGTGGGAGGAGATCCTTCAGGCGGCCGAGGCCGTCGGCATCAGCCGCGAGAAGGCTACGGCACTGGCGTCCTGACCAGGCGCACGACCTCGCCCGGCTGAGGCATCCGCTTCGCCGATTTTTTCGAGAACACGACCCGCCCGTCGACGAGCACGTCGAGCTGACCCGGGCCGCCCATGCGGATCTTCGGCGCCACGCCCAGCTCGCGCGTGATCTCCTTGCTGAGGCCGCCGGCCTCGCCGCGGATGTCCAGTCAGAAGAAGCAGCGCTTGATCTCGATGTTCATGGGCGCCATTCTACCATAATCATATCGGAATTATGGATTGATGTCTAACCTACGGCCAAACGTGCTGAAAAGTCCGATCGGGGTCCTGGACGAACATCCGGAGTGGTCGCGGCGGCTCATCGCCGAGCTCGAGACACGGCGGTTGCCCTACGAGAAGATCGACCACTCGAACCACGCCTTCGACCCGCATGACCGCGACCCACACTACGCGGTCCTGGTGAATCGCACGAG
This sequence comes from Candidatus Rokuibacteriota bacterium, assembly GCA_016866775.1. Classification (GTDB taxonomy): domain Bacteria; phylum Methylomirabilota; class Methylomirabilia; order Rokubacteriales; family CSP1-6; genus VGLJ01. The sequence continues at coordinate 22,067 of VGLJ01000037.1, read as the reverse complement.
CCCCTCGTCGCACACGCGCGGCCACGGGAGCGTGCTGTTCTACGCGGAGGCCGTCCTCGCGCATTACGAAGCGCTCGGCGTGCCCGTGATCAACGGCGTCGGCGCCTATCGATTCGAGAGGTCCAAGGCGCTGCAGCTCGGGCTCTTCGAGCGCCTGGGCGTGCGGTATCCGCGCGCGATCGACGTGAACCACCCGGAACAGATCCTGAAGGTGCTCGACCGCATCGCGTTCCCGCTGGTCGTGAAGCCGAACGTCGGGGGCTCGGGCGCGGGCATCGTGCGCTTCGACTCCCCTGACGCGCTTCGCGCCGGCCTCGACACGCTGAGCTTCGGGCCGGACGGTACCGCCCTGGTCCAGGAATACGTCGAGGCGAAGGACGGCGCGATCGTCCGCGTGGAGGTCCTCGACGGGCGAGCGCTCTACGCGATCCGGATCGTTCGCGAGGCCGCGGCCGGCTTCAATCTGTGCCCGGCGGATATCTGCCAGGTGCCGTCGCCGGCTCCCGGTGACACGCTGGCGGCCTGCCCGGTGGACGCGAAGCCCGGGCTGAGCGTCACGCGGTTCGACGCCCCGCGCGAAGCCGTGGACACGGCGATCAAGCTCACGCGCGAAGCCGGCATCGACGTCGGCGGGGTGGAGTACCTGGTGGGCGCGCGCGACGGTCTCACCTACTTCTACGACGTCAACGCGACGTCGAACTTCGTCGCCGACGCGCCGCGCGTGCTCGGCTTCGATCCCTTCCCCGCCTTCGTCGACTCCATCGTGGCGCGCGCCTCCTACCAGCCGTAATAGTGAGAGGGGTACCGGGAGTACCGCCCGTGATGGTGATGACGGGAGCGGGGCCCGTAGTACCCGCGGCGATACACCGGGACGCCGACACCCACACCGACGCTGACGCTCGGCTCGGGCACGGTGGCGTAAGGATTACGGATTTACAATCGGGGCTCGTGAGCGACCTCTGCTTCCTGACCGCGACCGAGCTGGCCCGCCGGATCCGCGCGCGCGAGCTGTCCATCACCGACGTCGTGCGGGCACACCTCGAGCAGATCGAGCGTGTGAATCCGAACGTGAACGCCATCGTCACGTTGACCGCGGAGCGCGCGCTCGACGACGCGCGCGAGAAGGATGCCGCGCTCGCGCGCGGCACCGCGACGCCGGGTCCGCTGTTCGGCCTGCCGATCGTGCACAAGGACCTCTTCCCCACCCGCGGCATCCGGACGACGTATGGCTCCCCGGTCTATCGCGACCACGTGCCCGACGAGGACGCGCTGGTCGTGGAGCGGACGCGCACGGCGGGCGCGATCACGCTCGGCAAGAGCAACACGCCGGAGTTCGGCGCGGGGTCGCAGACGTTCAACCCGGTCTTCGGCCGGACCCTGAATCCCTACGACCCGACGAAGACGTGCGGCGGCTCGAGCGGTGGGGCCGCCGTGGCGCTCGCGTGCGGGATGGTGCCGATCGCCGACGGCAGCGACCTCGGCGGCTCGCTCCGCAATCCGGCGAGCTTCTGCAACATCGTCGGCTTCCGCCCCTCGCTCGGCCGCGTTCCGGTATGGCCCAGCGAGACCGCGTGGCTCTCGCTCGGCGCGCACGGTCCCATGGCGCGAACGGTCCAGGACGTCGCGCTGCTGCTGAGCGCGATGGCAGGCCCGGATCGTCGCGCGCCGCTCTCGATCGCCGAGTCTGGCGAACGGTTCCGCGCGCCGCTCGATCGTGACTTCCGCGGCGCCCGGATCGCGTGGAGCCCCGCCCTCGGCGGATTGCCGATCGACCGCCGCATCAGCGCCGTCATCGGGGCGCGGCGGACGACGTTCGCCGACCTCGGCTGCGTCGTCGAGGACGGCCAGCCCGACTTCAGCGACGCGCGCGAGATCTTCCAGACGTGGCGCGCATGGAACTTCATGCTGAAGTACGCCCCGCTGCTCGAGACCCACCGCGACCAGCTCAAGGACACGGTGATCTGGAACATCGAGCAAGGCCTGAAGCTGACCGCGGGCGACGTCGCCGCGGCGGAGGCGAAGCGCACCGCGCTCTGCCACCGCGTCCGCGTGTTCATGGAACGTCACGAGTTCCTCGTGCTTCCCGTCACCCAGGTGCCGCCGTTCGACGTGACCCAGCCCTACGTCACCGAGATCAACGGCGTCCGCCTGCCGACGTACATCGACTGGATGCGCGCGTGCTCCGACATCACGGTCACCGGCCATCCCGCGATCTCGGTCCCGTGCGGATTCACCGATGACGGCCTGCCGGTCGGCATCCAGATCGTCGGACGTCACCAGGACGACTGGGGGGTGCTGCAGCTCGCGCACGCGTTCGAGCAGGCGACGCAGGTCTGGCGGCGCCACCCACCGGATGCGATCATGGCCCGGTCATGATCGAGGCCTTTCCGCTGATCGAGATGTCCGGGCCGCCGCGCGAGCGCGGGCGGCAATACGGCCGTCAGGCCTCCGCGCGGATCGCGCTCGGCGTCGAGCACTATGCGACGCAGCTCGCGAAGATGTCGTGCGACTGGCCCACCATCCGCGGTCTCGTGCAGGACTGCCTGCCGCGCATCGAGGCGTTCGAGCCCGCGTACGTCGAGGAGATGCGCGGTATCGCCGAGGGCGCCGGCCTCGACTTCGAGGCGATCGTGCTGCTCAACGCGCGGACGGAGATCTTGAAATTGGGCAGCGGCGCGGGCGGGCGCTTGAGCGCCCGGGCGCCCGCGCCTTCAGATGACGCATGCACCGGCGTGGTCGCGTTGCCCGAGGCCACGCCGTCGCGCCGCCTCATCCACGCGCAGAACTGGGACTGGAAGGTCGAGTGCGCCGAGACGGCGGTCGTCCTCTCGATCCGCCGCGACGACGGGCCTGATCTCCTCACCTTCACCGAGGCCGGAGGGCTCGCGCGCTCGGGCCTGAACGCCGCCGGCATCGCGATCGATTTCGAGTGCGCGCCCGACGAGACCTTTCAGGTCCATCCCGAGCGCGGCCTGCTCGTGCACGCCAACCACTGGGTCAGCCCGGTCGCGCTGGCGACGCTGAAGGACACGGGCATCGCGAACACGCCGTGCACGCTCTATCGCGATCTTCGCGTCCGTAGTCTGCTCGCGCCGCAGATCGGCTCGATCACGCGCGAGGCCGTGAAGACCGCGCTGTTCGACGACTTCGCCGCGCCGTGGTCGGTGTGCCGTCCTCCGCGCGCGGCCGTCAACGGGACGATGACCGCGACCGTCGCGATGATCGTCAGGGAGCCGGCGCTCGGCGTCATGGAGGTCGCGCCGCTCCCGGCGCTCGATCGTCACTTCACCACGTACCATCTCCCCGCCGGCCGTCCCGCGACCGTCGCCGCCGGCTGAGCAGGCAATGAGGGGGTTGGGGTCCTCTGTTGCGGGGCCCCATCTTCAAGGAGGCTCGACATGGCGGCAGCCGGCAAGATCGCGGTGGTCACGGGCGCGGGGACGGGCATCGGCAAGGCTTCGGCGCTGGCGCTGATGAAGCACGGCTGGTCGGTCGTGCTGTCGGGGCGGCGCAAGGAGCTGCTGGAGGAGGTCGCGCGCGAGGGGCAGGCCACGGGCCAGAAGGCGCTGGTCGTTCCGACCGACGTCGCCGATGCGGCGTCGATCCGCAACCTCTTCGCGCAGACGAAGGAGACGTTCGGGCGTCTCGATCTCCTGTTCAACAACGCGGGCATCGGCGCCCCGGCCGTCCCGATGGAGGACCTCCCCTTCGAGAAGTGGAAGGCGGTCGTGGACACGAACCTCACCGGATCGTTCCTCTGCACGCAGGAGGCGATCCGGATCATGAAGGCGCAGACGCCGCAGGGCGGACGGATCATCAACAACGGCTCGATCTCCGCCCATGCGCCGCGCCCGAACTCCGTCGCGTACACGTCGACCAAGCACGCGATGACCGGCCTGACGAAGTCGACCTCGCTCGACGGCCGCAAGTACAACATCGCCTGCGGCCAGATCGACGTGGGCAACGCGGAGACGCCGCTCGCCGCGCGCATGAGGGACGGCGTGCCGCAGGCCCACGGCGAGGTGCGGCCCGAGCCGCTGATGGACGTCCAGCACGTGGCGGACGCGGTCGTCTACATGGCGAACATGCCGCTCGACGCCAACGTGCTGTTCCTCACCGTGATGGCGACCAAGATGCCGTTCGTCGGCCGCGGCTGATGCCGTCTCGGCACGCAGCGACTGTATCCGTTTCGCGGCATTGACGATGTGGCCTAACGCCCTCTACGGTGAGCGCATGACACAGACGCCGCTGACCATGCGCCGCTGGGCGCGTTTCGAATACGAGAAGCTGGTCGACACCGGGTTCTTCGACCGGGATCGCGTCGAGCTGATCGGTGGGCAGCTCATCGTCTCTGAGCCGCAAGGCACCTACCACGTGACCGCGGTCTGCCTCGTCGGGGACGCATTACGCGCTGTGCTGCCGCCGGGATGGCTGCTGCGGGAAGAGAAGCCCATCTCGCTCGACGACGAGTCGACCCCCGAACCGGACATGGTGGTTGTCCCCGGCACTCCCGAGGACTATCTCAACGCCCACCCGAGCGTGCCACCGCTCGTCATCGAGATCGCGGACTCGAGCCTCGGATTCGACCGTCAGATCAAGGGCAGCCTCTATGCGCGGGGCGGTGTCCAGGACTACTGGATCGTCAACGTCACCGACCGCGTCCTCGAGGTCTATCGCGAGCCGCAGGCGGATCCGTCCGCGATCTGGGGTTGGAGCTACCGCTCGGTGCGCACGCTGCGTCCCGCCGAGACCGCGACGCCGCTCGCACTTCCCGCGGTCACGGTCCGCGTGGCTGCGCTGCTGCCGCGCGGCGGCGCCTGAGGCCGCGCGCCGGCGCGCCTAGTTCTTGACGCGCAGGTCCTCGTAGCTCGGGAACGGCGAGTTGTGGATCCAGGTGATCGTGTGCTCGGTCACCCGGGGACCCACGCCCATCAGCGCGCGGAAATCCATGATCGGCGCGTACATCACGCGGTCGATCGTGAGCTGCTGGATCCTGAAGAGGAGCGCCTCGCGCTTCTTGACGCTCGTACACGAGGCCGTCCGCGCTCTCCGTCCACGACTCCGCGAGGCTCGGCGCCATCTTGTGGCCGGGGAGCGGCCGGACGAGCGCGTCGTGGATCGCGTAGAGCAGGCCGAACGGCGTGATCTGCGGCGGCGCCGTCGACGGGTCGAACCACGTGGGCGCGATCGTCACGTGCCACGCCATGACGGCTTCGCCCGCGGGCGCCTGCGCGGCGACGGGCCCGGAAGCGGCGAGGACGACGACGAGGATCGCGAAGAAGCGGAGGATCGCGCGAGTCATCAGCTCTTCCGGAGCTTCGGGTCCCACGCGTCGCGGAGCGTGTCGCCGAAGAGGTTGAACGCGAGCACGGCCAGGCTGATCGCGAGGCCGGGGAAGATCGCGAGCCACGGCGCCTGTTCCATGAACGCGCGCCCCGTGCTGCTGAGCATGAGCCCCCACGACGGGGTCGGAGGCTGGGTGCCGACGCCGAGGAAGCTCAGCGTGGCCTCGATGAGGATGGCGTTGCCGAGCCAGATCGAGGCGATGACGAGGATCGGCGCCGTCACGTTCGGCAGGATGTGGCTCAGCAGGATGCGCGGCTGGCGGCAGCCGATCGCCTCGGCCGCTTCGACGTAGCGGTTCTGCTTCGCCGAGAGCACGGCGCCGCGCACGATCCGCGAGTTGCCGGGAATGATGACGACCGCGATCGCGAGCATCGCGTTGGTCGTGCTGGGCTTGAGGATGGCGACGATCGCCAGCGCCAGCACGAGGCCCGGAATGGCCTGGATCGCATCCATGACGCGCTGGAGGAGGATGTCGAGGCGGCCTTCCCAGTAGCCGCACGCGAGGCCGATGATCATGCCCGCCGCGGTCCCGATCCCGACCGCGAGCAGCCCGACCCACAGCGAGATGCGGCTGCCGTAGATCACACGGCTCAGCACGTCCCGGCCGATGTCGTCGGTGCCGAACGGATGCGCCGCGCTCGGTCGCGAGAGGCGGATCGTGGGATCGGCGTCGAGCGGATCGTAGGGCGCGAGGACGTCCGCGAAGATCGCCGTGAGCACGAGCACCGCGATGAGCGTCGCCGAGGCCGCGCCGAGCGGCTTGCGCCGGATGGTGCGCCACAGCGCACGCCCCCTGCTGATCTCGACGCCGCTGTCGACCGCGGGCGTTTCATCTGAAGGCGCGGGCGCCCGGGCGCTCAAGCGCCCGCCCGCGCCGCTGCGGCGCTCCGCGATCGTGCTCATCGATACCGGATGCGCGGGTCGAGCCACGCGTACGTGAGGTCGACGATGAGGTTGAGCGTCACCAGCGTGGCCGCCACGAGCATGACGTTCGTCTGCACGATCGGATAGTCGCGGTAGAGGATCGCCTCGACCGTGAGCCGCCCCATGCCCGGCAGCGCGAAGATGGTCTCGACGACGAAGGTGCCCGCGAGCAGCACGCCGAGCTGACCGCCCACGATCGTCACCACGGGGATCAGCGCGTTCTTGAGCGCGTGCTTGTAGACGACGATCCGGCCGGCGAGCCCCTTCGCCCACGCGGTGCGCACGTAGTCCTCACGGAGCACTTCGAGGACGGTCGACCGTGTCATCCGCATGGTCGCCGACGACAGCCGGAAGCCGAGCACGGCCGCGGGCAGCAGGAACTGCTGCAGGTTCCGCAGCGGGTCGTCCCACAGGCTCGCGTAGCCGATCGGCGGAATCCACTGGAACCAGATCGCGGCGAACGTGATCACGAGCGTCCCGAGCCAGAAATCGGGGATCGACAACCCCGACACCGCTACGACGCGGCCGGCGTAGTCCTCGGGCTTGTCCTGGCGGGTCGCGGAGAGCACGCCGATGGGGACCGCGATCAGCAGGCCGAGGACCAGCGCGATCGCGGCGAGCTCGAGCGTCACGGGGATCGCCTTCTTCAGCGCGACCGGGATCGGCTCGTTGGTGAAGATCGAGTGGCCGGGGTTGAACGTCACCATCTGCCACAGCCACAGGAGGTACTGCTCGTGGTACGGCCGGTCGAGCCCGAGGTCCGCGCGGAGCTTCGCGAGCTCCTTCGCGTTGATGTTGCCGGACTCGCCCATCAGCGCGATCAGCGCGTCGCCCGGCATCACGCGCATGAGCCCGAAGACGATCAGCGACGACATGAGCAGGACAGGGATCGCCAGCAACAGGCGCCGGATCACATATTTGTACACGCCGATCCCCGTCCTGCCCTACATATCCGCTACTTGTCGAGCCAGATCCTGGCGATCGTCGGTGCTCCGTAGCCGTCGGTTCGCCGGAGAGCGCGGGAGGCGCCGTTCCGGACGTGCGGCTGCGTGATCAGGAAGCCGTTGTCGTACGGCATCCACATCCGCAACACCTGGTCGTACTCGCGGTCGACGATGCGCTTGGCGATCGCGCGCTGCCCCGCGGGGTCCGGCGTCTGGCGCAGCCGCGTGACCAGCTCGTCGATCTGCGGATCGTTCACGCGGAAGAAGTTCTTCGTCGACTTCGAGTGCATGTAATGGTAGGTCCGCTCGTCGAGCCCGATGGCGTGGCCCGACTGGAACCCCCACGACAGCCCGTCCCACTTCCCCTCGACGTAGCGGCCGTAATACGTCGTGTAGTCGAGCTTCGTGATCTTGACGTCGATGTTGAGGTTCCTCTTGAGGTCCTGCTGGACGAGCTGCACCTGCGAGGTCATCTGCGGGAAGTACTCGTAATAGAACAGCGTGGTCTCGAAGCCCTTGCCGTGCCCCGCCTCGGCGAGCAGCTTCTTCGCCTCGGCCGGCTTGTATTCCCAGTACGGCCCGAGGTCCTTGGCCGTCGGCGCCTTGTCCTGGACGTAGATCCACGGGACGCCCCAGCCGAGCATGCCGTGGTTCTCGTACACCGTGGCCACCTGCTTCGGCCGGTCGATCGCCATCGAGATCGCGCGCCGCACGCGCACGTCGTTGAACGGCGGGCGGTCCTGCGCCAGCGCGAGGCCGAAGGGCGCCAGCGTGTTGTGGTACGCCTGCACCACGGCGTTCGGGTTCGTCTTCCTCACGACGTCGGCCTCGGATGGGCTCGCGACCCACAGGATGTCGCTCTGGCCCGTGCGGAACGCGGCGAGCCGCGTCGCCGCGTCAGGCGTCGAGAGGATCGTGTACTGGTCGGCGTACGGCCGGCCGCTGTCGTAGTAATCGGGGTTGCGCTGCAGGACGATGCGGACCTTGCGCGTGTGCTCCTTGAGGATGAACGGCCCGGTCCCGATCGCGCGCTTCTTCAGATCGCCGTCCTCTTCGAGCACCTCGCGCGGGAAGACGACCGCCACCGGCTCGGCCATGTTCTGCGGGAACAGCGTGTTGGGCGACTTCAGGTGGACCCGGAGCGTGTGCTTGTCCGGCGTCTCCATGCCCTCGATTTCCTGGAACGTGAACGCCTGCACGCCTTCCTTCGCATAGGCCTCGTAGCAGTACTTGATGTCGGCGGCCGTCAGCTCGCGCCCGTTGAGCGGCGGCAGGTTCTGCCACTTCACGCCCTTGCGGATCTTGAACGTCCACACGCGATGGTCGGCGCTGCCCTGCCACGACTCCGCGAGGTCGCCCTTCAGCGTCATGTCCGTCGGGCTGCCCGCCTCGTCGGAGAAGGCGTAGCGGATCAGGCGGTTGTAGACGAGCCCGGCGAACTGGTAGAGGCCGACCGATTGCGTGTGGCGCGGATCGATCACCGGAGGGTCCCACGCCGAGGCGCGCGCGATCACGCCGCCTCGCTTCGGAGGCTTCGTGCTCGTCGGAATCCAGTCGGGATAGGCCGGCGTCTGCGCGTGCGCACGCGCACCGCTGAGCGCGATTGTCAGACCGGCTGCGCTGGTGCCCAGGAACTTCCTGCGGGACATGCGGGACGCCATCAGGGGAGTCCTCCTAACAGGGGCCACGGGTGCGGAAGTAGACGCACTATACTCGCGGTCGGAGGGTGACGCCATGGCCGAGTTGATCGTGAAGCGCCTCGACGAGACCGAGATCGTGAAGTTCGGACCGAACGCGGTCTATCAGCCGATCATCGGCGACGACGAGGGCTCGACACCGGTCCGGACCGGTATCCAGACGTCGGAGCCCGGGTACGCCGCGCCGATGCACTCGCATCCCTACATGGAGATCCTCCACATCCTCGACGGGGTGGCCGAGGCGTGGATCGAGGGACGCGAGGCCGAGAAGGTCACCCTGCGCCGCGGGGACACGATCGCCATCCCTCCGGACACGCCACACACCTTCCGTGTCGTGGGAAACGAAGTGCTCCGGCTGCTCGGAACGCACGCCTCTCCGAAGCGGATCGTGAGCTATCGCGACGGAGGCAAGACCGACGCGCGCGGCTACCGGTTCGGGTAGGTCCGCGCGGCGGCTGCGCCGCCGCGTGAGGAGCGTCGGAAGGGGGGCGAAGCGGCGAAGCCCCCCTCCGAGGATTAGCGGCCGCGGAGCTTCGGGTCCAGCGTGTCGCGCAGCGAGTCGCCGAACAGGTTGAAGCCGAACACGCCGAGGCTGATCGCGATCCCCGGGAAGATCGGGATCCACGGCGCCTTCTCGGAGTACGACAGCGCCGAGCCGGAGAGCATGAGGCCCCACGACGGCGTCGGCTCGGCCGCGCCGAGCCCGAGGTAACTGAGCGCCGCCTCGGCGAGGATCGCGCCGCCGAGCTGCGCGGTGAGCAGGATGATGTACGGCGCCACCACGTTCGGCACGATGTGCCGCAGCACGACCGGCGGACGCGACGCCCCGAGCGCGTTGCACGCCTCGATGTAGACGTTCTCCTTCACCGAGAGCGCGGTCGCCCGCACCACCCGCGCCGCGCGCGGGATGATCGGGATGGAGATCGCGATGATCACGTTCTGGACCGCGGGCCCCAGGATCGACGCGATGGCGAGCGCCAGGATGAGCTGCGGGAACGCGAGAAGAATATCCATGAGACGCTCGAGGAAGAGGTCCACCTTCCCGCCGAGATACGCGCTCATCACGCCGAGCAGCCCGCCGATCGTGCAGCCGGCGAAGGAGGCCGTGGAACCCGACGAACAGCGCGATGCGCGCGCCGTACATGATGCGGCGCATCAGGTCGCGCCCGAACTCGTCGGTGCCGAACCAGTGCTCGCCGCTCGGGCGCGCGAACTGCTGCCCGTAGTCCGTGCGGTAGGCGTCGTACGGCGCGAGCAGCTCGGCCGACCCGGCCACGACCAGCATCGCGAGGATGATGAAGCCGCCCGCCGCGCCGAGCGGCTTGGTGCGGACGAACTTGCCGACGACCTCGACGAGGGTGAGCTTCGGCGCGAGCGCCGCGGTCGCTTCGGTGTGGGTCAGCTCGATGTTCGTGGCCATCGTCAGCGGTACCGGATCCGCGGGTCGAACCACGCGTAGGTCAGGTCGACCAGCAGGTTGACGATCACGAAGCTGGACGCGGTGAGGAAGATCAGCGCCTGCACCACGGGATAGTCCCGGTGCGAGACGGCGTCGATCATGAACCGCCCGATCCCGTTCAGCGTGAACACGGTCTCGGTGACGACGAGCCCGCCGATCAGGAAGGCGAACTCGGTGCCGATCAGCGTGATGACCGGCAGCATCGAGTTCTTCAGGGCGTGACGGATGACGACGGCGCGCTCTGCCAGCCCTTTCGCCCACGCGGTACGGATGTAGTCCTCGCGCAGGACCTCGAGCACCGTCGAGCGCGTCATGCGGGTCGTCACCGCGGAGAACCGGTAGCCCACGGTGACGATCGGCCAGATCATCATCGAGGGGTTGGCCCACGGATCGACCCACGGCGGGGTGAACTCGAGCGGCGGGCCCCAGCCGAAGAAGATGACGAGCGTCAGGATCGTGAGGATGCCGACCCAGAAGCCCGGGATGGCCAGGCCGCCGATGCTGAACACGCGGACGGCGTAGTCGACCCAGGTGTCCTGGCGGACGGCGGCGAGCATGCCGAGCGGGATGGCGATGATCACCGAGACCATCGTCGCGAAGACCGCGAGCTCGAGGGAGAGGGGCAGGCGGATCATGATCTCCTGGATCACCGGCTGCCCGGTCCACAGCGAGTTGCCGAAGTCGAGCTGCTGCGCACGCCGTCCGGCGGAAAGACGATCTTGTTCGTAGCTCGCCTTGACGTCCGCGGACGTCAGCGGCGAGCCGTCGTGGAAGCGGATGCCCGGACGGATCTTTGAACGTGTACGTCAGCCCGTCGGGCGAGATCTTCCATTCGGTCGCGACGTCGCCGATGACGTTCGGGGTAGTTGTACGGATCGATCTGCAGGAGCGTGCTGTAGAGCGGCGACGTTGGGCTGGAGGGTGGCGAACGTCTGCTCCTGGTGCGGATCGAGGCCGGGCGCGTCAGCGCCGATGGCGATCAGAAGGACGCCGCCCCGGCGCGGAGTCTCCGTCGTCTGGGCCGTCGCGGGGACGGCCAGGCCGAGGCTGGCGAGGAGCGCAGCGATGGTCAGAACGGTGGCGATCGTAGGGCGGCGCCGCATCTTCGTGGCCATCTGACACCTCCCGCGACAGGGCACGCTTCGAGCGGGACGATCGGGCCGGCCGATGTAGCCGCGAAAGCTACCAACGGCGGACTGGCCTGTCAACGTGCGAGCGTTGTAGATACAGGTAGCAGCAGCCGGAGCGCGGACTTCACGTCCGCCCGTAGGCGGGGGTTTGGGGGGTGCGTCGCGCACCCCCCAGGTCACTCATCGAGCCAGACGTCCTGCAGCTTCTGGTTCGTGTAGTGGCTCGGCGGCGCGACGTAGTTCTTCACCTTGGACAGATGCACCACACGGCGCGTCCACCAGAGCCCGGGCGCGTAGTACGCCTGATCGAGCACGCGCCGCTGCATCTCGTGCACGAGCTTCTTGCGCTCCGCGGGGTCGATGGAGCGCGCCTGGCGCGCGAAGAGGTCGTCGAGCACCGGATCGGAGAAGCGGCCGTAGTTCGACGAGGCGCCGGTCGTGTAGCGATTGAGGAACTGGTCGGGATCGTCGGCGTACTCGACGGTGGCCTGGACACCGACCTCGAAGTTGCCCGTGTCACGCAGCGCCGTGTACCAGGCGGCCGTCTCGACCGGCCGGTTCTCGGCTTCCACGCCGATCTTCCGCCACTCCTGGATCACGTAGACCGCCCAGTCCTGGTACGGGAGCCGGACGTTGCGGTTGGTGAGCACGGTCTTGAAGCCGTTCGGGTAGCCGGCCTCGGCGAGCAGCTTCCTGGCCTCGGCGCGGTTCTTCTCGGCGTCGCGTCCGAACCCGGGGAACTTCTCGAGCTCCGCCTGCGGCAGCGCCCACTCGGTGCCGGGACGCATCAGCGCCCCGACGTCGCGCAGACCGCTGAGCGGGAGGAGCACCCTGGAGGCGGTGTAGCGATCGATGCCGAGCGTGAGGGCCTTGCGCACGCGGATGTCGTTGAACGGCTTGTGGGTGTTCTGCATCGCGATGCCGAACTGCCCGACCATCGGCGTTTCCTGCACCGCCACCTTGTCGCCGAGCTGCTTCTTCATCGCGTCGACCTCGGCCTGCGGCAGGTCGCGGAACTCGATGTACGCCCGCCCGGAGCGGATCGCCGCGGCGCGCACCGACGTCTCCGTGCTGATGAAGAACTTGTACCCGTTCAGGTACGGCCGGTCCTTGACGAAGTAGTCGCCGTTCCGCTCGCCTTCGAACGTGGCCCCGCGGGTGTAGTTCTTGAACTTGAACGGCCCGCTCCCGACCACGTTCTTCATGAAGTAGTTCGGGTCCTTGTCGAGGTGCTTCTTCGGATAGATCACGTTCCACGGCGACGCGAGGTTGTCGAGCAGCGAGGCCGAAGGGAACTTCAGCTTGAACACGACGGTGGTCGCGTCCGGCGCCTCGATGCTCGCCACGGCCGTGTAGTGGCTCTTGCGGATGCTGCGCGTGCCGTCCGGCGGGAACACGATCTTGTCGTAGGACGCCTTGATGTCGGCGGCCGTCAGCGGCGAGCCGTCGTGGAACTTCACGCCTTGCCGGATCTTGAACGTGTACGTCTTGCCGTCCGGCGAGATCTTCCAGTCGGTCGCGAGGTCGCCGGTGACTTTCGGATAGTTGTAGGGGTCGATCTGCAGCAGCAGGCTGTAGAGCGGCGCCATGAGCTGGATGCAGGCGAACGTCTGCTCCTGGTGACAGTCGAGGCTCGGCGGATCGGCGCCGATCACCGCCAGCAGCACCCCCCCTTGCGCGGCGTCTCGGCCGCGCGGGGGCCGTCGGGCGCCGGAAGGACGAGGGCGGCGAGCAGGCCGAGGACGACGACCACGACCACGCGACTGCGGGACGAAAGGATCATGGAACCCTCACTGCTTCAGAAAGTGTTCGGCTATTTCAGCCGCATGTCCTCGTAGGACGGGAACGGGCTCATCCAGACGTCGGTGATCGTGTGCTTCGCCACCCGGTTGCCGACGCCCATGAGCGCGCGGAGGTCCATCACCGGCGCGAACATCACCCGGTCGATCGTGAGCTGCTGGATCTTCAGGAGCTGTACCTCGCGCTTCTTCACGTCGCGCTCGCGCGCCTGCTGCTGGAAGAGATCGTCGATGTCGGGGTAGCCGCCGTACGCGTACGTCCCCTTCGACTGGATGAACTCCTGCACGCGGCTGGCCGCGTTGCCGGAGTTGCCGACGGCCGTCAGGAAGACCCCGCGGATCTTCTTCTCGCGCCACTGCGCGTAGAAGGCCGCGCGCTCCACGGGCCGGATCTTCAGGCGGATGCCGACCGCGGCGAGGTAGTTCACCGACGCTTCCGCTACCGTCGAAAAGCCGGGGATCGGCACGAACTCGCCGGCGTCGAGGCCGTTCGGGTACCCGGCGTCCGTGAGGAGCTGCTTCGCCTTCTGCGGGTCGTACGCCGGCGGCTCGGCCTGCAGCGCAAAGTCCATCACGCGCGGCACGATCACACCCGCCGGCGGACAGAAGCCGAGGCACGCCGCCTCGTTGATGCGCTGGCGGTTCAGCGCGTGGTTCACGGCCAGGCGCAGGCGCTTGTCGTGCCAGGGAGATTTCGGATCCCACTGCTCGGCGAACTCGATCCAGAAGATCGACGCGTGCTTCGACGACACGAGCTGCAGGCGCGGGTCCTTCTTGACCTCCTCGCCCTGCGGGCCGTCGAACGCCACGCCGATGTCCGCCTCGTCCTTCTTCAGCATGGCCAGCCGGGTGTCCTGGTCGGGCACGCTCTTGATCACGAGCGTCTTGATGCTCGGGGCGGTCCGCCAGTAGCCGGGGTTGGCCTCGAGCACGACTTCGATGCCGGGCTTGTGGCTGACGAACTTGAAGGGGCCGGCGCCGATCGGATGCTTGCGGAAGCCTTCGTCACCGACCTGCGTGACGTACTTCTTCGGGACCACGATGCCGGCCGCCGTGGCGGTGGTGCCGTAGAACGTCAGGAAATCCGGCCACGGCTCCTTCAGCTGGAAGCGGACCGTCTGCGCGTCCGCCACTTCGACGTCGCGGACTCGCGCGCGGAACTCGCTGGCCCCCGCGCCCTTGTAGCGCTCGAAGCTGAACTTGACGTCTTCCGCGGTGACCGGCTCGCCGTTGTGGAATTTGAGGCTGCGGCGCAGCTTGAACTCGTACGTCTTGCCGTCCGGGCTTTCCTTCCACGACTCCGCGAGGCTCGGTCCCATCTTCTGCCCCGGATACGGCCGGACGAGCGCGTCGTGGATGGCGTAGAGCACGCCGAACGGCGTGATCTGAGGCGGCGCGGTCGACGGATCGAACCAGGTCGGCGCGATCGTCACGTGGAAGGCGACCGTGACCTGGCCCGCCGGCTGCTGGGCGGCGGCCGGCACGACGCCGGCAAGGATCAGCGCGATGGCGATCAGCGGCACGACGATCGGTCGTGACATGTCTCAACCCTCCGTGTGGACGGTCTTGGCCGCGCATCGTATCACCTCGGCGGGTATACTCCGGCCCACTCGTGTTCCGGTTTGTCCTCTCGGATGCACGTAGCCCACCGCCGGGAACCAGCGCAGGTGCACGCTGAAGATCCAGATCAGCACGATGCCCTTCCAGAAGCTCGGCATCGAGTAGAGGAAGATCGAGCTGCCCATCGAGCCCCAGTCCCACGCGCTGTCCTTGCGCATGGCGGCGACGATGCCGGACGGGAACGCGATGATCACGCCGACGAGCAGGCTCGCCACCACGAGCGAGAGCGTGGGGAGGAACGCGTCCCACACCAGCTTCGAGACGCGCTCGTGATTCAGGTAGGAGTCGCCGAAGTCGCCGCGCAGGATCGCCCCGAGCCAGATCACGTACTGGTGGACGACCGAGCGGTCGAAGCCGAGCTGGGCGCGCAGGCGCTGGTACGCCTCCTGCGTGAAGTCGTCGCCCAGCATCATCAGCACCGGGTCGCCGGGGATCATGCGCATGAGGGCGAAGATGATCACCGACACCGTGAAGAGCACGGCGATCGTCTGCCCGACGCGGTGGGAGGACTCCTGGAACGGCCTGTGGAAGCTCGTCCTCCCCGCCATCACGCTCGGAACGTTCTTCTCCGGGCTCGTCGCGCGGATCATCCGCTCGAGCCTGCTCGAGGTGCTCGACAAGGACTACATCAAGGCGGCGCGGGCGCGCGGCGTGTGGCCGGCCGCGCTGGTCTACCGGCACGCGTTCGCGAACGCGCTGATTCCCGTCGTGACCGTGATCGGCCTGCAGTTCGGCGCGCGGCCTGCCGTGTCGAACCCCTCGGTGAACCAGCCGTAGACGTCGGCGAGCGTCTCTCGCGCTTCGCTCCGCCTGCCCTGTCGCGCCAGCAGCTGCGCGAGGCTCGCCGCCGCCCGGAGCTCCCAGGACTTCGTGCGCTGTCCGCGCGCGACGTCGATGGCGTGACGGAGCGCTGCCTCCGCGGCGGGCGCGGCACCGGGATCCTGGGCGAGGAGCAGCTCGCCCTTGAGCCGATGCAGCTCCGGATCCCAGAGCCGCGTCCCCGTGGCCTCGGTGTTCTCGAGCGTGGTGAGGACGGTCTCGAGAGCCCCGGTGACGTCGCCGGAGCGGTGCTGCGCCGTCGCCAGGAGCGACATGGTGTGCGGGACGTAGAGCTCGTTCCCCGTCGCGCGGTACGCGTCGATCGCCTCCCGGAACCGCGCGACGGGGCGATCGCCCCCGTCCTGGACATGCACCCAGCCATCCAGAATCGACGCGAAGGCTCGCCATTGCTGAAAGCCGTGCCGGCCCGCGAGCGCGCTCAGCGATCCGGCGAGGTCCCGCGTCGCCTCGACGTCACCGCGGAGCTGGTAGACGACGCCGGCGAACGGCAGCGCGTTGGCGATCGAGCCGGTATGCGCGAGCTCGGTGGCGAGCGCGAGGCCCTGGTCGTCGTGTCGCCTCCGGATCGCCCGCATAGAGCGTGCTGGGCGACATCGAGTGGTGCGCCTCGAGCCGCAGGGTGCGATCCCCGAGCCGTTCCGCCACCTCGAGCAGCTCTTCCGACACTCGCCGCGCCTCTGTGAAACGCCCGCGTCCGGCCGTGTGCAGCCAGAGTCCCCAGAGCGCTTGAAACAGCTCGATCGGCTCGCCCAAATGTTCACTCAGCGTCCGTGCGCGGGAATAGGTCCGCTCCACTTCCGCCACGCCGAAGCCTCGAGTCGCCTGAAGCGCCGGCCCGAGGGCCAGCAGCAGCTTGAGCTCGTGGCGGACCTGCTCGGGCCCTGCGCCCAGCTTTGCGGTGAGCTCGAGCCCCCGCGTGAAGTACGCGATCGCCTCGTCGTTGGTCGAGCGCCGGAACGCCTTGGCCCCGGCGTCGTAGAGGTAGGCGACCGCCCGGTCCCAGAGCTCGCCGCGCTCGTTCAGGCGGTCGGCGTGCAGCCGCTCGATCGCGGCGACGATGCGCGCGTGCACGGCGCGCCGCCGCTCGCCGAGGAGCGTGCCGTAGGCGACCTCGTGCGTGAGCGCGTGCTTGAACGTGTGCTCGAGCTCGGGGAAGAGATTCGTCTCGTACACGAACTCGGCCGACTGCAGCTCCGTGAGGTGCCGCCGGAGCTGCCCCTCCGGAATGTCGGCGATCGCGTGGAGCAATCCGAACGGCACGTCGGTGCCGATCACCGACGCCGCCTGGAGCACCGCTTTCTCCTCCGACGACAGCCGATCGATGCGGGCCGCGAGCAGCGCCTGCACCGTCGCCGGCACCTGGATCGCGCTCAGCGGCCGCTGCAGCCGGTAGGCGCCGCGCTCACCGACGAGCGTCTTCGTCTCGACGAGCGTTCGCACACTCCCCTCGAGGAAGAACGGCGTCCCCTCCGTGCGCTGGACGAGGACCGCTTTCAGGGCCTGCACGCTCGGATCGTGACCGAGCAGCGCGTCGAGCAGCTCGTGCGCGGTGGCCGCGGGCAACGGGTCGATGCGGAGCTGGCGGTAATACGTCTTCGAGCCCCACGGGTGCTGATTCTCCGGGCGATAGTTGACGAGCAGCAGCGCGCGCGCCGCCGGCAGGCTCTCGACCAGCGCTTCGACGAGCGCCTGGGTCTCCGCGTCGATCCAGTGGAGGTCTTCGAACACGACGACCACCGGTTGCACCTGGCTCTCGCGCAGGAGCAGCCGCTTCACGCCGTCGAGCGTCTGCTGGCGTCGCTCGCGCGGGTCGAGGCGGTCCCACTGCGCGCTGTCCGCGGGAGCGTCGAGGAGCCACAGGAGCGCCGGAAGGAAGGGCTCCAGCGTGCGGTCGAGCGACAGGAGGCGGCCCGTCACCTTCTCGCGGATGATCCTCGCGTCGTCCCGCGCCTCGATGCGGAAGTAGCTCTTGAGGAGCTCGATCACCGGCAGGTACGCGGCGGCCTCACGAGCCAGTCCTGCACGCGATGCGAGTGCGTGAACTCGTAGTACAGGCGCGACTTGCCCACGCCCGGCTCGCCGAGCACCGCCATGGCCTGGCCGCGCCCGGCCTTCGCGTGGTCGAGCGCCTGGGCGAGCTGCTCGATCTCCGCCGTGCGGCCGACGAACTTCGTCAGCCCGCGCGTCGCGGCCGCGGCGAACCCCGAGCGCACGGTCGAGGCGCCGAGCATCTCGTAGACGTCGATCGGCTCCGCCAGCCCCTTCACCGGTGTCGGGCCGATCGCGCGAATGTCGATGTAGCCCTCGGCCAGCGCCAGCGTGTCGGCGGTGAGGAGGGTCGAGCCCGCGTTGGCGAGCTGCTCCATGCGCGCGGCGAGGTGCGTCGTCTGCCCGACGGCCGTGTAGTCCATGCGGAGATCCGAGCCGATCGCGCGCGCGACGACTTCACCCGAATTGAGCCCGACGCGGATGCGGATCGGAACACCTTCCGCCCGCCGCACGCTGTCGCCGTACCGCTTGACCGATTCCTGCATCCTCAGCGCGGCATAGCAGGCGCGCACCGCGTGATCCTCGTGGGCGATCGGCGCGCCGAACAGCGCCATGATCCCGTCGCCCATCACCTGGTTGACGGTCCCTTCGTACCGGTGGACCGCCTCCATCATGTGCTCGAGGACGGGATCCAGGAGCCTGCGCGCCTCCTCGGGATCGCGATCGGCGAGCAGCTCCATCGAGCCCTTGAGGTCGGCGAAGAGGACCGTGACCTGCTTGCGCTCGCCTTCGAGCGCGCCCTTCGAGATCAGGATCCGCTCCGCGAGGTGCTTCGGCGTATACGCATCGGGCGAGGTGAAGCGCTCGCGCCGCACGCCCGGCGCCGCCACGGCCGCGCCGCACTGACTGCAGACCTTCGCGCCGGCGGGCAGGTCGGTGCCGCACGACCCGCACCGCAGCGCGAGCGGCGCGCCGCACTCGAGACAGAACCTGGCGCCGGCGGGATTCTCGTGGCGGCACTGCGGACACGGCATCAAGGCTTCCTGGCGTCGAAGACGAAGGCGCGCAGGGTGGAGCGCAGGCCAGCCCCGTCGCCGAGCTCCGCGGCGAGGTTCCGCTCCAGCGCCGCCCTCACCGCCGGGAGCGCGTCGGCGCGACGCTCGACGATCGCCGCGGCGATCGGATTGCCGTCGATGAGCCCGCGCGCCGCGTCGGCCGCCGACGGGCTCGTGCCCGCCCGCGCGACCGCGATGGGATCCACGTCCTCGAAGCCGGCGGCGCGCAGCCAGCCGCTCACCCTCGCCGTGTCCGAGAGACTGAACGGGGTGAGGTAGAACTCCGGAGGGTTCTCGGGAAAGAAGCTCACCGCCGTCTCGTGCGTGATCCGCACGAAGGCGTTCGTCGACAGCGTGTCCCACACGTTGATGGCTGACGACCGCGTCGAACGAGGCGTCCCCGAACGGCAGCGCCGTGGCGTCCGCCTGGCGCCACTCGACCTCCCCGATGGCCCGCTTCGTCCGCGCGTGCGCGAGCATCGGCTCGTTGAGGTCGGTCGCGACGAGCGTCCCCCGCCCTGCGAGGCGCCGTGCGAGACGCTCCGTCACGATGCCGGTGCCGCACGCCGTCTCGAGCACGCGCATCCCGGGCTTCACGACGAGCCGCGCCGCGAGATCCTCCGCGAACCCGTGAAAAAGCACCGACCCGAGGTACCGGTCGTAGTTCTCGGGCACCGAGCCGACGAACGCCGCGTCCTGATCCGCCATGGCTCGTGAGTGTAGAATGCGCGCCGGAGGTTCGCCATGCGTTATGAGTTCGTCGAAGGCTGGGAGCAGCTGCCGAAAGGGTACGAGCACCGTGACGTCGCCGGGGTCGCGTGCGATCTGGAGGACCGCGTCTTCCTGATCTGCCGCGGCGACCACCCGATCCTCATGTACGACGACCGGGGCACGTTCCTCGGCTCGTGGGGCGAGGGCGACTTCACCCTGCGCACGCACGGCATCACCATCGGACCCGACAACTCCGTCTGGGCCACCGACGACGGCAACCACACCATCCGCAAGTTCTCGCCGAGCGGCAAGCTGCTCCTGACGCTCGGCACGATGAACACGCCGTCGGACACTGGCTACGACGGCAAGGACACGCGCACGGTCTCGCGTCCCGGCGGACCGTTCAACCGCCCGACGAACATCGCCGTCAGCCCGAAGGGCGACCTCTACGTGTCGGACGGGTACGGCAACTGCCGCGTGCACCAGTTCTCGCCGGGCGGAGCGCTGAAGCGCTCGTGGGGCACGCCGGGCCAGGGACCGGGCGAGTTCTTCCTGCCGCACGGGATCGCCGTGCACAGCGACGGACGCGTGTTCGTGTGCGACCGCGAGAACGATCGCATCCAGGTCTTCAGCCCCGACGGCGAATACCTGAGCGAGTGGACGGACACGCGGCGTCCGACGCACGTCGTGTTCGATGCGCAGGGCCGCGCGTACGTGTCGGAGCTGTGGTGGCAGCCGGGCCAGAAGTCGTTGCGCTACGGTCCCGCGGGCGACAATCCCTCGATCAAGGCGGGACGCGTCAGCGTGTACGACAAGGACGGCAAGGTGCTCGCGCGCTGGGGCGGTCAGCCCGGCGACAATCCCGCCGCGGCGGGAAACTTCGCGGCGCCGCACGGGCTCGCGGTCGATTCGCGCCGCGACGTGTACGTGAGCGAGGTGACGTGGACGTTCGCGGAAAGCCGCGGCCACGTGCCGAAGGGCACGCACAGCTTCCAGAAGTTCAAGCGGGCGGGTTAGAGCAGCGGCTCGATCGCCCCGCGTGTCTCGGTCGACGGGACGACGGGCACGATCTCGAACTCGATGAGGTCGCTCCAGAAGGCCACCCACTTCTGGAGCAACCTCGCGTCGTCGCACTCCATGAGCTGGAAGCAGCGGTCGAAGTTCGCCTCGATCCAGCTCCCCACGTACGTGAGTCCTTCGGGCGCGCCACGCCCTTCGTCGCGAAAGCGCCGGTAGACGGCCTTCGCGTCGCGGTTCTTGAATCGCTCCACCACCATGAAGAGCATCGACGCGCCCTCACCCGCCCAGTGCGCGGCGCACGGCGGGAAGGATCTCCCGCGCCACGCGCGCGGTGTAGCCGCGCTCGGGATCGTCGGGCGTCGGCGGATTCGGGATCGGGTGAAGCACGACGTGGTCGAACGCCGCCGGCGCGGCGCTCAGCACGTCGACGAGCTGCGTGACGATGTCCGCCGGACCGCCACGCAGCGCGAACCCGTCGGCGACCTCGGTCGGCAGGAAGTCGACCACGCGGCCGCTGTGCTCGAGGTCCACCGCGTGATGGAAGTCGGGCCACACCTGGTGATCGTGCTTGAGCCGCTCCGGATCCGGGCCCGGCCACGTGAACCCCGGCGGATCGAAGAGGCGTGGCGAGTACTCGTAGTAGCCGGCGGCCATCGACTTCGCCATCGTGAGCGCGCGCCGCGGGTCGTCGACGAGCACCGTGTGGAAGATCGCGCCGAGCCGCACGCTGTCGGGCGCGCGTCCCGCCTCGATCGCGCCCGCGCGGATGAGCTCGATCGACGTCGCGATGTTCGCCGCGTGCGTGCCGACGCGGATGAAGACGCCGTCGGCGACGCCTCCGGCCATCTTGAGCGTGCGCGGGCCGCCCGCCGCGATCCAGATCGGCACGGGACGATGGTGCGGGAGGCGTGCGGGTCGCACGGCGCCGACTTCGACCTCCTTGCCGTCGAGCAGCGCGCGCATCAACCGTGTGCTGTCTTCGAGCTCCTTCACGCGTGCGGGCCTGAGTCCCGCGAGGCGCACCGCCGTGTCGCCGACGCCCCAGCCCAGGACGACGCGGCCGGGTGCCAGCTCGTCGATCGTCGCGATCGACGACGCCGTCACCGTGGGGTGACGGTTCATCGGATTCGCGAGCAGCGTGCCGAGGGTGACCCGGTCCGTGTTGAGCGCGGCCGCGGCGAGCATCACGTACGTGTCCCGCCGGCGGAGCTGCGAGTCCGGCTGCCACGCGGCATCCCAGCCGAGCGTCTCCACGCGACGCACGTCGTCGGCGAACGCCCGCACGGACCGGGAGTCGAAGCGATTGAGGCCGAAGCGCGGCACACGCGTGGCCATCACCGCGCTCCGAGCCCGAGGCCCTTGGCGAACCGCTCCATGCGCTCCAGGCTCTCGTCGGGGCTCTCGCTGCGGAAGTCGAAGACCAGCTCGCTCACGCCGAGCGCCGCGTACGTCTCGATGTCCTCGCGGATCTGATCGGCCGAGCCCATGAAGGGCCGCCGGTCCGTCCCGGCGATCGGCCGATCCGTGTCGTAG
>VGLJ01000036.1 GCA_016866775.1 Candidatus Rokuibacteriota bacterium | reverse complement strand
TCCGCCGTCACGGTCAGCGCGCAGCGCCGCCGGTTCGGACTCTACGTGCACTTTCATCCCAACAACGTCACCCCTGTCGAGGTCGCCGTGTTCCTGCGCCTGCGCGCCTTGCTGCGCCACCTCCGCCACCACGTCATCGTGGTGTCTTCCCCGGCTACGCGCCGGAACTCAATCCCGACGAGTTCGTCTGGACGCACTTCAAGGCGGCCCTGGCCAATGGCCAGCCCGACACGCAAGCCCAACTCTTGATGACCCTGTGCCGCCTCACGGCCAAGGTCCGCCGACGTCCTGCGCTCATTCGGTCGTTTGTCGCGGCGGCGGATCTGCCTGCTTTCCTATGACCCGATGTCTATTACTTATACACAGATCAATAATGTCCCGACGTGCGCTGGTGCATCGCCTCCTGAGTCTCCCCATCCCGATCAAGGTGAACCTCGTCGTCGCCCTCTTCGTCCTCCTCATCGTGGCGCTCATCTCGCTCGGCTACGGCGGCATGGAGGTTCTCTCTGGCGTCCGCGCCTATGTGGGGGGAGAAGGGCTCTGGTCGAAGAGCCAGAAGCACGGCCTCTACTACCTGACGAAGTACGCGCGCTCGCGGGACGAGGCCGACTACCTGAGCCGCAATCATCCGTGTCGCACGACCTGCGCGCGCCGCTGCGGGGCATCAGCGGCTTCAGCCAGGCGCTGCAGGAAGAGTACGGAGACACGCTCGACGAGACGGGCCGGCACTACCTGAGCCGCGTGCGCGCGGGCAGCCAGCACATGGCGCAGCTGATCGAGGACCTGCCGAACCTGTCGCGCGTCACGCGCAGCGAGATCCATCGCGTGCGCGTCGACCTGACGGCGCTCGCGCGCACCGTCGCCGAGGAGCTGAAGGTCCGGCAGCCCGACCGCCGCGTCACGTTCGACATCGCGGAGGATCTCGTCGTGCAGGGCGATCCCGGGCTGCTCCGCGCGATGCTCGAGAACCTCTTCAGCAACTCGTGGAAGTTCATCCGCAAGCACGCCGTGGCGCGGATCGAGCTCGGCGTGACCGCGCGTGACGGCGAGCGCGCCTACTTCGTGCGCGACGACGGCGCAGGCTTCGACATGGCGTACGCGGGCAAGCTCTTCCGTCCGTTCCAGCGGCTGCATACCGTGGAAGACTTCGAGGGCACGGGCATCGGCCTCGCGACCGTGCAGCGCATCGTCTTGCGGCACGGCGGGCGGGTGTGGGGCGAAGGCGCGGTCGAGGGCGGCGCCACGTTCTACTTCGTCCTGTAAACGAGCGGAGGGTCTATGGACAGACCGTTCGTCCTCCTCGTCGACGACAATCCCGACGACGTCGCACTGATGCAGCGGGTGTTCAATCACGCCGGCGTGCTCGGTCCCAACGACGTCGTCGTGGCGCGCGACGGGGTGCAGGCGCTCGATTTCCTCGGCACCGCCCAGACCCTCCCGAAGGTGGTGTCCCTCGACCTGAAGATGCCGCGCGTGGACGGTCTCGAGGTCCTGCGGCGCATGCGGAGCGACGAGCGCACGAAGCTCGTGCCCGTGGTCGTGCTCACCTCGTCGGACGAACGGGACGATCTCACGCAAAGCTACCGGCTCGGCGCGAACAGCTACGTCCGCAAGCCCGAGGACTCCGCGCAGTTCGCCGACGCCGTCGGGGCGCTCGGCCGCTACTGGTTCCGGCTCAATCGCGTGCCGGCGGAGACGGCGCCGGCGTAGTGGCGACGCTGTTGCGCCTGCTCCTCGTCGAGGACTCCGCGGACGACGCGGAGCTGCTGCTGCGCGAGCTGCGGCGCGCCGGCTACGAGCCGGCGGCCGAGCGCGTCCAGACCGCGGCCGAGCTCCAGGCGGCGCTCGCGCGCGGTCCGTGGGACCTCGTGATCTCCGATCACAACCTGCCGGGCTTCAGCGCTCCCGAAGCGCTCGCGCTGCTGCAGGCCAGCGGCGTCGACGCGCCCTTCATCATCGTCTCGGGCGCGATCGGCGAGGAGACCGCCGTGCAGGCCATGCGCGCGGGCGCGCGCGACTACATCATGAAGGACAACCTCGCGGCTCGGCCCCGCGATCGTGCGCGAGCTGCGCGAGGTCGAGGCGCGGCGAGCGCGCAAGCGCACCGAGGAGCGGTATCGCCAGGCGCAGCGCATGGAGGCGATCGGGCGCCTCGCGGGGGGGGCATCGCGCACGACTTCAACAACCTCCTCACCGTGATCCGGAGCCGCACGCAATTCCTGCGCGACGGGCTCGCCCCCGACGATCCACGCCGCGGCGAAGCCGACATGGTGCTCGAGGCGGCGCTGCGCGCGGCCACGCTCATCCGCCAGCTGCTCGTCTTCAGCCGCGGCCAGGTCGTCCGGCCGACCGTCCTCGATCTCCATACCGTCGTGCGCGACATGGAGACGATGCTCCAGCGGATGGTGGGCGAGCGGATCGCCCTGCGCGCCGCGCTCGCCCCGGCGCCGGGGCCCGTGCACGCAGACCAGGGGCAGATCGAGCAGATCATCATGAATCTGGTCGTGAACGCGCGCGACGCGATGCCCGCGGGCGGAGATCTGACCATCGAGACCGCGAACGTCGAGCTCGACGACGCGTGGTGCCGGTCACGCGTCGACTGCCGTCCCGGACCGCACGTCATGCTCTCGGTGAGCGACACCGGCGTGGGGATGGACGCGGAGACGCAGACGCACCTCTTCGAGCCGTTCTTCACGACGAAGGCGCCCGACCAGGGCACGGGCCTCGGCCTCGCCGTCGTGTGCGGCGCGGTGAAGCAGAACGGCGCGTTCATCGAGGTGTCGAGCGAGCCCGGGCGCGGGACGTCGTTCCAGATCTTCTTTCCGCGCACCGAGAGTCCACTGCCCGGCGGGGCGGCGGTCCGCCCGTTCCAGGGATCGCTGCAGGGTTCGGAGACGGTGCTGCTGGTGGAAGACCAGGAAGGCGTCCGGTTCGTGGCGCGCGACATCCTCCAGCGCCGCGGCTACCCCGTGATCGAGGCCACGGACGGCAGCGAAGCGCTCGTGATCCTCGAGCGCCGCGCCGACGAGATCGCGCTCGTGATCACGGACATCGTGATGCCGAACATGGGCGGCCCGGAGCTGGTCCGTCGCGGCCTGGCGCGGAACCCGCGCCTGAGAGTCCTCTACATGTCCGGCTACTCCGACGAGACGATCGACTACACGGGCCTGGGCGCCGCGTTCGTGGAGAAGCCGTTCAGCCCGGAGGTCTTCGCGCGCACGGTGCGCGAAGCGTTGAACGCGCCTTCCCCCGGAAGCTAAGCCCGGATCGTTCGCGGCATGCGGTACGAAATCCATGAGGGCGAGTTGTCGGTGATGCCGGCCAGCGATCTCGGCGAAGTGGTTCCTGCTCCAATCGCCGTCGTGCTCACGAACACGACGATTGTCGAACCCGACATCATCTGCATCGCGAACGAGCGAATGAATCTGGTGAGCGCGCGCGGCACCGTCGATGGCGGCCCGACACTCGCAGTCGAGATTCTCTCCCCGTCGACCGCGCGCAATGACCGGCAAACGAAGAAGCAACTCTTCGAGCGCTGCGGTGTCCCGTTCTACTGGATCGTCGACCACGATGCGCGCGCGATCGAGATCTACCGCGCCGAGGCCGGCGTGTATGGCGCCGCCGACCGTCGAACCACGGATCTCACCGACCTCCCCCCGGTTCCCAGGCCTGAGGATCGATCCCGCAAAACTCTGGCGGTAACCATTCCGAGCGCGGGCTTCGCCCGCGTAATCCGAATCCTGGGGGAGGCAGGGAGGAGCACGCCGTGACCACGGCGTGCGACGACCGTCGGAAGGGGGCGAAGCCCCCCTCCGAGTTATTTGATTGCGACGGCTTTGACCTGGCGGAAGTCGGTCACGCCCTGGAGCGACTTCAGGATGCCGTCCTGCACGAGCGTCGTCATGCCGTCGCTCTTCGCGGACGCGACCATCTCCGGCACGCGCGCCTTCGCCTGGATCAGGCGCTTGATCTCGTCGCCGGCGACGAGCAGCTCGTGGATGCCGACGCGCCCGCGGTACCCCATGTTGTTGCAGTTCGCACAGCCCTTGCCGCGATAGAGGACGAACTTCTCGTCGTACTCGTGGCCGAGCTTCTCGAACTCTTCCTTGCCGTACGACGTCGCGAGCTCGTCGAATTCCGACCGGTCCGGATGGTAGGACTCCTTGCACTTCTCGCAGATCCGGCGGACGAGCCGCTGGGCCATGATGCCGAGCAGCGCGTCGGCGAAGTTGAACGGATCGAGGCCCATGTCGAGCAGCCGGATGACCGTCTCGACCGAGCTGTTGGTGTGCAAGGTGGAGAAGACCAGGTGGCCGGTCAGCGAGGCCTCGATGCCCGTCGACGCCGTCTCCTCGTCGCGCATCTCGCCGACCATGATCACGTCGGGGTCGGCGCGCAGGAACGACCGCATCGCCGCCGCGAACGTGAAGCCGATCTTCGGCTGCACCTGCACCTGGCGGAGCCCGTACTGCGTGATCTCGACGGGATCCTCCGCCGTCCAGATCTTGCGGTCCGGCTTGTTGATGTAGCCCAGCACGGAGTGGAGGCTCGTCGTCTTGCCGGAGCCCGTGGGACCGACCACGAGGATCAGGCCGTAGGGCTTCGACGCGATGGCCTGCATCTCGCGCAGGTTGCGGTCGGTCATGCCGAGCTTGTCGATGGGGATCGGCTCGCTCGCGGCGAGGATCCGCATGACCACGTCTTCGTTGCCGCCGGCGGTCGGGATGGTGGCGACGCGCAGCTCGATCTCGCGCGAGTCCGGCAGCTTGAACTTGATCTTGCCGTCCTGCGGCTTGCGCCGCTCGGCGATGTCGAGCCTCGACATGATCTTGAGCCGGGCGACGATGGCGCGCCGGTACGCGCCCGGGATCTTCTGGTACTCGATGCACTGGCCGTCGATGCGGTACCGGATCATGGTGTCCTTGTTGGACCCGTACGGCTCGACGTGGATGTCGGAGGCGCGCGCCTTGTAGGCGTCCACGATGACCTGGTTCGCGAGGCGGACGACCGTGGAGTCGTTCTCGTCGACCTCGCCGCTCATCGAGTCTTCGATCTTCTCGGGCGCGTCCTCGGTCCTGAGCTCGCCGATCAGGGCGCTGATGGAGTCCTTCGGCGTCAGCTCGCCGCTCGCCGCCGCGAGGAACGTGGAGATGTCCGTGCGCAGCCCGACCGCGAACTTCACGCGCTGCCGCGGCAGGAGCTGCGTGATGCTGTCGACCTTGCTGAGGTCCTGGGGATTGTCGATCAGCACCAGGACCGAGCCGTCGTCCTCGCGCTTGAGGGGCAGCCAGTAATTGCTCTTGAGGAACTCGAGCTTGAGGTCGCGCATGAGGTCCGGCGGCGGGACGATGCGCTCGTCGTACTCCTGGTAGGGCACCCGGTAGAACATGCTCAGCGAGGCGCCCATGTCCGCCTTCGGCACCCTGTAGGACTCGACGAGGATCGTCTCGACGTCCGTCTGCTTGGCCCGCGACTCCGAGATGGCGGCGTTGAGCTCCTCCTGCGTCACGCGATGCTGCGTGAGCAGGTAGTCGAACTTCCCGGGCCGGCGCTGGGTGAGCTGGACCTGGTTGTAGGCGAGCGCGTCCGCCACCACCGCCTGGAACGCGATGCCGAGCGTCTTGGCGATCCGCGCGAGGTTGCCCTCGTCTTCCTTGGTGAAGCGCGGGCCGTGCTTCTTGTTGAGGATCTGGATCGCGCCGACGACGGCGCGGTTCTTGTGCTGGATCGGCATCGTCAGCGCTTGCGTCGTGCGGAAGCCCGAGCGCTTGTCGAACGAGCTGTTGAAGTGCAGCGTCGGCGAGATCCGCTGGAGCTCGGCGCTGTCGTACGCGTCCGTGACGTTGAGCATCTGCCGGTTGAGCACCGCGAACCCGGCCATGCTCGTGGAACTGATCGGGACGCGGATCTCCTTGATCGTGTCGAGGTCGAGGTACTTGGAGTAGACCTCCTTGCGATCGGCGTCGACGCCGTACAGCGTCATGCGCTCGGCGTCCATCAGCTCCAGGACCTCGTGCTGGAACTCGATGAAGATCGAGTCGAGTGTCTTGGCGGCGTGGACGCGGTTGACCAGCGCGATGAGCTTCTGCTCGAATTCGACCCGCTGCTGGAGGACCTGAACGCTGTCTGTCTGGGCCAACAACGCCTCCGCTGACGCGTCGTTTCAGTGTAGCAGAATCGCGAAAAAAGCCCGGCTATTCGCCCCTCAGCGTGGGGTCCAGGACGTCCCGGAGCCAGTCCCCGAGGCGGCTGACGACGAGGGACGACAGCATGAGTACGAGCCCGGGGAAGGTGGAGATCCACCAGGCCGAATCGAGGTATTCGCGCCCCTCGTGGATCATCCCTCCCCAGGAGGGGGTGGGCGGCTGGATCCCGAGGCCGAGAAACGAAAGGGTGGCCTCGAGGACGATGGCCCGGGCGAGCTCGAGGGTGGCGATGACCACCAGCGACGACAGGACGTTAGGCAGGATGTGGCGGAGAATGATGCGCAGCGTCGAGCCGCCGAGCCCGTGGATGGCGTCCACGAACTCGCGCGAGCGGAGCACCAGGACCTGCGCCCGGAGGACGCGGGCGTACGTCATCCAGCCCGAGAGCCCGACGACCACCACCAGGGTAGGAAAGCTTGGCCCCAGCACGGCGATGATCCCGATGGCGAGCAGGATGAACGGGAACGCGAGCTGGGCGTCGGCCAGCGTCATGATGACGGTGTCGAACCAGCCGCGCCGGTAGCCCGCGACGATCCCGAGCGTGGCGCCGACGAGGCTCCCCACCCCGACCGCCGCGAAGCCGATCAGCAGCGAGACCCGCGAGCCATGGATCACGCGCGAGAGCACGTCGCGCCCGAGATGATCGGTGCCGAACGGGTGCGCGCGCCCGTCCGCGGCTTCCATCGTGGGCGGCTTGAGGCGCAGACGGAGCGACTGCCGCACCGGGTCGTGCGGCGCGATGAACGGCGCCGCGGCCGCCATCAGGAAGAGCGAGCCCACGAATCCGACGGCGAGCACCGCCAGCCACGGCACGCGACGCCGCGGCGCGAGGTCAGCGGGTGCGGAGACGGGGATCGAGGACGCCATAGAGGACGTCGATCAGGAAGTTGATGACCACGAACGACGCGGCGGAGAGAAACACGGTGCACTGCACGATCGGGTAGTCGCGGTTGTAGATCGACTGGATCGCGAGCCGGCCGATGCCCGGCCACGCGAACACGGTCTCGGTCACGACCGCGCCCGCGAGGAGCTGGCCGAGCTGGAGGCCCGTGATCGTGATGATCGGCAGCGCCGCGTTGCGCAGCGTGTGCTTGCCGACGACGAGCGCTTCGGACACGCCCTTCGCGCGCGCCGTGCGGACGAAGTCCGCACGGAGCACTTCGAGCACCGCGGAGCGCGTGAGGCGCGCGATCGACGCCATCGCGAACGCGCCGAGCGTGAGGCCGGGCAGCACGAGGTGACGCCAGTCACCGCGGCCCGACGTCGGAAACAGTCCCGCCTGCAGCGAGAGCACGAGGATCAGGAGGATGCCGAGGAAGAACGTCGGAGCGGATTGCCCGACGAGCGCCACCCCCATCGCCGCGTGGTCGATCAGCGTGTTGCGCCGGATCGCGGACACGAGTCCCACGGGCACCGCGACGGCCGCCGCGAGCACGAACGCGGTGAGCGCGAGCTCGAGGCTCGCGGGCAGATAGCCGATCACCACGTTCATCGCGGAGTCCCGGAAGTGGATCGAGCGCCCGAAGTCCCCGCGCGCGACGTTGCCGAGAAAGATCCCGTACTGGACGATCATCGGCTTGTCGAGGCCGAGCTCCGCGCGCACGCGAAAGATCTCGCTCCGCGGCGCGTCCGGCGGCAGCAGCAGGGGCACGGGATCCCCGGACAGCCGCATGACGACAAAGACGACCGTGGAGACGAGCCACAGCGCCACAAACGCGCGCGCCAGCCGTGTGCCGAGGAAACTCACAAACCCACGCATCAGATCAGCGGTGGCCGAGCGCCGGCCTCGCCGGCGCAATCCGATTCCTGGGGGGAGGCAGGGCGGAGAGAGCGGACCTGACGGTCCGCTCTCTCCAACCGCCGGAAGGGGGGTGACCCCCCCTCCGGGTTAACGACGGAACTTGAAGTTGAACTTGCGGATCTCGAACTGCTGGTTCGGGTTCGGCGTCCACTCGACGTGCTTCTGCAGCCCGTAGTCCTCGTACGGCTGGACGACCGGGATCCACGGGAAGTGCTCGAGGAAGACGCGCGTCATCTTCTTGTACGCCTCGCCCCGGAACTTCTCGTCGACCGAGAAGCGCGCGGCGTTGCCCAGCTCGTCGAACTCGGCGTGACGCCAGTAGTCCTGCGGGCCGCCCGGGCCGAGCAGGCGCCACATCATCCCGTCGGGGTCGGCGAGCGTGGACGTCGGATCGGACCACCACAGGCCCTTGAACGTCTTGTCCCGGTTCTTCTGCGCGCGCACCGAGTACTCGAACACCTCGACCTTCGCGTTGACGCCGACGTCGCGCCACATGCCGACGATCGCCTCGGCCATCGGCTTGTCGTTCGCCATGTAGCCGACGGTGGTCTCGACGACGATCTCCTCGTTCTTGTAGCCCGCCTTCTTCAGCCGCTCGCGCGCTTCCTTCGGGTCGTACTTCAGCGCGGGCAGCCCGGTGTCGTAGTGGTTGTCACCTTTCGCGATCGGACCGTTCGGCACGATCCCGCGCGCGCGCCAGAGCTCCTTGACGATCGCGTCGCGGTCGATGCCGAGCGCCAGCGCCTGCTTCACGAGCGGGTTGTCGAGCGGCTTCACCTTCGAGTTGACCGCGAGCACGTACAGGCCGGCGTAGAGCGCGCCGACCACACGCGTGGAGGCGTTGCCGCTCACGCGCTCGCCGTGATCCGGCGGGAGCTGCGTGATCACGTCGACCTCGCCCTTCAGCAGCGATGCGATCCGCGGCGCGGTCTCCGGGATCGCGCGGAAGGTCATCCGGTCGAAGTCCGGCTTGCCGCCCCAGTAGTCGCCGTTGGCTGCGAGGACGGTCTTGTCGTCCTTGGTCCACGAGCCGAACTTCACCGGTCCGGTGCCCACCGGCTTCTGGTTGAAGCCGTCGGCCTTCACGCTCTCGAGATACTTCTTCGGCACGATCTGGCCGCCGTAGAACGCGAGGCGCGCGGGGAGCAGCGGATCCGGCTTCTTCGTGTGGATGACGAGCGTGCCGGCGTCGGGCGCTTCGATGCGGTCGATCGACGTGAAGACGGTGTTGACCCGTGTCTTCGCCGCGGGATCGTACGTCCGCTCGAGGCTGAACTTCGCGTCGGCGGAGGTGAACGGATCGCCGTTGTGGAACTTCACGCCCTGGCGGATCTTGAATGTCCACGTCGTCGGCGCGGTGAGCTTCCACTCGGTCGCGAGCCCCGGATGGAGCTTCTGATCCGGATGCCGCGAGACGAGGTTGTCGAAGAGATTGAACGACACGCGGATGTCGTTCGCCGACGTGCTCATGTGCGGATCGAAGTTCGCGACGTCGCCGCCCTGCGCGACGACGAGCTCCTTCTTCTGCGTCGTCTGGGCCGCGGCGGGTGTCGCGCGCGACGCGACCGCCCCGGCGGCACCGACGGCGGCGAGGCCCTTGAGGACGTCGCGCCTGCTGAGTTGGGCCATACGGAATACCTCCATCAAGGTGAGTGACGAAGCTCTGGTTCCTGCCGCGTTTATAGGAGTTTCCGCACGGCCCTGTCAACCTCCGCACCGATGTCGTACGCTCGCGCCGTGAGTGAGCGGCGCCAGCTCACCGTCCTCTTCTGCGACCTCGTCGGCTCGACGGCGCTCGCGAGCCGGCTGGACCCCGAGGATCTCCGCGACGTCGTGCGCGCCTACCAGGAGATGGCCACGACGGCGATCGCGCGTCACGACGGCCACATCGCGCAGTACCTGGGGGACGGCCTGCTCGTCTACTTCGGCTTCCCCAAGGCCCACGAGGACGACGCGGCACGTGCCGTCCGCGCCGGGCTCGAGATCGCGAGCGAGATCGGCGCACTGGTCCACCCGAGCGTGAGCCTGCCCGCGCCTCTCCGCGTTCGCGTCGGGATCCATACGGGGCTGGTCGTCGTGGGCGACGTCGGCGGTGGCGACCGGCACGAGGCGCTCGCGCTCGGCGAGACGCCGAACGTCGCGGCGCGCCTCCAGGCGCTCGCCGAGCCGAACGACGTCGTCATCAGCGACGTCACGCAGCGACTCGTGGACGGGCTGTTCGACGTCGAGGCCCTGGGGGATCAGCCGTTCAAGGGCCTCGAGCGGCCGGTCCGCATCCATCGCGTGCGGCGCGCGCGCGGCATCGGGACGCGGTTCGCCGTGTCGCTCCGACGCGGGCTCACGCCGCTCGTCGGCCGCCGCGCGGAGCTGGACACGCTGCTCGACCGCCGGCGGGATGGCCACGGCGTGCGCGTCGTGAACGTCGTCGGCGAAGCCGGGCTCGGCAAGTCACGGCTGCTCCACGAGTTCGCGTCGCGCGTGCCGACGGACGAGGCCACGTTCCTCCGGGGCCACTGCACCGGCGAGGGCCGGACCACGCCGTTCCTTCCATTCGTCGAGGTCCTGCGCACGTCGTTCCGGATCGCCGAAGGCGAGGACGGCGCCGAGGTGAAGCTCGCGCGCGCGCTCGACGTGCTCGGCGTCACGGAGCGCGAGGTGCTCCCGTACCTCCTCCACCTGCTCGGCCGAGCGCCGGCGGCGGTGCGGGCGCTCGATCCCGAGCTGCTCGGCGCGAGGGTTCGACACGCGCTCGAATGCGTGCTGGAGGCGCGTAGCCGCCTGTCGCCCACCGCGCTGATCGTCGAGGACCTGCACTGGATCGACGCGGCGTCGGAGGAGTTCCTCGACTGGGCTGGCGCTCGCGCCGCTGTCGCGCACGAGCACGCTGGAGCTCGTCACGTCACGCCTCGGAGCCGACGCGCTGGCGCCGGGGCTCCAGACCCTCGTTCTCGACAAGGCGGAAGGCAATCCGCTGTTCGCCGAGGACCTCGCGACGTACCTGAACGGGACCGGCGCCATGGACCGCACCGCGGGCAGCACCGCCTTGCCCGTCTCGCTGGAGAACCTGCTCATGGAGCGGATCGGTCGCCTCGCCGACGGTCCGCGCCATGTCCTTGACGCGGCGGCGGTCGTCGGCCGCCGGTTCGCCGTCGACGTGGTGCGCCGTGTTTGCCGAGTCGACGGCGAGCTCGCGTCATGGCTGGGCGAGCTCGAGCGGCAGGATCTCGTCTTCCGAGAGCCGGACGGAGACGAGATGACGTTCAAGCACACGCTCGTACGGGACGCCGTCTACCAGAGCCTCCTGAAGGCGCGACGCGAGGAACTGCACGAGCGCGTCGCAGCGGTCCTCGAAGACCTCAGCGCGGGACGGCTCGCCGAGGCGACGGACGCGATCGCCGACCACTATGCGCAGACGCGCCGCGCCGAGAAGGCCGTGCGCTACCTCGCGCTGGCCGGCGCCCGCAGCCTCGCGCTGTACTCGCTCGGCGCGGCCGAGGCCCGTTTCCGCCAGACGCTCGATCTGCTCCGCGCCGTGCCCGGATGCGCGGACGAAGCCTTCCTCGCGGACGTACTGCTCCAGATCGCGCGCGTGCACTACTTCCGCTGCGACTTTCGGAGCGTCATCGCGCTCGTCGAGGAGTACCTCCCGCGCGTCGAGGCGCTCGGGGACACGCCGCGGCTCGCGCGGTTCCTCTTCGAGATCGGTTACGAGGAATCCATCGGGTACGCGTCGATGGGGCTCATGTGGTTCCACATCCACTGGGCGCCCCACGAGCCCGCCCGGCAGGCGACGGTCGAGCGGCTCGGCCGGCGCGCGATCGAGATCGCAGAGCGGCTCCGCGACGTGTGGCTCAGGTCGAAGGTGCTCCTCGCGCTCGCGATCGACGCCGGGATCTGGGGTCGGCTCGCCGAGGCCGAGCGGCGCAGCCACCGGCTGCTCGAGCTGAGCGCGGCCACGGGCGATCCGCGTCCGAAGGCGATGGGCCTCTGGGCGACACCGACGCAGCGCTCGAGTACGCCGAGGCGAGCGTCCGGCGCTCGCTGAGCGGGCTCGACCGCATCTACTCTCGCGTCGCCCGCACGATAGCGCTCGTGTTCGGCGGCCGACCGCGCGAGAGTCGGGAGCATCTCGACGAGTTCCGCCGGCAGACGGATGCCGGGGCCATGGTGCTGTCCAACTTCGTCGCCCTCGAGGCGCCGTACGGCCTCGCGCTCGTCCTCGCCGGCGAGTGGAGCAAGGGCATTTGCTGGATCGAGGACGCGGCGCGCCGCTACGAGGCCTGGGGCCAGCCGTTCGCGCGCGCGATAGGCCGGCAGTTCGTCGGCATGATCTACCTCGAGATGGCGACCAGCGCCGCGCGGCCGCCGCTGGGCGTCGTGCTGCGGAACCTGCGCTTCGCGCTGACGGCCGCCCCGTTCGCGGCGCGTCGAGCACGGCGCGGCGCGCGCCGCGCTGAGCGGGTGACGCCTGTGGTATCTCTACGGCCATGGACACCTTCACGATCGGCGCCGCGACCGTCACGCGCATCGAGGAATCCTACGAGCCGAACTTCGACGCCACGATGTTCTTCCCGGGCACGTGGCGGCCGGAGGTCGTCGAGCAGCATCGCGAGTGGATGCTGCCGAACCACTACGATCCGGCCACCGGCAAGCTGAAGCTCAGCATCCACAGCTGGCTCGTGCAGGTCGGCGGGCGCCGGATCCTCATCGACGCCTGCGTCGGCAACGACAAGGAGCGTCCGAACCGCCCCCTGTGGCACCGCATGAAGACGCCGTGGCTCGACCGGCTCGCGAAGGCGGGCGCGACGCCCGCGCAGATCGACGCGGTGATGTGCACGCACCTCCACAACGACCACGTCGGCTGGAACACGCGCCTCGACAACGGGCGCTGGGTCCCCACGTTCCCCAACGCGCGCTACCTCTTCGACCGGACGGACTTCGAGCACTTCAAGACGATCGATCCGCAGAAGCAGCCGGGCAACGCGCTCGCGTACAAGGACAGCGTCGCGCCGATCGCCGAAGCGGGAAAGGCGGATCTCATCTCCGGCACGCACACCGCCGACGAGCACTTCACGCTCGAGCCCGCGCCGGGCCACACGCCGGGCACGCGCTACATCTCGATGGTCTCGCGCGGCGCGCGCGCGATGTTCTGCGGCGACATCCTCCACCAGGCGATCCAGGTCTTCCACCCGGAGTGGAACAGTTTCGCGTGCGAGGACGCGGAGAACGCGCGCAAGAGCCGGCGCACGGTCCTCGAGGTGTGCGCCGGCAGCGGGGCGGTGCTGATGCCGACGCACTTCGGCGCGCCGTTCGTCTGCCGCGTCGACGCGAAGGGCGACGGCTTCGTCCCGCGGTTCGGAGCGTAGCGTGGCGCGCACCGCGGACGTCGTCGTCGTCGGAGGCGGCGCGAACGGTACGAGCACCGCGTTCCACCTCGCGACGCTCGGGATGAAGAACGTCGTGCTGCTCGAGCGCCGCCAGATCGCCGCCGGCGCGACCGGCAAGTCGGGCTCGCTCGTCCGGATGCACTACACGAACGACGTCGAGTCGCGCCTCGCGCTCGAGAGCCTGAAGGTCTTCCAGGACTTCGCCGACGTGGTCGGCGGCGACTGCGGCTGGTCGCCCGTCGGCTTCGTGCAGCTCGTGAAGCACCAGTATCGCGAGGCGCTCCATCGCAACGTGGCGCGCCAGCAGACGCTCGGCATCGACACGCGCGTGATCGACGACCGCGAGCTGCGCGACCTGCTGCCCGGTGTGGTCATCGACGACGTCGGCGGCGCCGCGTACGAGCGGTCGTCGGGCTTCGCCGATCCGAATGCGACCGCGTTCGGCTTCGCGGCCGCCGCGCGGCGCCTCGGCGTGAGCGTCGAGACCGGCGTGCGGGTCACGCGCGTGCTCGTGGAGCACGGGCGCGTGGCCGGCGTCGAGACCGATCGCGAGCGGATCATGGCGCCGACGGTGGTGCTCGTCCCCGGCGCGTGGGCGAACCCGCTGCTGCAGCCGCTGGGGCTCGCGCTGCCGCTCGCGCCGTTCCGGATCCAGATCTCGATCTTCCGCTGGCCGCCGGGATGGACGCACCGCCATCCCGTCGTCATCGACGCCGTGCACCACTCGTGGATGCGCCCGGAAGGCCCCAACGCGACGCTCATCGGTGTCGAGCTCGGCCGGAGCGGCGCGGATCCGGACACCTACGACGAGGGCGTCGATCCGCAGTTCGTGCAGGACGCGCGGACGACGCTCGCCGCGCGGCTGCCCGCGTTCGCCGATGCGACGATGCGCGGCGGCTGGGCCGGCATGATCATGATGAGCGACGACGGGCGCCCGATCATCGATCAGTTCCCGTCGATCCCCGGCCTGTACGGGATGGTCGGCGACTCCGGCACGTCGTTCAAGACGTCGCCGGCGATCGGACGGTGTCTCGCGGAGTGGATCGTCCACGGCACGCCGAAGCTCGTCGACCTGACACCGTTCCGCTCCACGCGCTTCGCCGAGGGCAAGCCGTGGGTCGACGACGACCACTACGGCCGCGAGCGGCTGACGATCTCGCGGTGACGCTGCGGCGCGCGCCCGTCGTGGCGCTGGTCGCGCTCGCGGTCCTTCTCGTCGCCGCGCCCCTGCCCGCGCTCGCGCGCCCCACGGTCGAGGCGACGGGTGAAGGCGAGGTCAGCCTTCCGCCGGACCTCGCGATGCTCTCGCTGGGCGTCACCACCGACGCGCCGACCGCCAAGGAGGCGCTCGAGAACAATGCGCGTGCGATGACGGCCGTCGTCGCCGCGCTCGCGCAGGCCGGCTTCGCGGCGCCGGACGTCGCCACGCGCGCCGTGTCGCTCACGCCGCTCATGGATCATCGGCAGGGCGCGGAGCCGAAGATCGTGGCGTATCGCGCGAACAACACCGTGCAGGTGAAGACGAAGGACCCCGCGTCGATCGGGCGCGCGCTCGACGCCGGCGTCGGGGCGGGCGCCCACGTGTCGGGCGGCATCGCGTTCACGCTCGCCGATTCGCGTCCGGCGGAGACGCAGGCGCTGAAGCTCGCGACGCAGGACGCGCAGCGCCGCGCGACGGCCATGGCCGAAGCGCTCGGCATGCGGCTCGGCCGCATCGTCGAGGTGCGGGCCGTCGACGTCGAGCGCCCCGGCCCGCGCTACGAGACGATGGCCGCGCGCGCGGGCGCGACGCCGACGCCGATCGAGCCGGGCCTCATCACCGTCCGCGCCCGCGCGGTCCTCAAGGCCGAGCTCCGTTAGAGCCGGGCGAGGAGCGCGCCGGCGAAGCGCTCCGCGGCGCCCGGGACGAGGTCGAGGCCGAGGCGGGGCTCGTTCACCTCGACTTCCATGAGCATGAAGCGTCCGTCGCGGACGACGCCGTCGACGCGGGCGTAGAGCGCGGGCTCCGGCACGAGCGCGAGCACCGCGGCCATCTGCGCCACGACGCCGGGAGCGAGGGCTGCCGCTTCCATGCGTCCGCCGTACATCTCGTTGATCCTGAACTCCCCCGCGGCCGGGACGCGACGCAGCCCGTGCGAGAACGCGCCGTCGAAGAACACGCCCGCGAGCTCACCGCCCGCGATCTCCCGCAGGAACTCCTGGACGAGCACGCGAGCCGTCGCCTTGTGCGTCGCCGCGCGGCGCAAGGCCTCCGCCTCGCTGCCGCGCGCCACACGCTCGACGCCGAAGCCGCTCGCGCCGATCGCCGGCTTGATCACGGCATCCTGCAGGCGCAGCTCGTCGAGCGCCGCGGCGACGGCGGCCGGTGTGGCGTCCACCGCGCGTGAACGCGGCACCGGCACGCCACGCGCGGCGAGGTCCAGCACGTGCGTCTTCGCGAGATTCCGGCGGATCAGCGACGGCGCGTTGAACGTCCGACGCGCGTCGAGGCGATCGAGCCACGCGAGATACGCGTCGGGCGCCTCGTGAAAGTCCCACGTGGAGCGAACGACCACGGGCCCGTGCGTGAACGGGTCGAACGTGCCGTTCCACGGCGCCGATTCCACCGTCCAGCCGCGGGCGCGCAGCGCGGCGGCGAGACTTGCATCGCTGGCGCTCAGCGACGGCCACGCCGCGCACGTGGCGAGCGTGATCGTGCCCATCGAGCGCTCGCGTAACGCGTCGAGGCCGTCGGCGGGCCTTACCGCTGCGGCGTCGCGCGCCGGCGCACGAACGCGGCGCCGGCCATCCCGACGAGGCCGAGGAGCCCGGCGCCGAGGGCCATCCCCACCGCCCCCGGTTCCGGCGCCGGGATCGAGATCTCGGGGATCGGCGTCGCCGACCTGATCACAGGTTCCCGACGGGCGGGCGACGACACGATGGTGGGCTTCGCCACCGCGGCCACGCCACGTGACGACGGGCGGCTCGCTGCCACGACCGCGGTCGGCGCCGCCGTGGGCGCGACGCGCTCTTCACGGGCCGGCGTGCTGCCGGCCGCAGTGGCGGCCGCGGGGGGCGTCGCAGCCACGGGCGGCGGCGACGGGAGCGCCGTGGCCGTCGCGGCCGGCTCAGGCACAGCCGGCTCCGGCGCGGCGAGCGGCGGATCCTTGCGCGTGAACATCAGCGACTCCGCGTGGACGCGCTCGCGCAGCTGGGTGACGAGCGCGCGATAGGTGCTCTGGTCCAGCACGCGCCGGAACTGCGCGCGGTAGTTCTCGACCGTGCTGACGCCGTCGATCACGAGGTCGCGCACGCGCCAGCGGCCGTCACGCGCGATCATGCGGTACTCCACCCGGAGGTCGTGCCCGCCGCGGCCGCGCAGCATGGTCGTCACCGTGGCGTCGTGGCCCGTGATCACCTCGTCGGCGTAACGGACGTCGATCCGGCCCGCCGCGCGCACCGCGCCCGCCAGACGTCCGACGTACGCGCGCTCGACGAGCTCGTTGAACAGGGCGAGAAACTCCTCCCGCTCCTGCGCGGTCCGCGCCTCCCATTCCTGCCCGAGCGCCACGGCGGCGGCGGCGCGGATGTCGGCGGCCTCCGACACGAGACGCCGGATGCGCGCGACACGCTCGAGCGGCCGGTCTTCGGTGGCCGGATCGGACAGCACGGCGTCGACCTGGAAGAAGAGGTGCCGGAGCCGGTCGGTGGGCGCACCTGCGAAGACCGGCGACGCGACAAGCAGCAGCGCGCTCGTCATCACGAGCGCGATCGATCCGCGCTGGCGGTGCGCGATCATCACCCGGCGACTATAGGGTGAGCGCCTCGCGATCCGTCTCGGAATAGTGCGCCGCCCGGCGTGCCAGCCGGCCCGGCAACCCTGTCACCCGCGTGCCATCGCGCCCCCGTGAATCTCTTTCGTGCGAACCCTCGCCCGCCCCGCGTACCCTGATGGCACTCATGTCGTCCACACGGGCTTCGCGCGCGATCGCCATGGCGACCCTCGTCGCGGTTCTCACCGGGGCCTGCGCGATGGAGACGCACGAGCTCGCCACCACACCGGCGGGGGTGCCGGCGCCGCCGGCCCCGTCGCGCAATTCCGCGGCCGTCGACGATCCGATCGAGCGCGCGCGGTTCGCCTGCGCCGTCGAGGTGCAGCGCGCGCAGAACTTCGATCCCGGCGCCTCGCTCCACAAGGGGTCGCCGGTCGGCGCGGTGATCGGCGGCTTCGCCGGCGCGAGCCTGGGCGCGCTGTTCGGACTGATCGGTGACATTTCCGGGAAGGCCGCCTCCGCCGGCGCCATCGTCGGGGGCGCGGTCGGCATCAAGGCCGGCGGGCTGATCGCGTTCGACGCGGACACCGCCGCGTACGAGCGCGGTCTCGCCGCGTGTCTCGCGGCTCGCGCGACGGCGCCCGCGGCCACCGCCGGGCTCGTCGAGTACCGCCTCCGCATCCTGAACGTGCGCCACGAAGCGTTCGCGTCGTTTCTCGGCCCGGCCGAGCTCACCGACGGCGTCGCGGGGACCGGTCTCGCCCGTCTCGCCGACACGGCGGACGCCGGCGAGCTCGGGCGCGGGACCGTGATCTACGATCGCCACCTCGCGCCCGTCAGCGTGCCGGCGGCGCGCGCGTTCGGCGCGGTGTCCGTCGAGCCTCGCGTGAAGCGGAGTGCCGGGGCCGACGTCTGGGGCGAGGCGCGCTGGTACGGCGCCCCAGGAGAGCGGACGGTCTGGCGGATCACCGTTCGCAATCCCCGCCCCCATGAAGTCCGTCGCATCGGCCTCAGCGACGCGACCGCGATCGCTCAGTTCCGGCCGGTGCTTCCCCCACTCTTCGGCGGAAGGCCGGAAGCCGCGGTCGTGCTGCCGCTGAGCCTCGTCGACGACGGGCAGACGCGAGGAACGGCGGGGACGCTGGTCGATCTGACGCTCGATCGCTCACGCGCGATCGCCGCGCTCGTCGGACGCGACGACAATCCGACGTTTCCGGACCACGTCTACCTGATCGTCACGCACGCCGCGAGCGCGGCGACCTACGAGGCGGTGGTGGCGTGGGGTGAGCGGACCCTCGCGCGCGACATGATCGAGCCGCGCGCCGACTGATCGCCTGGCTCGCTGTCGCTCAGGGCGCGCGGAATCGAAAAAAGCGAGCCGCGTTCAGCCCGAGGACCTTCGCGCGGCTCGCGTCGCCGAGGCCGCCCATCGTCCGCTCGATCGCCTCCGCGGAGTGCGGCCACGTGCCCTCGTGATGCGGGTAGTCGTTGCCCCACATCAGGTTGCCGGTCAGGTCGTAACGCTCGGCGAGGTCGAGGCCGGGCTTGTCCTCCTGGAACGACGCGAAGCCGTGCAGGCGGAAGTATTCGCTCGGCAGCCTCGGGAGCTTCGGCCGGGCCCAGAAGTGGTGCTTGAGATAGGCCTCGTCCATCGCCGTGAGGAGCCAGGGAATCCAGCCGATGCCGGCCTCGATGGTCGCGAAGCGCAGCGCCGGAAACCGCTCGAGGACGCCGGAGGCGCAGAGGTTGGCGACGGGCTCGATGGTCGGCGACAGCGAGTGCGAGACGTAGTTGATGACGGCGCCGCCGTTGCCGCGCGCGGCGCGCGGATCGCGCCCGGTGGAGACGTGGAACGTGATGCCGAGGTCCGCGTCCTGGATCGCCGCCCACAGCGGATCGAAGTGCGGGAGGTTGTAGTTCACGTGCTCGACGTCGTGGCCGCCCCAGATCGGCTTGCACGGCAGCGTGAGGAATCGGAAGCCGAGCTTCGCCACGCGCTGCACTTCGGTGATCGAGCCGTCGAGATCGCCCGTCGCGAGCGCCGCGGCCGGCGACAGCTTCTCGACGTACGGACCGAACGTCTCCCACGCCCAGTCGTTCCACACGCGGCACTGCGCCATCGCGAACACCGGATCGGGCGTCGCCCACATCGCGAGGCCCTTGTTCGGGAAGATCGCCTCACCGTCGATGCCGTCGCGCGCGTGGTCGCGCAGCCGGTCCTCCGGATGCGCGCCCGCCTTCTGGCGCGCCATGTCCTCGCCTTCGAGGTCGGTGAGGCGAAGTCGATCCGGACGATAGCCCTCGGTGACGCGCCACTGCACGCCGTTGGCGTCCGTCTCGACGCGCGGCACGCGATGGCGGTACCGCGGCTCGATGCGCTCCGCCCAGAGCGTCGCCGGCTCGTTCGCGTGGCAGTCGGCAGAGATCATCAGGTACTTGTTCGGATCGCCCGGGCGCGCCGACCGCGGCCAGCCCGCGTGCCCCGGCGTCTCGAGACGCCAGCGGTTCGGCGCGTTGACGACGATGTCGTTCGGCGTTGCGCTCACGTGAGCCTCCATTGGACCAGCGCATGGTCTTCGTGCGACTCGAAGACCGCGTCGACCGGCGCGCCGATCGTGACCGTCTGGTGCGGATCGCCGAGCAGGTTGCCGATCATCCGAATGCCGCCGGCGTGCGGCAGCTCGACGAGCACGACGAGGTACGGACCCGCATCCTCGAGCGCCGGATGCACGGGATGCCACACGCGCTCCCAGCTGTAAATCGTGCCGCGTCCGTCGATCGCCTCCCATGCGAGATCGAACGACAGGCACGCGTGACAGATCCACTCCGGGCCCCACTGCCACGCGCGGCACGCGCGACAGCGCTGCACGCGCAATTCACCGCGCCGTGTCCCCTCCCAGTAGGGCGCGTCGAGCCCGTCGGGCTGCGGCACCGGCTTCGGGAGACCGGACGGCAGATACGTCTTCACAGCGTGGCCTCTGTTCCGAAGATCAGGCTCGACACCGGCGTGACCATCGGGCCCGCGCACACCATCGACACCTCCGCGTCCGGCACCTGGTTCGGCGACGCGCCGCGGAGCTGGCGCACCGCTTCGAGCTGGAGCTCGAGGCCGTGCATGTAGCACTCGGCGAGATTCCCGCCGCTGGTGTTGAGCGGCAGCCGGCCCTTCGGCGCGAGCAGATTCTCGAGCGTGCAGACCTCGACGGCTTCGTCCGCGCGGAAGAGCCCGTGCTCGACCAGGCTCATCAGGACACCGCCCGTGAAGTTCTCGTAGCTCTGCACGACGTCGACGTCGCCGGGCGTAACCCCGGCCATCTCGTAGAGGTGCGGCGCCACCGTCGTGAAGCTGGACGTCGCGTAGAGCGGCGCGTTGTGCACGGGCGCGGCGTTGCGATGCTCGGAGCCCTGCGCGACGCCGAGCAGGTACACGCGCGGCTGCCGGAGATCGCGCGCCCGCTCGGCGGGGACGAGCACGAGCGCCGCGGCGCCGTCGTTCTCGAGGCAGCAGTCGTAGAGCCGGAACGGTTCGACGATCCAGCGCGAGGCGTCGTACATCTCCGGGGTGAGCGGCCGGCCGTGCATCACCGCGCGCGGGTTCGACTGCGCGTGCCGGTACGACGCGAGCGCGATCGCGCGTAGCGGCTCGCGGCCGATCTCGTGGTCGTGCAGGAAGCGCATCGCGCGCATCGCGTAGCGCTGCCCCGGCGAGATCATGCCGTACGGGAACGTGAAGGCTTGCTCGCCGGACACGGCCGGCACCTGGCCGCCGAGACCGAACCGCGCGAACTGGCCCTGCGCGAGCGCGCGGAAGACGACCACGCAGTCGGCGAGCCCCGTCGCGACCGCCGCCGCCGCGTTGCCGACCGCCGCCGCGCCGCCTCCACCGCCCCCGCCCCACTGCATGTTCGCGAACCGGAGCTCGCGGATGCCCAGCGCGGCCGCGAGGCGGGAGGGATCGCTCCGGTCGTTCGAGTACGACGCGAAGCCGTCGACCTCGCGCGGCGGGATGCCGGCGTCCTCGCACGCGCGCAGGATCGCCTTGAGCGCGAGCGTGAACTCGGCGTCGGGCGACTGGCCGTGCTTGTAGTACGCGGTCTCGCCGATGCCAGCGACGGCGACGCGTCCGCGGAGCGTGCGGCTCATTCGGGAAGCTCCACGACGCCGCCGCCGATCACCGACAGCTCGCCGTCCTGGTTGCGCGCTTCCTGCTCGATCTCCACGAGGTGGCGCCCGCCCTCGACGAACGTCCGGACGACCTTGCCGTCGATGCGGAGCAGGTCGCCTTCCGGGTTGTGACGGCGGATCCTGCAGTGCGCGCCGCGGAGGAATCCGTCGTCGCCCATCCAGTTCGTGAGATGGTGCGTGAGCCAGGAGCAGCGCTCGGGGCCGTAGTCGTACGCGCCGGGCGCGCCCACCATCGTCGCGAACTCCTGCTCCCAGTGCACGCGCTCGGGGCAGTCCGGAATCCCGAAGCGGTTCTTGATCCCGAGGCCCGGGTGACGCGCGATCTGCTTCCACGCGAGCTTGTTCGCGCGGATGTAGAGGCCGCCCCACCCTTGGGCGTACGCGATGAAGCCCGTCACCGTCATCGGACCCTTGGCCATCGTCGGCAGGCGCTGGCCCTCGCGCACGTCGGCCCAGCGGCGCGGCCGCGAGCCACGCACGTCTTCGTCGGCGTAGAGCTGGAAGTGCTCGGTCAGCTCGGCGTCGGCGTAGCGGCGCGGCGGCTTCGACTTCGCGACGGCGTACTTCGTGCCCTCTTCCCGCGCGAGATCGCGATCGGTGCGGAAGCACCAGCTGTCCGCCGCGGCGACGTGCTCGCCCCGCTGGTTGTAGAAGTCGACGTGGTAGATCTGCTGGATCGCGCGGCCGGCGAACGTGGTCTGGTGCTCGACGAGATCCTTCAGCCACGCGTCGGTCGTGATCGTGTCGTTGCGACGGACCGGCAGATGCCACGTGAAGGCAGCACCGGCCCACATCGCGTGCACGCCGGGCAGCCCGCCGACGTAGCCGGAGATGATGCGGCTCGTCGCGAAGAGAAAGCTCGGCGGCGCGATGATGCCGCCCCACCGCGTGCGCGCCGCGTACGCCGGGTCGCACCAGAGCGGGTTGTCGTCGCCGATGCCGTGCGCGTAGTGGCGAATCCCGTCGCGCGACGCCTCGTGACACCACGGCTCGAGCGTGTCGGTGATCTTCACGCCGATGCGCTTGCGCAGCTCCTCGAGCCCGCGCTCGGTGATCTTGTTCCCAATGGGGGGGCCGAGACGGCCCCCCCCATCCCCCCCGCGCTCCGGGCCCGGAATGAATCCGGGCCCTCCGCGAGTGCCGCCCTCAGCGGACACCCGTGGCCTCCATCTCGCGCAGCGTCTTGCGATTGACCTTCCCGGCCGGCGTCTTCGGCAGCTCGGCGACGAACTCGACGCGGCGCGGATACTCGTGCCGGCTCAGGCGCGCGCGTGTGAAGTCCTGGAGCTCCCGCGCGAACGCCTCGTCGCCGTCGCGGCCGCTGACGACGAAGGCCTTCACGACCTGCCCGCGGACCGCGTCGGCGACGCCGATCACCGCCGCCTCGCGCACGTCGGGGTGCTTGAGCAGCACGTCCTCGATCTCGACCGCGCTCATCGTCCAGCCCGCCGAGATGATCGCGTCGTCGGCGCGTCCCGCGTGGTGGAAGTACCCGTCGCGATCGACCCGGCCCCGGTCCTTCGTCGGCACCCACGCGTCGCGACGCCACACCACGATCTCGCCCAGCTCGTCGGGTTCGCAGCCGCGGCCGTCGGCGGC
Source organism: Candidatus Rokuibacteriota bacterium (assembly GCA_016866775.1). GTDB lineage: Bacteria > Methylomirabilota > Methylomirabilia > Rokubacteriales > CSP1-6 > VGLJ01. The sequence goes on along the minus strand of VGLJ01000036.1, from coordinate 25,608 downwards.
GTGGACCTCGACGCGCACGCCGGGCACCGGCTTGCCGAGCGCGCCGGGCTTCACGACGTAATCGGGAGCGCCGGGATAGTCGGCGAGCACCACGCCGACTTCCGTCGTGCCGTACATGCTGCAGACCGGCACGCCGAACGTCCGCTCGACGAAGTCGCGCGTCGCTCCGTCCATGGGCTCGCCGGTGAACGACAGCTTCCGGATCGCGTAGCCATGCTGCGACGCCGCCCCGGACGACTTGATCATCCTGAAGTGCGTGGCGGCGGCGGAGAGCGTGGTGATCCCGTAGTCCTCCAGCGCGCGGAGCATCCGCACGGGATCGAACTTCCCCGCCATCGTGCCCGTCGTCACGCCGAGCGCGAGCGGCGCCAGCGTGCCGTGCCAGAGCCCGTGGCCCCAGGCCGGCGAGGACGGGCAGAAGAACCGGTCGCCGGGCCGAATCCCCGTGCCGTACAGCGCCGCGATCATCAGCACCACGATCGCGCGATGCGAGTGGCGCACCGCTTCGGGCAGCTCGCGCGTGGTGCCCGACGTGTACTGGAACACCGCGAGGTCGTCGGGCACGCTGCGCCAGGCGTACTCGCCTGGGAACCGCGCGAGCGCGGCCATGAACGCGTCGTCCGCGACGAGGACGTCGATGCCCGTTCCCGTCGCCACGGACGCCTTCTCGCGCGTGGTCAGCAACAGACGCGGCGTGCAATCGTCGATGCGCAGGCGCACGCCGTCCGGGCCGAAGAGCGTGAACAGCGGCACGGCGATCGCTCCGCGCTTGATCGCTCCGAAGAGCGCCGCGTAGAAGGGAAGCGACGGCTCGAGCATGATCGCGACCCGCTCGCCGCGCCCGACGCCGCGCGCCTCGAGCCAGTGCGCGAACCGCGCCGACCACGCCGCCAGCTCCGCGAAGGTGATCGTCTCGTCGGCGCCGTCGGCGCGCGCGATGCGCACGGCGACGCGCCCGGGCGCCGCATGGCGGTCCACGCACTCGTGGGCGATGTTCAGCGACGCGCGGTCACCGTCGAACAGCGCCCACAGCGCCGCGGACGACGCCTCGCGGTGGGCGTCCGCGTACGTCGCATACTCCGTGAGCTTCACGCCTTCGCGAACTCGCGCACGAGACGCGCCACCGCGTCGGGCTGTTCCATCTGCGGCGCGTGCCCGGCGCCGGAGACGACCTCGAGACGCGCGCCGGAGAGACGACGCGCGAACTCGTCCGCGTAGACCGGCGGCACGATCTGATCGTCCTTACCCCACACGAGCAGCGTCGGCGCCTTGATCCGGTGGATGCGCTTCTTCAGCCCCTTGTCGGGGATCGGCCAGAGGAACTTGCCGGCCGCGCCGAGCGCCCACATGATCCGGAGGCGCGCCGTGGCGTCGTCCTCGCCCTCGCCGAACAGACGGCGTGCCGCCTCGCCATCGGGATCACGGAAGAGCCGGCGCCGCTGCTCGGGCAGATCCATCGCCATCCAGTTCGTGATCGGATCGCTGTCGCGCCAGAACCCGAGCGGATCGATGAGCGCGAGGCGCCGCGCGCGCCGCGGCACGGCCGCCGCGACTTCGGCCGCCACCATCGCGCCGAACGAATGCCCGACGAACACCGCGTCCTCCCGCCCGAGCGCATCGAGCAGCTCGTCGTAGCAGAGGACGAGGTCCCAGAGACTTTCGACGTGATAGATGTCGTCGGGCGCGCCCGGCGTCGTTCCGGGATGCTCGGGCGCGATGACGGTGAAGTCGCGCGCGAGTGCCGCGAGAAACGGATCCCACGCGAGCCCCCACGGCCCGTGGAAGAACAGGAGCGCGGGACCCGACCCCTCCGAGAGCACGCGCATGCGGACGCGGTCCTGCCAGACGGCGATGGTCCGCTCGGCCGTCATGCGCCACCCGCCACGAGCGCCGCCGGGGCCGCCTTCGCGCGCAGCGTCGCCGGCCACCAGTCGTTGACCCATCCCTCGTCGTCCCAGTGCCCGCGCAGCTCCGGGAGCACCGTGCGCGCGAACAGGTCGATGTTCTCGAGCGCGAGCTCGTGCGGCATCGAGCCGATCTGGAGGAGGACCATGAGGTTGCCGACGCGCAGGTCCTTCACGACCTCCTGCTTCAAGCGGTCGCGCACCGTCGCCGGGCTGCCGCCGATGACGTAGCCCTTCTCGACGAAGTCGCGGTAGCGCAGCTGCTTCGTGTCTTCGACGCGCCGCACGGGATTGGCCACCGCCGCTTCGAGGCTGCGGTAGTCCTGGTTGCCCGGAGGCGAGCCGTACGCCACGGGCCAGTGCAGGCACTTGTGATAGAAGTACTCGACGTGCCGCGCGTACTTCTTCTCCGCGTCGGCGTCGGTCTCGCCCACGACGACGAGCTGGAGGAAGCCCGCGCGATACGGATTCGCCTCGCGTCCCTTCTTCGTGACGACGTCCCAGTACCGCTGCATCATCGAGCGCGCGGCCTTCGCGCCCGAGTAGCTGAGGAAGCAGTAGCAGGCCTCGTTGTCGACGGCGAAGTCGAACGTGCTGATGCTCCCCGAGCCCGGGATCCAGATCGGCGGATGCGGCTGCTGGATCGGTCGCGGCCAGAGATTCACGTTCGCGAGCTGGAAGTAGCGCCCGTTCCACGCGAAGAGCTCGCGCGACGTCCACGCCTTCTTCGTGAGCGCGACCGCTTCGCGATACCGCTCGCGGTGCTCCATGGGCGTGATGCCGTAGCAGTAGTTCACGTCCATCGGGCTGCCGAGCGGCAGCCCGGCGACGAGCCGGCCGCCGCTGATGCAGTCGAGCATCGCGTACTCTTCCGCGACGCGGATCGGCGGGTTCGACGTCGGGAGGGTGGCGCCCATCTGCACGATCGCCACGTTCGAGCCCTGCGTGCCGCGCGCGAGCACGCTGCCCATCAGGTTCGGGCTCGGCATGAACCCGTACGCGTTCTGGTGGTGCTCGTTGGTGCAGACGCCGTCGAACCCGAGACGCGCCGCATACAGGAGCTCGTCCAGCGTCCAGTTGTAGTACTGCCCGACGCGGTCCGCGTCCGCGAGCTCGTGCCACGGCGGCGTGACCCACACGGACGGGTAGCGCTGCTCGAAGTCGTCCGGGAGCTCGCGATGCGGCATCAGGTGGAACGCGCTGATCTTCATCTAGATCTCCAGTCCGTAGAGGTTGGCGACGTTGTCGTGGAGGATCAGGTCGCGCTCGTCCTCCGTCAGATGCGACGCATGGTTGGCCAGGAGAGCCTGGGAATCGGGCCACGTGGAATCACTGTGCGGGAAGTCGTTCGCCCACATCAGGCGGCGGACGTTGCAGAGGTCCTTCACCTGGAACGCCGTCCAGTCGTCCTGGAACGTCATGTAGACGTGCTCCCGGAAGTAGTCGCTCGGCTGGCGCGTGAGCCGGCTCCCGGTCAGCCAGTAGCGATGACGATCGTACGCGTGATCCATGCGGTACATGAAGTGCGGCGCCCAGCCCGCGTCCGCTTCGACGCACACGAGCTTCAGCTTCGGGTGGCGCTCGAACACGCCGCCGAAGACGAAGAGCCCGATGATGTCCTGGCAGCCGCGGATGATCGACATGAACGCGTTCAGCTTCGGGCCGCGCGCCTTGAGCGAGTCGTTCGTGCTCGTGAGGATGTGGAACGACAGCGGCAGCCCGAGCTCGACCGCGGCTTCCCACACCGGGTCGTACATCGGATCGTCGTAGTCGGCGACGGCGGGGTTGCCCGGCATCATCACGCCGCGCAGACCGAGCTCCTTGATGCGGCGCAGGTCACGGATGCCGTCGTCGACCGAGCGCATCGCCGTCTGCCCGATTCCGAGGAGCCGCGCCGGATGCGCCGAGGCGTACTCCGCGATCCACCCGTTGTAGGCCTCGAAGCACGCGTGCTTGTACTCGAAGTCGGGATGGTTGCACATCAGCATCCCGACGGTGGGATAGAGGATCTCCGCCGCCACGCCGTCGCGATCCTGGTCGGCGAGCCGCGCCTCGGGATCCCAGCCGCCCCGGTGGAGATCCTCGAACCGCGCGCCGTACATCGTGAGCTCCTCGGCCCGCTTCCCCGCGCCCGCGATGAGCCCCATGGGGATGGTCTTCGCGAGACCGTCGATGACGAAGAGGTCGCCGCGCTGCGCGTCGTGCGCCACGCGCGGCGCGCGATCGAGGAACTTCCGGTCGATCCGCGCCGTGTAGCAGTCGGGCGGCTCGGTGATGTGCGAATCGGCGGAGATGATCGGTTTCGTCACTCGTGTCCTCCACGCAGCACGATGCCCGGCCGGGCGCCCGTCTCCGTGCCGTCGCGATAGACCACCTGCCCGGCGACGATCGTCGCGTCGATCCCCCGCGCGCGGGCGACGAGGCGCTTGGCGCCGTTCGGCAGGTCGTGCACGTATTCCGGCGGACAGTCGTCCACGGTCGCGGGATCGAAGACGACGAGGTCGGCCGCGGCGCCGGCGGCGATGCGGCCACGGCCGGGAATCCCGAAGAAGTCGGCGACCTCACCCGTCAGGCGGTGCACCGCGCGCTCGAGCGTCAGCGCCTCCCACTGGCGGACCCACTTCCCGAGGAGATAGGTCGCGTAGCCCGCGTCGCAGAGCTGGTCGACGTGCGCGCCGCCGTCCGAGAGCCCGATCAGGAACCGCGGGTCGGTGACGAGCGGCCGCACCGCCTCGGGATCCTGGTTGAACACCGGGAAGTCGAAGAGCGTCTCGAGCTCGTCCTCGAGCGCCAGATCGAGGAACGCGTCGGGCGGCTCGACGTTCCGCGCCGCGGCGATGTCCGTGATCGACTGGCCGGCGAGCGCGGCGACGGCCGGTGTCGCCGCGTCGCGGATCGTCACGCGCGGCCAGAGGCGCGCACGCCGCCGCGCGAGCTCGGCCTTCCATGCGGTCCGGAACGCGTCGCTCCGATAGAGCGCCGCTTGCTCGCTGACGGAGCGATTGAACGCCTGCGCCCACGGCGTCATGCCGGCGAAGATGAACGGGTTCTTCAGCGTGAACTGCACGCGCAGCGGCCGGCACGAGACCTGCGGCACCGCACGGTCGCGGCCGAGGAGCGGGAGCACGCGCTCGATGCCTTGCTCGTGACTGCCCGGCGGGCGTCCGGGCCGCGCGAACACCGCGAGGAACGTGACGGGCCGGCGGCTTTCTTCGACGAGGAGCGAGAGCGTCGCGAGCTCCTCGTCGGACACGCGATCCGAGAGCGCGGTCAGCGCGATCTCGATCGCGCCGCGGCCGTGGCGCCGCAGCACACCCGCGAGCGCGCGCAGCTCGTCCGTGCTCGCCTTGCGGCAGGCGAGCGGACGTCCCTGGTCGCCGACGTGGTTCGACAGGATCGTGGTCGAGAAGCCGAAGGCGCCCGCGCGCACGGCGTCGTCGAGCAGGCGCGCCATCGCGGCCGTCTCGTCGGCCGTGGCCGCGCGCTCGAACGACGCGTCGCCCAGCACGTGATGGCGCAGCGGCGTGAGCGGCACGAGCGGGGCGACGTTGATCCCCAGACGCGCGCGGCCGAGCGCGTCCATCCACTGCGGGAACGACTCCCACGTCCACGCGATGCCCCGGCGCATCACGTCGAGCGGAATCGCCTCGACGTTGACGAGATCGCCCATGAGGACTTCGCGGTGCTCGGGGCGGCACGGCGCGACGCCGACGCCGCAGTTGCCGGTGACGACCGTGGTGACGCCGTGCCACGACGAGCACGTGACGAGCGGGTCCCAGGCGACCTGCGCGTCGTAGTGCGTGTGGGGGTCGATGAAGCCGGGCGCGACCACGCGACCGCCGGCATCGATCCGCTCCTTCGCGACAAGGCCGGACGCGCCGCCGGCGTCGACGATCCGGCCGTCCTTCACGCCGATGCTGCCGTGCCGCGAGGGTCCGCCCGTGCCGTCGATGATGCGCGCGTCTTCGATCACGAGGTCGAGCATCGGTTACCTCCGCTCGGCGGCCGCGATGTCGGAGGCGAGCAGCGTCGAGATGGCGCGGGCGGTGGCCTTGACGTCGGCGGCGAGCGGCCGCAGCCGGGGCCTGATCCGCTCGGTCGGGCCGCCGACCGCGCACGCGCCGGCGACATGGCCGTCGCGGTCGAAGACCGGCGCGGCGACGCCGGAGGCCCCGCGCACGATCTCGTCGATGCTCACGGCGACGCCCGTCGCGCGCACCTCGTCGAGCGCGGCGCGCAAGGCCGGCAGGGTGGTGAGCGTGCGGTCCGTGTAGCGCTTCAGCGCGAGCGTCTTCAGGAAGTCGTCCCGCTCGGCGACGGGCAGGGCCGCGAGGATCGCCTTGCCGTTCGCCGTGGCGTGGAGCGGGCTGCGCTGGCCGACGTTCACGGTGTAGCGCATGAGCTGCTCGCTCTCGACGACGTCGATGAAGACGACGGCCGCGGCATCCACCGCGAGCGTGGTGAGGAACGCCGACTCGCCCGTGCGGTGCGCCAGCGCGTCCAGCGCCGGACGCGCGATCTCGACGAGATCGCGGCGGCCGGGCGAGCGGACGGCGAGCTCGAGCGCGCGGGGGCCCAGACGGTACGCGCCGCGGCGATCCTGCTCGAGATAGCCGCGCGCCGACAGGGTCCGGAGCAGCGGGAGCAGGCTGCTCTTCGGCGTCTCCACGCGCAGGCTCAGATCCTTGAGCGGGATGCCGTCGCGGCTCGCGGCGGTGAGCTCGAGAATGTCGATGACGCGATCGGTCGCGCGATGCCGCGCGCCGTGCACGAATCCGTTCGCCTTCCCGAGACGGGAGCCACCCTTCACGAGGCATCCTCACCGAATCCCGAATCGCGTTCGGTATTCGGTCCCCGCACTATACGCTTGTTCCGACCGCCGCGCCTGCGTAGCGTCCTGCCACTTTCGCGCTCCAGGAGGCGCCCATGCGTACGTCGCTCCGGAGGATCGGCACCGTTGTCGCGGTTCTCATCCTGTGCCTCGCCGTCGGCGTCGTCTGGCAGGCGTCGCCCGTCACCGCCCAGGCGCCGAAGGCGGAGTGCAAGCTCAAGCTGATGGGGATCAACCGCACGCTCGATCCCTGGAAGCTCTTCGAGGAGCGGGCGAAGGAGGTCGAGAAGAAGACGAACGGCCGGGTGCAGTTCGAGCTCACCTCGCTGCCCGAGCTCGGCTTCGGCGGCGGCGAGACCCTGCGCGTGCTGCGGACAGGGATCGTCGACGTGGCCGAGGTCTACGGCGGCTACGTCGCGGGCGAGCTGCCGATCGTCGAGATCCTCGAGCTGCCCGGCATCTTCCCGGACGGCGCGACGGCGAAGAAGGCCGTGCAGGCGTGGAAGCCGCACGAGGCGAAGGTCCTCGACCAGAAGGTGAACGCCGTCCTGCTCGGGATGGCCCGCGACCCCGACCAGGCGTTCTTCAGCAAGAAGCCGCTGCGCAAGCTCGACGACTTCAAGGGCCTGAAGGTGCGCGTCCACAGCGTGGCGCTCGGCTCGCTCGTGGCGGGCCTCGGGGGCCAGCCGCTCACGATCGCGTTCGCCGAGGCGTACACCGCGCTCGAGCGCGGCACCCTCGACGCCGGCATCACCGGCACGAAGCCCGGGTTCGGCTTGCGGTGGTACGAGGTGACGAAGTTCCTCGTCGGCCCGATCTCGATGCGCCCGCACGTGGCGCTCTCGATCAACAAGGGCTCGTGGAACCGGCTGCCGCCCGACATCCAGAAGATCCTCAAGGAAGAGGCGGAGCGGATCGTCGAGGCCAAGGCGTTCACGGCCATCGAAGCCTGGAACCAGGAAGGCATCGACAAGAGCGTCGAGAAGGGCATGGAGCACCTGCCGTTCTCGGCGGAGATCAAGGCGGCGATCAAGGACGTGCTGCAGAAGAAGGTCGTGCCCGAGTGGGTGAAGCGCGCGGGCGGTGCGGAGGCGGCGAAGCTCTTCAACGAGATCATCGCGCCGCTGGTTGGATTCAAGGTGAGCGCGTAGCGTGCACGCGATCCCGCGGGCAGTCGATGCGGTGTCCGTCGCCTTCGGCTACCTCGCGGGGGCGGTCTACATCGTCCTCGCGTTCTTCATCACGTACGACGCGCTGGCGCGCAAGTGGGGGGCCACCCTCGGGCTCCCCACGACCCAGGTGACGGACGAGATCAGCGGCTACATGCTGGCGCTCGCCGCCACGTGGGGGCTCGCCGACGCACTGCGCTCCGGGTCGCACGTGCGCATCGACGTCGTCTTCCCCTACCTCTCCGCGCGGCTCAGGGCCGCCGCCGATTTCCTCGCGATGATGCTGATGGCGGCCTTCGCCGCGGTCGTCTCGTGGAAGATCTGGGCGCTGGTCGCGTTCTCGTGGCAGAGCGACCTCCGCTCCTCGACGTACTTGCTGTTCCCCCTCTACGTCCCGTAGCTCATCCTGGGTATCGGCTTCAGCCTGCTCGCGCTCGCGGCGGTGTGCATGGCGCTCGGCATGCTCACCGGCTGGCAGCCGGCGCGCGAGTCCGCGGTTCACCAGCAGCCCGTCGCATGATCCTCGGCATCGCGTCCGCGCTCATGCTGGGCCTGTTCCTGCTGGGCCTGCACGTGTCGAGCGCCCTCGGGATCATCGGCATGGCGCTGATGCACGTCTTCTCGGACCGCCCGTTGTGGGACGTGCTCGGACAGATCGCGTGGAACGTGAACAGCAGCTCGGTGCTCGTCGCCGTCCCGCTGTTCGTGATGATGGGCGAGGTCCTCATCTACAGCCGGCTCTCCGAGCGGCTCTATCACGTGCTGTCGCAGTGGCTGGCCCCGCTGCCCGGCGGGCTCCTCCACTCGAACATCGCGTTCTGCGCCGTGTTCGGGGCGATCTCGGGATCGAGCGCCGCGTGCGCGGCCACCGTGGGCGCGGTGGCGCTGCCGTCGTTCCGCGCGCGAAACTACAACGAGCGGCTGGTGATCGGCAGCCTCGCCGCCGGGGGCACGCTCGACATCCTCATCCCGCCGAGCATCTCGATGATCATCTACGGCGTCCTCGCCGAGGAATCGATCGGCCGGCTCTATCTCGCGGGGTTCATCCCGGGCTTCCTCCTGGCCGGGATCTTCATGTTCATCATCGCGGTGGCCGCGAAGATCTGGCCCGGCGTCGCGCCGCGCGAGGCGCCGCCGTCGTGGCGGCTGCGCTTCCTCGGCCTGATCTCGCTCTTTCCCGTGATCGTCCTGATGTTCATCGTGCTCGGGACGATCTACCTCGGCGTGGCCGCGCCGACCGAGGCCGCGGCGTTCGGCGTGGTCGCGGCGTTCATCCTCGCCGCGTTCAACCGCTCGATCACGCCGGACATGGTGCGGCGGGTGATGCTGACGACGGTGCGGACGTCGTCGATGATCATGCTCATCGTGACCGCCGCGTTCATCCTGAGCTTCGCGCTCGCGATCCTCGGCGTGCCCGCGCAGCTCACGGCGATGGTGTCGCAGTGGAACCTCACGCCGACGATGTTCGTCGGCCTCCTCGTGATCTTCTACCTGATCCTCGGCACCTTCATGGAAGCGCTCTCGATGATGGTGACGACGATGCCGATCCTCGTCCCGGTGCTGAAGGCGATGGGCGTCGACCTCGTGTGGTTCGGGATCATCATCGTCATCCTGCTGGAAGCCGCGCTCGTCAGCCCGCCGGAGGCGGGGACCATGATCGACCTCTGGATCGGCGTGCTCCCGTTCATGGCGGGCATGGCGATCTGCCTGAGTCTCATCCTCATGTTCCCGGGTATAGCCCTGTGGCTACCGGACACCGTCATGGGTAAGCGAGCCAGCCAGGCCGAGTTCGCGCAGCGAGCCTTGCCCCGCGTGCCCCTTCGGGGGTACCGTCTCCGCCACCATGCAGCGTTACATAGCCCGCCGTGCGCTCCAGAGCCTCCTCGCCCTCTGGGTCATGAGCCTGATCGTCTTCACCCTCGCCCGCTTTAGCGGCAACCCGCTGGACGTGATGCTGCCGCTCGAGGCGACGGCCGAGGATTACGAGCGGGTCGCCAAGCACTGGGGGCTCGACCAGCCCCTATACGTGCAGTACGGCATCTTCATCGGGCGCGCGCTCCAGGGCGACTTCGGCATGTCGTGGAAGTGGCCGGGCCGCACCGCAATGGGCCTGGTCGCCGAGCGCCTGCCGGCGACCTTGCAGCTCGCGGGCTTCGCCCTCCTCATCAGCGCGCTGATCGCCTTGCCCGTCGGGGTCCTCTCGGCCGTGAAGAAGGGGACGGGCTGGGACGCGGCCGCGAAGGTCATCGCGCTCATGGGCCAGTCCCTGCCCGGCTTCTGGCTCGGCATCGTCCTCATGTGGATCTTCGCCGTGCACCTCGGGTGGTTCCCCACCTCGGGCCGGGGTGGGCTCCAGTACATGATCCTCCCCGCGATCACGCTCGGGTGGTTCCAGGTCGCGGCGATGATGCGGCTCGTCCGCTCGTCAATGCTGGAGGTCCTGGACAGCGAGTTCGTGAAGCTCGCGCGCATCAAGGGGCTCGCGGAGTGGAAGGTGGTCTGGAAGCATTGCCTGCGCAACGCCTCGATCGCGCCGCTGACGTTCTTCGCGATCATCGCGGGCGTGCTCATGACGGGCTCGGTGGTGACCGAGAGCGTCTTCTCCTGGCCCGGCACCGGCCTGCTCGTGATCGACGCCGTGCGAGCGCGCGACTTCCAGGTCGTGCAGGCCGTCGTGATCGTCTTCGCCGGCATCTTCATCATGACCAATCTGCTGGTGGACATCCTCTATGCGTACCTCGACCCCCGCATCCGGCTTCGCTGACGAGGGGTAAGGAGTCGCCATGGGGACCATCACCGTTCCCGGCCTTCCCTGGTACTCGCCCCCGAGGGTCGCGCACGCGCTCAAGCAGGCGCGGCGCTATCCGCTCATCCCGATCTTCATCCTGACCTTCTTCCTCGTGATCCCGGCGGTGTTCGCGCCGCAGGTTGCGCCGTACGACCCGCTCAAGGGCTCGCTTTCGAAGCGGTTGAAGGCGCCGGCGTGGCAGGAAGGCGGCAGCATCGCGTATCCGCTGGGGACCGACAAGATGGGCCGCGACATCCTGAGCCGGATGATCTACGGCGCCAGGGTCTCGCTCGCGGTGTCCCTCGTGGCGATCGTCGTCGGCGGCTTGATCGGCACCACCCTCGGCCTGATGTCGGGATACTTCGGCGGGCGGGTCGACGCGCTGCTGATGCGGCTCGTCGACATCTCGCTCTCCTTACCCACGATCCTGCTGGCCCTGGTCCTCGTCGCGGCGGTCGGTCCGAGCTTCTGGACCGTGATCACGGTCCTCGTCGTCCTCCTGTGGGCGCGCTACGCGCGCCTCGTGCGCGGCGAGACGCTGAGCATCAAGGAGCGGGACTTCATCGCGCGGGCGCGTGTGGCGGGCGCGTCGCACACGCGGATCATGACCAGGTATCTCCTGCCGAACGTCGTCAACTCGCTGATCGTCCTCGCGACCCTTCAGGTCGGCTACGTCATCCTGCTCGAGTCGGCGCTGAGCTTCCTCGGCGCGGGGCTGCCGCGGCCCACGCCCGCGTGGGGCCTCATGGTCGCCGACGGGCGGGAGCTGATCGTCACGGCCTGGTGGGTCTCGATGTTCCCCGGCCTCGCGATCATGCTCACCGTGCTCGCGCTGAACCTGCTGGGCGACTGGCTCCGCGATCACCTCGATCCCAAGCTCAGAAATGTGTGACAGCTATCCCGAGGAGGGACATCGCATGAAGCGCACGGTGCTATGGCTCATGGTAGTCGTGGCATTCACGCTCGTGATGATGCCGGTCGCGGGATCGGCGCAGCCGGTCCAGAAGCTCGTGTTCGCGTCGGCCGGGTTCGAGGACACGAACCGGTTCTGGATGGTGGCGCGCCCCGACCACCTCCAGTACGACCCGTTCCTCGAGACGCTGCTCGAAGTGGATCCGAAGAGCGGCGAGTACACGCCGCGGCTGGCGGAGAAGTGGTCGCACAACAAGGACTTCACGGAGTGGACGTTCCACCTGCGGAAGGGCGTGCAGTTCCACTTCGGCTACGGCCCCTTCACGGCGAAGGACGTCGCGCACTCGCACTCGCTGCTCGTGAAGCCGGACGCGAAGGTCACGCTCGGGCCCTTCTGGCGCGGCGTGGAGAAGATCGACGTCATCAACGACCACCAGGTCGTGTTCCGCATGAAGCGGCCGTCGACGACCATGCTGTACGCCGTCTCGCGCGCGGGCGACTTCCGCATCGTGAGCAAGGCCCAGTGGGACAAGGAAGGCCAGGAAGGGTTCGACAAGCGGCCCGCCGGCACCGGCTCGTTCCGCTTCAAGGAGCGGAAGCAGGGCATCTCGATCACCTACGAGCGGCACGACAACCACTGGAACAAGGAGCGGCCCGCGTTCAAGGAGCTCGAGTTCAGGATCACGAAGGAAGAATCCACCCGGCTGGCGATGCTCCTGTCCGGCGAGGCGCACATCGCGGACCTGCCGCGCGAGCTGCAGAAGGACGCGCTCAAGCGCGGCATGAAGATCTTCCAGTCGTCCTTCCCGGTCGACTGGATGACGGTTTACCTCGGCGGGCAGTACTACCTGCCGAACGACAAGGACTTCAAGGCCGACGTGCCGTGGACGAAGAAGCCGGTGCGGCAAGCGCTCAACATGGCGATCAACCGCAAGGAGCTGCTCCAGACGGTGTTCGCCGGCAAGGGCACGCTCACCTACGTGACGGGGTGGTCGGAGAAGTCCGAGGGCTACAACCCCGAGTGGGCGAAGAAGTTCGACTCGATGTACGGCTACAACCCGACGAAGGCCAAGGAGCTCTTGAAGCAGGCGGGCTACGGCCCCGGCCAGCTCAAGATGAAGATCCTCGCCTTCACGGAGCCCGGCGAGTCCGAAGGTCCGCAGGTGGCCGAGGCGCTCGGCATCTACTACAAGGAGATCGGGATCGAGGCCGAGATCGAGGTGCTCGACTGGGCGAAGGTGCGCGAGATGTTCCGCAAGAAGGTCATCCAGTGCTGCATCTGGCCGAACATCATCTCGTGGCGGCCGTCCGAGGAGTGGATCCGCACGAGCTACTACAGCAAGAGCCCGAACCATCACTACGAGAACGAGTACCTCGACAAGCAGTACGAGGCGCTGACCAAGGCCGTCGACCCCAAGGAGCGCCACCAGATCGCCAAGGCGATCGGCGATCACCTCTTCGAGGAGTTCGCCGACATCCCGCTGTTCTGGTTCTCCAACGAGGTCATGGCGAACCCGAAGGTGGTCGGTGACTGGACCTACTCCGGCCTCGGCGCCGGGCGGTCGACCAACTTCCACCTGATCAAGGCCGCCGGCAGCAAGTAGTGCCGAGGAAGATCGGCGAGCCCATCCTCGAAGTCGACGACCTTCACACCTACTGCTTCACGCGGTGGGGGACGGTGAAGGCCGTCGACGGGATGAGCTTCTCGCTCCGCGAGGGTGAAGCGCTCGGGATCGTGGGCGAGTCGGGGTGCGGCAAGACGATGACCGCGCTGTCGTTGTTGAAGCTGCTCCCCCGACCCGTCGCCCGCATCATCAAGGGCTCGATCAAGCTCCAGGGCGAGGACCTCGTTCCGAAGTCGGAACGGGAGATGCGCAGCATCCGCGGGCGGCGCATCTCGATGATCCTGCAGGACCCGCAGACGTCGCTCAACCCCGTGTTCACGATCGGCAACCAGCTCATCGAGGCGATCCAGATCCATCACGACGAGCGCCGCCGCTCGCTCGTGCGGCGCGCGATCGACGGCCTGAAGCAGGTGCGCGTGGCCGCGCCCGAGCGCCGGGTCGACGATTATCCGCACCAGATGAGCGGCGGCATGAAGCAGCGCGTGGTCGGCGCCATCGCCATCTCCTGCGAGCCGAAGGTCATCATCGCGGACGAGCCGACCACCTCGCTCGACGTGACGATCCAGGCGCAGTACCTGCGCCTGCTGCGCGAGATCCAGGAAGCGACCAACCTGTCGCTGATCTTCATCACCCACGACTTCGGCATCGTCGCGAAGATGTGCGACCGGGTCATGGTGATGTACGCCGGGCGCGTGGTGGAGAGCGGGCCGGTGCGCGACATCTTCAACCGGCCCGCGCATCCGTACACGCAGGCGCTCCTCAGCTCGGTGCCGAGCATGGACGAGGACGTCGAGCGGCTCTACTCGATCGCCGGCCAGCCGCCCGGGCTCTGGGACCTTCCGATCGGCTGCCGGTTCGCCGCGCGCTGCCAGTTCGCCGAGGACCGCTGCCGCCAGCAGTATCCGCCGGCGGTCACGATCGGCGAGGGCCACACCGCCTCCTGCTGGATCGCGAAGGGCACATGAGCCCGGCCGCGCCGGTCCTGCAGGTCCAGGCGCTCAAGAAGCACTTCGCGGTCACGCAAGGCGTGATCTGGACGAAGGTCCTCGGCTGGGTGAAGGCCGTCGACGGCATCTCGTTCTCCGTCCCACAGGGCGAGACGCTCGCGATCGTCGGTGAATCGGGCTGCGGCAAGACGACGACCGCCAAGCTCATCCTCCGGCTCGAGGAGCCCACCGAAGGCCAGGTGCTCGTCGACGGGCTGAACATCCACACGCTGAAGGGCACCGAGCTCAAGGAATACCGGACGATCGTCCAGGCGGTCTTCCAGGACCCGTGGTCGTCGCTGAGCCCGCGCATGCGCGTGCGCGACATCGTGGCCGAGCCGATCATCATCAACGGCAAGCTCTCGTCCCAGGAAATCAAGGCGCGCGTGGCGGAGACGCTCGAGCGCGTCGGGCTCCGGCCGCAGCAGGCCGCCCTCTATCCGCACGAGTTCAGCGGCGGACAGCGCCAGCGCATCGCGGTGGCGAGCGCGCTCGTCTCTGACCCGAAGCTCATCATCCTCGACGAGCCGGTCTCCGCGCTCGACGTCTCGATCCGCGCGCAGATCATGAACCTGCTCGTCGACCTGCAGCAGGACCTCCGGGTGAGCTACGTGCTCATCGCCCACCACCTCGCGACCACACGCTACATGGCGCACGAGGTGGCGGTGATGTACCTCGGCAAGATCGTCGAGCGCGCGAAGACGAAGGAGCTCTTCAAGAACCCGCTGCATCCCTACACGAAGGCGCTCTTCTCCGCCGCCCTGCCGGCGCACCCGGACATCGTGCGCGAGGAGATCGTGCTCCAGGGTGAGGTCCCCTCCCCGATCAACCCGCCGTCCGGCTGCCGCTTCCACCCGCGCTGCCCCTTCGCGATGCCGCGCTGCGCGCAGGAGGAGCCGAAGGACCAGGACATGGCGCCCGGCCACATGGTGGCCTGCCACCTGTACTAGCCGTCTCAAGAACAAATTGATCACCGTCGCCGGGCGAGAGTGAACCGGCAGATTCTCATCGAACTCTGGCGGAGCTGTCGGGAATTGCCGAAGGCGCGAGGCACAAGAATGACGCGCTCGGAGGTCGGGGATGGAGATCCTGCTCATCACCAGCGCGGGTATTCTCTTGCTCGGCCTCACGGTCCTACTCTATCTGCGCAAGCTGAGTAGCCCCGAGACAACCACGCGCATCCTGCCCGGCGTTTACCGCACCTTCGAGCGAAAGGGCGCTTCCGAGGGCGAGCGGCTCTTTCAGATACTCGCCACGCGCGGTGGTTGGCGGTCATTGCCGGCGCCCGTTCTACGAGAACTCGCGGCGCGGCTTGCGAGCAAGGAGGATGTGATCGGATCTGTCATTCTCGCCGAGAGAGACGGATTGCTGGAGTCCAACCGAGCCTGGGTCGGGGCATCCAATGGCGCTCAGCCTGAAAGCTCCTCATTGGTCGTTGACCAGGTAGGTGTAGCGTTGATGAATCTACACAGTCGTCTGGCACAGCGCGCGATCCTCGGGCCTGGATTCGCGATGGTTGGAGGCGAGTGGCGTCCACTGCCGAAATGGGCCGTGAGGATCGATCAATTTTTGGATCGAGCAGAAACCGCCATCAGCCACCGAGCGCCTCTGGACGCTGAATTGGCGCTGAGGCTTGCGCGTCGCATTGAGCGGCTTCGGGCCAACAGTCCTTCGCCTCGTGCGGCCGTACGATTCCGGCGGTTCTGCGCGAACCGAGGCAATAGTCGCTACGGTGCTGTGTCGTGGAGGTACTCCCGACACTCCTGAGCTGTGATGCAGGCCCAGTTCTGAGCACGCCGAAGCTCCCGCATCGCATCGCGGACCGCGGCCCTGATCTTTACGACGTCAAAGCGGAGTTGCTCCGCGATGGTCAACGCCCCCTCGGAGTCGAGCGAATACCGAAATGTCTGCCCGTGAGGATCGAGGGCGTCGAACTCCTCGATCAACTCTCGAACGACAGGCTCTAGGGCAGTTGCGCCGAGCACGCGAAGGCGCGACTCCGCAAGACCAAGCAACTCACTCAGCGAATGGACCCTGTCGAGCCGCTTTCGTGAAGACGCGCCGTGCCGGCGTGCTTGTTTAAGGCTCAGTCCGCCACAGCGCTGTGTGAGTTGGATTGCCTCGGCATCGATCTCCGCATCCGCAATTCCCTGGAACTCGTCCGCGTAGATTGTGTCGTTCTCGAAGGATCCACCTGCGCATGCGCTGCCGATACGAACACGACGAGCGGAACGCAAGACAGTTTCAGTCGTTGACACAACGGTTCCTCCTGGGTGCAACGCTGCGCCCTTCGGGAGCGAGGTGAACGCGGCAGCTCACGACGGCGACACGCCGACCACGAGGAAGCCATGCGCCCGGGCTCCGAGCGCGAGCGCGCCGTCGTGGGTCGCCATCACGAGATCCTCCCCTGTCGACTCGCGCCAAAGGAGCGCGGCCGCGAGATGGATCGCATCGAGAGTTCCGAGCGCGGTGGGCATCGGTTGCGCGGCGCGGTCGAGGACCACGGAATCGAGGTTCACGATCTCGAGCGCGTTGACGAATCCAAGAATGAGCGCGCGCCGCGTGGCAACTTCCGCATCGGAGAGCGCCTGCTGTAATCGAAAGCGGTCGAGGGTCCGCAGGCTTTCGGTCCTGACGAGACTGCACGCTACGCCCCGCCGGATGCGAGGCCACTCCGCAAGCGCACCGGGCTGATCCAGAGCGACGCGGAGAAGTACGGAGGCATCGACGTACGCGGTCACCGGCCTTTCCGGCGGTCCTCCAACAGGAGTTCGACGATGTCGAAGTTTAGCTTCGGGCCTTTCGGGATCTTGATCTTGTGGAGGGGCGGCGTACCGGGTGCCGGCTTCCGGATGGTGATCGCCGGACGCTCGCGCGCCGGGACAATGTGCGCGATTGGTGTCTCGCGGTCGAGGACTGTGATCGTTTCACCCGCTCGGACGGCGCGGAGGTACTCGCTCAGACGCGCCTTGAGCTCGGCGATCTTGACCTGCTTCATGGCCACAGTATGACCAGAAGTAGTCACGAGGGCAAGGCGGGCCGAGCACGGGCAGTCAGGCCCGTGCCAGCCATCGGAAGGGGGTCGCGCTTAGAACTCCTTGTCGTGGAGGAACTTCGCGTCGATCGTCAGCAGGCCGCGCTCGCCCTTCTTCTCGAGCTTCACCACGCAGTCGATCGCCGAGAGGATGCCGTCGCCGAAGAGCTCCTGGCACCGGTCGCGGAGCGCGTCGCCGTAGACGCCGACCAGCTCCAGGAGCCGGTACTTGAACGGGTCCGTCGTCAGCGGGAACTCGGTGCGCAGCGGCATCGCCGTCGTCACCATCGCGGTCTGGACGTCCACGCCCACCGTCTCGGCGAGCTTCTTCGCCTCGTCCTCGCGCAGCCGGTGCTGGCCGTGGAGCGCCGCCGCGAGATAGGTCGCGTCCTTCGTGCCGATCGCCTTCGCGAGGTCGTCGTAGCTCACGCCGCGTGACTGCCGGGCGTTGCGAATGGTCTGGAGCGCCATCGCTCTGTCCATGAGTCCTCCTCCTGTCAGCGCTTCAACGTTGCGGTGCGTCCCGTCGTGGCCGCGAGCTCGTCCTGCACAGGACTGCGGCGGCCGACTTCCATCAGGAAGTGCAGGATGTGGGTGCGCAGCCGGAGATATTCCGGATCGTCGATCAGCTCCGCACGCGTGCGCGGGCGCGGGATCTTCACCTCGATGATCTCGGCCAGGCGCACATCGGGGCCCGCCGTCATCAACGCGATCCGGTCCGACAGCAGGATCGCCTCGTCGACGTCGTGCGTGACCATGAAGACGGTGTTGCGGCTCGCCGTCCACATGCGGACAAGCTCGTCCTGGATGACGCCGCGGGTGAGCGCGTCGATCTGGGCGAAGGGCTCGTCGAGCAGCGGCACCTTCGGCTCGGTCGAGAACGCGCGCGCGAGGCCCACGCGCTGGCGCATGCCGCCCGAGAGCGCGGCCGGCCGCTTCTTCTCCGCGCCGGTGAGACCGACCATGTCGACGTAGCGCTGCACCCACGCCGCGATCTGCGCCGTCGACCACGTCGGACGCGCGGCGCGCACCGCCACGCGCACGTTCTCGAACACGCTGAGCCACGGCATCAGCGCGAAGTTCTGGAACACCACCATCCGGTCGATGCCGGGCCCGACGATCTCGCGCCCTTCGAGCACCACCCCGCCCGCGCTCGGCTGCTCGAGCCCCGCGATGATGTTGAGCAGCGTCGACTTGCCGCAGCCGGAGTGGCCGACCATGGTGAGGAACTCGCCCTCGGCCAGGCCGAACGCCACGTCGCGGAACACCGTCACGTGACCGCGGCCGTCGGGCGCCGGGAACGTCTTGCTGACGTGATCGATCTCGAGAAACGCCATTGTTCCCCTCGTCGTCGTTAGTCGGCGTACGCCAGCTTTCGCGAGAGCCGGCCGAGCCCGGCGTCGAGGAGCACGCCGATCAGGCGGATCGCGAGGATCGCGAAGATCACGCTCGTGAGCTGCAGGTTGTTCCACTCGTTCCACACGAAGTAGCCGACGCCCGTGCCGCCGATCAGCATCTCGGCCGCGACGATCGCGACCCACGCGCTGCCGATCGAGATGCGCAGCCCCGCGACCACCGCGGGCGCGGCGCCCGGCAGGATCACCGTGACGAGCCGGCGCCACCACGAGAGCTGCAGGATGGCGGCGACGTTCAGGTAGTCCTTGCGGATCGACGCCACGCCGAACGCGGTGTTCGCGAGCGTGGGCCAGAGCGACGACATGAAGATGACGAGCACCGCCGCCGAGCCCGAGTCCTGGATCGTGTAGAGGAAGAGCGGCATCCAGGCGAGCGGCGAGATCGGCTTCAGGATCTGGACGTAGGGGTTCACCGCGCGGTAGAGCGTGGGCGAGAGGCCGAGGAACACGCCGAGGAAGACCGCGACCACGGACGCCGCGATGTATCCGATCGCGAGCCGGCCCAGGCTCGAGAGGAACTGAAGCCCGATGCCCTTGTCGTTCGGCCCGTTGTTGTAGAACGGGTTCGCGAGCATCTCGGCCGCCGTCTGCGCGACGGCGACGGGGCCCGGCAGCCCCTTCCCGGGCTTGTTGCCGGCGACCGACGCCTGCCAGATGCCGAGGAACACGAGCGCCAGCAGCAGCGAGTAGCAGATCACGCGCGCGCGGTCCTCGCCCATGGCTACGCTCGCTTGATCGCGAAGGAGTTCAGATACTCGGTCGCCTTGTCGGGATCGAAGAGCTTGGTCTTGCCGTGAACGAACGTGTGCTTCACCGACGTCGTCTCCGGGGCCTTCTTGCCGAGCCCCTTGAGCGCATCGCGGCACGCCGTCGCGAGGAAGACCTCGCTCGCGATCTTCTTGTAGTCGACATCCTGCTTCACGTAGCCCCAGCGACGCATCTGCGTGAGGATCCAGATCGCCATCGAGTGATACGGGAACGGATCGAAGTCGATCCGGTCGGGCACGGTCTTCGTGTTGCCCAGCCCGTCGGGAAAGACGCCGGTGAGCACCTGCTCGAGCACCTCGACGGGCTGGTTCAGGAAGTTGCGCGGCGCGATGGCGGCCGCGATCCGCTTGCGGTTGGCCTTGTCGTGCGCGTGCTCGGTCGCGTCGACGATCGCGTTGAGCAGCGCCTTGAAGGTGTTCGGCGCCTTCTCGGCGAACTCCTTCTTCGCCGCGAACGCGCAGCACGGGTGCCCGGGCCAGATGTCCTTCGAGAGCATCCAGATGAAGCCGACTTCCTCGAACACCGCGCGCTGGTTGAACGGGTCGGGGCCGAGGTAGCCGTCGAGGTTGCCGGCGCGCAGGTTCGCCACCATCTCGGGCGGCGGGACGGCGCGGATCTGCACGTCCTTGTCCGGGTCGACGCCGGCCTCCGCGAGCACGTAGCGGAGCAGGAAGTTGTGCATCGAGTAGTCGAACGGCACGGCGAACTTGAAGCCCTTCATGTCGGCCGCGCTCTTCACGCCCTTGTGCTTGTTCGCGAGCGTGATCGCCTGCCCGTTGATGTTCTCGACGGCCGGCATGACGTACGGCACCGACTGCGAGCCCACGCCCATCGAGATGGCGAGCGGCATCGGCGAGAGCATGTGGGTGGCGTCGGTCTCGCCGTTGATCGAGAGGTCGCGGATCATCGCCCAGCTCGACGCCTTGAAGACCTGCACGTTGAGCCCGTGCTTCTTGTAGAAGCCCATCGGCTCCGCCATGATGATCGGCGTCGCGCAGGTGATCGGGATGAAGCCGACCTTGAGGTCCTTCTTCTCGATCGGACCGACCTTCTGCTGCGCGAGCGCTTTCGCCGCGCCCATCGGGAACACGGACGCCAGCGCGGCGGCCGCGGTGGACGCGCCGACGCGGGCGATGAACCGCCGCCGTCCGATCTCGCCGCCGAACACCGCGAGCTCGATGGCTCGCTCGATGCGCTTCTCATCCATCGCGGGCGTCTCCCTTCGCGTCTTGGGGTTGGGAGGCGCCGAAACAACACGGGGCGCCTCGGCTTGCCGGCGCCCCTGCCAGCGATGACGCCCGCGACGGCGTCGTCGTTGGCGTCATCCCTTCCCTGAGCAAGCGGTATGCCGCGGTTCCCCGGGCGTGCAGCCCGTCAGGTCCCGGGCGTGAAAGGCGCGCCAACGCTGAGGATCACGGTGCGTCACCATGCGGGACCCCGGCGCTCGGAGACCGTCGCCCCTCGCGCAAACTGGAGGCACCACGGCTCCGGCTGCTCGCGTGTTAAGCAGTCACGGCCTCGCGCTCCGTGCAACCGCGTGATTTGGCGTACCCCTCGTTCGGCACACGCTTTGCCCAGGGCGAACGCGGAGGTTCCTCATGACAACCACGCTGAGAATCGTGGCGCTCTCGCTGCTCGCGATCGCCGCCACCTTCGGCACCGCCGGCGCTCAGGGCCGCGCCGAGACGCTGATCGTCGTGACCGAGTCCGGACCGAACAGCATGGACATCCACGGCGTCGGCGCGAATCGCCCCGCCTATCAGGCCTCGTGGAACCTGTACGACCGCCTGATGACCTACGGCGTGAAGACCCTCCCGACGGCTCGAAGATGTACGACTACAACGTGCTCAAGCCCGAGCTGGCCGAGAGCTGGACGCTCGCGCCGGACGGCACGTCGGTCACGTTCAAGCTGCGGAAGGACGCGAAGTTCCACGACGGCACGCCGGTCACCGCCAAGGACGTGAAGTGGTCGTACGACCGCGCGGTCACGGTCGGCGGCTTCCCCACGTTCCAGATGAAGGCCGGCTCGCTCGAGAAGCCCGAGCAGTTCGAGGCGGTCGACGATCACACCTTCCGCGTGAAGCTCCTCCGCAAGGACAAGCTGACGATGCCGGACATGGCGGTCCCCGCGCCGGTCGTCATCAACTCCACGCTCGCGAAGAAGCACGCGACGCAGGCCGATCCGTGGGCCATGGAGTGGCTGAAGAACAACGACGCGGGCGGCGGCGCCTACAAGCTCGAGTCGTGGAAGCCGGGCCAGGAGACGATCTACGTCCGCTTCGACGACTGGAAGTCGGGGCCGCTGCCGAAGATCAGGCGCGTGATCGTGCGCGAGGTGCCGTCGGCCGGCAACCGCCGCGCGCTCCTGGAGCGCGGCGACGCCGACATCTCGTTCGACCTGCCGCCGAAGGACTTCTCGGAGATCGCGAAGGCGGGCAAGCTGCAGGTCGTCTCGCATCCCGTCGAGAACGCGTTCGCGTACGTCGGGATGAACGTGAAGAATCCGCCGTTCAACCACGTGAAGGTTCGCCAGGCCGTCGCCCACGTGGTGCCGTTCGAGAAGATGTTCACCTCGGCGCTGTTCGGACGCGGCGTCCTGCTGAACGGCAACCCGATCGCGAAACTCACGGCGGGCCACGAGCTCTTCCCCGCGCCGTTCAAGACCGACGTCGCAAAATCAAAATCGCTGATGGCCGAGGCCGGCGTTCCGAACGGTTTCGAAACAACGCTGTCTTTCGATCAGGGTTTTGCGACGACGAGCGAGCCGATGGCCGTGCTGCTCCAGGAGTCGCTCGCGCAGATCGGGATCAGGACCACCATCAACAAGATCCCCGGCTCGAACTGGCGCAACATGCTCCTGAAGAAGGAGATGCCGCTCTTCCTCAACGCCTTCGGCGGCTGGCTCAACTATCCCGAGTACTTCTTCTTCTGGAACTTCCACAGCCAGAACGCCGTCTTCAACACGTCGTCGTACCAGAACCCCGAGATGGACAAGCTCATCGACGCCGCGCGCTTCGACAGCGATCCGAAGAACTCGAGCGCGTGAGCTTCACGGTCGCCAAGGGCGAGACCGTGGGGATCGTCGGCGAGAGCGGTTCGGGCAAATCGGTCACCGCGCTTGCGATCATGGGGATCCTGCATCCCGCCGCGCGGGTCACGAGCGGGCGCGCGGTCTTCGGCGGGCTCGATCTCGTCGCGGCGTCGGAGAGTCAGCGGCGGGAGTATCGCGGCCGCGAGCTGTCGATGATCTTCCAGAATCCCCGCGCCGCGCTGAACCCCATCCGCACGGTGGGCCGCCAGATCTGCGACGTGCTGCTCCGCCACGCGAATCTCCCCCGGGTGCAGGTGCGTCCGCGCGCCATGGAGCTGCTCGCGCGCGTGCAGATCCCCGACGCGGCGCGCCGCTTCGACGCGTACCCGTTCGAGCTCTCGGGCGGGATGTGCCAGCGCGTGATGATCGCGCTGGCCATCGCGTGCGCGCCGGCGCTGATCGTCGCCGACGAGCCGACGACGGGCCTCGACGTGACGACGCAAGCCGGGATCCTGGATCTGCTCGACGAGCTGCGGCGGACGACGCGCACCGCGACGATCGTGATCACGCACGACCTGGGGCTCGCGGCGGAGCGCTGCGACCGCATCGTGGTGATGCACGCCGGCCACGTGGTGGAGACCGCTCCGGCGCACCGGCTGTTCACTCACCCGCGTCACCCGTACACCGCGCGCCTCATCGCGTCGACTCCTCGCCCGGGCGCCAAGCTGACGGAGTTGACGCCGATCACCGGCGCGGTTCCGGATCTCCGTGGCGCCCTCCCGGTCTGCCGCTACCGAAGTCGCTGCGACCGCGGAACGGATGCCTGCGACGAGGCACCACTGCCGCGCATCGCGGTCGACGACGGCCATGTGGTCGCGTGCCGCTTCCCCGCACTGACATGAACGCCGACACCCGCGCGCCGCTGCTCGACGTCCGCGCGCTGACGAAATACTTCCCGCTGCGCGGAACCACGGCGCGCGTGCACGCGGTCGACGACGTGACGTTCGCGATCGCGCGCGGCGAGTCGGTGGGCCTCGTCGGCGAGTCGGGCTGCGGCAAGTCCACGCTGGTCAAGCTCATCGCGCGCGTGCTCGACCCGACGGACGGCCGCATCTATTTCGACGGCGCGGACGTGGGCACGATCCCCGCGGAGCGGTTCGCGCGCGTGCCGGCTCGCGCACGGATCCAAATGGTGTTTCAGGACCCCGCGGACAGTCTCAACCCGCGCTTCACGGCCTTCGACACGATCGCGGATCCCCTGCGCCGGCTCGGCACCGCGCCGACAGGGCAGTCGTTGCGGACGCGCGTGGCAGAGGTCGCCGAGCTCGTCGGGCTCCCGCGTGCGCTGCTGGGCCGCTATCCACATCAGCTCTCCGGAGGCCAGCAGCAACGCGTGGGCATCGGGCGCGCGATCGCGCTGCGCCCGTCGTTGCTCATCCTCGACGAGCCGACATCCGCGCTCGACGTGTCGGTGCAGGCCGTGATCCTTCACCTGCTCGCGGACTTGCGCGAGCGGCTCGGCATGGCGTACCTGTTCGTCTCGCACGACCTCAACGTGGTGCGCATGGTGACGGAGCGGGTCCTCGTGATGTACCTGGGCAGGATCGTCGAGAGCGGCCCTGCCGCGGCGATCTTCGATGCGGCGGCGCACCCGTACACGCGCGCGCTCGTGCCCGCCATCCCGGTGCTCGGCTCGGCGCGACACCGTGAGCGCGTCCGGCTCAGCGGTGAACCCAGGAGCCCGGTCGATCCGTCGCCGACGACGTGCCGGTTCTTCGGCCGCTGCCCGGACGGCTTCGAGCGTTGCGAGCGCGAGATGCCGGTCCTCGCCCACATCACCGACGATCACGAGGCCGCCTGCTTTGCTGCTCGCCGTTAACGGCACGCTCATGCGCGGGCTCGAGCTGAACGGGAATCTGCTCGCCGCCGGCGCCCGCTTCGTGCGCGAAGCGCGCACGGTGCCCGCCTATCGGCTCTGGTCGATCGGCGATCGCCATCCCGCCATGCAGCGCTTCGCAGCCGGCGGCGCGGCCATCGCGGTCGAGGTCTGGGACGTGCCGCCGGCGGGGCTGGCGGACATCCTGCTCAAGGAGCCGCCCGGACTCTGCATCGGCAAGGTCACGCTCGACGACGGCACCGAGACGCTGGGCGTCCTCGGTGAGCCGGCGCTGTGCGAAGGGCAGCGCGAGATCACCCGGTACGGCGGGTGGCGCGCCTACATCGCCGCGCGCGGGGGGGCCGGGGGAAGCGGCGCGCGTTAGCGCCCGGCGGCCTGGGCTCCGCGCAGCGTCATGCAGGTGCTGGACACGCGCGCGACGAGCTGATCCTCGGCATCCGTCACGTCGCACTCCCCGAGCCCCACCGTGCGTCCGCCCTTCACCACGCGACCCGTCGCGACGAGCTTCCCCGCCCACACCGGCTTGAGGAAGTTGATCTTCAGCTCGAGCGTGGTGAAGCTTTCGCCTTCGCCGAGCGTCGCGGCGTAGGCGATGCCCATCGCGGCGTCCGCGATGTCACCGAGGATGCCCCCGTGCACCGTGCCCATCGGGTTCGCGTGACGCGTGTCGGCCTCGAAGTCGATCACCGCGCGTCCCGGCTCCGCCTCGCGGAGCGTGAAGCCGGTGAGGCTCGCCACGGGCGGCGGCGGCATTTCCCCACTCTGCATCATGCGAATCGCGTCGAGCATGGTCATCAGCGTCCCTTTCGCCACGCCCCCGCGCGCACGGCGAGGGCGACGGTCGATCTCGCCGGCGCGATCGTGCCGTGGCTCTGGGTCGGCCTCTTCACCTCCGACCCGTCGGTGATTGCCGCGGGCTCCACGTATCTCCGCATCGTCGGGCCGTTCTACGGCTTCTTCGGCCTGGGGCTCGCGCTCTATTTCGCGTCGCAGGGTGCGGGGCGGTTGTGGTGGCCGCTCGTCGCCGGGTTCACGCGCATGACCGTCGCGGCCGTCGGCGGCTACGTCGTCACGCGCTGGCTTGGCTTCGGGCTGCCCGCGCTCTTCGCCGTGATGGCGCTCGCGCTCGTGTGCTTCGGATCGACCGTCGCCCTCGCCGTGCGCGCGGGGGCGTGGCGAAAGGGACGCTGATGACCATGCTCGACGCGATTCGCATGATGCAGAGTGGAGAAATGCCGCCGCCGCCCG
>VGLJ01000035.1 GCA_016866775.1 Candidatus Rokuibacteriota bacterium | reverse complement strand
GCGGAGCCCGGAACGTAACCGCCCTGCCAGAGCACGAACGCGAGCGCCAGCGTTGCGAGCGCGGCGCCTCCCATGGCCCACTGCGGCCGCCAGCGGCGTGCCGGGGGCCGTGACTCGACCGCGACAGCGCGATGCTCGTCCTGGATGCCGCGCACGATGCCCGGGAAGAATCCCGTCCAGTCGGGCTCCGGCACTGCGGCGACCTCGGCGACCAGAGCCTTCATGCGTCGGAGCTGGCCGACCTCGGTCTGACAGCCGCTACACGTCGTCAGATGACGCTCGGTCCAGCGCGCGTCCGCGGGATCGAGCGCGCCATCGAGGTAGGCGCCCAGCCGTCGTCGAGCTCGGTAGCAGGTCAGCACGTCCGTTGGACGGCTCCCCGCCCCGCCGGTATTCTCATACGGCCATGATAAGCGAGCGTCGGATCACCCTCTCCGTCGGGTCCGGGATCACGCTGGACGCCCGCCTGTCCGTGCCCCCGGACGCGACGATCGGCGTCGCGCTCTGTCATCCCCACCCGCTCTACGGGGGTGACATGGAGAATCCGGTCGTCGTGCGCGCCGCGGAAGTGTGCGCGGACGCTGGATTGGCGACGCTCAGGTTCGATTTTCGCGGCGTCGGCGCCTCGACGGGCGCCCACGACGAAGGGCGCGGCGAGCGGGACGATCTCGAGGCGGCGCTCGATCACCTGGCGACGGTCCTCCCCGCCGGCGGACGCCTGGCCGCGGTGGGCTATTCGTTCGGGGCCGCCATCGCCGCGCGTGTGGCCATGCGCCGGTCGCTGGCGGGTGTCGCCCTCGTCGCGCCCGCGCTCGCCGTGCGCGAGCTGAGCGACCTCGACGGGCTCGCGGACGTGACGGGTCACGTGCTGCTCGTCGCGGGGACTGCCGACGCCTACTGCCCCGTCGAGGCGCTGCAGCGCCTGGGGGGCGCGGTCCCGCGCGCGACCGCCCGTACCGTGGACGGCGCCGACCACTTCTTCTTCGGCAAGCTCTACCCGCTCGGCGAGATCGTCGGGGCCTGGGCGCGCGAGGTGGCGAAGGGCGAGGCTTAGCGGGGCAGGCGCGGCGGCGTCGCCGTTCCGGCGGAGAGGATGATCCGTAGCCCCTCCTCTACGGGAAGCCCGGTCGCGATCACGTCGGTGCGCGGGACCACGGTGATGTCGCCGAGGTAGAGGTTGTTGGTCGGGACGAAGACCGTGACCATCTCGCGCTTGCCCTCGAGGGTGTCCAGCGTGAGCTCGCTCGTGACGAAGCCGAACGCGTACTCGCCGGGACGCGGATGCTGCACGAGCACCACCGCGCGGAACGCGCTGCGCCGCTCGGGCGAGAACGAGTCGATCAGCATCTTCACCGACGGATAGAGCCGCCGGTAGATCGGCACCCGCAGCAGCAGGCGATCGGCCCACCCGAGCACGCGCCGCCCGACGACGTTGCGGGCGATGATCCCCATCAGCAGGATCATGCCGACCGCGGTGACGAACCCCAGCCCCGGGACGGGCTGCCCGAAGATCCGCGTGTACATCGGCCCGAAGATGTCGTCGATGCCGCTCCAGAACTTCCAGAGGAGCCAGCCGGTCGCAAAGACGGGGACCGTGAAGAAGAAGCCCGCGATGAAGCGGGACTTGAGCCAGTTCTCGTAGCGCGACATCAGCCGAGGCGCATCCGCCCGCCACCCATCACGCCGAGGAAATCGTGGAGCGACGCGAACTGCATGAGCCGGTTCTGACGCTTCTCGCGGCCGATCGTCGACGCGTCGCCGCCGTAGTTGTGCCCGGGCAAGAGCACGGTGTCGTCGGGCAGGGCGGCGAGCCGCTGCGTGAGCGAGTAGTACATCTCGGACGGATCGCTGCCGGGCAGGTCGGTGCGGCCGCACGAGCCGATGAAGAGCGTGTCGCCGGAGATCAACCGGTCGTCCACGAGGAAGCACTGCGAGCCCGGCGTGTGTCCGGGCGTGTGGAGGAACCGGACCGTCAGCCGGCCGACCGGCAGCGTGTCGTGGTTGTCGACCTTCACGAGATCCGAGCCGAAGCCTTGCAGGAATTCCCGCTCCGCGTTGTGCACGTAGACCTTCGCGCGCACGCGTCCGAGCAGCTCCTCGACGCCCGGGATCCGGCCCGGCATGCCCCACGACGCCAGGCTGCCGCCGACGTGGTCCTGGTGCGTGTGCGTGACGAGCGCGCCGACGATCGTCATGTCGTCGGCCGCAGCCGTGTCGACGATCGTGTCGATCTCCCAGGCCGGGTCGACCACGACACACTGGCGGGCGACGGGATCGCCCACCAGGTAGACGAAGTTCTGCATCGGGCCGAGCTCCATCTGCTTGAGATAGATCGCGTTCTCGCTCACGTCGGCATCGTACCGCGCGGCGGGCTATAATCGCGACTGAATCATCATTCAGTCCGGAGGAGTTCCGATGACCGCGAGCGCCAGCGCAGCCCGTCGTGTCGCGTATCAGCTCGAGACCCTCTGGGATTTCGATTACGAGCCCACGCACGACGAGCTCGAGACGCTCTACGAGACGGCGAAGAAGAACCAGTGGAACGGCAGCGTGGCGATCGACTGGTCACGGCCCGTCGGCACCGAGGGGCCCGTCCTCAACACCCAGGTCGCCTTCGGCGGCACGAACTTCTTCACGCGTCTGACGCCCGAGGAGCAGAAGGAGATCGAGGTCCGCGTCTCGGCGTGGCGGCTCTCGCAGTTCCTCCACGGCGAGCAGGGCGCGCTCGTGGTGTGCGGCCAGCTCGTGAACTCGATCCCGGAGCTGGACGCGAAGCTGTACGCCTCCACGCAGGTCGTCGACGAGGGCCGGCACGTCGAGGTCTTCGAGAAGTACGTGAAGAAGCTCCACAAGATCTACCCGGTGGATCCGCTCCTGAAGAGCATCCTCGACGAGATCCTCGCGACGAACCTCTGGGAGCTGAAGCTGGTCGGGATGCAGATGCTGGTCGAAGGGCTCGCGATCGCCGCGTTCAACCTCATGCGGAAGCAGACCGCGGATCCGACGCTGGCGACGCTGCTCGACTACGTCATGCAGGACGAGGGGCGCCACGTGAACTTCGGCTACTTCGCGCTCCGCCGCGCGATCCCCGAGATGGACGCCGGGAAGCGCGAGCACCTCGAGGACTTCTGCTTCAAGGCGTGCGACGTGCTCTATGCGCGCGACGAGCGCACGGGCTTCCAGTCGATCAAGAACGTGTGGACCGAGATGGGCTGGGACGCCGACAAGATCTGGCGGGACACCGTCGCGAACTCGCCGACGACGAAGCACTTCAACAGCTTCCTGTTCAACGACAACCTGATGCCGCGGCTCGGCCGCCTCGGTCTGATCTCCGACCGCATCGCGCCGAAGTACCGGGAGATCGGCCTGCTCGCGAAGCCGGAGTAGCCACCTGACGATCGTTCCCGCCGTCGGGCCGCGACAGATCGAGCGCGTCCGCGCGCTCTTCCGCGAGTACGAACAGTCACTGGGCGTCGATCTCTGCTTCCAGGGCTTCGAGCAGGAGCTCGCTACCCTGCCGGGCGCCTACGCGCCACCGCGCGGCCGTCTCCTGCTGGCGCTCGACGCCGCGCGCCGCGCTGACGACGACGCCGTCGGCTGCGTGGCGCTCCGCCCGCTCGGCGACGACGTCTGCGAGATGAAGCGCCTGTACCTGCGCGCGTCACATCCCAGCCCGTCGATCACGGCGCGGATCTTTCGCGCTAGCGCTTCCGGACCGAACGGCTTCTCGAGGAAGGCGGCGTCCGGGCCGAGAATGCCGTGGTGGACCGCCGTGCCCGCGGCGTAGCCCGAGAGGAACAGGACCTTCATGTCGGGGCGCTGCGGTGAGAGCTGCGCCCGGAACTCGGGGCCTGCCATGCCCGGCATGACGATGTCGCTGACGAGGATCGCGATCGGACCGTCGTGCGCCGCGCTGAGCCGGAGCGCCTCCTCGCCGTTGCGCGCGGAGAGCACGGTGTAGCCGAGGCGCTTCAGCACGTCCTCGCCGACGAAGCGCACGCCGTCGTCGTCCTCGACGAGAAGGATGGTCTCCGTCCCGCGCGGCCGCGCGGTCGCGGCAGGTGCTGCCGTCGCGGCGGCGGGCGGGGAGGCGCCCGGCGCCAGCGCGACCGGCGGCAGATAGACCTTGAACGTGGTCCCCTGCTCCACCTCGCTGTAGACCCAGATGCTGCCGCCGCTCTGGGCGACGATGCCGAAGACCGTCGCGAGGCCAAGGCCCGTGCCCGGGCCTTCCGGCTTCGTGGTGAAGAACGGCTCGAAGATCCGCTCGCGCGTGGCCGCGTCCATGCCGATGCCGGTATCGCTGACGGCGAGCATGACGTGGGTCCCCGGCTGCACGCCCACGTGATCGCGCGCGTACTGCTCGTCGAGCTCGACCAGCGCGGTCTCGATCGTGAGGCGCCCGCCGCGCGGCATCGCGTCGCGCGCGTTCACGATCAGGTTCATGATGACCTGCTCGAACTGACCCGCGTCCGGGCGGCGCGCTCGCGCTCCACCACGCGCGCGAACTGGCTGCCGATCTGGACCATCGCGTCGAGGAACTCGGCGTTCGGCTCGCTCACGTAGGTTGCGAAGAACTCGACGACCGCCGGCGCGGATCCCGATCGCGGCCGCGGCCTCGGCGCGCGGGAAGTTGGGATCGACGGTGACGTCGGGCACCCACGCGGGATGCCCCGACTGCGCGAGGCGCCCCGGGAGGCCGATCCCCGGCGGCAGGACGGTCTCCATGGTCTTGGCGCGGAACGCTTCGAAGCGCGCCGGATCCTCGAGGTACCAGATGTCGCTCGCGAGGAGCACGCCGCTGCCGTCGAGCACCGGCTTGTACACGTGGCCCACGGGCCAGCCCGTGCTCTTGCAGAGGTGCGTCACCGCCGCGCGCAGCGCCTCGTCCGCGGTCTGCGCCTCGTTCGCCGCCACGGCGACCCGCTGCAGGAGCCCCATCAGCTCGGCCTTGGCGTAGAGCTCCCGGGTGATGCGCTCGGCGATCGCCTCGGCCTCGAGCCGTGCCTTCCGCTCGCGCTCCACGCGCCGGCGCAGCGCCAGCAGCTCGTCGTGCGGCTCGCTCACGACGCGCTCCGCAGGGCGATGCGGAACTCGCACCGCGCGTTCCCCCGATGCATGCAGAGCGTCTCGTCGCTCGTGACGTCTTCGCGGTAGGGCGCCGCGGCGCCTTCGATCAAGCCCTGGGCGAACTGGCAGAGGCGCCGGGCCGAGGTGCAGCCCATGACGAGGACGTCCGGCGACGAGGCGTCGAACTGGAACGTCGGCGTCTCCGCGCCGCGGTAGAGCTTGTTGACCTCGGGATGGATGATGTCGTTCAGCGCGAGGAGGAACGAGCGCGTGGATGGAAACGGCCGGAAGAAGTTCGGGTACTTCTCGGCGAGCAGCGGCAGGGCCGCGCGGCCGAACGCGCGGACGATCGTCGGGGGAGGCTGGCCGAGCATCTCGGACGCGGCGGTGACGAGCGCGCCCAGGTCCGCGTCGGCATAGTTGCCCAGCGACGTGTAGGCGCCGTCGACGCCCGCGCGCGCGAGCAACGCTTCCCAGGCGTGCTCTCCGTGGGCCCGTCGCACGAACTCCTCGAGCAGGTTGAAGACGACGCCTTTCACGGCCTCAGCCCTTGAGGTCGTCGGGGATCTTGGGGAGCTGGCCCACGGCGCCCGCCTGGATGGAGTACACCGGCGAGCTCGCGGTGCGCGCGTAGTACCGCTCGCCTTCGCGCTTCCCGAGAACGAGGGTTCCGAGCTCGGAGCCGTCGGCCCTCAGCATGGTCACCTCGAATGCGGGCGCGTCGAAGCCCCAGCGCGCAGGCGTATCCGCCTTATCGGCCGCGATCTCGTCCCACCTGAGGCCGCGAAGCATGTAGAGGAGGTCGTCGATCTTCGTCGAGCGCGCGGCGCCCTTCGCCGGCTCGACCAGCTTCCAGTCGGCGTCCCCGCTCCGCTCGGCGACGACCGTCTGGCCGCCGGCCTTCACGCGCACGCGCTTCACGTCCCTCGGCTCGAGGCCCGCGAAGACCCGGCGGTCGCGCAGCTCGAGCGCGGTACGGCCGAGGCCCTGGAGCGCCTTGTCGTCCACGAGGACGACGGGCCCCTTGCCGGCGACGGCCGCGTAGACGGTCGGCTTGCCGCCACGACGGTCCGGCGCCGGCGCGAGCAGCACCGTCGTGGGCGCGGGCGCGCCTTCCTGGTGGACCGTGACCTTGACTTCGGGCTTCGCGAGATAGCGCGGGATGCCGGTGGCGTCGTCGCTGAGGAACCCCTGGGCGCGCAGCTCGCGCAGCCGCGAGAGCACGGCGCCGACCTCGACCTGGTCGGCGGGCAGCGCCTCCGGCGCGGTGATCGCCCACGCGTCCTTGGTCTTCGTGACGCTCACGGTGCCCTTCGGGCTCTCGATGTCGATCCGCGTCACCTTCTCGCGCTCGAACGCGACCACCGCCTTGTCGCGCAGCGCGGCCACGTTCTGCGGCACGGCCTTCCACGTCTCCTCCGGAACGAGGAGCACGCTCGTCTCGCCCGCGCGCATCGCGTAGACGCCCTTCTTGGCCTCGTCCATCTTGCCGAAGAGGAGCGCGCGCGCCGCGCGGTCCTTCTCCTTGCCCACGTGGAGCACCACGCGCGCCGGGCGATCGAGGCCGTAGGGCGCGAGCGACGGCGGCGCCTCCGCGACGAACTCTCGCACGCGCGCGGCGCCGAGCTTCTCGAGGAGGTCGTTGACGGTCTCGGTGTCCGCGGGGCGCGGCACCGGCCGCGTCATCTTCCAGCGCTGGCCTTCGGGCTCGAGCGCGATCGACTCGGCCGCGGTCACGATCTCGATCCCGCTCAGGTCCGCGCGCGAGAAGGAGAGGAGGGTCTTGTCGCGGAAGTCCCCCACGGGCCGGGTGGAGTCGCGGAGCACGCTCTCGCCGAGGACGAAGACGTTCGGCTTGTCGCGCTCCTTCGCGTACACCCACACGCCCGTCGGGCTCTTGGCGCCGATGAGGAGCCCGAGCGTCTTGCCGTCCTTCAGCGTGAGGTCCACCTCGGCGGCGGGCTTGTCGAGCCCGAAGTCGGCGAGCGACTTCGGCGCCGCCTCGATCTCGCGGTCCATCTTCGCGGTCACCACGGTGGTGAGCGTCTCCTCGATCGCGCCGCGATCGCCGCGCGCCTTGACGGGATCCACGAGCAGCCAGTTCTCCGCCTCGCGGGCCGCCTTGACGGTGCCGTCGGGCCGCTTCAGCTCCACCGCCATGACGTCGGCGGTCTCGATCGAGAAGACGCGGCCCTTCCGCGTCTCGACCTTCTCGCGGTCGGGCCCCATACGGACTTCGTAGACGTAGTAGAAGCCGCCAACGAGCGCGAGGAGGATGGCGGCGACGAGGGTCGTCTGCCAGCGCACGCGTTACTTCGCGGCGCGGCGGCGCACGACGGCCACGATCCCGCCGGCCAGCACGAGCGCGGGGAGGACGACGACCGGCAGCAGGAAGACGGCCTGGCCCTGCTGCGCGCTGAGGAACACCGGGGCCGAGCGCGCGTCCTTCGGCCGGATCGAGATCTGATCCTCCTCCTCGGCGAGCCAGCTCACGGTGTTGAGGAAGAAGTCACGGTTGCCCTGCAGGTTGAGGAACTGGTTCGACGCGAGATTCGACGTGCCGTACGTCACGATGCGCGCCTTCTCCTTCGTGGCCACGGCGGCGACGGGCAGCGGGCCGCGCGCGTCCTGCGGGTCGGGCTGCGCCTCGCCGCGCTGGAGCGCATCGCGGTTCGTCTCGCCCCAGCTCTGCGCGCTCGTGCGCGCGAGCGGCTGGAGCGACATGCCCTGCGGCGGCGTCTTCGCCGTGCCCACGCTGCGCGTGAGCGGGAACAGCGTGGTCACGCCCCCCATGTCGCGCGTGATCGCGTGGGCCTCGTACTGCTGGACGATCGGCACCTCCGGCCCGATGCCGAAGAGGCGCCCGATCGGATTGGGCTCCACGACGAGGTTGTCGCCCAGCTCGAAGCCGTACTTCGCGAGCCACTTCTTCATGGCCTCGTTCTGGAACGGGTTCACCATCACGAGGAGCTTGCCGCCCTTGCCCACGTACGCGTCGAGCGCGTCGACCTCGGGCTGGAAGAGGTCGGTGCGCGGGCCGGGGATGACGACGACCGCGGCATCGTCCGGTACCTTGCCCTCGCGCGCGAGGGTCAGCGGCTTCACCTCGTAGTTGGACCGCTCGAGCGCGCCCTTCGCCTCGCTGAAGCCCGAGCGCTCGGTGTTGGTGATCTCGTGCTCGCCGTGGCCCTGTACGACGTAGACCGCGCGCTTGCCCTCGCGCGTGACCTTCACGAGGCCGTTGGTGAGCTTCTCCTCCTCGGCGTCGAGGACTTTCTCCGACTTCGTCTTGGTCTCGAGCACCACCGTGCCGTACGACTCCACGGCGTAGCGCCGGGCAAGCGCCGGCTCGCGGTCGGGGTCGACGACCTTCCACGTGAACTTCCCGCCGGCGTGGCGCGCGTACTGCTTGAAGAGGTCCTCGGCCACGCGCTTGCCCGGCTGGTCCGTGCGGAAGAAGCCGACGGCGTTGACGTCGGCCTTGAGCGACTTCAGGAGCTGGATCGTCTGCGGCGAGAGGCTGTTGCGCCGGTTCTCGGTGAGGTCGAGACGCGCGTTGTGCCGGGCCGACAGCACCTCGACGAACCCGATGACGCCGAGCACGAGCAGCACCATCACCACGGTGTTCGTGCCGTACCGGGTCGAGCGACGGCTGGCGACCGCGCGGTAGTCCTCGATCCCGACCAGGAAGGACGCGCCGATGAGCAGCAGGCCCGCGAGGATGATCCACCAGCGGTACAGGATCAGGAACTGGAGCTGCGGCGGGGTCCGGGCCGGCAGCGCGAGCGGCAGAAATGCGCCGGCGGCGGCGATCGCGGCTCCCACGTAGAACGTCCAGGCGCTGACGCGCTTCATCCTAGCCCTTCCACCGGCGCGTCTCGAGCGACTTGAGCCCGATGAAGAGCGCCAGGAGCGTGAAATTCACGTAGTAGACGATGTCCTTCGTGTCGAAGATGCCTTTCGCGAACGTGTCGAAGTGCTCGATGATCGACAGCTCGCTCAGGACCGTCTTCCAGATCCCGCCCGCGGCGTCGCCGCTCCAGCCGATGACCCAGAACATCAGCAGCACGACGAAGGTGGCCGTCCCCGCCATGATCTGGTTCTCGAAGAACGACGAGATGCAGACGCCGACCGCGATGAACGTGGCGCCCATGAGCAGGAGCCCGACGTAGCCGGTGAGGATCGGCCCCCACTCGAGCCGCGTGAAGTACATGACGATGCCCGGATAGAGCAGCGTGAGCACGAGCATGACGACGTAGAGCACCAGCGCCGCGAAGAACTTGCCGAGGAGCACGGCGCCGTCACGGACGGGATACGTCAGCAGCAGCTCGATGGTCCCGTTCTTCCGCTCTTCCGCGAAGAGCCGCATGGTGACGAGCGGCATGAGCAGCAGCAGGATCACGCTCATGTTCGAGAAGAGCGGCCGCATCACGCTGTCGGTCGGGTTGAGGTCCCGCGCCATCTGCGGGTTCATCGCCGACTGCATCGAGGCCATCGTGTAGAACGAGAAGATCGAGAAGAAGAAGTAGCCCATGACGAGGAGGAAGAAGAACATCACCCCGTAGGCGACGGGCGTCGTGAAGTAGAGGCGGAGCTCCTTCTTCATGATGGGCCAGATCTTCATGACGTCGTCTCGTGCGCGGGCACCGGCTCGGCGGGCACGCGCGGCTCCGGCTCGCCGGCTTCCTCGCCGGCCACGATCTTCATGAACACTTCCTCCAGCGTCATGCCCTCCCGGCGCAGCTCGAGGAGGCGCCAGCGCTGGTCGATCGCGAGCTGGAAGATCTCGCCGCGCACGTCGCGGTCGCGCGCGGCCTCGACCGCGAAGGCGGCGGTGCCGTCGCCGGTGAGGACGTCGCGGACGTCGCGGACGCCGGGGATGCCGCGCAGCGCCTCGCGCGCGCTGTCCGGCGGCGCGGCCAGCTCGACCTGCACGCGGCTCAGGGGGAAGAATGCTTCGACCAGGGAGTCGATCGGGCCCTGCGCGACCACGCTGCCCTTGTTGATGATGATGACGCCGCTGCAGACCATGGAGACTTCCGGGAGGATGTGCGTCGAGAGGATCACCGTGTGCTCGCCCGCCAGCGACTTGATCAGCGCGCGGATCTCGGTGATCTGGCGCGGGTCGAGGCCGATGGTGGGCTCGTCGAGGATCAGCACGTGCGGGTCGTTGACGATCGCCTGCGCGAGCCCGACCCGCTGCCGGTAGCCCTTCGAGAGGCCGCTGATCAGCCGGTACTGCACGTCGCTGATCAGGCACTTGTCCATGACCTCGGCGACGCGCCGCTTGCGCGTCGCGCGCGGCACGCCCTTCACCTCGGCGACGAAGTCGAGGTACGGGGCCACACGCATGTCGGTGTAGAGCGGGACGCTCTCCGGCAGGTAGCCGATGCGCCGGCGCACCTCCATCGACTGCGAGAAGACGTCGTAGCCCGCGACGCGCGCCGTGCCGCCGCTCGCCGGCATGAAGCACGACAGGATGCGCATCGTGGTCGACTTGCCGGCCCCGTTGGGACCGAGGAAGCCGACGATCTGACCGGGCGCCACGTCGAACGTGACGTCGCGGATCGCCGTGAAGGCGCCGTAGTGTTTGGTGAGGCCTTGAACTTCGATCATACGGGGCGAACCGAGCGCTGATTATACACGCACTTGAGCGGCGCAACGCCGATCCCGAGGCGCGTCACCGCGACAACGTCGTGTCGGAGACGATAGGCGATCCGGTAGTTGCCGTGCCCAGACGACCTGAGTCGCCGCCACGCTCGGCCTTCGCCAAGAGCACGAGGCGTCCGATCGCATCTTCGAGCGTGCATCTGCGGGGAGCTTCTCGATGACTTCGAGACCCTTCTGCTTCGCCCTTCCCGACGCCATCCATCCCTCCGTCGGTCGCCCAGAACCGCCATCAGGATAACCGAAGCGGCGAACCCGGCCGCTCACCGCCGCTTGCATCGCAGCTTGTCTGATCAAGGTTGCCGCTCCTTCGAGTACTGCCAGAGAGCGCGGTCGATCGTCCGCATTGAGAGGCCGGTACGCCTGCTGATGCTTCGGATAAAGCGTGTGTATGCCCACCACACCATGAAGCTGTAGGCAGGAACGCGGCGGAATCCCACTGATCAGAGCGCGCGGACGTCGAGGATCGGGTACTTGCCCCGGTCGCAGAAGTGAAGAATGACGAACGCTGTTGGCCAGCTGACGCCATCCAAGAGCAGGAGCACGCGAATTTTCAGCTCCTCGCTCGTGGTGCTCAAGGCGATCCGCGTAACCTCGCGAATGTAGTCGTCGCGATTCCGACGACAGCGCGGCTGGGACCTCGGCGTCTTCCAGCGACACAGTGCGAGAAATTCGGCGCGAAGAAGGTGGCCGCGTGGGCGCGCGGGTTTCACTCGCGCTTCGATCTCCGCATCGCCGGGATAGGAGTATCGATTTGCCCAACGCCCTTCGTGCAATCCGATCGTGAGCCGAGCAACGTGAGCCGCGGATCGCGCTATCTCACTGGCTATCCCGTCGGCCTATTTCGTCGGATAGCGCGATTCTCCGCCTCGACCGCCGCCATCCCTAACCTTGCGCCACCACCGGCATGGCCGTCACCAGCCAGTCCGGGACGGCGATCATCCGGCTGGTCTGCGGGTCCCAGCACGCGTGGAGCGTCGAGCCCGTCGCCACGCGCTCGCCCGGCTCGTTGGCGATCTCGTACGCGAAGCGGAAGCTCGCGCGCTTGCGCTCGCTGATCCAGCAGCGCACGTCCAGCAGCTCGTCCAGGCGCGCCGGCTTCACGTAGCGCACCACCGCCTCGACGACGGGCAGGTGCACCTTCTGATCGACGTCGGACATCGCGAGCCCGTGCTGCCGGAGGTACTCGACCCGGCCGACCTCGAAGTACGTGAGGTAGTTGCCGTAGTAGACGACCTTCATGCAGTCCGTGTCCTTGTAGCGGACACGGATCTTACAGGTACTGACCATAGCGGATCTTCTCGACGACGCCGCGCACGCGCCGGTACGTCTCCACCGCCACGAGCAGGTCGTCCGTGCTCACCGGCGGCGGCGTGGTGCCGTCGGTGCTGCCGTGCACCTTCGCCTCCAGCGCGCGCCGGAGGATGTCGGAGATGTCACCGCCGCTCATCCCGCCCATGAGCGGGACGACCTTGTCGTAATCGATCTCGCTGAACAGCGCGCGCCCCCCCTTGCGCTCGAGCTTCGCGCGCTGGAGGTCGAGGATCTCGCGCTGGCCGGCGGGGTCGGGCAGCGGCACCTCCACGAGGTGATCGAGACGGCCCGGCGCGACCAGCGAGGGATCGATCACGTCGGTGCGGCTCGTCGCGGCCACCACGAGCACGCGCGCGGTGGCCGCGTCGACGGCGTCGAGCTTCTCGCAGAGCGCGGCGACGAGACGCGCGCTGGACTCGCGCGCCTGCGGCGGCGGCAGCAAGTGGTCGAGCGAGAGCGCGTCGGCCTCGTCGAGGAGCAGCACGCCGGGCTTCTCGCCGATGGCGATGCGCAGCGACTCCTGCAGGATCTCGCCGGTGTTCGCGCCGAACTTCGACGTGAGGTTCAGCAGCTTGAGGTGGTAGTAGATCGCGCCCGCGGACGTCGCGAGCGCGCGCGCGAGCGTCGTCTTGCCGGTGCCGGGCGGTCCGTAGAGCAGGATGCCCTTCGGAGGCGTGATCCCCCACTCGAGGTACCGCTCCGGATGCTGCAGCGCGGTCGCAAAGCCCTGCAGCGCCGCCTTCGCCTGCGGAAGCCCGCCGACCTCGTCGAACGAGACGTCCGGGCGCAGCCGCATCTCGACGCGGCCGGTGAGGTCGCCGTACTTCTCGCCGAGCTTCGCGAACACGTCCTCCAGCCGGCGCTGGAGGGCCCACTGCAGGTCGTCGGCGTTCTTTGCCATGTCAGATCGACGGCTTCTTCGGGTCCGTCGTCGGCGGCGGCGGTTTGGTCCCGCGCTCGAAGACGCGATCTTCGATGAACACTGGCACCTTCGCGCGGATGGCGAGCGCGATCGCGTCGGACGGGCGCGAGTCGAGCGTCATCGGCGTGCCGTCCGCGGCGAGATGCACCGTCGCGAAGTACGTGTTGTCGCGGAAGTCGTGGATCACCACGCGGCTCAGCGAGACCTTCAGCCGGCCGAACATCGTGAGGAACAGGTCGTGCGTCAGCGGGCGCGGCGGCGTGACGCCCTGGAGCGGAATGGCGATGCCCGTCGCTTCGGCGAGGCCGATCGCCATCGTCAGCGTGCGGTGGTCGCGCTTGCCTTCGAGGACGACGACCGGTGTCTGCGTGGTGGGATCCAGCACCACGGCGACGACTTTCGCCTCCTGCGCGGTGCCGAGCGGAGGCGCCTGGGCGTCGGTGCGGTCCCGCGCGCTCGCGCCGCCGGCGAGCGCGCCGACGACGACTGCGACGATCGCGATCCGTCCGCCAATCATCATGGGTTCCCCCGTGCGCGAGTATACGCCGGGCGTTCGAGGCCGAGACTGACGACACCGCCCGCGGCGATCGCGACCGCGAGGGCCGTCCACATCACCGGGTAGCCGAGGCCGTGCGCGAACGCCCCGAACGCCAGGGCGCCGCCGGCCTGGCCGCAGAGGAACAGCGCGCTGAAGATGCCGATCACGGCGCCGCGACGCGCGGGTGGCGCATCGTCGGCGACGAGCGCCGCGAGTGCGGGGTAAAGGAAGCCGTGCGCGCCGCCCGAGAGCGTGCCGGCCACGATCACCACGCCGAGGACCGGAACCGGCATCCCGCGCGCGGCGCCGTACCCCGTCGCCGCGAGCACCGTCGCGGCCAGCGCGAGCACGAACATCGACGGCACGATCACCGCGCGGCGGCCCGCGGTGTCGATGAGGCGGCCGCCTGCCACGCGCACCGCGATGGCCGACACCGCGTAGCCCGTGTAGAACAGCGCCACCGTGCGGACGCCGAGGTCTTCCGCGAACGTCGGCAGGAACGCCGACAGCGTGCCGGTGCCGAGGCCGAAGAAGAACGACACCGCCATGTGGCGGCGGAAGATGTCGGCGAAGGCCTCGCGCGCCCAGCGGAGGCCGCGCACGTAGCGGATCTCCGTCCGCTGGGTCTCGCGCATCCGCCACGCCAGCCCGGCGGCGACGAGCACGGTGACGCCGCTCGCGAGGAACAGCGCGTTGAAGCCCCACCGCCGGACGAGCCACTCCGCCAGCAGCGGGGCGAGCGCGGTCGACGCGAACCCCGAGACGCCGTAGATGCCGAGCGCCATCCCGCGGCGCTCGGGCTCGATGAGATCGATCACGTACGAGAAGTTCGCGACGAAGAACGCCGAGAATCCGAGCCCCTGGAGGAGCCGGACGACGATCAGCAGCGGCACGGTGTGCGCGACGGCCGCGAGCACCGTCGAGAGCAGCATGCACGCGATGCCCGCGAGCATGAACGGCCGCCGCCCGAGCGCGTCGACCCACGGGCCGAGCAGCGGCTGCGCGACGATGCCGACCGCGCTGTAGAGTCCCATGACGAGGCCGATCTCGATCTCGCCGCCGCCGAGGCGCTTCACGTAGAGCGGAAGGAGCACGAAGGCGTTCTGGCCGAAAAAGAAGAAGAAGCTGGTGAGCGCCGCGCGGACGAACGCGGGGTTCGCTAAGATGTCCCGCACGCGCGATTATCGCACGCGCGTCGCGCCATGACCGCTCCGCACGCATCGACCGACGACCTCCTTCGCGCGAGCGTCCGCGCCGATGGCCGCGTCACGCTCGATCCGCGCTTCGCCGGGCTGCCGGAGACCGCGCACGGGGGCACCGTGCTCGCGCTCTTCGACGCCGTGGCGTCGCGCGGTGGCGCGTCACGTGCCGGCGCGCGGGTCGTCGCCGGCACGTATCGTCGCCGCGTGCCGCTCGGCTCGCCGCTCACGCTCGCGGTCGAGCGCTCGGATCCGGTCACGCGCGTGCGGCTGCTCGATGGCGCGACGCTGCTCGTCGACGGCACGGTCGAGGACGGGATCGGCCCGGAATCGCCGGACGCGCCTCCATCCGCGCGCTCGCCCGAGAGCGTGCTGCCGCTGTCGAAAACCTGCTTCGCCTGCGGGACCGAGAACGCGCTCGGCCTGCGCGTGCAGCTCGCCATCGACGACGACCGCGTGCACAGCGTGTGGACACCGCGCGACGAGCTCCGCATCACCGGCCAGGACCGGCTCGCGCCGGTCGCGCTCACGGCGCTGCTCGACGAGGCAGCGTTCTGGCTGGGCGCGGCGGCGTCGGGTGAGTCCGGCATGACCACCGAGCTGCGCGTTCGGCTCCACGCGCCCGTGGCATTCGGGAAGCCGATCGTCGTCGCGGGGTCGCGCGCCGCCGTGCACGCGCGCGCGGAAGATCCGCGCTACTGGGAGACGTCGGTCGCGGCGTGGGACGGCGCGGGGACGCTCGTCGCGAGCGCGGCGATCACCTTCGTCGCCGTGCGCGGGGCCGCGCGCAAGCTCGTCACCGGGTTGCTCGCCGTCAATCCTGCCGACGTCCTGCGCCGCGTGTTCCCGGCGTACGTTCCGTGAGGCGGTGGCGCTGGGCGATCTTCCTCGTGCCGGCGTCCATCTATCTCTTCTCCTACTTCCATCGCGTCGCGCCGGCGGTCGTCGCCACCGATCTGATGCGCGCGCTCTCGATCGGTGGCTCGACGCTCGGCGCCCTCGCCGCGATCTATCCCTACACGTTCGTGGTGATGGCGCTCGTCGCGGGCTCGCTCGTCGACACGCTCGGATCGCGGTGGACGCTGACTCTGGGCTGTCTGGCGATGGGCGCCGGGTCCGCGCTGTTCGGCGTGGCACCGGTGTTCTCCGTCGCCGTCGCGGGCCGCCTCCTCACGAGTCTGGGCGCCTCCGTGATCCTCATCGCCTGGCTCACGCTGCTCGCGGAGTGGTTCCGGCCCGACGAGTTCGCGACGGTGTCCGGCTCCACGCAGGGCGTCGGCAACGTCGGCGCGCTGCTCGCCTCGACGCCGCTCGCGCTGGCGGTCGAAGCGCTCGGGTGGAGGCAGAGCTTCGTGCTGATCGGCGCGATCACCGCGGTGCTCGCGCTCGGCGGCGCGCTCCTCATCCGCGATCGGCCGCAGGCGCTCGGCCTGCCGGCGGTCAACGCCGCGCACCCGGCGCCGGGCACGCTCGCCGAGGTGATACGCGGGATTCCCGTCGTGATCGGCAACCCGCGGACGTGGCCGCCCGCGCTGGCCGCCGGCGGCGTCTACGCCACGGCGATCGCGTTCCTCGGCTTGTGGGGCGCGCCCTACCTGATGCAGGTGTACGGCTTCGACCGCGTGCGCGCGGCGAACAGCCTCGCCCTGATCCCCGTCGGGCTGATCGTCGGCTCGCCGCTCGTCGGCTGGCTCTCGGACCGCTGGCTCGGTCGCCGGCGGCTGCCCTTCGTGGTGTTCGCGATCGTCTACGCGACGTGCTGGCTGCCGCTCGCGCTCGCGGGCGCTCGGCCGTCCGCGACCATGCTGCCGGCGCTGTTCTTCCTCATGGGACTGAGCGCGTCAGGCTTGATCCTCGTGTGGGCGTGCGTGCGCGAGGTGAACGATCCCGCGCGGGTCGGCATCGCGATGGGCTTCTGCAACATGCCGATCTTCTTCACGTTCGCGGTGGTGCAGTGGCTGCTCGGCGTCGTGCTGGACGCGCAGTGGGACGGGCTCGCGGTCGCGGGCGCGCGGCTCTACTCGGCGCGGGCCTACGAAGCGGCGTTCACGCTCTGCCTCGCCGTCGCGAGCGCGGGCGTGATCAGCGCTGCGTTCGTCACGGAGACGCGCTGCCGGAATGTGTTTCACATGGGGGGCCGCCTCCAGCGGCCCCCCAAGCCCCCCGACGCTCCGGGCGCGGAGTGAATCCGCGCCCTCCGCGACTGCCGATCAATCTTCAGCGCGGTTCGGAACGGCCGCGATAGCCTGAGAGGCCGACGAGCGCGCTCATCAGCCCGGGCGCGTGCCGCTGCAGGAACACGAGCGCCTTGCCGTGCCCCGTGATGACGGCTTCACGGCGGCGACGCTCGATCGCGCGGATGATCTTGCGCGCCGCGGGCGCCGAGCCCATGCGGAGCCAGCGCGGCACGACGTCGCGGGTCTCGGTGCGGAGCCGGCCCTCGTTGTCGACGAGGCGGATCTCGCTCTCGACGAACCCCGGGCTGACGAGCGTCACCGTGACCCCCGCGGGACGGAGCTCGTGCCGCAACGCCTCGGCGAGCGCGCGGATGGCAAACTTGCTCATCGCGTACGGCGAGCTGCCGGGGGTGGCGAGATGACCGGTGACGGATCCGAGGATCGCGAGCCGGCCGCGCGAGCGCTTGAGGTCGTCGAGCGTGGCGTAGATCGTGCGCAGCACGCCGAACACGTTGGTCTCGAACTGGCGGCGATAGTCGGCCAGGCCGAGGCGCTCGACGGGCCCGACGACCCCGAACCCGGCGTTGGCGATGACGACGTCGATGCCGCCGAACGCCTCGCGCGTCTTCGCGACGGCGGCCTCCAGCTCGCCGTCCCGCGTGACGTCGCACGCGAGCACGAGCGCCCGCCGGCCGCTCGCGGAGAGCTCGCTCGCGAGCGTCTCCAGGCGGTCCGTCCGGCGCGCCGCCAACGCGACATCGGCGCCGCGCCGCGCGTACTCCCGCGCGAGCGCGGCGCCGATGCCCGACGACGCCCCGGTGATGAAAACGACCACCTACGCCTTGAGGTGCTTGTCGAAGAACGCGATGCAGCGCTTCCAGGCGTCGTCCGCCGCGTCCTTGCGATAGACCTGCGGCCGGTCGTCGGAGAAGAACGCGTGCGGCGCGCCCGGATAGAGGATGAACTCCACGTTCGGGTTCGTCTTCTTGAGCTCGGTCTCGAAGCGCTTCACGTCGTCGTTCGGGATGCCCGTGTCGGCATCGCCGTAGAGCCCGAGCACCGGCACCTTGATCTTGCTCACGAGGCTGAACGCGTCCACGCCCGGTGTGTCGTTGTACACGCGCTTGAGATGGCCGTACCACGGCACGGCCGCGGTCACGTCCGGGTTCTCGGCGGTGAAGTGCAGCGTGAGCGCGCCGCCGCCGCAGAAGCCGGTGACGCCGATCCGGTCGGCGCGCGCGAACGACTGCCCTTCGCGTGGTCCGCCGCGGCGCGGATGTCACCGAGATACTGCGCGCGGCCGATGCTCGCCGAAATGCGCGACAGCTCGGGCTGGGGCTTGCCCGCCATGCCACCCTCGCGATGGAAGAGCTCGGGCGCGACCGCGTAGTACCCCGCGTGCGCGAAGCGGCGGCAGACGTCCTTGTGCTGCTCGGTGAGGCCGGTGAAGCCGGAGATGGCGACGACGATCGGGTAGCGGCCCGGCGCCTC
Organism: Candidatus Rokuibacteriota bacterium; assembly: GCA_016866775.1. Taxonomy (GTDB): domain Bacteria; phylum Methylomirabilota; class Methylomirabilia; order Rokubacteriales; family CSP1-6; genus VGLJ01. The sequence continues at coordinate 30,525 of VGLJ01000035.1, read as the reverse complement.
CGGCCGCGCCTCGTAGCCGGGAATCGCCGTGCCCTTGACAGTGAGCGTGATGTCTGGCGCGCTGATCCCCTTGGTGTCGGTGACGATGGCCTGGGCCATCGAGATCCCGGGCGTCAGCACGCCGCCGACGGTGGTGAACGCGCCGAACTTCAGGACTTCCCTGCGCGACAGCGGGCTCTTCGTCCTCGGCATGATCGGTCTCCTTACGAAGGTGGTTTCTTACGACCGCCGATCGCGGCGAGCACGCGATCGAGCGCGGCGATGCGGATCGGCTTCGGCAGGTAGTCGTCGGCGCCGAGCTGCTGCGCGCGCACGGCGTCCTCGACGTCCCCCTGGCCCGTGAGCATGATGACGCCGCCGGCGGAGCCTTGCGCGCGCAGCGCCTGCAGCACCCCGAAGCCGTCCATGTCGGGCATCCGGACGTCGAGGATCACGATGTCGAACGCGGTCGTCTTCGCGAGGCCGAGCGCCTCCTGGCCGCGCGTCGCGAGCGTGACGGTGTGCTTGCGGCGCTCGAGGAGGTTCCCGAGCGTCCGTCCGATCTCCGCGTCGTCGTCGATGATCAGAACGTTCATCTGGAATTGGGGGGCTCCGGGCGCCCCCCAAGCCCCCCAAGGGTTGTCGCCCATTCGTCGGGCACGTAGCCGATGCTCACGCGCTGGTCGATGCGCACCAGCGGCGTCTTGAGCAGGCGCGGCTCCGCGAGCGCGCGCTCGACCTGGCGCTGCGGCGAGTCGCCGCTGACGTGAAGGCCGAGCGCCTTGAAGCACGGCGAGGTCTTGTCGATGAGCGCCGCCGCGCCGTGCTTGTCGGCGAAGCGTCTGAGCTCACCTTTCGATGCGGGGCGCTCCTTCAGGTCGACGAAGTGCACGGCGATGCGGCGGTCGGAGAAGAAGCGCAGCGCCTTGCGCGTCTCCTGGCAATCCTTGAAGCCGAACACCTGGACGTTCATGGCGCCGCGTGACGGCGGGTTAACTCGCGACCACCGCGCCGAGTTCCGCGGCGCGGTCGCGCAACTGCTCCCAGACGGTCTGCGGGACCGCCTGCGCGCCGGGATGCGGCGCATGCCCGATGCCGGGGCCGTGGAAATCCGAGCCACCTGTTGCGACCAGTCCGTGGCGCTCGCAGAGCGAGAGATAGGTCTGCGTCTGACCCGCGGAGTGCTCGGGATAGTAACTCTCGATACCAACCAGGCCGGCCTCGACGAGGAGCGGGATCATGGCGTCGCGGTTCGCCAGCCCAGGGTGCGCCAGAACGGGCACGCCTCGCGCCTTCCTGATGATGCCGACCGCCTGCTCCGGCGCGAGCTTCCGCCGCGGCGCGGCGGCGGGACCGCCGTTGCGCAGGAACCGGTCGAACGCCTCGCGCACGGAGCGCACGTAGCCCCGATGCACCATCGCCTGCGCGATGTGCGGGCGGCCGGCGGAGCCCTCCTTCACGAGTGCCCAGACCTCGTCCGCGTCGACGAACATCCCGAGGTCGGCGAGCTTCGCGAGCACGCGATGCACGCGCGCGGCGCGCTCGGCACGCTGTTCGCGGAGGAACTCCTGGAACCAGGACGCCCCGACGTCGAGGAAGTAGCCGAGCACGTGGATCTCGGCGCCGTCGACGTCGCAGTTGATCTCGATGCCGGGCACGATCGTCATCCCGGGATGCGCGGCCGCCGCCGCGCGCGCCTCGGCCAGACCTTGCGTCGAGTCGTGGTCGGTCACCGCGAGCACCGTCACCCCGTGCCTCGCGGCGAGCGCGACGAGGTCGCGCGGCGCGAGGGTGCCGTCCGACGCGGTGGTGTGGGAGTGGAGGTCGACGGCGCCCAGGCTACTTCCCGTCGCTGAGGTAGGTCAGCAGCGTGCGCACGCCGACACCCGTTGCGCCCTTCGGGCCGAGCGGCGAGTCCTTGTCGATGAACGCGGGGCCGGCGATGTCGAGGTGGGCCCACGGGATCGTCCCCGCGAACTCCTTGATGAAGAGCCCGGCGGTGATCGCGCCGCCGTTGCGCCCGCCGGTGTTGTTCAGGTCCGCGACGTCGCTCTTGAACTGCTCCTTGTACTCGTCGATGAGCGGCAGCTGCCACGCGCGCTCGCCCGCGGCGCGCGCGGAGGCGAGCAGGCGATCGGCGAGGCGCTGGTCGTTGGCGAAGAGCCCGGAGCACAGCGCGCCGAGCGCGACGACGCACGCGCCCGTGAGCGTCGCCATGTCGATCATCTCCTGCGGCTCGATGAACTTCGCGGCGTAGCAGAGCGCGTCCGCGAGCGTCAGACGGCCCTCCGCGTCGGTGTTGCCGATCTCGATCGTCGTGCCGTTCATCGCGCGCAGGATGTCGCCGGGCCGGATGGCCGATCCCGACGGCATGTTCTCGGTCGCGGCGATGAGGCCGTGCACTTCCACGCGCGCGCCGAGCTTCGGGAGCGCCTTCATGATGCCGAGCACCGCGGCCGCGCCCGACATGTCGTTCTTCATGCGCGCCATGCCCTCGGCGCTCTTGAGGTCGAGGCCGCCGGAGTCGAACGTGATCCCCTTGCCGACGATCGCCACCCGCTTGGTGGCGCGGCCGGAGGGCGTGTACGTGAGGTGGATGAACTTCGGCGGCTGCTCGCTGCCCTTCGCGACGCCGAGGAACGCGCCCATGCCGAGCTTGGCGCACTCGTCGCGCTCGAGGACCTTGATCTTCAGCTTGCCCTCGCGCGCGATCTGGCGGGCCACCTCGGCCACGTAGGTGGGATGCACGTCGTTCGCGGGCGCGTTGATGAGGTCGCGCGCGAGCCACGTGCCCTCGGCGAAGACCTCGCCGCGGCGCGCGCCCTCGGTCACCTCGCGGGTCTGGCGGCGATCGGGCGCGACCACGCGCAGGGTCTCGACCGCCTTCTCGCTCTTCTCGCGCTTGTAGCGATCGAAGACGTAGGTGCCGAGCACCGCGCCCTCGACGGCGGCATGCGCGCGCTCGCGCGCGGGCAGGCGGTCACCGAGGACGTCGAGCGCGACCGTGCGCGCGCCGAGGTCGCGGGCGCGCCGCACACCGGCCGCGGCCGCGCGCCGCACCATCTCCGCCGCCATCTCCGTGCGGCTCCCGAGACCCGTCACGACGATGCGCGAGGCGCCGAAGCCGTCGGCGACGTGCAGGTGCGTGACGGCGCCGGGCTTGCCCTGGAACTTCTCCGCCGCGAGCACCGCGGCGATGCGCCCGCTCGCCTGCCGGTCGAGCGCGGCCAGGCCGGCCGGCAGCTTCTTGTCGTCGGCCGACATGCCGACGACGACGGCATCCGCCTTCACTTCACCCAGCGCCCCGCTGACGACCTCGACTTTCATGTGGCATCCCGTAGTTTGAGGGCGCGCATGACCATGTCCATCAACCCGTCCGTCGTGTCGTACTGCGTCACCTCGCTGAGCGGCACCCAGCGCGCGTCCGCGGCGTCGTCGCCCGCGCACAGCGTGCCGCCGCGCGCGACCGCGAGGTAGTCGACCAGCACCCAATGATAGCGGACCCGGCCCTGGTCATCCCGGACCACGCGGTCGAGCACGCCGCACACGTCGACCAGCTCGATCTCGAGCCCGCACTCCTCGGCGATCTCGCGCACCACGGCCTCGCGGGTGGTCTCGCCGAGCTCGACGAGGCCGCCCGGGATGCTCCACTTGCCCGGCAGGGTCCCGCCGCCGCGCTTGACGAGCAGCACATGGTCGCCGTCGAGCACGACCGCGCCCACGCCGACCCGCGCGCACTCGGGATACTCGCGTCTCACGGGAGCCCCGCGAGCCACGCATCGGTGGCGTACTTCTCGCGCGCCAGCGTCTCGACGTCGCCCGCCTCCGCGGCGCTGAGTCCGCCCGGCCGCAGCGTGATGCCGTGCTCCGCCTCGAACGCCCCGCTGAGAGCGGTCACGCAGTCGTCCCATGCGGGGCGACGGCCGAGGGCTTCCGCAAGCGTCGCGACCGTCGCGAGCGGCTCGCTCGCGAGAAAGATCTCGGCCACGCGCGCCGCGTCGACGTCGAGCAGGATCGACCCGTGCTGGAGGAACGACTTGCCGTGACGGCGCTGCGCGCTGCCGACGAGCTTGCGGCCGCCGAGCTCGAGCTCGTACGTGCCGGTGCGCGCGAAGCAGAACGCCGGCACGGGCCCGTACTCGCGGCGGCGCTCGACGATCTCGACCGGCGCGCCCAGCGTCCTGAGGCCGCGCGCGAGCGCGCGGGCGACCCAGCGATAGCTCGCGAGCAGGTCCGTGCCGACGCCGAGGTCGTCGTTGCTCGCCGCGACGCTGTAGGTGAGCTCGCGCTCGGGGCCGTCGTGATAGATCGCGCTGCCGCCCGTCGGCCGGCGGACGAGGCCGACGCCGAGCGCGCGGCACACGGCCTGATCGAGGTCCTGATCGAGCGGCTGGCCGTAGCCGAGCGACACCGTCGGCGGCGCCCACGCGAAGAACCGCAACGTCGGCGGCGACGTCCCCGCGCGTCGCCCCCGCCAGAGGACTTCGTCGACCGCCATGTTGGTCGCGCCGTCCGCGGGCTCGGTGACGAGCAGGCGCCAGGTCACTGGACCGCTCGGGCGCGCCGACGGCGCGCTCGTGGGGGGCTTGGGGGGGCGCCCGGAGCCCCCCAATTTCAACCCGTCCACTTCAGATCGGGCTCGCGCGCCGCCTTCGTCTGGTCGAGCCGGCGCACGGGCGTCGTCACCGGCGCCTCGTGGACGAGGTCGGGCGCGCGCTCGGCCTCGCGCGCGATCTGGATCATCGCGTCGCAGAACGCGTCCAGCGTTTGCTTCGACTCGGTCTCCGTCGGCTCGATCATCAGCGCCTCTTCGACGATGAGCGGGAAGTACGTCGACGGCGCGTAGAACCCGAGGTCGAGCAGGCGCTTGGCGATGTCCATCGCGGTCACGCCGTGCTTCTTCTGCCGGCGCGCGGAGACCACGCACTCGTGCATGCACGGCCCCGGCGCGGCGAGGTCGTAGTCCTGCTCGAGCCGCTTCATCACGTAGTTCGCGTTGAGCACCGCGTTGTCGGAGACGGCGCGCAGCCCGTCGGGCCCCATCGTGCGGATGTACGTGTACGCGCGCACGAGCATGCCGAAGTTGCCCCAGAACGCCTGCAGCTTGCCGATCGACTTCGGCCGCTTCCAGTCGAGCGCGTACACCTCGCCGTTCTTCACCACGACGGGCGTCGGCAGGAACGGCTCGAGGTGCGCCTTGATGCCGACCGGCCCGGCGCCCGGCCCGCCACCGCCGTGCGGCGTCGTGAACGTCTTGTGCAGGTTGAAGTGGCAGACGTCGAAGCCGAGATCGCCCGGACGCGCGATCCCGAGGATCGCGTTCAGATTCGCGCCGTCCATGTAGACCTGCACGCCCTTGGAATGACAAAGATTCGTGATCTCGATGATTCGAGGTTCGAAGTTTCCCAGGGTGTTCGGAACAGTGATCATGAACGCGGCCACGGTCTCGTCGAGGTGCCGCGCGAGGTCGTCGATCTCAACCTCACCGTCTCGCGTCGACTTCACCTCGATGACTTCGTAGCCGGCGAGCGCCGTCGACGCGGGGTTCGTGCCGTGCGCGGAGTCCGGGATCAAGACCTTGGTGCGCTTCTCGCCGCGCGAGGCGTGGTAGGCGCGGATCATCAAGACACCCGCCAGCTCGCCCTGCGCGCCGGCCGCCGGCTGCAGCGACACCGCGTCCATGCCCGCGATCTCGCTCAGCATCCGCCCGAGCTCGTACATCAGCGTCAACGCCCCCTGGCTCGCCGCGTCCGGTGCCAGCGGGTGCAGGGCGATGAAGCCGGGCAAGCGCGCCATGTCCTCGTTGAGCTTCGGGTTGTACTTCATCGTGCACGAGCCGAGCGGATAGAAGTGCGTATCGACGCCGTAGTTCATGCGCGAAAGCCGCGAGTAGTGGCGCACGACGTCGAACTCGGAGACTTCGGGCAGCGCCGCGGGTATCGTGCGGCGGTACTTCGCCGGCACGCCATCCGCGGCGCCGGGCACGTCGTTCGCGGGCAGCGCATACCCCTGACGGCCGGGCGACGAAAGCTCGAAGACCAGCTTGTCGTACGCGGGGGCGGCCTTGTGCGCCATCACGCCACCGCCTTCCGGAGCGCGTCCGCGAACGCGTCGATCTCCGCGCGCGTCCGCTTTTCCGTGACAGCGACCAGGAGGCAGTCACCGAGCGCGCGATCGAAGCGCTTGAGCGGGACGCCGGCGAGGATCCGCTGCTTCAGCAGCTTGCCGACGACACGGTCCGGCGACACGGGAAGCTTCAGCGCGAACTCCTTGAAGAACGGCGCGGGAAAGCGCAGCGAGACCCCCGGAATGCTCGTGAGACGGTCTGCGGCGTAGCGGGCCTTCGCCGCGGACTGCTCGCCGACCTCGATGAGCCCCTGCGTGCCCATGGTCGCGACGTAGATCGTCGCCATCAGCGCGCACAGCGCGACGTTCGTGCAGATGTTCGAGGTCGCCTTCGCGCGGCGGATGTGCTGCTCGCGCGTCTGCAGCGTCAGCACGAAGCCGCGCTGGCCGTCGAGGTCGACGGTGGCGCCGACGAGCCGGCCGGGCATCCGGCGCACCAGCGCCTTCTTCGCCGCGAACACGCCGAGGCTCGGACCGCCGAAGGACATCGGCACGCCGATGCCCTGCCCCTCGCCGACGACGATGTCCGCGCCGAGACGCCCCGGCGCTTCGAGCACCCCGAGGTTGACGGGATCCGCGGCGACCACGAGCAGCGCGCCCGCGGCATGGGCGATCTCCGCGGCCGCGGCGATATCCTCGAGACAGCCGTAGAAGTTCGGCGTCTGGATCACCAGCGCGGCGGTCTTCGTGCCGTCGACGAGCTTGCGCGCGGCGTCGAGATCGATCGTCCCGTCGGGCGCCGCGACGGTGCGGAGCTTGATGCGGGGCCCGTCGCAGTAGGTCTGCGTGACGCGGCGGTAGAGCGGATTGACGCCGGCCGCGAGAACGACGTCCGAGCGCCCGGTCACGGCCGCCGCCATCAGCGCCGCTTCGGCGAGCGACGACGCGCCGTCGTAGATCGAGGCGTTCGCGACGTCCATCCCCGTGAGCTCCGCCATCATCGTCTGGTACTCGTAGATCGTGCGGAGCGTGCCCTGGCTGGCCTCGGGCTGGTACGGCGTGTACGCGGTGAAGAACTCGCCGCGCAGGATCATGTGGTTGATCACGCCGGGCACGAAGTGGTCGTACGATCCGCCGCCGAGGAAGCACGCGTAGCCGTTCACGTCCGCGTTGGCGGCGGCCAGCGCGCGCATCTCGCGGATGAGCTCGAGCTCGGCGGCCGCGGCGGGGAGGTCGAGCGCGCGTGGGAGCCGCGCCTTGGCGGGGATACGCGCGAGCAGCGCCTCGATCGACGGGGCGCCGATCGTGTCGAGCATCGCGCGCTGCTCGGCGGGTGTGTTCGCGAGGTACCGCTGCATCAGTGGCCTTCTGTGAGGAACTGCTCGTACTGCGCGGCCGTGAGCAGCTCCTTCCACTCGTCGGCCTTCGACGGCGCGATCGCGATCATCCACCCCTGGCCGTACGGGTCCTGGTTCACGACCTGCGGGGCGCCGGGCAGCTCGCCGTTGACCTCGACGATCTCGCCGGAGAGCGGGGCGAAGAGATCGGACACGGCCTTGACCGATTCGACCACGCCGAACGACTGCTTGGCCGTGACCTTCGCGCCGACCTTCGGCAGCTCGACGAACACGACGTCGCCGAGCTGCTCCTGCGCGTAGGCCGTGATGCCGACGCGGTAGCGCTCGCCTTCCGGCTTCGCCCACTCGTGGTCTTTCGTGTACCTGAGGTCAGCGGGGACGTTCGCCACCGGGAGTCTCCTCTGTCGCTATTTCTTGACACGCGATGGATGGAACGGCGTCTTCACCACGCGCGCGGGGCGTCCTTGCCCACGGATTTCGACCTCGACCTCGGTCCCAACGGCCGCGAGCGGCGTCTCGACGTAGGCCATCGCGATCGACTTCTCGACCGAGGGGCCGTACGTGCCCGACGTCACGATGCCGACCCGCCGGCCCTCGCGCAGCACCGGATAGCCGTGGCGTGCGACCGAGCGATCCGCCATCTCGATCCCGACGAGCTTGCGCTTCGGGCCGTCCGTGCGCACGCGCTCGATCGCGTCCTTGCCGACGAAGTCGCCCTTGGCCGGCTTCACCACCCAGCCGAGGGCCGCCTCGATCGGATTGGTCGTCTCGTCGATGTCGTTGCCGTACAGCGCGTACCGCATCTCGAGCCGCAGCGTGTCGCGCGCGCCGAGCCCGATGGGACCGACGTCGGCCCGGCGCCCGGCGTCGAGCAACGCGTTCCACAGCCGCTCGGTGTCGTTCCACGGGACGTAGAGCTCGAAGCCGTCCTCACCGGTGTAGCCGGTGCGCGAGATCAGCGTCGCGACGCCGGCGACCTTGCCCCGCGCGAAGTGGTAGTAGGCGATCGCGCGCACGTCGACGTCGGCGAGCCCCGCGACGAGCTCCTCGGCGCGCGGCCCCTGCACGGCGATCAGTCCGGTCTCACTCGAGACGTTGCGCCATCGCGCGCCGGACGCCCGCTGCGTGACCCACTCCCAGTCCTTGTCCGTGTTCGACGCGTTCACCGTCACCATGAAGCGATCGGCGGCGAGACGGTAGACGGTGAGATCGTCGACGAGCCCGCCGTGCGGATACGGCAACAGCGAGTACTGGACCTGCCCGATCTCGAGCGCGGCGACGTCGTTCGTCGTGAGCGTCTGCAGCGCGGCGAGCGCCGCCGGCCCTTCGACCTCGAACTCGCCCATGTGGCTCACGTCGAAGAGTCCGACGGCGCGACGGACGCGGCGATGCTCCTCGATGATGCCGGTGTATTGCACGGGCATGTCCCAGCCACCGAACTCGACCATGCGGGCGCCGGCCTTCACGTGGGCCGCGTGCAGTGGTGTACGCTTCAGCGACGTGTTCACGGGCGCTCAGTAGACCACCGCGCGGGAGACGGGGTCAAGGGCCGCCGAGCGTGACGCGGCATCGTTCTTGCTCCGTCGTCGCGCAGGATGAAGAAGTCAGCCGGTGGGCAACGGCGCCGAGGTTCGCGCCGCCGCATCGGCAGGGGCCGCACTCGAACACGCCATCGGATGGGATTTCGACGTGCTCCTCACCGACCTCGGTCTCCCGGACGTGGCGGGCGATCACCTCATCAAGGCAATTCTCGCCGTGAAAAAAATGGAGGGCCGCGCGTGGTCGTCGTGACCGGATTCGGCGAGCCGCTGGGGGGGGCGCCGCGGGCGCCGACGTCGTCTTCACGAAGCCGCTCGAGTGGCCGGCGCTGTGCGAGGAGCTCGCCGCCACGCACGACCAGGTCCTCGCCGCCTGACCGCGTGTCGTTTCTACCCCCGTCCGCGGATTCCTACCCGCGCGCGAGCACCCGCGCCAGCGCGTTGACGAAGCGGTCGATGTCCTCGTCGACCATCGCGAGCGAGCACGCGCCGAGGCCGCGCTGGCTCAGGATGATCCCTTCGTTCAGCAAGCCGAGGAACACGCGCATCGGCGCGTCGGGATCCTTCGGCCGGCTCGATCGATAGTCGGTCAACGCGCCGGTGACCCAGTGCAGGCAGAACAGCGAGCCGACGCCGGTCACCTGTCCCTTCTTGCGCGTGGCCTCGAGCAGCCGCGTGACGCCGCCGCGCAGCCGCTCGCCGAGCGCGTCGAGGCGCTCGTACGCCTCGGGCGTGAGGGCCTGCAGCGTCGCGAGGCCCGCGGCCATCGTGGGCGGGTTCGCGTTGAACGTGCCGCCGTGCCCGATGCGCGCGCCGCCCTTTCTCGGGTCGTACGCGCCCATGATGTCCGCGCGTCCGCCGAACGCGCCGACGGGCAATCCGCCGCCGATGATCTTGCCGAGCGTCGTGAGGTCCGGCGTGACGCCGAACTTTTCCTGCGCACCACCTCTGGCGACGCGGAACGAGATCACCTCGTCGAAGATCAGCACGATGTTGTGACGCGCCGTCACCTCGCGGAGGCGCTCGAGGAACCCCGGCTGCGGCGGCAGGATCCCGCCGATGCCGAGGAGCGGATCGACGAGGACCGCAGCGAGGTTGGCGGCTTCCTTCTCGAGGATCTTCTCGCACGCATCCGGGTCGTTCCACGGCAGCACGACGACGTGCTTCATCACCGCCGGCGGCAGCCCCGCCGACGACGGGATCGGCTTCGGGCTCGTGCGGCTGCCGGACGCCTTGACGGGCGGGCTGACGCTCACGAGCGCCCAGTCGTGCGTGCCGTGATACGCGCCCTCGAACTTGGCGATCTTCGCGCGGCCCGTGAACGCGCGCGCCACGCGCACCGCGTTCATCGTCGCCTCGGTGCCCGAGTTGGTGAAGCGCAGCGTCTGCATCGACGGGATGCGGCGCGTGAGCTCGGCGGCGAGCGCGATCTCGCTCTCGGTCGGGCCGGGGAACGACAGCCCGCGCTCCGCGGTCTGCTGCACGGCCTTGATCACCTCGGGCGGCGCGTGGCCGAGGATGAGGCTCGTGTAGTTGCCGTTGAAGTCGAGCCGGTCGTTGCCGTCCGCGTCCCAGACGTGCGCGCCCTGCCCGCGCTCGATGTAGAACGGATACGGGTCGAAGAAGGTGGTCGTGCGGCTGTTGCCGCCCGGCATCACCGCCGTGGCCTCCTCGTGCAGCGCCCGGGAGCGCCCCGTCTTGCCGATGTACTCGCCCTGCTCGCGTTCCACGCTCATGCTGTCTCCTTCACTGCGCCTGCGAGGGACGCCGCGTCCTCGCGCACGAGGCGGTGAGCTTCCGCGACGTCGATCGCGCGGAAGGTCACGCGCTGGCCCGGCTTCACCTGCGCGAGCCGTGCGATGTCGATCGAACACACCGTCGCCACCTTCGTGTAGCCCCCTGTGGACTGCCGGTCGACCAGCAGGACGATCGGCTGGCCGTCGCCCGGGACCTGGATGCCGCCGAGCGGGATCCCGTCCGAGATGATGTCATGACCGCGGGCGTGCGCGATACGCGGTCCGCGCAGGCGCGCGCCCATGCGGTCGGACTGCGGGAGCATCTCGTACGGGCTCCCGAGCAGCGCCGCGATGCCCTCGTCCGTGAACCGATCGGCCTGTGGACCGAGCACCGCGCGGATCTCCTGGTCGCCCCCGAAGTCGGGGATCCATCGCGGGTCGACCACGCGCCGCCGCGGCGGCGCCGGCGCGGGCAGGAGCCGCAGCACGTCGTCCGCGCGCACCGCGCGTCCCTCGACGCCGCCGAGCCGGCCACGGATGTACGTCGAGCGCGACCCGATGACGAGGGGGACGTCCAGCCCGCCGGAGAACGCAACGTAGCTGAACACGCCCGTCTTGGGGGCGCCGATGCGGACCTGATCGCCCGCCGCGAGCTCGATCGTCGTCCACGCGGGGACTGGGTGGCGGTTCACGGTCACCGGGGCCGGCGCGCCGGTCACGGCGATCGCGCACGCCCGCTCGACCTCGAAGCGCGGCCCCATGTATGTGCACTCGAGCCCGGCCGCCGTGCCGTCGTTGCCGACGAGCCGATTTGCGATGACGAACGCGCGTCGATCCATCGGCCCGGAGGGCGGGATGCCGTAGCGCAGCTGGCCGAATCGTCCCCGGTCCTGCACCGTCGTGAGCGGCCCCGGCTCGAGGATGCGGATCACGAGATCGCCGCCCGGTACGTGCGCGCCTCGACCGCCGCGGCGATGCGATCGAACTCGGTGCGGTCGATCGCGCGGAAACGCACGCGGTCGCCGGCGCGCAGAAGGACGGGCTCCGCGGCGGCGGGGTCGTAGAGCTTGAGGGGCGTGCGCCCGAGCACCCAGAAGCCCCCCGGGCTGTCGACGGGATAGATGCAGCACTGCGCGCCGCCGATCGAGACGCTCCCCGGCGGCGTTTTCGTTCGCGGCGTGTCGAGCCGCTTGATCGTGAGCCGCTCCGGCGAGTCCATGTACGGCAGACCCGGCACGAAGCCGATGAAGTACACGAGGTGCTCGAAGGCCGTATGGGCGCGGACGACCTCGGCCGGGGGCAGTCCGAGCCGCTCGGCGGCACCGGCGAGATCGAAGCCGAGCTCCGGGTCCTCGTAGCAGCAAGGGATCGCGACGTGGCGCGGCGGCGGCAACACGGTGGCGTCGGTTTGCGCGGCGAGCCCGAGAAGTGTCTCGCTCAACGGCTCGTAGCCGATCACCGACGGGTCGTAGTAGACGAGGAGCGCGCGGTAGCCGGGCACGGTCTCGACGATGCCGGGCACGCCTTTCTGCTGGAGGAGGTACTCGAGCGCGCGGACGCGGGTGTTGGTCTCGACGCTGATCTCCTCGGTGAACTCCACCGAGAGCGCCAGATCGCCAGCCGGAACGACTCTCACAACGCGGCGAGCGACGAGTTCGGCAGGTCCGTGATGAACATCGAGCCGGGGCTGTGCGTGATCATGAACGGCGGCTTCGACTTGAGCGCGACCGCCTGCGGCGTGACCCCACACGCCCAGAACACCGGCACGGTGCCGGGATCGAAGTGCTGCGCGTCGCCCCACTTCGGCTGCGTGATGTCCTCGATGCCGATCGCCTTCGGGTCGCCGATGTGCACGGGCGCGCCGTGCGCGTTCGGGAAGCGCGCGCTCGCGGTCACGGCCTTCGAGAGCTGCCCCGCCGGGACCGGTCGCATCGACACGACCATCGGCCCGTAGAACGCGCCCGCGGGGCGGCACTCGATCGACGTGGGCCACATCGCGACGTTCTTGCCGTGCTTCACGTGCCAGAGATCGATGCCCGCCTCGAGCAGCGCCCACTCGAACGTGAAGGAGCAGCCGAGGAGGAACGCGACCAGGTCGTCGCGCCAGTACGGCGTCACGTCGGTCACCTCGTCGGCGAGCACCCCGTCTTTGTAGATGCGATAGCGCGGGATGTCCGTGCGGAGGTCCGCGCCCGGCGCGACGCCGACCGGCTCCGGGGAGCCGACGTCGGTGACTTCGATGAGCGGACAGGGCCGCGGGTTGCGCTGGCAGAAGAGCAGGAAGTCGTAGGCCTGCTCCTTGGGCAGCACCGCGAGGTTCGCCTGCACGTAGCCCTCGCCCATGCCCGACGTGTGTCCGCTGATCTTGCCGCCGCGGATGTCGGCACGAATCTCTCGCGGATGACGGCGATCGATCGGCATAGCGGGATTCTACCCCCGCCGCCCGAGCCGCGGCCAGACGTCCGGGTTCACGAGCACGTCGGGCTTCTCGCCGCGCAGCACCCGCAGCATCTCGCTCGCGACCTGCGTCGACGTCTGCCGACGGGCTTCCTGCGTCACACCGGCGACGTGGGAGGACACGACGACGTTCGGCAGGTTGAACAGCGGGTTGTCGAGCGACGTCGGCTCTTCCTCGAACACGTCGACGCCCGCGGCGGCGAGGTGCCCGCGCGTGAGCGCCTCGAAGAGCGCGCGCTCCTGCTGCACGGGCCCGCGCGACGTGTTGACGTAGATCGCGCCCTTCTTCATGAGCCCCAGGGTCTTGTCGTTGATCATCGCGCGCGTCTCGTCGGTGAGCGGCGTGTGGCACGTGAGCACGTCGACCTGCGGCAGCAGCGCGTCCAGACTCTCGACGGGCTCGGCGCCACGGCGGCGGATCTCGTCGGCCGGGACGTACTTGTCGTACGCGAGCACCTTCATGCCGATCGCGCCGGCGAACTTCGCCACGCGCCGCCCGATGTGGCCGATGCCGACGATGCCCAGAGTCTTGCCGTGGAGCTCCGTGTTCCCGCCGCCGCGCGCCGCCCAGTCGCCCGCGCGTGTCGCCTTGTCGATCATCAGCGTGCGCTTCACGCACACGAGCATGAGCATCAGCGCGTGCTCGGCGACGGCCTGCGCGTTGGAGCCCGGGCCGTGGACGACGGCGACGCCGAGCCGCGTCGCGGCCTCGATGTCGACGATGTCGAGCCCGGCGCCGTGTCGGCCGATGACCCGGAGCTTCGGGAGTGCCGTCATGAGGCTCGCGCTGCAGCGCGGCCTCGTGCGCAGGAGGATGCCGTCGGCATCCGCGGCGACCCTCACGAACGCCGCTTCGTCTTCCTCCATCGTGACGATCACGCGCGCTTCCGTCTCGAGCAGCGCCTGGCCGTCGGGATGGATGTTGCCGCCGAGCACGACGAGGGGACGCGAGTCGGGTGTCATGGAGCGAAATTATACGTGTGCTATCGTCGGCGCCGATGCGCGATCGCTTCGATGTTCGCCTCGCCACGCCCGACGACGCCGCCGCGATCTGCCGCATCTACAACCAGGGCATCGAAGATCGCGTCGCGACGCTCGAGACCGAGCTCCGCACGCCCGACGAGCGCCGCGCGTGGCTCACGTCGCGCAGTCCTCGCCACCCCGTGATCGTCGCGGTCAGTGGTCCCGACGTCGCGGGATGGGGCAGCTTGAACGTCTACAATCCGCGCGAGGCGTATCGCTTCGTCGCGGACTTCTCGGTCTACGTCGACCGCGCGTGGCGCGGCAAGGGCGTCGGCGACGTGCTGCTCGCGCGGCTGACGGCGCTCGCGCGCGAGCACGGCTTTCACAAGATGGTCCTCTCGGCGTTTCCGACCAACACCGGCGGCATGGCGCTCTACGGGAAGCACGGCTTTCGCACGGTTGGGATCTACAAGGAGATGGGGCTGCTCGACGGCCGGTGGGTCGACACGATCGTGATGGAGAAGCTCCTCTAAATCCGCCGCGACACGGCGTCCGTAGCAGTAGACTGCGCGCCGACTCTCCTCGCCTTGGAGGGATGCATGCGCCGATTCATCGCCTCGCTCGCTGCGACGGCCCTGGTCGCTGTGCTGTTCGCGGTTCCGTCCACCGCGGGCCCGGACAAGATCAAGTACCCGGCGAACTACAAGGACGGCGTCCTCTACACCACGGTCGATCGTCACGACATCAAGCAGTTCCGTGAGCTCTGGGGCACGCCCGCCGCCGTGGCGGCCATGAAGGCCGGCCAGCCGCTGCCGTCCGGCAGCGTGCTCACGCTCGTGCAGTACAAGGCGTAGGTCGACGGCGCCGGTAACCCGATCACGGGTCCGGACGGCCGCTTCGTGAAGGGCGATCTCGTCGCCTACACCGTCATGGAGAAGCGTACGGGCTGGGGCACCGAGTACCCCGCCGAGTGGCGCAACGGCGAGTGGGAGTACGCCGTCTTCGCCGCCGACACCAAGCTCAACGAGAAGGCGAACTACAAAGGCTGCTTCGAGTGCCACAAGCCGCACGAGAAAACGGACTTCGTGATCTCGCACACGACGCTCGTCGCGTCGGCTCCGCTGTCGAACTTCGGCGCCGTCCCACCCGCCACCGCCGTCGACATCGAAGGCGTCAAGTTCGGCCCCGCGAAGGTCTCCGTCGCGAAAGGCGCTCCCATTCGCTGGACGAACAAGGACGACAGCCCGCACCAGGTCACCGTCACCACCGGCGGCGTCACACGCTCCGGCGTCCTGTCCAAGGGCCAGGCCCACACCCAGACCTTCGCCAACGCCGGCGCCTACGACTACCTCTGCGGCCTCCACCCCGGCATGAAGGGTCAGATCGAGGTCAAGTAACTCCACGCGGAGTTCTCACTCCGGTTGGGCGGCGCGGGCGCCTCGAAGGCGCCCCCGCCGGCATATCCGAACCCGCTTACCGCCGCCAAGTGACGATGCGGAGCAGCGGACGCGGACCGGGCGGTGTTCAGCTACAGATGGTGGATGGCACCGCCGGCGTCGAACCCAAACGGTGTGGGTTCGCCGAGTGTTGTGAGGTCGCCGCGCTTACTGATCTCCGGCAAGTACGCCTCGGAGACTTCGAGCTCGCCGAGCATGAGGGTGTTCTTGATGCGGACGACGCGTGCCTTCTCGGGCTGCGTGAGCCCGATGCACGAGAGCGCGGTCTCGATCGCCTCGCGGTCGGTGTCGTACGTCGCGGGGATCTTGGCCATGCCGGGCGAGCACGCGGTGATGCAGTTGATCAGCGTCGGCTTCATGTCGATCTTGTCGACGAGCCGGCGCGCGGCGAAGTCGGCGTTGCCGATCCCCGTCGCGTTGCCGTAGCTCTCGTCGGTGATGTCGAGGGCCACGATCCAGAGGATCTTCGGATCGGCGGGGAACGGCTCGTGCGGATTGGTCGGGCGCCCGATCACGTTCGTGTCCATCCCCGAGCCGGAGACGTTCTTGCCGATCTCCTCGACGATCAGGATGTCGATCTGCTTGAACGGCAGGCGCGCCATCCACTCGCGCGCGTCCTTCAGAAGCCGGCGCTCACCTGCCTCGAGCTCGGCGGCGTTGAACGCCTCGATGTGCCCGGTCTCGTCGTAGCCGTTCTCCACGATGCCGACGCCGAAGCCGATGCGCGCCTTCGCGAGCATCTCGCGGCCGACGGAGGTGATCACGGTCTCGTAGCCGTGGTTCACGTTGGCGCGGTGGTACTGCAGCGCGCCCTTCCACTTGCCGAGGCCGATCGTCATCATCTTGAAGAGGCCCGACTCGATCGAGCCCTTGAAGTCGGTGTGCGGCTTCACGCGGTTGACGACGCCGATCCAGTCGGCCTCCGAGGCGAGCTTGTCGAGCCACACCGGCAGGCCGAGCGCCTCGCCCACCTGAACGACATCCATGGTCGCGCGCACCGGGCATCCCATCGTGGCTTCGGTGATTCCGTAGTGCGCGAGGACGTCGAGCTGGCCGTCCGCGGTGCCGCCGCCGTGGCTGCCCATCGCGGGGAACACGAACGGACGCGCGCCGAGGTCTTTCAGGTACCGCACGGTCGCGCCGACGATCACGTCGATGTTCGCGATGCCCCGGCTGCCCGCTCCCACCGCGACCGTGTCGCCCCGCGTGATCGGCAGGTTCCCGGCGGCCAGCGTCTCGGCGACGCGACGGGGGATATCGGCCACACGCGGGCGGGCGAACGTCTGGCGGACACGCACCATCCGGGGCATTGGCATGCCCCCCTGATACCGGCGGACCCGCCTGAAGTCAAAGGGTTTTTGGCCGAAAGCTGTGGTACAGTCCGCGCCAATGCGCGTAGGCTTGATCGCCCTCTTGCTGCTCTTCGGCGGGTGCGCGTGGCTCCGTCCGAGCCCCACGCCGATCCTTCCCGCCGACGAGCTCTACCAGATCGGCGAGAACGAGCTCTCGAAGCGTCGCTACGAGGAAGCGCGCACCAACTTCCGTCGCATCGTCGAGCGCCATCCGAACTCGGCGTTCGCGCCGCGCGCGCGCTTCCTCATGGGCGAGGCGTACTACCGCGAGGCGGAGTTCGACAAGGCGATCGGTGAGTTCGGGACGTTCATGGCGTTCTACCCGCGCCACCAGATCGCCGACCTCGTGCAGTACCGCCTGTCGATGAGCTACTACGACCAGATCAAGCCCATCGAGCAGGACCAGACGCTCGCCGCGAAAGCCCTCGACCAGTTCAAGAAGCTGGTGAAGGACTACCCCGAGAGCCGCTACGCGACCGACGCGCTCGCGAAGATCGACATCTGCCGCGGGCGGCTCGCGCAGAAGGAAGTGTGGATCGCGGCGTACAATTACAACCAGCAAGGCAACGTCGTCGGCGCGCGGCAGCGGCTGGAGAAGGTCCTGAAGGACTACCCGCGCACGCTGGTCGTCCCCGAAGCCATGTTCATGCTCGCCGAGGTCAGCTTCAGGGAAGGCAAGACCGACGAGGCCGTCGCGTTGCTCCGCCGCCTCGAAGCCGAGTACGGCTTCACCGATTTCGGCCGCCGCGCGGCCGCACGCCTGCGCAGCGCCCAGAGGTAGTCGGATGCACCAGATCATCGACTTCCGCTCCGACACGATGACGTTGCCGACGCCGGCGATGCGCGAGGCGATGGCGCGCGCCGACGTCGGCGACGACGTGTGGGAGGAAGATCCGACCGTCAAGCGCCTCGAGGCGATGGCCGCCGAGCGCCTGGGCAAGGAGGCCGGCCTCTTCGTCACGTCGGGCACGCAGGGCAACCTCGTGTCGGTCTGCGCGCACACGCAGCCCGGGCAGGAAGTCGTCCTCGACATCGACTGCCACATCTTCAACGCCGAGGTCGCCGGCAGCGCGCGACTGGGCGGCGTGCAGATGCGGCCGCTGAAGACCCCGCGCGGCTTCCTCTCGCCGGACCAGGTGCGCGAGTCCATCCGGCCCGCGAACATCCACCTGCCGCAGACCGGGCTCGTCTGTCTCGAGAACACGCACAACGGGCACGGCGGCACGTGCATGACACCGGAAGAGACCGCCGCCGTCGCGGCGGTGGCGCACGGCGCGAACGTCCCCGTGCATCTCGATGGCGCCCGGTTGTTCAACGCGGCCGTCGCGCTGAAGCGGCCGGCGTCGGACTTCACGCGCCACGTCGACTCCGTCACGTTCTGCGTCTCGAAGGGGCTGTCCGCGCCGGTCGGCTCCGTGGTGTGCGGCGCGCGTGACTTCATCGCGCGCGCCCGTCGCTTCCGCAAGATGTTCGGGAGCGGCATGCGGCAGGCGGGCATCATCGCCGCGGCCGGCATCGTGGCGCTCGAGACGATGGTCGACCGGCTGGCCGACGACCACGTCAACGCGCGCACGCTCGCCGAGGGCCTCGCGCGGCTGCCGAAGGTCTCGATCGATCTCACGAGCGTGCAGACGAACATCGTCAGGTTCAGCGTCGAGCGCCCCGGGGGCGTCGACGAGCTGGTGAAGGGCGCCGCGGCCCGCAACGTCAAGGTGCACGCCGCCGGCCCGACTTCGATCCGCTGCGTGACGCACAAGGACATCGATGCCGACGACATCACGAAGGCCCTCGAGGTCTTCGAAGACATCACCGCGCGCTGGTAGGAGGCTCCATGGCCGAGCGACTCCTCGAAGTCAAAGGGCTGAAGACGCACTTCTTCACGGATGAAGGCGTCGTCCGCGCCGTCGACGGCGTGGACTTCTACATCAACAAGGGCGAGACGCTCGGCGTCGTCGGCGAGTCCGGCTGCGGCAAGAGCGTGACCGCGCTCTCGATCATGCGGCTCATCCCCCAGCCGCCCGGCCGCATCACCGAGGGCAGCATCATGTACGACGGCCGGAACCTCCTCGATCTCACGCCCGCGCAGATGCGCAAGATCCGCGGGAAAGAGATCTCGATGATCTTCCAGGAGCCGATGACCTCGCTCAACCCCGTCTTCACGTGCGGCGAGCAGATCGCGGAGGCGCTGCGCCTGCACGAGGGGCTCAACCGTCGCGACGCGATGGACAAGACCGTCGAGATGCTGAAGCTCGTCCACATCCCGAACGCCGAGCGCCGGGTGAAGGAATACCCGCACCAGCTCTCGGGCGGCATGCGGCAGCGGATCATGATCGCCATGGCGCTGTCGTGCAATCCCAAGCTCCTCATCGCCGACGAGCCGACGACCGCGCTCGACGTCACCATCCAGGCCCAGATCCTCGAGCTCCTCAACGAGCTGAAAGCCAAGCTCGGCATGGCCATCCTGCTGATCACCCACGACATGGGCGTCATCGCCGAGACCGCCCAGCGCGTGGTCGTCATGTACGCCGCGAAGGTGGCGGAGGAAGCGCCGGTGGGCGAGCTCTTCAAGGAGCCGCTGCACCCGTACACACAGGGCCTCCTGCGCTCGATCCCGCGGATCGACCTCGCCGCCACCCAGAAGACCAAGCTGGAGACGATCCCCGGCACGGTGCCCACGCTGCGCGGCGTCGAGAAGCCGGGCTGCCGCTTCGCGCCGCGCTGCTCGTTCGCGAAGCCCATGCACTTCGACAACACACCCGAGCTCAAGGAAGTCAGGCCCGGCCACAAGGTCGCCTGCTTCCTCTATTAGGGGTACGCCATGGCCGAGCCGCTACTGCGCGTCAAGAACCTCAAGAAGTACTTCCCCATCCGGGGCGGGCTCTTCTCGCGCGAGGTCGCGCGCGTGCATGCCGTCGACGACGTCACGTTCGAGATGCAGCCGGGCGAGACGATGGGGCTCGTCGGCGAGTCCGGCTGCGGCAAGTCGACGACGGGGCGGACCATCCTCCGGCTCATCGAGCCGACGTCCGGCGAGGTGTGGTTCCAGAGCAGGAACGTCACCACGCTCGACAAGCGGTCGCTGCGGCAGCTCCGGAAGGAGATGCAGATCATCTTCCAGGACCCGTACGCGTCGCTGAACCCGCGGATGACGGTCGGGTCGATCATCGGCGAGGCGCTGGTCATCCACAAGCTGGCAAAGACGCGCCGCGAGCGCGAGGAGCGCGTGGTCGAGCTGCTCGAGACCGTCGGCCTCAACGCCGATCACCTGCGGCGCTACCCGCACGAGTTCTCGGGCGGTCAGCGGCAGCGCATCGGCATCGCGCGCGCGCTCGCCGTGAACCCGAAGCTGATCGTCGCCGACGAGCCGGTGTCCGCGCTGGACGTGTCCGTGCAGGCGCAGGTGGTGAACCTGCTCGAGGACCTGCAGGCGCGGTTCGGTCTCACCTACCTCTTCATCGCGCACGACCTCTCGGTCGTCGAGCACATCTCGACGCGCGTGGCCGTGATGTACCTCGGCAAGATCGTGGAGATCGCTCCGGCGAAGGAGCTCTACACGAACCCGAAGCATCCCTACACGGAGGCGCTCCTCTCCGCGGTCCCGATCCCCGATCCTGCAATCAAGCGCAAGCGCATCCTGCTCGAGGGCGACGTGCCGAGCCCGATCAACCCACCGTCCGGGTGCCGCTTCCACACCCGCTGCTCGCTGCGCGTGCCCTCGTGCTCGGAGAACGAGCAGGTGCTGAAGCAGGCCTCGCCCGGTCACTGGGTCGCCTGCCAGGTGCGCACGGGCGTGGCCGCGGGCTGAGGCGCCGCGGCCGCGCCAGCCGCGGGCGATGAGCAGGGCGGAGGCCGTCGAGGCGCTGGCCGAGCACGGGATCAGCGGCGGGCGCCTCTATCTGATCGACGTCATCCCGCTCATCGACATGCTCTGGGCCGACGGGCGCGCCGAGTCGGTCGAGGTGGAGCTGCTCCACGACTTCGTGCGGCAGCACGTCGACGCGATCAACGAGCTGGCCGGCACTCGGGTCCTGACGCACGAGGAAGGGATCGAGTTCCTGCGCCGCTTCCTCGCCTCGCGCCCCTCGGAGGCGCTGCTCACGGCGCGCGCGGAAAAGATCGCGCCCGTGCGCCTCGCGACCTCGGACGCGAGCGCGAACCGCCGGGGACGGCAGACGATCCTCGAGTGGTGCCTCGACATCGGCGCCGCCGCCGTGTCCGAGTATCCGTACGGCGTGCGCGAGCGCTTCTGCCGGCGCGAGAAGGAGCGTTTCCTGGCGATCCTCGCGGCCCTCGGCGGCCCGCGCTAGCGACCCGACGCATGCCGAGCGTTTCCGTCAACGGCATCGACCTGCACTACATCGCGGCGGGGCACGGCACGCCCGTCGTCCTGCTCGCGGGGTTCGGCGGCGATCACCTGTCGTGGGGGCTCCAGTTCCCCGCGTTCCGCGCGCGGCATCACACGATCGCGCTCGACAACCGCGGCTCCGGTCGCAGCAGCGCGCCCGACGTGGCGTACACGACGCGCGTGATGGCGGACGACGTGCTGGCGCTGCTCGATCACCTCGGGATCGACGCCGCGCACGTCGTCGGCCTCTCGCTCGGCGGGATGATCGCGCAGGAGCTCGCGCTCGCGGATCCGCGGCGCGTGTGGAGCCTCCAGCTCCACTCGACCGCGGGCCGCGCCGATCCCTACCTGCGGATCCTGGCGCAGACGTGGCGCCAGGTGCGCGCGCAGCTCGGCCGCGAGATGGTGCAGCAGTCGATGGCGCTCTGGCTCTTCGGCCGTCGCACGTTCGCCGAGCGGCCGGAGCTGATCGAGATGCTGATGCGCCAGGCGGCGGCGTACCCCTACGCGCCGAGCGAGGCCGGCTTCGCCCGCCAGGGCGAGGCGACGGTCGCTCACGACGCGCTCTCCCGCTTGCACGCGATCACGTGCCCGACGCTGATCACGTGCGGCGCGGACGACATGCTGGTCCCGTCCCGCTTCTCGCGTGAGCTCGCGGAGCACCTGCCTCACGCCGAGCTTCACGTGATCGCGGAGGCCGGTCACATGTGGTGCTGGGAAAAGCCCGACGAATTCAACGCGCTGGCGTTGGACTTCATCGCGAAGCACTCACAGAAGTAGGGGACGAAGTCCCCTCCGGATCAGTCCCAGAGATAGCCGCGCGGATTGACCGGCCGGCCCTTCACCAGGATCTCGTAGTGGAGGTGCGGGCCGGACGACCGGCCGGTGTTGCCGGTGAGTCCGAGCTCGACGCCGCGGTCGACGCGCTGCCCCGCCTGCACGGTGATCTTCGAGAGATGGCCGTAGATGGTGCGGAGGTCGTTCCCGTGATCGACGATCACCGTGAGGCCGTACTCCGCGTGTGGTCCCGCGTGGCTCACGGTGCCGGCCGCCGGCGCATGCACGCGCGTGCCGCGCTCGGCGCGGATGTCCATGCCCGCATGGAACTCCGGCGTCTTCGTCCACGGTGAGAGGCGCGTCCCGAACTCGGAGTTGACGGGGCCTCGGACGGGCCATCGCGACGGCAGCACCGCCAGCATCTTGCCGACGCGCGCCATCAGCCCATCCAGCGCCTTCAGGTTCTGACTCTCTTCCATGATGCTGTCGGCGAGCCGATTGATCTCGTCCTGCGGCGAGAGCCGAGCGGGCGCACGGTCGACGGGCGACGCGGGACCGCCGATGCCCTTGTCGCGCGTGCCCGGCTTCGTGTCCGGGCCGAACGTGTCGAAGAGCCGCGCGTGGATCTCGCGCCACGCGCTCACCTCGCGGCGCATCTCGCCGATCTTCTGGTGGACGCGGTCCAGCTCGCCGCGCTGTTCGGCGATCTGCGCGGTGTACGGTCGCGCGTCGCGGGTCAGACGGCGGAGCTGCAGCCAGTCCGCCACGAGCACGCCGACGACGGTGCTGGACACGACGAGACCCGCGATCCCGAAGAGGATGAAGCGCTTGGGGAAGTTGACGCGGAGGACACGGGCGCCGTCGCCGCGGACGACGAGCAGGCTGAAGTGTTTACGGCGGCTCACGCGGGTGGGGGCCCCCCTCTGTTGTGGAGTAGTCGCCGTAAGCTTGCGCGGGTTGTAGCACCGGCCCTGAGGGGGTGTCAATACAGAAACCGGGCCCGGGCCAACCCTGCGTAACTGCTAAGATCGCCGGACGGGAGAGAGGCGATGGACGACTTCTATCGGATCAAGCGGCTGCCCCCCTACGTGTTCTCGATCGTCACCGACCTCAAGTCGAAGGCGCGCGCCCGCGGCGAGGACATCATCGACCTCGGCATGGGCAACCCCGACATGGCGACGCCGAAGCACATCGTGGCCAAGCTGGTCCAGGCCGCCCAGAACCCGAAGAACCATCGCTACTCCGCGTCGAAGGGGATCACCCGGCTCCGGAAGGCCATGGCCACCTGGTACCGCGAGCGCTACCAGGTCGAGCTGGATCACGACTCCGAGGTCATCGCGACCGTCGGCGCCAAGGAGGGCATGGCCCACCTGGCGCTGGCCGTGCTGCAGCCCGGCGACGGCGTGCTGGTCCCGAACCCGACCTATCCGATCCACGCGTACTCCGTCGTCATCGCCGACGGCGACCTGCGCTCGGTTCCGCTGACGCCCGACGGCGACTTCTTCGACCGGCTGCAGGAGCAGACGAAGCTCTCGTGGCCGAAGCCGAAGATGCTGGTGCTCTCGTTCCCGCACAACCCGACGACGATCTGCGTCGACCGTCCCTTCTTCGAGCGCGTCGTCGAGTTCGCGCGCGAGCACCGGCTGATGGTCGTCCACGACTTCGCGTATGCCGACTTCGCGTACGACGGCTATCGCCCGCCGTCGTTCCTCGAGCTCCCGGGCGCCAAGGAGGTCGGCGTCGAGATCTTCTCCACGTCGAAGTCGTACAACATGCCCGGCTGGCGCCTCGGCTTCGTGTGCGGCAACCCGCGGATGATCCATGCGCTGGCGCGCATCAAGTCGTACCTCGACTACGGCGCGTTCCAGCCGATCCAGATCGCCGGCATCATCGCGCTCGAGAGCGAGCCGAAGGTCGTCGAGGAAATCGTCGAGGTCCACAGAAGGCGCCGCGACGCTCTCGTGAACGGGCTCAACAAGATCGGCTGGGCGGTCGACAAGCCCAAGGGCACGATGTTCGTCTGGGCGGCCATCCCCGAGCAGTACCGCGCGCTGGGCTCGCTGGAGTTCTCCAAGCTCTGCATCGAAGAGGCGAAAGTCGCGGTGTCGCCGGGCATCGGCTTCGGCGAGTACGGCGAGGGCCACGTGCGCTTCGCGCTCGTCGAGAACGAGCACCGCATCCGGCAGGCGCTGCGCGGCCTCAAGCGTCTGCACCGCTGAGTCGCGCGGTGCGGCGCGTCCGTCTCGGCCTGCTCGGACTCGGCACCGTCGGTGCCGGCGTCGTCAAGCTCCTCGAGATGCAGCGCACGACGCTGGAGGAGCGCGCGGGCTGCCGGCTCGAGCTCGGCGGCATCGCCGACCTCGACACGACGACCCCTCGCGAGGGCCTCGACCTCGACGCGCTGAAGCGCCGCGGTATCTTCAAGGCCGTCGACGAGATCGTGCGCGATCCCGAGACGGCGATCGTCGTCGAGCTCATCGGCGGTCTCGAGCCCGCGCGCACCTTCATCCTCAAGGCGCTCGGGGCCGGCAAGCACGTGGTCACGGCGAACAAGGCGCTGCTCGCGCACCACGGCGCCGAGCTCTACGACGAGGCGCGCCGCAACGGCGTGACGCTCGCGTTCGAAGCCGCGGTGGCGGGCGGGATCCCGCTGATTCGCTCGGTGAAGGAAGGCCTCGTCGCCAACCGCATCCTGTCCGTCTTCGGCATCGTCAACGGCACGTGCAACTACATCCTCACCAAGATGACGGACGAAGGCCTCGACTTCGGCATGGTGCTGAAGGAGGCGCAGGCGCACGGCTACGCCGAGGCCGATCCGACGTTCGACATCGAGGGCAACGACTCCGCGCACAAGCTCCAGATCCTGGTGACCCTGGCCTTCCGCACGTTCGTGGATCTCAAGGACATCCACGTGGAAGGCATCACCAAGGTCGGAGCACAGGACATCGAGTACGCGCGCGAGCTCGGCTACCGCATCAAGCTGCTCGCCATCGCGAAGGCGGCAGCGGGCGGCGTCGAGGCGCGCGTGCACCCGACGATGATCCCGGCCGCCTCGCCGCTCGCCGCGGTCTCCGGCGTCTTCAACGCCGTGTTCATCACCGGCGACGCCGTCGGCGACCTCATGTTCTACGGGCGCGGGGCGGGCCAGCTCCCCACCGCGTCGGCGGTGTGGTCCGACATCCTGGAGATCGCGCACCGCGCGGCCCACGACATCCGTTCGACCGGCCTCGAGCTGCCGTCGCCCGCGGCGCGCGCGCTGCCGCTCCGGCCGATGGACGACGTGCGCACGTGCTACTACCTGCGCGTGATGGCGCAGGACCGTCCCGGCGTGCTCTCGCGCGTCACCGGGGTCCTGGGCGAGCACGACATCTCGATCGCGTCGATGATCCAGAAGGGCCGCGGCCCCCGCGAGGCGGTGCCCGTCGTCATGATGACCCACGAGTCGCGCGAGCGGGACATGCGGCGCGCGCTCGGCCTCATCGATCGCCTGCCCGACGTCGCCTCGCCCACGACGATGATCCGCGTGGAGGGCGGCCCTGCTTAACCCGGAGGGGGCTTCGCCCCCCTTCCGGCGGTCGTCGCGCGCCTTCGGCGCACTCCTCCCTGCCTCCCCCCAAGGAGAGTTGCGCCGGCAAAGCCGGCGCTCGAACACCCCCCGATCATCGCGACCGCTTCTTAACAGACTCCGATGACAACAGGGTTCCTCGTTGCGATTGGCGTTGTCGCCGCCCTGATCTTGCTCGCATTGGTGACTGGTTTCGCTACGTGGATACTGAGGCATCTCCGCATCATCATCGGCGTCGCGATCAGCGTCGGCCTGCTCGTGTGGCTCTTCCGAGCCGTCGACCTCGACCAGCTCGGCCGGCAGCTCGCACGGACCAACTGGTGGTGGCTCTCCGCGGCGGCGGCGCTCGGCATCATCGGCCTCTTCGTGCGCGCGTGGCGCTGGCGCTACCTCTTCCCGCCCCGCAGCGAGCCGCGCGGGCTCGTGCCCGCGATGATGATCGGCTACATGGTGAACAACGTGCTGCCGCTGCGCGCGGGCGAGGTCGTCCGCGTCTACGTGGTCTCGCGCCGCTGGGGCGGCCGGTTCTGGACCGCGGCCGCGACGCTGATCGTCGAGCGCGTTCTCGACAGCCTCTGCATCGTGCTGATCCTGGGCGTGCTCATCTTCTTCGTGGAGGTGCCGCGCCAGGTCGAGATCGCCGCCATCGTGATGCTCGCCATCGACGTGCTCGGCGTGTCCGTGCTCGCGGGCATCGCGCTGGCGCCGGACCGTTGCCGCCGCGTCATCGAGCGGCTGGCCGCGCGGTGGCCCGCGCTCCGGGCGCGCGCGCTCCGCATCTTCGAGACGTTCCTCCACGGGCTCGAGGGTGTGAGGACGCCACGCCACCTGGTGCCGCTGATCGGCGTGACCGTCATCGTCTGGCTCTGCCCTGCCCTCGCCGCCTGGACGGCGCTGCGCGCCGCGGGCCTGGCGCTGCCCACGCTCGCGGGCTGGGTCGTCCTCGCCTTCGTCGGCCTCGGCGTGAGCATCCCGTCCGCGCCCGGCTACTTCGGCGTGTTCCACTTCGCGGCGGTGATGGCGGTGGGGATCTTCGGCGTCCCGGAGACGACCGCGCTCGGCTACGCGATCGCGTTCCACGCGAGCCAGTTCATCCCGGTCACGATCGTCGGCTGGATCTATCTGCTCCGCGAGCACATGACGCTCGGCGAGGCGGCGCACGTCACGGCGACGGAGACGACACCGCCGTAGTAGAGTGCGGGAGCCATGGCGCTGATCGTGCAGAAGTACGGCGGCTCGTCCGTCGCCGACGCCGAGAAGATCGCGAACGTCGCGCGGCGTGTCGCCGACAGCGCCGCCGGCAACCAGGTCGTGGTCGTCGTCTCGGCGATGGGCAAGACCACCGACGGCCTCGTGGACCTCGCGCGGCAGATCACGCCCTCGCCGGATCCCCGCGAGATGGACATGCTGCTCGCGACGGGCGAGCAGATCACCACGGCACTGCTCGCGATGGCGCTCCAGCGGCTCGGGGCGAAGGCGCGCTCGTTCACGGGCCCGCAGGCGGGGCTGCGCACGAACAGCGCCCACACGACCGCGCGCATCACGCGGATCGAGCCGTGGCGCGTCCGCCAGGCGCTCGACGCGGGCGAGGTGGCGGTCGTCGCGGGCTTCCAGGGCCTCTCCGAGGAGGACGAGATCGCGACGCTCGGGCGCGGCGGCTCCGACCTCACGGGCGTCGCGCTCGCGGCGGCCCTCAAGGCCGACGTGTGCGAGATCTACACCGACGTCGACGGCGTGTACACGGCGGACCCGAACATCGTTCCCGACGCGAAGAAGCTCGACCGCGTGTCGTACGACGAGATGCTCGAGATGGCGAGCCTGGGCGCGAAGGTGCTGCAGAGCCGCTCGGTGGAGTTCGCGAAGAAGTGGGGCGTGCCCGTGCACGTGCGCTCCTCCTTCAAGCGCGACGCCGGCACGCTCGTGACCAGGGAGGAGAGGGGGATGGAGGAAGTCGTCGTGACCGGGGTCACGCACGAGAGGAATCAGGCAAAGATCTCGATCCTCCGAGTGCCTGATCGGCCGGGAATTGCAGCCACCGTGTTCGGAGCGATCGCCGAAGCGAACATCGTGGTCGACATGATCGTGCAGAACATCAGCCGCGACGGCTACACCGACATGTCGTTCACGGTGCCGCGCGCCGACTTCCAGCGGGCGGTGACCGCGCTGCAAGGCGTGTCCGCGAAGGTCGGCGCGCAGGGCGTGCTCTCCGACGAGCGGGTGGCGAAGGTGTCGATCGTGGGCGTGGGCATGCGCAGCCACTCGGGCGTCGCCTCCCGCATGTTCGCGACGCTCGCGCGCGAGGGGATCAACATCCAGATGATCTCGACCTCGGAGATCGCGGTCTCGTGCGTCATCGAGGACAAGTACGCGGAGCTCGCGGTGCGCGCGCTTCACGACACGTTCGAGGTCGGACGCGCCCGCGCCAGCGCGGGGTGAGACACGGGCGGCCGTGATGAGTGATCTCACGCTCGAGCCCCTCCGCCAGCCGTTCGCCGCGCGCATCACCCCGCCGGGATCGAAGAGCCTCACCAACCGCGCGCTCGTCCTCGGCGCCCTCGCCGCCGGGCCCTGCGAGATCTCGAACATCCTCGTCGCGGACGACACCGCGGTGATGCTCGACGGCCTGAAGCGCCTCGGCTTCGCGCTCGAGGCGGATCGCGCGGAGGGCGCCGCCGACACGGGCACGCTGCGGATCGAGGGACGCGCGGGCACGATCCCGGCGAGCCGGGCGGAGCTCTTCTGCGGCAACAGCGGCACGACCATCCGCTTCCTGACGGCGATGTGCGCGCTCGGCCGCGGCCGGTACACGCTCGACGGCGTGCCGCGCATGCGCCAGCGCCCGATCGGCGCGCTGACGGCGCTGCTGACGACGCTCGGCGCGCGGATCACGCACGAGCCGGGCGCGGACGGCTTCCCTCCGGTGCACGTCGAGGCCGGCGGACTGCGCGGCGGCACGATCGCGTACGGCAGCGAAGTGTCGAGCCAGTACCTGTCGGCCGTTCTCATGGCCGCGCCCTGTGCGGCCGCGGGCGTGCGCGTCGAGCTCACCGGCGTGCAGACGAGCTGGCCGTACGTCGCGATGACGCTCCAGCTCATGGCGCGCTTCGGCGTGACGCCGGCGCTCGAGACCGACGCCGCGACCGGCGCGCCGCGACGGATCGTCGTGACGCCCGCACGCTACGCGCCCACCCGCTACGCCGTGGAGCCGGACGCCAGCAACGCGAGCTACTTCCTCGCCGCGGCGGCCGTCAACCCGGGCGCGAAGGTGACGATCGAAGGGCTCGGCAACACGAGCCTCCAGGGCGACGTCGGATTCGCGAGCGTGCTCCGGCGCATGGGCGCGGACGTGGTGATCGGCACCGACTTCATCACGGTGACGGGCCCGGCCGCGATCACCGGCATCGACGTCGATCTCTCGGGCATGCCGGACATGGCGCAGACGCTCGGCGTGGTCGGCGCGTTCGCGTCCGGACGGACGACGATCCGCGGCCTCCGCACGCTCCGCGTGAAGGAGACCGATCGCATCGACGCGCTGTCACGCGAGCTCCGCAAGCTCGGCGCCGGCGTCGACGTCGAGGGCGACGCGCTCACCATCACGCCGGCGCCGGGCCGCAGCGCCGCGATCGACACCTACGACGACCACCGCATGGCGATGAGCTTCGCGGTCGCCGGGACGCGCATTCCCGGCGTCACGATCCGCGACGTCGAGTGCGTCGGCAAGACGTATCCGCGGTTCTTCGCCGACCTGAAGTCCGTCATCACGTCCGCATAGAGGAGCCAGTCATGGCCACGGGCAAAGCCGCCGTCTTCTACGCCGTGGGCAAGCCGTTCGAGCTTCGCGACGTTCCGATCCCGGAGGTCGAGCCGGACGCGATCCTCGTCAAGGTGTCGCTCGCGAACATTTGCGGGTCCGATCTTCACTTCTGGCGCGGCGACGCGCCGCTGAAGATCTCCGACGACGGCTGGATCTACGGCCACGAGATGATGGGCACGGTCGCGAAGCTCGGCGCGAAGGTGAAGACGGACTCGCTCGGGCGCGCGCTGCGCGAAGGCGATCGCATCGCCTACTCGTATTTCGTCGCGTGCGGCCGCTGCCCGTCGTGTCTCGACAATCGGCCCGCCGCGTGTCCGAACAAGATCGGCCGGCCGCTCGGCCCGTCGACGTTCCCGCACTTCCACGGCGCGTTCGCCGAGTACTACTACCTGCGGCCCGGCGGGCACGTGTTCAAGGTGCCGGACGAGCTCACCGACGAGATGGTGTCGCCGGTGAACTGCGCGCTGTCGCAGGTGCTGTTCGGCCTGCACCAGGCGGGACTGCGGTTCGGCGGCAGCATCGTCATCCAGGGTGCCGGCGGCCTCGGCGTGCAGGCGGCGGCGGTGGCGAAGGACATGGGAGCGGCGACGATCATCGTGGTCGACCAGGTGCCGGAGCGCCTCGCGCTCGCGAAGCAGTTCGGCGCGGACCACACGATCAACCTGAAGGAGATCCCGGAGCGGAAGGACCGCGTGGCGCTCGTGCGCACGCTGACCGGCGGCTTCGGCGCCGACATCGCGTGCGATTTCGTCGGCTTCCCGCAGGTGATCCCCGAAGGCATCGAGATGCTCGGGCCCGGCGGCACCTACCTCGAGATCGGCACGATCAGCCGGGGCGCCAAGATCGAGCTCGAGCCGGCGCAGCTCGTGTGGGGCGCCAAGCGCATCGTCGGCGTGATCATGTACGACCCGTGGGTGATCCCGCGCGCGCTCGACTTCCTCGTGCGCAACCGCACGCGCTTCGCGTTCGACAGGCTGATCTCCACCAAGTACCCGCTGGAGAAGATCAACGACGCGTTCGCGGCCTCGGAGTGGTACGGCCGCGACGCGGGCGCGATCACGCGGGCCGCGCTCGTCCCCTAGCAGTCCGTGGTGAAAGCCATGAACGCCATCAAGCAG
>VGLJ01000034.1 GCA_016866775.1 Candidatus Rokuibacteriota bacterium | reverse complement strand
GCTCGGGATCAGGTACTTCGCGAGCCCGTCGCGCTCGACCCCGCGCGTGTCGACCTCCGGCGCGCCGTGGCCGGTGAAGAAGATCAGCACCGTGTCGTCCTTCTTCGCCGAGCGGCCGAGGAACGTGCCGAGCGCCCACTTGATGTTCCGGAGCGTCGGCTTCCGCTCGCTGCGGTCGGTGAGGAGCAGCACGTTCTCCTTCTTGAACCCGGCGGGGCCGATGAGCGTCTGGTAGATCGCCTCGGCGTCCGAGACCGTGTAGCGGAGGCGCGGCACCGTCGGGCTCTCGTACGTCCCCACGCCGATGACGACGGCCCAGCGCTCGTGCACCGGCAGCTTCGGCGCGGGCGGGGGCGGCGGCGCCGCGGCGACCTTCGGACGATCGAAGATGACCGTGCGCAGCTCTTGATGGACCGTGCCGTCGGCCTGTGTGGCGGCGACCACGATGAGGTTCGGTCCGTCGCGCAGCGTGAGGGGCGCCGTCACGAGCAGCGAGCGTTGCGGCGAGCGCTCGGTCTGCTGGTGGATCTCCGTGGCGTTGAGCAGGATCCGCGCCTGCGTGATGCCGCGGCTCGACTGCGCGATCGCCGCGACGAGGCTCGTCTCCTCGGTGACGCGCGCGCGGTCTTCGGGGAAGCGGAACGCGCTTCCGAACGGCACGGGGCGCTCGTACGACACCACACGCGTCTCCTGCTCGAGCGCGCCGTCGGCGCCGGCGACCGTGACCACGAGCGTGTTCGCTCCCTCGCGGAGCTTGAGCGGGAGGTTCAGCGGCACCGCGCGCGCGGGGCTCGACTCGTCGCGCTTGTGCACCTCGACGCCGTTCAGCGTGACCGTGACGCGGCTGACACCTTTGCCCCCGCTGGCGACACCGGCGAGCGCGACGGTCTCGTGCTCGACCCTCGCCTTGTCCGCGGGCGACGAGAGCCGCACGACGAGCGGTGGCGGCGGCGGCAACGCGGCGACCTGCGCGGGCGGCGCGGGCTTCGCCGCGGGCTCGGGTGTGGGCGCCGGCGGCGGGGGCTTGGTGGCCGGCGGAGCCGCGACGACAGCCGGCTTGTCCGAGAAGACCGTCCGTG
Organism: Candidatus Rokuibacteriota bacterium; assembly: GCA_016866775.1. Classification (GTDB taxonomy): domain Bacteria; phylum Methylomirabilota; class Methylomirabilia; order Rokubacteriales; family CSP1-6; genus VGLJ01. The sequence continues at coordinate 47,873 of VGLJ01000034.1, read as the reverse complement.
CTTCCTGTTGTCGATCGCCCGCGCGGTCGGTGACGGTGACGATCAGCGTGTTCTTGCCGTCCTTCAGCGTGAGCGTCTGGCCCACCGCGAACGAGCGCGGAGCGTCCGAGGGCCGGCCCGAGAACACCTCCACGCCGTTCAGCGTCACGTCCACGCTGGCGACGCCCCGGCGTGCCGTGATCGCTGCCGTGAGCGGCGTCGTCGTCCCGACACGCCCCTGATCGGCGGGCTCGTCGATCCGCACCGCGAGGGCCGCGGCCGGCGCCACGTCGAAGATCTTGAAGTTGGCGAGCGGCATGGTCTGCTGCGGCGCCTCGGAGCGCACCCAGTGCTGCGCCTCCGGCGCGAACCACGCGGTCCACGAGCGCGTCCACGGCACGGCGCGCGCTGCGAACTCCACCTTGAAGGCCTTGAGCGTCTTCGATCCGAGCTTGACGTCCTCGTACGCCTTGACTTCCCAGCTCAGCCGGACGTCAGGGCCGGACGGATTGTTGTGGGACCTCCACTTCGCGTCCTGCGTGACGCCCCACTTGCCGACCTCGAGCGGCCAGCTGAGCCGCATCGGGGGCGAGATCTCGACCCAGTTGGGGCCGTTGGACGTTCTGGCGATGGCAAGGTCCTTCGTCAGGTGAATTTCCTTGCCGGGGGCGCTGAAGACGTAACGGTTCGCTTCGATGCGGATCAGCTCGAACACTCCGTCACTGCGGAACCACTGATCGCCCATCTCGTAGGTGGGAAGCTCGGCGCGCGGCTTCTGCGCGACGGCGGCTTCCGGACAGGCGACGACGAGCGCGGCGGGCGTCAGGATCAGGCGGAAAAACGTCACCACGGCCCTCCGAGGATAGATGCCCGGCGGCGCGAGGGTCAATGGATTCGGCGGACTCGCCAGATCTCCTCGGACGGCCAGCGATGCGCCCAAGAGGTCGTCAGATAAGGAAAACGCGCCGTCCGGTCGGCCGGCGCCTGGACGTCCACGCAGTCGACGATCTCGAAGCCGTTGTCGCGGAACAGGCGGATCAGCCGGCCCGTCCCGAGCGAGAAAGTCACGGAGTGATCGTCGCTCCACTGGAGGCGATGGAGATCGAAATAGCCGCGGACCAGGCGATCGCCCGCCGCATCGTCGCTGTCCGGCGCGCACAGCGAGAACAGCACGCTGTTGCGGAGGAAGATCAGCTCGCCGCGCGGACGCGGCAGGCGCCGCGCTTCCGGGATCCAGCGGTAGGAATCGCACCAGATCGCGGCGCCGTATTCCGAGATCGCGAGGTCGAAGCTCCCGTCGCGGAACGGTGCGTGCTCGGCGTCGGCGTGCACGAGCGGGAAGCGGAGAGCGAACTCGCCCTGGAGCATGCGCGCGGTCGCGAGCTGGCGTGAGGAGTTGTCGAGACCCACGACGCGCGCGCCTCGGCGCGCGAGCCACGCCGACCAGTAGGCGGTGCCGCACCCGAGCTCGACGACGTCGCGCCCGGCGAGGGGCGGCAACACCTGCAGCTCACGCTCGGGCACCCTCCACATGCCCCAGGAGATCTCGTCGCGGGCCCACGCGCGGCGGCCGGACTCGACCCACTCGGCGCTCCGCGCGTCCCAGAGCGCGCGGTTGATCGCGGCGTGATCGTCCATGCGCTCAGGCGCGCCGACGCGCCTCTCAGGCCCCGGGCGCGCGATAGCCGCCGCCGCGCTGCGCGACGCGGTCCATGTCCTCCGCGCTCAGCAGCACGGTCGTGCGCCACGACCCGGCGCCGCTCGCGGCGACGATCAGCGACGCGTTCGCCGCGGCGGCGTTGTCGGGCAGCTCGACGATCATGAAGAGGTCGGTCTCGCCGAACGCGTAGTGGAAGCCTTCGAGGCGCCCGCCGAGGCTCGTGACGAGCGCTTCCACCGCCGCGCGCCGCTTCGTGCCGCCTTCGCGCAGGAGCCCCTGCGCGCCTTCGCGCGAATACGTGCCCTGGAAGAGGTAGCGCGGCATGACGGTCACGCGAACGCGAACGCGCGCGCGGGGTTCTCGACGAGCAGCCGGCGAAGGCCGGCGTCGTCGACACCCTTCGCGCGGAGCCGCGGCACGACGTTCAGGAGCAGGTGGTGATAGCCGTAGCCGCCGTACTTCGCCAGCGACGTCTTGTACGCGATGTCGTGCGAGAGCAGGACCTGGTCGCGATGCCCGGCCGCGATCAGCGCGAGCACGTGCGCCATGCGCCCGCCGTCGTTCGGCATGTCGAAGGACGGGTTGTACGGGTAGTAGGAGTTCTCCAGCCCGAAGAGGTCGTACTCGAGCCAGATCCCTGTCTGCGCGAGGTCGATGACCGCCTTGATGTCCGCGATCGTGCGGCAGATGTGGCACATGATCGTGCGGCGCAGGTCGCCGCCTTCCTTCCGCACGAACTCCGCGAGCTCCATCGGCATGTTCTGATGCCGGCCCGGGTGGATCATGAGCGGCGCTCCGGTCTCGCGCTGTGCCGCGATCGCCGCGCGGAGCACCTTCTTCTCGTTCTCGGTCCAGGGAGACGTGGTGCCGATCTCGCCGAGCAGTCCCGCGCGGATCCCGGTGTCGCCGACGCCCGTCGTGACGTCCGCGATCATCTCGCGCGCGAGGTCGTCGACGCTGCGCCGATCCATGTCCGGAGGATGCGACGCGTGGACGTAGTAGCCGGCGCCCATCACCACGTTGAGGCCGGTCGCGCGCGCGATGCGTGCGAGCGCGAGCGGATCGCGCGCGAGCGTCTTCGGCGTCGGATCGACGACCGTGCTGCCGCCCGCGTGCTTGAAGAGGAGGATCTCGTCGGCCGCGACCTGCTCGTCGGTGAGCCGCAGGTTGTCGAGGTTCGCGTTGAAGTTCTGGCGGACCCACCCGAGGTTCGCGAGGCTCACGGGCTCGTACGCGCGCCCCTTGTCACTCGCCGCTGCCGGCTCGGAGAACATCACCTTGAAGTCGATGAGCAGGTGCTCGTGCGGCAGCGTCACGCCCATCGCCTCGCGCGCGATCGTGCCGAGCACGGTTTGCACTTCGCCTGACTGCGGTCGGATCACGGAGATTCTCCCTGTATCTATCTTTGGACGCTGACTTGGCGTCCCGCGCTTGCTAGCGTGCGCGCGTGCCGTACCCGCGAGAGTTCGAGGCCATCGGCAGGCTTACCGACGTCGAACGAATCGCGAGCGGGTCGAGCATTCGCGCAGCACAGTGGCTACGTGAACAATATGGTCCCGGCCACTGGATCAAACGCAAGGGCGTCGCCATGGTCAGACTCGTGGATGGTACGATACGCAAGGCTGAGGTGCATTGGTATGAAGCGCACGGCGTCGGCAAAAAGAAACTCAAGATCAAATGCTGGCTCGATTAGCCGATGCGAGGATGGCCTGCGTCGCGCGGGCTATGTCATGTGCGTCAAGACCGGCAGTTTTGCGCATTCGCTCCAGCTTCGAAAGGTCTATCGACGGCTCCCCGTGAAAGATACGGACCACGGCTGGTGGCGCATCGTCGATGACGAGGGCGAGGACTACCTGTATCCTCGCGACTACTTCATCCCGGTCTCGCTGTCGCCTGCGGTAGCCCGAGCGGTGTCCGCACTCAAGGACTAGCTCACCAACCCATCGCGCGCGCGGCGCGGCGGGGATCGGCGCCGCCGTAGAGGATGCCGGCCTCGTGGTCCGCGACGATCGCGCACACGCCCGCGGTGTTGATCGAAATGTCCGGCAGCCACTCCACGCGGTGACCGAGCGCGGCGAGCGCCTCGCCCGTCGCGCGGCCCACGCCCGCTTCCACGTCGAGACGCCCCGGGAGATACGGGTGCGGCTCGAAGCTGCCCGGAAAGCTGTGCGTGACGAAGCGCGGGGCGTCGATCGCCTCCTGCACGCTCATCCCGAACACCACGTGATTGAGGAAGACCTGCATCATCCCTTGCGCCTGGAGATCGCCGCCGGGCGCTCCGAACGGCATGAACCACCGGTTGCCGCGTCGTGCGAGCGCGGGATTCGGCGTGAGCCGCGGACGCTTGCCGGGGGCGACGCACGACGTGTGACCGGGGACCGCCCACGATTGTGATCCGCGTGTCGACGGGACGAAGCCGAGCCCCGGAATCACGGGACCATCCCACGAGGAGTCGCTCGGCGTCGCGGACACGACGTTGCCCTTCGCGTCGACCACGCACACGTACGACGTATCGCCGGGCACCACCGGACTCGCCAGCGCGGCGGCCGACGGCTGGCCGGGCGCGGGACGCGCGTCGAACCCGGGCACGTGACCGGGCGGCGGCATCTCCGGCCACGCGCGATCGTCGCGGATGAGCCGCCGCCGCTCGGCGTTGTACGCGGGCGAGAGCAGCGTGTGCATCGGCACGCGCACGAAGCGCGGATCGCCGTAGTAGCGCTCCCGGTCGGCGAACGCGAGCTTCATCGCCTCGGTGACCACATGGGCATACGCCGCGGTGTTGTGACCGAGCGCCGCGAGGTCGACGCCGTCCAGCAGCGCGAGCATTTGCAGCAGCGTCGGCCCCTGGCACCACGGTCCGCACGTCAGCACGTCGGTCCCGCGAAACGTCGCGCGCACCGGCGGCACGATCTCCGAGCGATACGTCGCGAGGTCTTCGGCGGTCAGCCAGCCACCGTGCTCACGGTGGTAGCGCGCCATGGCCTGCGCCAGGTCGCCGCGATAGAACGCGTCGCGCGCGGCCGCGAGCCCCGCCGCGCGCCCGCGTGGCGCCGCCGCGCGCTCCTCGTCGACCATGAACTGGATGGAGCGCGCGAGATCCTGCTGCACGAAGCGCTCACCTTCGCGCGGCACGCTTCCACCGGGCAGCCAGATCGCCGCGTTCTGCGGCCAGCGGCGATAGCTGGCCGCGTTCTTCTCGATCCAGTGCGCCATCACGGGATGCATCGTGAAGCCGTCACGCGCGTAGCGGATCGCCGCCGCCGCCACGTCGCCGAAGCTCATCGTCCCGAATTTCTCAAGCGCGAGAATCCACGCGTCGGGCGCCGATGGAACGACGGTGCGGAGAACGCCGGGCGGAATCGTCCCGCCGTGCTCGGCGACGAACGTCTCGAGGCGCGCCGCTCTCGGCCACGTGCCCAAACCTGCGACGGTGACGACTTCGTCGCGCTCTTTCAGGTAGATGACCATCGGGGCGACGCCGGTGAATTGCACCTGGTCGCTGTGCACGACACCGAGCGCGATCCCCGCGGCAACCGCCGCGTCGATCGCGTTGCCGCCGGCCTGCAGCACGGCCCAGCCGGCCTCGGTGGCGAGATAGTGCCCCGCCGAGATCATGTAGCGCGCGCCCGTAATCATTGGTTGGAGTGACATGGAGCGCTATCCTAGCAGCGCCGACGGCCACCCGTGGGCGGTGGGAAAATATTTTCCCGTCTTGGCTCGGCACGGACCGTGCGTGAGACTTCACGCTGAGGAGCACGACGCGTGACTGGGATCACCGACACGACGAGCTTCGCGCTGGCCGCCGTGAGCCTGCTCGCCATCGCGCTGTTCATCGTGATGCAGCAGCCGTGGTTCCGCCGCCTGACGGCGGGCCCGCATCGTCGCCGGCACCACCACCGGCGCCGTCGCCGCCCTCGCTTCCGGCGGGCTGCTTGATTCAGTAGATGGGGGGCTCCGGGCGCCCCCCAAGCCCCCCCCGCTCCGCGGCCCGGCAAAGCCGCGCCGCTCCGCGGCTGCCGCCTCCTATACTGGCTGGGTGATTCCGCTCGAGCTCATCGTCGATGCCGTGCCGGCCCTGATCGCGTACGTCGATCGCGAGCAGCGTTACGGCTTCGTCAACCGCGCCTACGAGGAGTGGTACGGGAGGCCGAGGGGCGAGATCCCGGGACACACGCTCAGGGAGTTCCGCCTCGCCGCCCACGCGGGAACGGCGACGGTCGACGTCGAGGACACGGGCGTGGGGATGGCGCCCGGCGTGGCCGCGCGCATCTTCGAGCCGTTCTTCACGACGAAAGGGCCGAAGGGGAGCGGGCTCGGCCTCTCGGTGAGCTGGGGCATCATCAACTCTTCGGGCGGCTCGATCAGCGTGGACAGCACGCCGGGCGCAGGGACGCGCCTGTCCGTGCGGCTGCCGATTCCCGCGGCGCTTCCGGACGAGCCGAGCGGCACCGCGGCGCCGGCCGGGGCCGACGTCGCCCACATTCTCGTCATCGACGACGACGAGACCGTGCGCCAGGTCCTCTCGGACATGCTCGTCGAGCTCGGCCACGACGTGAGCCAGGCGCCGAGCGGCCCCGAAGGCCTCGCGCTGTGTGATCGCGAGCGCTTCGACCTCGTCATCACCGACCTCTCGATGCCGGACATGTCGGGCTGGGACGTCGCGGCCACGCTCAAGCAGGCGCATCCGCGCATCGCGGTCGGGATGGTGACGGGCTGGGGCGAGCAGGTCGACGCCGACCAGGCCGAGCGCCACGACCTGAAGTTCGTGCTCGCCAAGCCGTTCCTGCTCCACGAGATCACGCGCGCCGTCGGCGGCGCCTTGGAGAATCACTGATGGACGACACAGCCCTTCTGAGCCAGGAGCGCTGGGAGATCCGGCAGGACCACGGCGCGAGCATGGTCGCGCTGGGCATCCTCCTTCGCGTCAGCGTCATGGGCATCGGCGCGCTGATCCTTCTCTACGCCTTCGTCGCGGGTCGATTCGGCGCGTTCCTCGCCGCCGTCGTCCTCCTCGTCCTGGGGTGGTATCTCGGGAACCTCGGCAAGATCGGACCATCCGCCACGATTCTCGACCGGAAGCGCCGCGAGGTCGTGACCTGGTCGACGTACGACGGGAAGCGGAAGTCCGAGACGTTCTCGCTCCCCTCCGCGGAGCGGATGGCCGTTCGCCGGACGACGACAGGGGTGGTCAGGGGACGTCCGGTCGCGACCTATCACGTGTGGATCGCGCGGGAGGACGGTGACGTGTTGGTGTCCTCCGAGGGCAGCGCGGACGCGGCTCGGGAGCTCGCGCAGAAGGTCGGCGTCTTCCTCGGCCTGCCCTTCGACGGTCTCGTCGAACGCGGCTGATCCTCCTCCCCCTCGTCGTCCTCGTCGTCGCCGGCTGCGCGCCGAGCGCGCTGCCGGCGGCGCGGCCATCGTTCACCCCGCCCGTGACGAGCGTCTACCTCGTGAGCCACGGCTGGCACGTCGGGATTGCCGTGGCGCGGGCCGACGTGCCCACCGCGCTGTGGCCCGAGAGCGCTGATCTTCCGTTCGGATTCCTCGAGGTTGGGTGGGGCGACGCCGGGTTCTATCTCGCGCCGCGCGGCACCATCGGCCTCGCGCTGAAAGCGGCGCTCGGCTCGGAGTCGAGCGTCCTGCACGTCGCCGGCTTCGATCCGCCGCCGGCGGTGTTCTTCAGGGGATCGACGGTCGTCGAGGTGCCGGTGTCGCGCGAGGGATTCGAAGCGTTGTGCCGCTTCATTCACGCGGCGTACGAGCGCGACGAGCGCGGCCGTCCCACCGTGGTGGCCCCCGGGCTGTACGGTCACGCGCGCTTCTATCGCGCCGTCGGCCGCTATCGCCTCTTCGACAACTCCAACAACTGGGCGGCGCGCGCGCTGGCCGTGGCCGGGTGCGGAAACGACCCGGCACAGGCGACCACCGCCGGGGCCGCGCTGGACGCGGCGCGCGCGTGCGCCCGGTAAGGTGTGCGCGGTCGAGCGCAGCGAGGCAGGCGAGCGGGCGGGCGCTCGAGCGCCCGGGCGCCCGCGAGTTCAAATGATAGAGTCGCGCGCATGAGACCGGGCCTCCTCGTCCTCGACTTCGACGGGGTCGTCTGCGACGGCGTCGTCGAGATGGCGGAGACGTCGTGGCGCGCGCTGGTCGAGGTCACGCGGAGCCACGTGCCGTCGGCGCGCGGCGCCGAGCTGCGCGCGCGCTTCGCGGCGCTTCGGCCCGCGATCGAGTCCGGGTGGGAGATGGTGGCCCTCTTCGGCCTGCTCGTGGAGCGTGAGGCCGCCTCGGACGCCGCCCTCCACGACGGCGCGCGATGGGCGGAGGCGCGCGACGCGTTCATGCGCGCGCACGCGCTGACCAGCCGCGCGGTCGCCGCCACGTTCGACGACGTCCGCGGGGAATGGATGGACGAGGACCGTGACGGCTGGCTCGCACGCCACCGCTTCTACCCGGGCATCGCGGCGTGGCTCACGCGGCTCGTCGCCGGCGGCCAGCTCGTCTACGTGCTCTCGACGAAGAGCAAGCGGTTCCTCGACGCGCTGCTCGCGTGGCAGAAGGTGTCGCTGCCCTCCGATCGCGTGATCGGCCGCGCCGAGCCGAAGCGCGAGAAGTGGGACGTGATCCGCGGCCTCGCGGCGTCGCACGGCGTCGCCGCCGCGGACGTGTGGTTCGTCGAAGATCGCCTCCCGACCCTGGTGGATCTCCGTCGCCACGCGCCGGACCTCGCGGCCATGCGCCTGTTTCTCGCCGACTGGGGCTACATCTTCCCGGACATCGACCTGCCGGCGGCGCGCGCGGCCGGCGTGCCGGTGCTGAGCCTCGCGCGGGCGACGGGACCGTTCGAGAACTGGCCCCGGTGAAGCTGCGGACGCACCTCGTCATCCTCGTGCTCGGCGCGGTGCTGCCCGTGCTCGCGTTCTCGGCGGTCATGGCCGTCGTCTTCTGGAGACAGCAGCACGCCGCCGTCGACCAGCGCCATCTCGAGCGCGTGCGCGCGCTCGCGATCGCGCTCGACCGGGAGATGGAGGGCCACATCCGCGCGCTCGAGGTGCTCGCGTCGTCGCGGACGCTGCAGACCGGCGACCTCGCGGCGTCCCACGCGCACGCGCAGCGCGTGCAAGCCCAGCAGCCGGCATGGGACCCCGCTCGTGACGGGCGCCGTCGCGCGCAAGTACGTCACGGCGATCGTCGTCCCGGCGCGGCGCGACGGGGCGGTCCGCGCGCTGCTGCTCGCGGCGATCGAGCCGCGCGTGTGGCTCGACGTCTTCGCGAAGTACCCGCTCGGCCCCGGGGCCACGATCACCGTGCTCGACCAGGACGGCATCATCACCGCGCGGACGCTCAACCCCGAGCCGTCGCTCGGCAAGCGGCCGTCGGCCGCGCTGGCGCGGCACGCGACCGCCGCGACCGAAGGCACGTTCCGCAATCCCGGCGGGCTCGAGGGCCAGACGTTCTACTCGGCGTTCGCCCGCGCGCGCGTGGCGGGCTGGACGGTCGCCACCGGTGTCCCGGCGGCCGTCGTCGAGCGCGAGGTCCGTGCCTCGGTCATCACGATGGCGGCGGGCGCCGGCGTGATGGCGCTGCTCGCCGTCGGCCTCGCGCTGACGTTCGGCCGGCGGATCGCGGGCCCGGTCATCGCGCTCGCGAGCTCCGTGCGCCGGTTCGGCGCGGGCGAGCCGGCGGCGCCGATCGTCAAGCCCGGCGTCGACGAGGTGCGCGAGGTCGCGCGCGCGTTCGAGGACACCGCCGCGGAGCTCGGCGCGCGCGAGGCCGCGCTCCGCGAGAGCCGCGAGCAGGCCGAGGCCGCGAGCCGCTCGAAGGACGAGTTCCTCGCGGTGCTGAGTCACGAGCCGCGCACGCCGATCAACGCCGTCTACGGCTGGGCCCGGATGCTCCGCGAGGGGACGCTGCCGCCCGCGACGCAGCGCCGCGCGCTCGAGGTCATCGAGCGCAACGCCGCGTCGCAGGTGCGCCTGATCGAGGACCTGCTCGACATCTCGCGCATCGTGAGCGGCAAGATGCGGCTCGAGGTCCGCCCGGTCGAGGTGAGCAAGACGATCGAGGGCGCGCTCGACGCCGTCCGCCACTCCGCGGAGGTGAAGGAGATCCAGCTCGACACCGCGATCGACGCGAGCACCGGGCCCGTCATGGGCGATCCGGACCGGCTGCAGCAGGTGGTCTGGAACCTGCTCTCGAACGCGATCAAGTTCACGCCGCAGGGTGGGCGGGTGAGTGTGCGGCTCGCGCGCGTGGACGCGGGCGTCGAGATCGTGGTGACCGACACGGGCGCCGGCATCGAGGGGGCACTGGTGCCGCACATCTTCGAGCGCTTCCGCCAGGGCGACAGCACGAGCACGCGCGCGCACGGCGGCCTCGGGCTGGGGCTCGCGCTGGTGAAGCACATCGTCGAGCTGCACGGCGGCACGGTGCGCGCGGAGAGCGCGGGCGAGGGGCGCGGCGCGACGTTCACCGTGTCGCTGCCGCCGGGCTAAGATACGCCAATGGACAGCCCGCTCGAGATCGCGCGCGCGCTCGCCCCGCGCATCCGCGCCCGCGCCAATGAGATCGAGGTCGAGCGCCAGGTGCCGAAAGACCTCGTGCTCGACATCGCCAACGCCGGACTGTTCAAGGTCGGCGTGCCGCGCGAGGAAGGCGGGATGGGCGCCGACATCGTCACCACGCTCCAGGTGATCGAAGAGATCGCGTGCGCGGACGGCTCGACGGGCTGGTGTCTCGCCATGGGCATCAACACGTTCCGCCAGGCGGCGCAGCTCGCGCCGCAGGTGCGCCGCGCGCTCTTCTACAGCGATCCCGTCGGCGTCTCCGCGGGTTCCGCGAACCCCCGCGGGCGCGCCGTCGCCGTCCCCGGCGGCTATCGCGTCACCGGGCACTGGTTCTTCGCGAGCGGCTGCATGCACTCGTCCGTGCTCCACGGCGCGTGCAGGGTGTTCGACGGCGACGAGCCGCGCCGGCGGCCGAACGGCGACCAGGACGTCCGGATCGCCTTCTTCCATCCGAAAGCGCAAGCGAAGATCATCGACACCTGGAACGTGGCCGGCATGCGCGGGACCGGCAGCCACGACATCGAGGTCGACGACCTGTTCGTCCCCGAGGAGCACACGTTCTCGGCCGCCGAGCGCCGCGCGCGCGTGACGGGACCGATGAATCGGATGCACGGGTTCGACCTCGCGGGCTGCGGCTTCTGCTGCGTGGGGCTCGGCGTGGCGCGCGCGGCGCTCGACGAGTTCGCGCGGCTCGCGCAGGTGAAGATCCCGCGCGGCGCCTCCGACGTGCTGCGTGACCGGCCGACGGTGCAGGCGAAGGTCGGCGAGGCGGAGGCGATCTTCCGCTCCGGCCGGGCGCTGCTCTTCGACGTCGTCGAGGAGATGTGGCAGACGGTGCTCGCGAAGGAGGTCGTCACCGAGAAGCAGCGCGGGGACCTGCGCCTCGCGATGACCCACGCGGCCCAGAGCGCCGCGACGGCGACGCACATCGTCTGCGCGGCCGCCGGCACCACGTCGATCTTCACGTCGAGCCCGCTCGAGCGCTACGCGCGCGACGCCGAGACCGTCACCCGCCACAACCAGCTCCAGGCGGGGAACTACGAGGCCGTCGGCCGCACCGTCCTGGGCCTGGAGTCGAATAGCCCCCTGTTCTGACAGGCGTGAAACTTGTCAAGGGGGCGAACCTCGCGTATTCTCTCGCGCACCTGAACCGGTCACCGGAGTTCTTGATGCTTGACGCATACGCAAAAGAGGGGAAACCCATGCCGAAACGGTTCCGCTTCGCGCTGCTCGCCGCCGTCCTCGCCGTCTTCACCTTCGCGCTCGTCGCCGGGCCGCCGCCGGCGGAGGCGCAGAAGAAGATCCTCAACGTCGCCGCCAAGGAGCCCGAGACGCTCGATCCGCACACGAGCATCCTCGGGCAGAGCCAGGCGATCTACCGCTGGATGTACCGCGGGCTCACGCGATTCGCCATCCGCGACGGCAAGGTGACCACGGCCGAGGTCGACCCGGACCTCGCCGAGAGCTGGACGCTGTCGCCCGACGGCACCGTGTGGACCTTCAAGCTGAAGAAGGGCGTCCAGTTCCACAAGAACTTCGGCGAGCTCACTGCCGAGGACGTGAAGTTCAGCTTCGAGCGACAGCTCCAGAAGACCCCGGGCACGCGCTTCGGCGTGAACCTCGAGGTGATCAAGGCCATCGAGGTCGTCGACAAGCACACGGTGCAGATCGCGCTGAAGGCCTTCGACCCGATCTTCCTCTTGCGGATGGTGGGCTACCAGCAGGGCTACATCGTCTCGAAGAAGGCCGCGACCGACCACGAGAAGTTCAAGTGGAACCCGATCGGCACCGGGCCCTTCTACTTCGAGCGGCACTCGCCGCGGGAGAAGCTGGTCCTCAAGGCGTTCGACACGTACCACGCCGGCCGCCCGCAGATCGACGAGGTCCACTGGTTCGACGTGCCCGAGGACGCCACCAAGCTGATCGGCCTCGAGAAGGGCACGTTCGACGTCCTCTATCCCGAGGCGGTCACCGCGGACGTCGCGGACCAGGTCAAGAAGATGGGCGCCGTCATCGACCGGCGCGGCCCCGGCGGCCAGGAGCGCTTCTACGTCGACATGACGGCGAAGCCGTTCGACGACATCCGCGTCCGGCGCGCCTTCATGCACGCCATCGACCGCAAGGCCATCAAGGAGACCATGTATCCCGGCGGGCTGGCGCGCCTGGCGTCGAGCTGCGTGCCGCCCGGCTACTTCGGGCACATCCCGATGAACTTCCCCGAGCACGATCTCGAGAAGGCCAAGAAGCTCCTGGCCGAGGCCGGGCATCCGAACGGCTTCACGGTCAAGAACTACTTCATCAGCAAGTCCTTCTTCTATCCGAAGGTGCTGACGCTCGCCCAGGAGCAGCTCCGGAAGGCCGGCATCATCGTCGAGATGCAGATCGTCGAGCACGCGACCTACCACGAGAACATCCGCAAGAACCTGAACCCGTTCGTGCTCTACGGCGGCACGCGCATCACCGACGCCGACCCGTGGCTGTCGCTGTTCTTCGACTCGACCCAGATCCCCGACCCGGGCACGGGGAACAAGGGCACCAACTTCGCCCACTACAAGAACATCGACGACCTGCTCAAGGCGGGCCGCGTGGAGCGAGACGTCAAGAAGCGGGCGTCGATCTACGCCGAAGCCCAGAAGCGCATGGAGAAGGACCTCGTCTGCCTGCCGATCAGCGACGTCCCGAGCCAGTGGCCGCGCAACCCGAAGCGCGTGAGCACGCCGTTCGATCCGGAGTACGGCGAGTACGCGCTGCACTACAGCTACAACTACCCGGAGATGTTGAAGATCATCAGCGCCAAGTAGACGCGCGATGTTCAAGTACGTCCTGCGTCGTCTGATCGTCGCGATCCCGATGCTGCTCGGGGCGATGAGCATCGTGTTCTTCGCCATGCGCATCCTGCCGGGCGACCCGTGTATCGCGATGATGGGGGACCAGGCGACGACCGAGGCCCTCGCCGACTGCACCAAGAACCTCGGGCTGCACCGGCCGCTGGCGGTCCAGTACGCGGACTACATCTGGCGGTCGGTGCAGTTCGATTTCGGCAAGTCGCTGCGGCAGGGATACCCGGTCAGCGAGTACATCGCGCGCATGTTCCCGCACACGCTCATCCTCGTGCTCGCCGCGGCGGTCGTGGCCGCGCTGGTCGGCGTCCCGGTCGGCATTCTCTCGGCGCTCAAGCGCCGCAACCCGCTCATCGACTATCCGCTGCGCATCTTCGCGCTGCTCGGGCTCTCGATGCCGGTGTTCTGGCTCGGGATCCTGCTCCTGATCTTCTTCTCGCTCCGGCTGGACTGGTTCCCGCTGATCGGCGCCGGCGACCTCGACGGTGTGATCAACATGGTCAAGACGGGCGAGATGTTCCAGTATCCGCGCGACTTCTTCGCCGCGGTGCTCGACGTGCTCCATCACCTCGCGCTGCCGGCGCTCGCGCTCGGCTTCACGCTCGCGGCGACGGTGAGCCGGCTCTCGCGCTCGGCGATGCTCGAGGTGATCAGCCAGGACTACATCCGGACCGCGCGCGCCAAGGGGCAGGTCGAGCGCGCGGTCGTCTACAAGCACGCGCTCCGCAACATGCTGGTCCCGCTGCTGACGATCATCGGCCTCTTCGTGGCCATCGCGCTCACGGGCACCGTGCTCACCGAGACGGTGTTCACGCGGCCCGGCCTCGGCAAGATGCTGGTGGACGCGATCGGCGCGCGGGACTATCCCCTGGCTCAGGGCGCGATCACGGTGTTCACCATGATCATCATCGTCGTCAACCTGGTGGTCGACATGCTCTACGCCGTCGTCGATCCGCGGATCACGTACCGATAAATGGCGATCGCACGCGACGCTTCCGAGATCGCCCCCCCCATCGAGCAGGCGCCGGCCCGGCCCACCGGCCGGCTGCTGCGCCGGTACGCGCCGATCGGCATCGGCATCGTCCTCGCCGTGGCCATGATCGTGATCGCGGCGGCGGCGCCGCTCATCGCGCCGCTGAGCCCGTCGGCCCAGTATTCGGATGCCGTCCTGAAGGGGCCCGGGTTCATGGACCGCCACGCGCTCGGCACCGACGAATTCGGGCGCGACATCTACAGCCGCATCATCTGGGGCACGCGCATCTCGCTCCAGGTCGGGCTCGCGTCCGTCATCTTCGGGTTCGCGATCGGCGTCCCGCTCGGGATCCTGGCGGGCGTGCAGGGCGGCAGGTGCGAGACGAGCATCATGCGCTGCGCCGACATGCTGATGGCGTTCCCGACGCTGCTGCTCGCGCTGATCATCGTGACCGCGCTGGGCGGCACGCTCGTCAACGAGATCATCGCGATCGGCATCGCGCTCACACCGAACTTCGTGCGCCTGGCGCGGAGCCTCGCGCTGCAGATCCGCGAGCAGGACTACATCATGGCCGCGCGCTCGATCGGCAGCAGCCAGCTCCGGGTGATGGCGCGCCACGTGTTCCCGAACGCGCTGTACGCGCTGGTGGTGGTGGCGACGCTCTACATCGCGACGGCGATCCGCACGGAGGCGAGCCTGTCGTTCCTCGGCCTCGGCATCCCGCCGCCGACGCCGAGCTGGGGCAACATCCTCAGCGAGGGCCGGCAGTACATCAAGTGCTGCCCGTGGATCACGACGTTCTCGGGCGTGGCGATCATGATGGCGGTGCTCGCGTTCAACCTGATGGGGGACGCGCTTCGCGACCTGCTCGACCCGCGCCTCAAGGGGGAGTAGCCCGCTCCAGGTCGTCCACCGCCTCGCGGCTCGGGTTCGGCAGCGTGTTGGGATGGTTCCACTTGATCCACGCGCACGACGCGCCGTTCTCGTCCTCGCCGTCGAAGCGGAGCAGCACGCCTTGCGTCTTCAGCAGGCGGTGACGGCGCACGACCAGATCGCCCACCTGGAGGCGGGACATGACCCGCACCCGCCGCTCCGTCAACGCGACCTCAAGTGCGACGTCGATCGCCGGTACGGCGCCGGCGTGGAGCGATCGACGACGTTCATCGCCACCATGCGCTCCTTGCCCTTCGCCACGGCGGCGGCGATGTCGGCGAAGTACTCGCGCGACTCCTCGAGGATCTCTCCCGCGTAGTTGACGATGCGCCAGCGCCATTCGGGCCGGGCGGGGGTCGAGAAGGCAGTGACCTGCACCGTATGGCTCCCACTCCGCTGAGGGACCACGCGCTCTGTCGCCGCGGACTCGTGCGCTCGAGCGTGGCCTGATGGGGGAAGGGGCCCTCGATGGACCAGCGGCCCGAACCAAGCCTGGAGATCGTATCACGCGCGGGGGCGCGTCAGGGGCGATCTTCGGCGACCTACTCGATCCGGTCGGCGAGGAGTGTGACCGAGAGCGCGTAGTGGTGCGAGCAGTTGTAGCGAAGGATCGCGTCGTAGTTGCCGTGCACGAGGAAGCGGCGGTCGCCGGCGCGGACGAGCGCGGCCGTCGGCACGGTCTTCGCCGAGCTCACGGTCTCCACCGGCTTCGGCGGGTCCTCGCTTTCCGTTCGCCGCACGCCGAGCCGGGACCACTCCGCCCGGCGCGCCGGGCCGATCATCTCGCGCATCGCGCGGCAGCCTGACTCGCGCCGTCCGAAGGCGCGCGCGGCCCGCTGCTCGGACCCCGGCGACGTCTGCACCTCGTGACCCCACGGCTCGCCCGCCTTCCAGCCGTGGCCCGCGAGGTAGTTCGCGATCGACGCGAAGGTGTCGGCCGCCGACGCCCAGATGTCGCGCCGCCCGTCGCCGTCGAAGTCGACCGCCCAGGCGAGGTAGCTCGAGGGCATGAACTGCGGCTGCCCCATCGCGCCGGCCCACGAGCCCTTCATGCTCGCCGCGTCGATGTAGCCGCGATCCACCATGGCGATGGCCTCGTAGAGCTGGCCGCGGAAGAACGCCGCGCGCCGTCCCTCCCACGCGAGCGTGGCGAGCGCCTGGAAGACGGGGATGTCGCCGCTGCGCTCGCCGAAGCGTGACTCGAGGCCCCAGATCGAGACGATGATCGCCGGCGGCACGCCGTACGCCTCGCGCACGCGGTCGAGCAGCGCGCGGTGCTGCTCGGCGAGCTCGCGCGCCCGCTGGATGCGCTCCGGCGTCACGCGGCGGCGGATGTATTCCTCGAACGGGAGCATCGCTTCGGGCTGACGACGGTCGCTCGCGATCACGCCGGGCAGGGGCGTCAGGCCCGCGAGCGTCTTGGTAAGAAGCTCGTCGGCGTAGCCCTTCGTCCGCGCCTCGGCGACGAGCTCGGCGAGCCACTCGTCGAACGGCTGCTGGGACCGGGCGGCGGCGGCGGACACGAGTCCGAGGACGAGCGCGACGGTCAGGAGCCACCGACCCCGCATGTCTCCAATTGTGCCCTGTCTCGAAGATTGGACATCGTTTTGGGAAGGCACCGGCTTCGTCGGGAGCCCGCTCCAGCCCTCTGGCGCGCGCGCCAGGCACGAGATTCGGTCGCGGCTCGTAAGTGCGCGAAAGGTCGTCCGTCCGCCGTGGTACGGTTCGTGCCCTTACCTCCGCCCAAGTGCAGCACATCCGGGGAATGGGAGGCAGACATGCTGGCCACGATGGCGGCGACGTCGATGGGCATGATCCCGCCGCTCCACAGCGTGCGGACGGCGTTCGGTGACGAGCGAAGCGACGAGTGGCGTCGCCGCCGTCGGCCACGTGGCCATCAAGAGATGGAGCGCGGACGTCCGGAGTTTCGGCGCCGGCGCCCGTATCGCCGCTGGCGTGAGGTGAGTCCGAACTAGGCCACCTGCGCGCGTCGGCGCGGCCCCGCCCGCGGTCGTCAGTGGCTACCGGATGCGGTAGCGCCCGAACGACCGGCGGAACGAGGCCGCGCCCGCGGCCGAGCGCTCAAACGCGCAGCGCGAGACGCCAGCAGACGGCCACGAACAACCCGACGAGTCCGCCGACGGTCCATTGCGTGATCGCGCCGAGCCGCCTGGGAGCGGCGCGGCTGGCGATGACGCCGACCACCGCACCGACGCCGAACCCGAACGCGTGCGCGGCGAGGTCCGAGCCGCGCGCTGTCCCGAGCATCATCAGCAGCACGACCCCCGCGACGGGCGCGGTCCACCGCTTTCCGCGCGGCGCCGGCTCCGCGTCCATCACGCGCAACGCCGCGAGGATGGCCACCGCGCCGAAGATCGCCGTCGACGCGCCGACCGCGACGTGACGCGCGTCGTGCGTGAACGCGGCGAGCACGTTGCCGACCGCGCCCGTGAGCACGAGCAGCAGCAGCGCGACGCCGGCGCCGAAGCGCTGCACGAGCGGCGGAAGCAGGACCGCGAGCCCGACCGCGTTGCCCGTCACGTGAACCATGTCGAGGTGCAGCGTGAGCGCGGTGATTGCGCGCCAGACCTCGCCCGCGACGATGCGACCTGCCGCCGCCGCGCCGCGCTCGGCCCACGCCGGCGCGGTCGTCATCGTGGAGAGCCAGAGGAGCAGAAGGCCCGCGGCGACGCCGGTCATCCACGGATACGCCGGCGCTTCGGGCGCGGCGGCGACCGCGCGCCGCTCGTCGTCGAACGCGGCGAGGGCGGCGTGCGCGCGGGGCGCGTCGTCGGCCGGCGCGAGCAGCGCCCAACCGTCGGGCATGGCCTCGACCGCGTTCGGGATCCCGGCGGCCGTGAGCACGAGCGCCCACTCCTCCGCCTGGGCCGACGTCGCCGCGATCCGGATGGCGCGCATGCCTAATTCTGGTACATTCGCGCTACCGCAGGAGAGAGGTGCGCGAATGTCCGATCGAGCCGTCGCCCAGCTGACCGAGGCCATCCTCGAGCGCGATCCCGTCCGAACGACCGACCTGTTCTTCCAGATGGTGCGACGCGAGGGCCGCTCGCTGCCGAACGCGCTCGCCGCCGTCACGAAGGCCGAGGCCCCGTTCGTGAACGTGCCATGCCACGTCAACGTGCGCGACGGGTCGATCGCGCTGGTGAACAACGACCACACGATCCTCGGCCTCAGGACGTCGGTGGCGCTGCGCCCGTTCGTGCCGCCGGGCCACGAGCTGCTGCCGCTGCTGCAGAGCGTCTGGTACATCCCCGCCGGGCTCGACATCTGGAACCAGCTCCTCGGCAAGTATCCCGGCCGCTACGCGACGATGAAGGGCATGAACGTGCCGCCGCCCAGCTACGGGCCGGTCGTGTGGCAGCAGGAGCAGGAGCCGATCGTCGAGGAAGGCACGCTCCAGGAGCGGCTGCACCAGCACATGATCGCGACGATGACGGGCGACGCGCGGCGCGCGCACGGCCTCTTCCTCGGGATCGCGCAGGAGCCGTCGTCGCGCGCGGCGCTGCGCGATCACCTGCTGTTCCTGGGGCTGATCGATCTCCAGGACACGATCATCGGCCGCAAGGCGCGCAACACCGGCCACAAGGCGCTGCGCGCGCGGGCGGTCGCCGATCTCACGGAGTTCATCGGCTGGGATCAGGCGCAGGGCGTCCATTACATGGGCGTGCCGGACATGGCCGTCGGGCCGTTGTACTACTCGCTCTACGACGCCGCGTGCGTGGTGCTCGCCGCGGAGTTCCCCGCGGATGTGGGCAAGGGCCTGACGGCGAACCAGGGCGTGCTGAAGCCGGGCGAGGTCGAGGAGCTGATCGCGCTCGTGACGACCGCGACGCAGGACGAAGTGTGGGGCCGCCTGACGGCGCTGTTGCGCGCGGGCGTGTCGGTGCGGAGCATCGGCGACACGCTCCAGATCGCGGCGGCCGAGCTGATCTTGAGGACGACGGTGCCGCGCCAGTTCACCGACGCGCAGCACGCGTTCGACTACTGCAACGTGGCGAACTACTGGCTGCGGTCGACGGCCAGCCCGTACCAGGCGCGCGTGCTCTATCTGATGGCGAACTTCATCAACGACGCCGCGCGGGCGAACAAGCTGCTCTCGCCGGTGCCTTTTGCCGAGGTGACGGGCGCTGTGTCGCTCGAGGCGCTCGACGAGGCGATCCTGGCGTTCGACATCCCGCGCGCGACGGCGCTGGCTCGCGCGTGGCTCGCGTCGGGCGGGGATCGCGCGGCGTATCAGGCGGCGGTGGCGGTCACCGCGTGCAAGTTCCAGGACGACCCGCACAACCAGAAGATCACGCACTCCTCGTTCGAGGAGTACTCACACAACTCGACGCATCTGCGCGATCGGCTGCTGATCGCTCCGGTCAGGCTGCTCGCCGGGTGGCCGAAGATGCCGGGCGAGCGCGAGTGCTTCGCACGGTGGGAGAAGGAGTGGGCTCGGGGCTAGGCTGAGCTCGACGGCCGGCCGGACACGAGCGCGTACAGCGTCTCTGGAGTGATATCGGCGCCATTTGGCCAGGCGATGGTGCCGCCGCCGTCTATGAACACCTCTCGAAACCGCGCCCGATCACATCTCTCAACACATCCTCACTCCAACGGCTCACTTCAACGCTTCGCAGACTGACGAACCTTTTGGCGACTCTTCCTGATCACGGGCGCCAATGCCTTCAGAGCCGCATTCACCGATGCGCCGTCAGGAAACACGTCAAGCACCTCGGGGGCGATGACGACGATATTCGTGCCCTTCGCATATCGCCGAGCCGTCACGCCGCGGACGCCATTGGAGAAGTCGTACTCCGGACGCATTGTGTCGCGGTCTCTAGCCTTTCGCTTCATATCGTCTCCGCTCGCTTCTCGTCGCCGGTCGAGCCGAAATGAGTCTCGTCCACGGCGGACGCTCGACAAATGCTACCACCAACACTCGCTCCCGAACGGACGCCCCAACGAGTACATAGCGATCTTCCTGTTCGGAGTGATCCGGATCCGCGATCATCAACGCGAGCGGATCTCCGAAGACTGTGGATGCTTCATCGAAAGTGACACCGTGCTTGCGTCTGTTCGTGGCAGCCTTCGCGGGATCCCATTCGAATACGTAGGCCACGGGCCATCAGTGACGTCTCGAGCCCGTCTGGTCAATGTCCATTGTTTCAGACAGTGTCAGGCGTCCGTTGCCCAGCCGGTATCTACCTCTTGGACCCCGCGGTACCATGCCGCCGATGACAATGGGCGGAGCCCGATAGGTGCAGGTCGTCGACGGGCGGCTGATCCTCTCGCCCTCCGACCTCAACGACCACGTCGAGTGCGCGCACCTCACGACGCTGGCGCTCGAGGTCGCCCGCGAGACTCGCCCGCACCCGTACGTCGCCGCCGCGTACGGCGATCTCCTGCGACGCAAGGGCGAGGACCACGAGCGCGCCTACCTCGTGAAGCTGCGCGCGGACGGGCGCGAAGTGCGCGATGTGACCCCGCCCGACACGTGGGACTTCGCCACCGGCGCCCGCCTGACCGAGGAAGCGATGCGCGCCGGCGCGGACGTCATCTACCAGGCGACGTTCGTCGTCGGCGACTGGCGCGGGCGCGCGGACTTCCTCGAGCGCGTCGAGGGCGAGACGGCACTCGGCGCCTGGGGCTACGAGCCGGCGGACGCCAAGCTCGCGCGCGCCGAGAAGCCGACGTATCTCCTCCAGCTCTGCTTCTACGCGGAGGGCATCGCCGCGATCCAGGGCGAGCCGCCGGAGCGCATGCACGTGCTGCTCGGCGGCGGCGAGAAGCGCGCGCTGCGGTACCACGACTTCGCCGCCTACTTCCGTCGCGTGCGGCAGAGCTTCGAGCGGGCGGCGCGCGAGCCGCAGCCGACCGAGCCCTATCCCGTCGAGCACTGCGCGCTCTGCGAGTTCCGCCAGATCTGCGACGAGCGCTGGGAGGCGGAGGATCACCTGACGCTCGTGGCGGGCATCCGCCGCGCGCACGTCGAGGAGCTCCGCGCGGTCGGTGTGACGACAGTGGCCGCGCTGGCCGCGCTGCCGGCGGACGCGCGCGTGGGCGAGGTTGGGGAGACGGCGCTCGCGGCGCTCCGCGACCAGGCGCAGCTCCAGTTCCGCCGCCGTCGCACCGGCCGCATCGACTGGCACGCGATCCCCGGCGAGTCGGATCGCGGCTTCGCGCTGCTGCCGGAGCCGTCGGAGGGCGATCTGATCTTCGACATCGAAGGCGACCCGTTCTGGGAGCCGGCGCGCGGCCTGCACTTCCTGTTCGGCGTCCAGGACGCGGACGGGATGATCACTCCGGCAAGCTATCGCGCGATCTGGGCGCACGACCGCGCGGGGGAGCGCGCCGCGTTCGAGCGGGTGATCGATCTCTTCCACCAACGGCTCGCCGACGATCCCGACATGCACGTCTATCACTACGGCGCGTACGAGAAGACGGCGATCAAGGAGCTCATGGGTGTCTACGCCACGCGCGAGCAGGAGGTGGACGACCTGCTGCGGCGCAAGGTCTTCGTCGATCTCTACACGGTCGTCCGCCAGGGCCTGCGCGCCGGCGTGCCCGGCTATTCGCTCAAGGAGACGGAGAAGCTGGCGGCGTTCACGCGTGACGCCAGCGTGAAAAGCGGCACGCTCGCGGTGCTCGAGTACGAGCAGTGGATGGAGCGCCATGAGCCGAAGCGCCTCGACGCGATCGCCGCGTACAACCGCGAGGACTGCCTGGCCACGCGCGCGCTGCGCGACTGGCTGGCGGTGAACCGGCCGTCTGACGTCCAACCTCGCGGGCCTGTCGTCGCGGAGGAAGAGGAGCACGCGCCGAACCCGCTCCGCGACCAGCTCGTCGCGGGTGAAGAGACGGGATCGCCGCGCTGGATCATCGGCGAGCTGCTCGAGTATCACCGCCGCGAGGCGCGCCCCGCGTGGTGGTGGTTCTTCGAGCGCTGCGAGCAGATGTCGCTCGACGATCTGGTGGCCGACGCGGAGTCGATCGCGCGGCTGGAGCCGGTGGGTCAGCCGCAGCGGGTAGCGCGCTCGCTCGAGTGGCGGATGAGGTTCCCGCCGCAGCAGTACAAGCTCGGCGTCGGCGACGCGCCGGTGGATCCGGCCACGAAGAAGGCCGCGGGCACGATCGTCGCGCTCGACGAAGCCGCGGGCACGCTGGGGCTGCGTCGCGGGCCCAGCATGGCGGAGGTCGCGTTGCCGTTGGCGCTGATCCCGCCGGGGCCATTCAAGACGATCGAGCAGCGCGACGCCCTCGCGCGACTGGCGAGCTCGGTGCTCGCGGGCGACGGCCGCTATCAGGCGCTGCGCGACATCGTCGAGCGTGCGCGCCCACGATTGTCGACACCGCGCGAGAGCGTGCAGGTGACCGAGCCCGAGGAGCTGTGCGCGCTGGCGGCGTCGCTCGACGGCGGCGCGCTCTTCATCCAGGGCCCGCCCGGCACGGGCAAAACCTGGACGGGCGCGCGCCTGATCGTCGAGCTGATGCGCCACGGCCGCCGGGTGGGCGTGGCGGCGACGAGCCACAAGGCGATCCATAACCTGCTCAAGGCGGTGGGGGAGACGGGCTTCGCGTTTGACGGCGTGAAGAAGGCGAGCGGCGGCAACGACGAGTCGTACTACACGGGCACGTCGATCGTGAACGTGGACGACGTGGCGGATGTCGTCGCGTCGAACGCGCCGCTCGTCGCGGGCACGGCGTGGCTCTTCGCGCATCACGACATGGATGGCTTCGTGGACACGCTGGTGATCGACGAGGCGGGCCAGGTCTCGCTGGCGGACGCGCTGGCGATGGGCACGTCGGCGCGCAACGTGATCCTCCTGGGCGATCCGCTGCAGCTCGCGCAGGTCTCGCAGGGCACGCATCCGCCGGGCACGGGCGAGTCGGTGCTCGAGCACCTGCTGGGCGACGCGGCCACGATCCCGCCGGCCCGCGGCGTCTTCCTGGAGCGGACGCGCCGCATGCACCCGGACGTCTGCCGCTTCGTCTCCGAGATCGTCTACGACAACCGTCTGACGGGGATTCCGGAGGTCGCGCGCCAGTCGACGTCCTTCGGCACGGGCCTGCGCTTCGTGCCGGTGGACCACGTGGGCAACCAGGTCGCGTCCTCGGAGGAGGCGGCGCGTGTGGCGTCGCTGCTCGCGTCGATGCGTGGCGGGTCGTGGACTTCAACCAAGGGCGTGACGGCGCCACTGAGCGACTCGGACTTCATGGTGGTAGCGCCGTACAACGCGCAGGTGCGCCGTCTCCGCCAGGCGTTGGACGCCGCCGGCCTCCGCGGGGTGGAGGCCGGCACGGTCGACAAGTTCCAGGGCCGCGAGGCGCCGGTGGTCTTCTATTCGATGGCGACGTCCAGCGCCGACGATGTCCCGCGCAGCCTGGAGTTCCTGTTCTCGCGCAACCGGCTCAACGTGGCGGTCTCGCGCGCGCGGTGTCTCGCCTACGTCGTGGCGTCGCCCCGGCTGCTGGAATCGCGCGCGCGGACGGTGGAGCAGATGCGGCTGATCAACGCGCTCTGCCGGTTCGTGGAGCTGGCTAGCAGCTGACTTCGACCTCGCGGATCGTTGCCCCATCGAGGAGTTGATCGCGCCCAGCAAGATACTTTCGGATCGCATCCTGAATGTTGGCGATCGCCTCGTCCTCAGTGGTGCCCTGTGACCAACAACCGGGCAGGCCGGGAACCCAGACGCTGTGGCCTTCTTGGGTCTTCCGCAGCGCGATCTTGTACCTCACGGCTACCTCCTCAACCGAGAGCGAGGCTAAGCGACGCTGGCGGCAGGGGCTGCCCGTCTCGGTGATACAGCTCGATGGCCTCCTCGACGATCTGACACAATTCATCGAAGACGGCCGTTCAGGATTGGCTGAGATTCTGCAACCGGCGTTCTCACGAAGGCCATCTCTTCCGACACCTCGCCGAAGCTCATTGTCGGTTGGAACAGGTCCATCCCTTTCTCGACGGAAATGGACGAACCGGCCGCCTGGTCCTCAATCTGCTGCTGGTGCGGCACGGGTATCCGCCCGCCGTGATTCTCAAGAAGGATCGTCCCCGGTATCTCTACGCGCTCCGGCGCGCGGATCGTGGCGACCCAGGATTGTTGGCGGAGCTTCTCGCGCGAGCCGTGAAGCACAGCATCGATCGCTTCGTCCTGCCGGGGTTGGCGGGTCCGCATCGAATGGTTCCACTCAGCGCGCTCGCGACCCGGGAGCTCTCCCTTGTGGCGTTGCGCCGTGCGGCGTCCCGAGGACGACTCCACGCAATGCGGCGAGGTGCCCACTGGTACTCGACCAAACAACTGGTCGACCGGTATGCGTCGTCCCCCCAGCGACCGGAAATCGAACGCGGTGTAGTTCCTGATCCACTGCGCGGCTATCCTGGACGCCTTCCGGTAGCGCGCGGCCGAATCCGCATCCAGCGAGCCGAGCTTGATGATGTCCTCCGTCTCCTCCTCCAGGAGCCGACGGACCAGCGCAAAGTCGTGCACCACGCCGTCGTCCGACCGCACGCGATGCAACACGCGCTGCGCGATCTGCGCGGTCGACATCCGGCCCGTCGCGAGATCCTCCATCAGCGCCGGGTGAATGCCCGGCTTGCCGGCGAGCGAATCGATGTCCTTCGCGCCGCGGCCGTTGAGCCAGCCCTCCACGTACTCCACCAGCATGCGGGCGTTGCGGCGCGTGCCCTCCACGGTGATCGGGCCCTTCGGGACCTCGAGACGCACCGGGAACCTTGAGACAGGGCGCGACGAGACGGCCATTGGCGCGCTGACCGTGTCCGATCGGATTCGCTGACGTCAACCACGCCCGGATTGAGGAGGCTGCTCCATTATCCCCGCCGGCGCCGTGTGCCCTTTCGCCGGTCGATCGCCTCGCCCCACCGCGCGAGGAACGTCGTGATGAAGCGGTGCTCCTTCTCGGGCTCGACGGCGAGCGGCGCCAGCGCCAGGGCCACGGCCAGCGCGACGTGATAGCCCTCCGACCGCGAGGCGAGCGCGCGGCGGTACGCCGGATGCGACTCGTTGATCCAGACCGTCGATTCCACGAGCTGGGCCAGCTCGGGATCGTCCGGCCGCGCTTCGAACTGGATGCCGAGGCCGTAGCGCGTTGGCTTGCGAGCGCGCCGTTCCGTCGCCACGTGGCCGGTGGCCGGCATAGCGCTGCCCGCTGACGGCGAAGGTCGAGCTTCGGGCGATGGCTCCTGAGCGATGTCCGCGGTCACGACGGGTGTCGCGGCGTCTTCGGCAGCCGCGTGCGCCGGCTCGGGGCGGCCCCCGTCAGCCGTGGCGGCGAGGCGGCGCTGGCCTCCGGCGCGCTGCTCCACCAGCGCCGCGAGGAGCGGGAAGTCGGCGGCGAGATCCGCCAGCACCGACTCGAGGTCGCGCTCGACCGGGCGGGCGGCGCGGCGCCGCGCGCGCTCGTCGGACGCCGGAACGTCACCCCACGCCGCGAGCTGCTGCGCGAGGGCCTCCTGGATCGCCTTCCGGTGGGCAAGATACGTCGCGCCGCGGCTGCCGGCGCGGATGAAGTCCGCCTTGTTGAGCGTCAGGCACTCGGCCAGCGCGGGCACCTCGATGAGGCCGCCGACGTGGTCGGGTGTGGACGGCGCGAGCGCGAGCCAGTCCCAGCCGCGCTTGATCACCTTCCCGTACGTGCTGATCGCCAGCCCACGCTCCTCGTCGGAAAGCGGCGCCGGCTCGCGCACGAGATAGCCGACGCCCGCGGGCTTGCGACGGCGGCCGAAACGGATCGCGAGCGGCGCGGTCTCGGTGGGGCGCTGGACGTGCGAGGCCAGGGCCTGGCCGTCGAGGACGACGCGCACGCCGCGCGGATAGTGATGGCTCAGGATCTCCGCGAGGGTCGGATCGAAGAGCGGCGCGAACTGGCGTCGCAGCACGACCTCGATGAAGCCGGCATCGAGCAGCGGCGACAGCGCGCTCGACGGCGTGAGGCGCACCGCGGTGCCCCGCTCGGCAACGAGACCGGGCGGCGAAATCCAGCGCCACGGTGCCTTCTGCCGCGACGCGAGCCGCCACGCCGACGCGACGTGATGTTTGTCACGCCGGGTCTCCGTGACCACCTCCGCGCACACGAGCAGCGCGATCTTGATGCCCACGCCGGCGAACCCGATGCCCGCCCCGCGCGTCTTCGTGCTCGAGGCGATGTCGTGATAGCGTGCGAGCTCCCGCCGCTTCATGCCGCGGCCGTCGTCGGCGATCGTCAGCGCGGGCGCGGCGGGATCGGTGGCGAGCGTGATCGTCGCGGCGCCCGAGTCGAGCGCGTTCGCGACGATCTCGGTCAGGATCGTCTCCTCGGTCGAGCCGGGATACGCGTCGCGGAGGTCTTCGAGGAGGTGGAGGAGATCGACGCGGGTCTCACCCATCGCGCCGGAGTATAGCGGAGCCGCGGCGACTGACCGCAGATTGCCTCTTGATCCGGTCAGCTTCATCCAGGATTGCGAGACGTACGAGCTGGTCGAAGCATACCCGGCGGATAAGTACCTCCCGAGCTATCTGATTCTCGCGGGGCAGGGACCACAGGCGTTCCATGTGCTTTTCGCTGCGGACGTGGAAGGCGATAATGTCCGAGTCGTCACTTCGTACCGTCCGGACCCCGTGGAGTGGCGAGCGGATCTGAAGACCAGGAGGCCGAAGTGATGAAGTGCGACGTTTGCGGCGCTCAGATGACGGCGGTGAAGACCGACCTTCCCTTCAAGGTTCGGGAGGGAGGCATCGTCATCGTCAAGGGACTCCCGGTCCTCCAGTGCGGCAACTGCCCCCAATATCTTCTAGAAGATGCCGTGCTCGCCGAGGTTGACCAGATCCTCCAGCGCGTCGACGCAGCGAAGGAATTAGAAATCGTCCGCTACGCTGCATGACGATGGTCTGTGCCGTGTGCGGCAAGAGAGGAGCCCGGGTTCGCCGCGCGACGCGCACGTGCGGGAACGGCAAGACCTTCCTTCTGATCGAGGGTGTCCCTGTTGTCCGTTGTTCCCGCTGCGGGGAGAGCTATCTCACGGCGCAGACGCTGCGCGAGATCGAGCGCATCAAGCAAGATCGAAGACGGCTCGCGAGGCGCCGAGTCGTCCCGGTGGCGCGGTTCGGAGGAATGGCCTAGAACGCTTCACACATGCGCCGTATTCCGCTCGGGCTCCCAGTTGATCTACACCGACGCGCGGCTCGAGCTGCCCGCGCGCGCGGCGTCTCGCTGGGGAGCCTCGTGCGCGAGGCGCTCGCACGATATCTGACCCGCGGAAACCGTCCAGCCCGTGCCCGGCGCCATCAGAGAAGTTCTACTGGCCGAACCCTTCGATGACCCCGCGCCTGATCCGGCGTTGTCAGTGGATGTCGACCACTATCTCTATGGGGCGCGCCGCCGCCGCCGCCGTCGATGAGGACGCTCCGCGCTGGCTTTACCGCGTATCGCTGATCAAAACGCCTCCGGTCCGCTTGCGATCCTCTCCAGATCCGCGCGTGTGTACGACCCCAGCGACCGGAAATCGAACGCGGTGTAGTTCCTGATCCACTGCGCGGCGATCCTGGACGCCTTCCGATAGCGCGCGGCCGAATCCGCATCCAGCGAGCCGAGCTTGATGATGTCCTCCGTCTCCTCCTGCAGGAGGCGACGGACCAGCGCGAAGTCGTGCACCACGCCGTCGTCCGACCGCACGCGATGCAACACGCGCTGCGCGATCTGCGCGGTCGACATCCGGCCGGTCGCCAGATCCTCCATCAGCGCCGGGTGAATGCCAGGCTTGCCGGCCAGCGAATCGATACCCTTCGCGCCGCGGCCGTTGAGCCAGCCCTCCACGTACTCCACCAGCATGCGGACGTTGCGGCGCGTGCCCTCCACGGTGATCGGGCCCTTCGGGACCTCGAGACGTACCGGGTACCGCTCGACTGAAGCCATCTCAGGCGACGGCTTCCAACCGGAGCCGCGCAGCTCCTTGAACGGGTCGCCGGCCACCTTCATGTGGAAGATGTGCGCGACCCATCCTCGGAGGAAGCCCTGCTCGGCTTCCCACTGCTTGTCGGCCTTGATCGCCTCGCCGGCCACGCGGTTCACCTCGGGATCGTTGCTCGGCAGCGCCGTCGCCATGCCGCCGATCGGCACCGCGCCGTGCTTGAGACAGATCGCGACGAGACGGCGGAAGATGTCGCCGAGGAATGGCGTGGTCTTGATGTCCACGCCGAAGCGATCGGGCCACACCTGCTGCGGGTCCGCCATGACGTACTCGAAAATGGACGCCTTCAGGTCCCAGCGCGCGGCGTTCAGGCCGGCCGAGTACTCGCCGAGTGCCCAGAGCATCTCCTCCATGTAGTAGACGCAGGGGAGGGACTCGACGAGGACGATCGCGCGGATCGTGGCGTCACGCAGGCCGGGCAAGCGCTCCTGCGAGAGCTTGAAGAGATCGCGATACCACCGCGCCTCCTCCGGACGCTCGAGCTTCGGCAGATAGAAATAGATGCCTTGCCCGCGCTGCGCCTGCGCGCGGCCCGCGTAGTAGAGCGTCAGCGCGGTGCCGAGCAGCGCCGCGTTCACCGGCGTGCCGTCGATCCGCACGTCGGGCTCGTCGAGATGCAGGCCGCGCTCGCGATGCATGAAGAACGGCAGCTCGCCCTCCTGCAGCCGATACTTCCGATTCCGCGCGGTGTCGTCGAACGCCAGCTCGCGATTCACCGCCGCCAGCCGGTTCAGCGCGGAGTTGACCGTGTCGATGAGGCGATGGCCGCCGCTGTCCTCGTCGTCGTCCAGGTCGCCGGCGGCGCGCTCGCCCTCGAGGCCGGGGTTCAGCGCGTTGATGAACATCGACGTGATCGAGCACGGGCCGGAGATCTCGATGCCGGGCTTTTCCAGATCCGCGGGCACCGGCGGCACTTTCCAGGTGCCGGTCGTCGCCTCTCTCGGCGGGAGGTGCGTCACCGGCGTGCCATCCAGGGCGCTTCGCAGCAGCGTCTCGCGCGCGGCGCGGAGCTGGCGCGCGCGGCCGTCCAGCGCGTCGTGGAGCGTCACCAGGTAGTCGTTGAACTCCTGGGTGAAGAGCTTCGCGGCGCCTTCGACGGGCGCGTGGGTGACACGGCTCGGCATTCGATCGGTCCTTTCGAGCTGGGACTGGCGCGTGTGGGTGCCCGGCGCCTGGGCCTCATATTACGCGACGCGTTGCCCGGCCGGGAGGGCAGCGTATCGATCTTTGGACATTCTCAGGCATCTGGTTAGGCGCTTCGGTCGCCGTGAGTGCCGTACGACATCGAGTTCGATGAAGCCGTATCTGGTCATCTCGACCACCTGACCGCCCGTGAGCGGTCGCTCGTCTTCGATGCAATCGGCGCCCAGCTCGTGCACCAGCCGCTCGTTGAAACGCGGAATCGCAAGCGCCTTCGCCCGAACCCGTTGGCGGAGTGGGAGCTTCGCGTTCAGAATCTGAGAGTCTTCTATGAAGTAACCGCCACGAACGTGGTTCGGATCACGGGGATTGGCCGGAAGCGCGGGAACGTCGTTATCATGGGCGGCAAGGAGCTACGGTTGTGGAACAGATGACCCTTTCGTCCGCAGTGAGGCCGCTCGCCGAGTACGTTGCCGAACTCGGAGAGGACGTCGTCGTCCTGACGAAGCGCCGCCGACCCGTGCTCGCCCTCGTCCCGCTCAGAGGTGTGGATCGCGAGACCCTGGCGCTGAGCTGTAACGCTGACTTCATGCGCATGCTCGCGAGGTCGCGTGCTCGATTCGCGGCGGGGAAAAGGCTCTCGTTGGACGAGATGAAGCGCAGGTTCTCCGGGAAAACCAGGGCGAAGCGCCGCAAACGGCTGGCCACGGCGTACGGACGCTGACGATATGAAGCGCATGGAGCTCTCGTCGACCGTCGAACCACTGACGTCCTATGCCGCGGGCCTGGGCAACGAGATCCTCGTCGTCACCAAGGGCCGACGGCCGATCGCTGCCGTCGTGCCGCTCGCCGAGATTGGCTGGGAGTGGGTGGCGCTTAGCCAACACCCCGATTTCAGGAGCCTGCTCGCGGCACTGCCGGATTCGCCCTCGGGTCGCCGGAAGCGACCGCCGAAACGCCGAAAACGATGAAGATCGCGTATTTTCTGGACCCGACACCCTCTACATCGCGTTGAAGGCTGAGGGCATCGTCGAGACGAAGGATTTCGACGAGGATACGCAGCTCGACGTCGATGCCGAAGGACACATCTGTGCGCTCACGATCGAGCACGCGCGCGAGCGAGCCAATCTGCCCTCTAAGACAAGGGCTGTATCAAAAGAGCACTCTAGCGGACCTGCGCGGCGGGTGGCAGACTCCGCCGCGGTGATCGACGACAAGCTGATCGTCTTCTCCGAGCACGTGCTGGCCTACGCCGACAGCCGCGGCGTCACGCTCGACGAGATCATCGCCGCCATCCGCACCGAGAAGTGGCACCGCCAGATCCCCGGCCGGGTCGAATGCCGCAAGAACTCTCCGTGCCCCAAGCGCGCGGGCGGCGACACCAAGCAGGTCCGCGTGGTGTTCTTCGACGAGCCGACGGCGCTCGTCGTCGTGACGGTGTACGGCTACCTCGTCAGGACGAAGCCGCTCGACGACGCCGTCGCCGCATGAAGATCACCTACGACGAGCGCGTCGATGCTCTCTACATCCGCTTCAAGGACACGCCGGTCGCGAGCCGCCACGTGCATGACGACATCGCGCTGGATTACGACGCGCACAATCGACCGGCTGGGATCGAGATCCTCGAGGCGAGCGCGATGGTCGCGGATCCGGCCGCGCTTCGCGGCGCCACGTTCGAGCGGCTGTGACGGAGACCCTCCCTAGCGCGGGACGGTCTTCAAGATGGCGGCCAGCGTGTCGAGCACCACGGGCTTCCGTAAGACGTGGGCAAACCCGGCGTCCGGCTGCACCTCCGCGTCACCGGCACCGGTCAGCGCGACGACGGGCACCGACGGATTCCAGTGACGCACCTCCGCGCGCATGACGAGGCCGTTCTCACCGGGCATGTAGACGTCGGTGATGACGAGCGTGGGTCTGAAGGTCGTCAGCATCGGTCGCGCCTCGGCCACCGACGTCGCGGTCGTCACGTCGGCGCCCAGCGCCGCCACCATGTCGGCGAACACTTCGAGGACCACGTCGTCGTCGTCCACGATCAGGACCCGCATGCCGCGGCCGGGATCGCTGTCGTCGTCCACCATTCGAGCTCCTCATTCGGCGAAGGATGAAGATCGAGCGCGCGCGGCGCCCGGCCTCAGCCTTCGTCGGATGCGGAAGCGTCCGGCGGAAGACGCCGGATGACGTGGAGCGGAGCGGGCGTGAAGGGCCCCCGCGGCACGCGCCCGTTGTGGAAGGCGGCACGCGAGACACGCGGCAGCGGGACGCCCGGCTCGGGCAGGGCTGCCAGCGTGCGCGGCATCGCCGACGGCGTGCGCTGGAGCCGGACGACCTCGACCGAGTCTTCGGGGTCGACGCTCACGGCGCCGGGCAGGCCGGGGTGGGTGACGTCGAGCACGAGGTACAGCATCACCAGGGCGGTGAAGAGCACCTTCATCGCGGCTGGGATACTACCCTATGATCTGACGCATGTCCCGCTACTTCTGCCACGACCATCCCGACGTGCTCTCGCTCGACACCGCCATCCTCGCGGCGCGGCCCGGCGCCGTCGTGCTCGAGCGGAGCCCGTTCCACCCGGGCGGCGGCGGTCAGCTCGCGGATCGCGGGCGGCTCGCGTGGGCTTCCGGCGAGACGCGCGTGACCGGCTTCGAGACGATCGACGGGACGCTGTGGCACCTGCTCGCCGAGCCCGTCGAGCCGGCCGGCACGGTGCAGACGACCGTCGACGCCGGCTTCCGGGCGGCGCAGACCGAGCTCCACACCGGCGCGCACGTGCTCAACGCGCTCGTGTATCAACAATTCAACGGCGCGCTGCTCACCGGCGCCCAGCTCGGCGACGACGGCACCGCGCGCTGCGACTTCGATCTGCCGGACGTCGACAACGATC
Source organism: Candidatus Rokuibacteriota bacterium (assembly GCA_016866775.1). GTDB lineage: Bacteria > Methylomirabilota > Methylomirabilia > Rokubacteriales > CSP1-6 > VGLJ01. Next base: position 15,939 of record VGLJ01000034.1, on the reverse strand, counting down.
GCCTCCGCGCGCTCGAGGGCGCGCTGAACGACGCCATCCGCCAGGACTTGCCGGTGCGCTACGCCTGGGTCCCGCGCGCCGAAGCCGAAACGCAGGCCGGTCTCCTCCGCAGCCGTTCGGTCGCGCCGCCGCCGTCGCCGGACGGGATGATCCGCATCGTCGAGATCGTCGGCCTCGACCGGCAGGCCTGCGGCGGTACCCACCTCGCGTCCACCGGACGCTCGCGTCCGCTGCGCATCCTGAAGATCGACAACAAGGGCCGCCACAACCGCCGCGTGAAGTACGGCGTCGCCTCTTGACGGCCACACGCGGAGTCGGAAGGCGGCTCGTCGCAAAGGAGGCCGTATGGCGACCGTGCTGTTCATCGTGAAGGCCACGATTCCCGCCGACAAGGACGCCGCGTTCAACACGTGGTACAACGACGAGCACTGCCCGCAGGCGCTCCAGTTCCCCGGCATGGTGAGCGCGCATCGCTACAAGGCGCTCGACGGTGAGGACAAGTACCAGTACATGGCCGTCTACGAGGTGCAGGACGAGGCCACGTATCGACGCTTCATCGCCTCCGACCACATGAAGACGCTGCGCGCGGAATACGACGCGCACTTTCCGATGAGCGAGCGCGCGCGATTCGCCTACACGCAGGTGTGGCCGTAACATCGTTCCCATGGCGCAGGCGCCGCGTCGCTTCCGCGGCATGGGGCATGGACGCAGGCTCCGCCGCACGCTGAAGGCCGGCGGCAGCGGCGCCGGCGGCCGGCTCAACACCGCGATCGGCGAGTGGCCCGGCGTCAAGATCACGCCGATGTTCGGACGCTGGGGCTACTTCCTGGGCGAGCAGCTCTTCGCCTGCTTTCCGCTGCGCGAGAAAGAGCACGACCTCTGGATCCGGCTGAGTCCCGTCGACCAGGCGCGCGCGCTGCGCGAGTCGGGGTTGAGACCGCACCGCCGCTTCGCGAGCCGCGGGTGGATCGAGATGGACGTGGACTCGCCGGAAGATGTCTCGCGCGCGCTGCGGTGGCTCAGGCGCGCGTATCACCATGCCGAGCGCTGGGAATCGAAAGGAGAGTCGACCGATGGCTGACGTGCTGACGGTGGTGGCGAAGCTCCGGGCGGCGAAGGGGAAGGGCGACGCGCTCGCCGCGCTGCTCAGGGAGCAGGTGGCGGCGGTGCGGAAGGCCGAGCCCGGGTGTCTCGTGTACCGCCCGCATCGGTCGTCGAAGGATCCCGAGGCGTTCATGTTCTACGAGCAGTACAAGGACGACGCCGCGTTCGACGCCCACCGCAAGAATCCGATCCTCGCGGAGTACCGCGCGCGGCGCGAGAAGGAAGGTCTGGTCGAGGGCGCCGTCGAGGTGGAGATCTACCGCTCGATCACGGACTGACCGTGGGCGCGATCCGCGACCTCGCCGGGAAGTTCTGGAGCGGCGAGGTCGATCCGCGGGAGCTCTGGAAGCCGACGGGGTCCTCCGAGGAGCTCGCCCCGGGCCTCGTGTTCCTCCACGCGTTCGCCAACGTGTCGGTGCTGCGCACGGGCGCGGGGCTGGTGCTGATCGACACCAGCAACTACCAGGCGCGGGCGAAGACGTTCGCCGCGGTCCGCACGATCGATCCCGCGCCGGTGCATGCGGCGATCTACACGCACGGCCACGCCGACCACGCGTGCGGGATGCCGCCGTTCCTCGACGAGGCGCGCTCGAAAAGCTGGGCGCGGCCGCGCATCGTCGGGCATCGCGCGGTCGCCGCGCGCTTCGACCGCTACAAGGCGACGGCGGACTGGAACGCGCAGATCAACGCGCGCCAGTTCTCGATCCCGCCGACGTGGCCGCGCGAGTACGACTATCCGGACCTCGTCTACGACGACACGCTCCGGTTCTCCGCCGGCGACGTCACCCTCGAGCTGGTCCACGGGCGCGGGGAGACCGACGACCACACGTGGATCTGGTGGCCGGCGCACCGCGTGCTGTTCACGGGCGATCTCTTCATCTGGGTGTCGCCGAACGCGGGCAATCCGCAGAAGGTGCAGCGCTACGCGGCGGAGTGGGCGGCGGCGCTGCGCGCGATGGCGGCGCGCGAGCCCGAGATCCTGGTACCCGGCCACGGCGTGCCGATCTTCGGCGCGGCGCGTGTGCGGCAGGCGCTGGACGACACCGCGCAATGGCTGGAGCACCTGGTCAACGAAACCGTCGCGCGCATGAACGCCGGCGCGACGCTCGATCAGATCCTCGCGGAGGTGCGTCCGCCGGCGCATCTCGCCGATCGTCCGTACCTCTCCGCGGTCTACGACGATCCGGAGTACGTCGTGCGCAACATCTGGCGGCTCTACGGCGGCTGGTGGGACGGCGTGCCGTCGCATCTGCAGCCGGCGCCGCACGCGTCGATCGCGCGCGAGGTGGCCTCCCTCGCGGGCGGCGTGGATGCGCTGGTGGCGCGCGCTCGCGAGCTGGCCGAGGAGGGCGACCTCCGTCTGGCCGGCCACCTCATCGACTGGGCGGCGGCCGCCTCCGACAACCGTGCGGTCCACGTGGCCCGCGCCGAGATCTACGACCGCCGCGCGAAGCAGGCGAACGCGCTGATGACCCGCGGCATCTTCTCGGCGACGTCGAAGGACTCCTCGACTCGCGCCTCGGGATAAGCTCCGAGCTACTCCGCGCTGTGCCGGGCGATGAGCTCGCGTACGGCCGGGACGAGTTCCACCGGCACGGCCATCATGGTGTGTGTCGTCGATTCATACGCAGCTTCGTCCTCGGCAACGGCCTCGGCTTCCGACTGCCCTTCATAGTGCTCGAGGACGCGGCGCACTCGCTCTTCGTCCCATCCCGGAGGAAACCTGGATACGGTCACGACCCTCTCCCGTGCCGTCGGCGCAACGCGCGCACCACCTTGAAGCTCACCGGATACGCCGTGATCACGAACGCCGACCTCCTTCCCTCGTCCGGAACGTAAACCACCCGCAAGTACCTTCCTGTACGCGTGTGGCCGAGGGCGACGTGCGCCATCGCGCCGTGCCCGATCCTCCAGAGGGTCGCCGAGTACATCCTCGACATCTTGCTCCTCGACATCATGCTTGTAAATGTGCGGCTCTCCAGTTTCCGGATCGATGTAGAACCGCAGCTCCATTTACGCACTGTAGAGATAGCCGAGAGTGCTGCCAATGCCGTGAATGAGATACAGTCACCCGGACTCTCACTCCGCGTGCACGGCGGCCGGGGCGGACGCCTCGCGCGCCGACGTGCGGCTCGGCGGCAACATCCGCACGCGGCGGAGCAGCGGCAGCAGGAACAGCGACGTGCAGAACAGCACGAACAAGAGCCAGAAGACGTCGGCCACCGCCAGGAGCTGGGCCTGCTGCGTCACCTCGTGATAGAGCGCGCCGATCGCGCGGCGCTCGGCCGTGAAGCTGTCGGCGCCCTGCGCGGCGAAGTGGGACGTCCACGCGCGCAGACGCTCCATCGTCTCGGCGTCGCCGGCCTGGACGTGCGCCACCATGGCGCTCTGGTGCCCCTGACCGCGGCGCGCGAGCAGCGTGGCCATCACGGCGACGCCGATGCCGCCGCCGAGGTTGCGCACCACGTTCAGCAGCACCGTCGCGTTGCCCATCTTCTCGCGCTGGATGTTCGCCAGCGCCACCGTGTTCAGCGGCACGAAGATGAAGCCCACGCCCACGCCCTGCACGAAGCGCGGCCACGCGAGTGACCAGTAGTCGACCGTGATCGTCACCTCGGACATCCACCACGTGGACATCGCGTTCAGCACGCAGCCGAGCGCGAGCAGTGCGCGCTGGTCGATGCGCGTGATGAGCCGGCCGGCGATGAGGAGCGAGATCAGGTTGCCGACGCCACCCGGCGCCAGCACGAGGCCCGACGTCCACGCGTCGTACCCCAGCACCTTCTGCGTGAAGAGCGCGAGGAGGACCATGCTCGAGAAGAACCCGACCATGACGACGAGCATGATCAGGCTGCCCGCCGCGAAGTTCCGGTCCGCGTAGACGCTCAGGTCGAGGATCGGCTCGTCGGTCGTGAGCTCGCGGATCAGGAACGCGAACAGCGCGGCGGTCGCGCTCAGCGCCAGCGCGATGATCGCCCACGATTCGAACCACTCGTTGCGCTCGCCCTGGTCGAGGAAGAGCTGGAGCGACAGGAACCCGATGGCCATCAGCACGAGGCCGGGCCCGTCGACGCGCAACGCGCGGCGCAGGTACGGCGGATCGAAGAGCACCGCGCTCGAGACGAGGAACCCGATGAAGCCGATGGGGATGTTGACGTAGAAGATCCACCGCCACGACCAGTTGTCGGAGATCCAGCCGCCGAGCGTCGGGCCGAAGATCGGCGCCATCATGATGCCCATGCCCCACGCGGCCATCGCCATCCCGCGCTGCCGCAGCGGAAAGATCTCCCACATGATCGCTTGCGAGAGCGGCATCAAGGGTCCGCCGCCGATGCCCTGCAGCATCCGCGCGATCAGGAGCGTGGTGATGTTCGGCGCGAGCCCGCAGAGCACCGACGCCGCCGTGAACCCCACGGTGCAGATCAGGAAGAAGCGCTTGCGGCCGAGGCGCTCCGCGAGCCAGCTCGTGGCGGGGAGGATCACGGCGTTCGCGGCGAGATAGGAGGTCAGCACCCACGAGACCTCGTCGACGCCGGCGGAGAGCGAGCCCTGGATGTGCGGCAGCGCGACGTTCGTCACCGTGACGTCGAGCACCTGCATCACGGTGACGAGCATCACCGAGGCGGTGGTCGTCCACTTGCGGAACGCGCTGAGCTCGGCCTCGGGCGCGGGGGCTTCGTCGATCGCCACGTCAGTGAGCGGCGGGGACGGCTTCGGGCGGCGGCCCGGCCAGGCGCGCGCGGCCCTCGATGGCCGGGATGTTGACGAGCGGGACGAGCAGCCACGCTGCGGCGGTCATCGCCGCCGAGATGAGGACCAGCGGCGTGTAGCCGATCTTGTCGTAGAGGAAGCTGCCGGTGATCTGCGAGCCCTGCACGCCGAGGTTGTAGACGGACATGAGCAGCGCGAAGAACGTGCCCTCCGCATTCTCGGGACAGGCCTTCGCCGCGAGGTCCAGGAACGCGAGCTGGATGATCATGCTGACGCCGCCGAACGTCACGTCGATGATGAGCGCCGACTTCCAGTCGTTGTAGAGGAGGTAGGCGAGGGTGCCCACCGTCGCGACGCCGATCGAGACCACGATGATGCGCTGGAGCGAGTAGCGGCGCGAGAGCGGCGCGTAGCCCAGCGAGCCGACGATCATCGCCGCCGCGGCCGACGAGCTCAGCATGCCGATGAACTGCTGGCTGAACTTCAGCGTGTCGGTCTGATAGTAGAAGAGCGGAATCCCGATCGACGGGCTGAACGCCCAGAAGAAGATGAAGCCGGCCACCACCCACATCGTGCGGTCGGTGACCGCCCGCCTGATGCCCGTCCACGCCGCGTGCAGCTCCTCTCGCCGCGACTTCGACGGCGCCTCGTGGACGAAGAAGGTCATCATGAGCAGCGCGACCAGCGGGAAGATCGCGGCGACGAGGAACGCGCCCTGCGGGTAGCGCTGCTGCGCGAAGTAGCCGCCGGCGAGGCCGACGATGATCGACGAGGCGTTGATCGCCGCCCACTGGATCGACTGGAACGCGCCCGTGAGGCCGAGCGGCTTGCCGTTCTCGACCATCATCGCGTCGGTCAGCACGTCGGTGAACGCCACGCCCAGTGCCATCAACGTGACGAACACCGCCAGTGTCCAGTAGGTCGGCGTCGGGTCGGCCGCGAGCGTGAGTCCCGCGACCGAAGCCAGCGACGACATGATGATGAAGTAGCTCTTGCGCCGGCGCCGGAAAAGCGGCACCGCGTCGGACAGGAGCCCGTAGACGGGCTTGATGACCCAGGGAATGAGCGTGATCGTCCCGAACGTCGCGACCTGGGTCGCCGTGAGACCGAGGCGCTCCTTCAGCGTGAGGTTCAGCGGCTGGACGATCACGTAGTACATGCCCTGCGAGAAGTAGACGACGGCGAAGAGCACCGCGAGTCGCCGGGCGGCGGGCGACCGGAAGGGGCTGAACAGACGGGGCACTCACGCATGATAACGTACCGGCGACGATGCTCTCCGTGTGCCCGCACGATTGTCCGTCGGCGTGCTCGCTCGTCGTCACCGTCGAGAACGGCCGGCTCGTCGACGTCACCGGCAACCCCGAGCATCCGTTCACGCAGGGCGTGATCTGCGGCAAGGTGCGCGAGTACGCCGAGCGCGTGCACTCGCCGCTCCGTGTGCTGCGTCCGCTGAAGCGCGTCGGGCCAAAGGGAGTTTGGGGGTCCTCCGGGAGTGGGGCCCCCATGTTCAAGGGACGCGGCGACTTCGTCCCGATCTCGTGGGACGAAGCGCTCGACACGATCGCCACGCGGTGGCGGTCGATCATCGCGGAGAGCGGCGCCGAGGCGATCCTTCCGTTCTCCTACGCGGGTACGATGGGCCAGGTGCAGTACTTCGCCGGGCATCCGCTCTTCAACGCGCTCGGCGCCAGCCGCTTGCATCGGACGATCTGCGTGGAGACCGCGTACGCCGGCTGGCGCGCGACCCTCGGCACGGTGACCGGCAACGACTCCACCCAGATGGTCGGCAGCGACCTCGTCGTGCTGTGGGGCATCAACGCCGCCTACTCGTCGATCAACGTGATGACGCTGGTCAAGCAGGCGCGCGCGCGGGGTGCCTATGTCGTCTGCATCGACCCCTACCGCACGCCGACGGCGGAGCAGGCGGACGAGCACGTGATGGTCCGGCCCGGCACCGACGGCGCGCTCGCGCTCGCGATGATGCACGTGCTCATCGCGGACGGCCTGATCGACCGTGCCTACATCGAGCGCGCGACGCACGGCTTCGCCGAGCTGGCGCGGCACGTGCGTGACTTCACGCCGCAGTGGGCCGCGAAGATCACCGGCCTGTCGGCGGACACGCTCGTCGCGTTCGCGCGACGCTACGGCGCGACGAAGCGCTCGTTCATCCGGATCGGCATCGGCATCTCGCGCCACGACAACGGCGGGATGACGTGCCGGACGCTGGCGTGCCTGCCCGCGCTGACCGGCGCGTACGCCGATCCGCACGGCGGCGCGCTGCTGTCGTCGAGCAGCGCGTACACGTTCAACTTCAACGTCCTCATGCGCGAGGACCTGGCGCCGAAGGGCCGCGCGCCGCGCAGCGTCAACATGATCCAGCTCGGCCGCGCGCTGACGGACCCGGAGATGGCGCCGGCGGTTCGGTCACTCTACGTCTACAACTCGAACCCGGCGGCGGTGTGTCCGAACCAGTCGCTCGTGCTGAAAGGCCTCGCGCGCGAGGACCTCTTCACGGTCGTGCACGAGCAGGTGCTCACGGATACCGCGCACTACGCGGACATCGTCCTGCCCGCGACGGTGTCGCTCGAGCACCTCGATCTCTACGAGTCCTACGGCCAGTTCACGCTGCAGCTCGCGCGGCCCGTGCTGCCGCCGCCGGGCGAGGCCCGCTCGAACTGGACGGTGTTCGGCGGCCTCGCGCGGAAGCTCGGCGTCGCGACGGAGCACTACGCGCAGAGCGAGGAGGCGCTCATCCGGGAGTTCCTCGCGAAGAGCGGTGCGTACGTCCGGGGGATCAGCTACGAGCGGCTCGAGCGTGACGGCTGGGCGCGCCTCGACATCCCCGACCCGTATCTGCCGTTCGCCGACGGGGCGCCGACGCCGTCGGGCAAGGTGGAGTTCTTCGTGCCTCGGCTGGAGCGCCGCGGGCTGCCGGCGCTGCCGACATGGGTGCCGCTCAGCGAAGGCCCCGCGAACACCGAGCTCGCCGCGCGCTATCCGCTGCAGTGCATCGTGCCGCCGAACCGCTTCTTCCTGAACTCGTCCTTCAGCCAGTCGGACCTGCTCCGCCGCCGCCAGCAGGGGCCGCGCGTGTTCATGGCGGCGCATGATGCCGCGCGCCGGGGACTCGCGGAGGGCGATCGCGCGCGCGTGTTCAACGACCGCGGCAGCGCGCTCTTCGCGGTCCACGTGACGGACGCGACGCAGTCCGGCGTCGTGGTGATCGAGGGAATCTGGTGGCACCGTTTCCAGCCGGGCGGCAGGAACGTGAATGTTCTGACGAGTGACCGCGTGGCGGATATGGGGGGCGGCCCGGCGTTCCACTCCAACCTGGTCGAAGTGGAGCGCGCCGGCGAGGCCTAGCGGGACGTGGCGGCTTCGCTCGTCTCCACGCGCGGCGCGGGCGGCGGCGGCGCGTGGGGCGTGGGCATCAGACGGAGCACCGCCGGCAGCACCGCGAGCGACGCGATCAGGGTCGTGACGATCCCGATCGTCAGCAGCAGGCCGAGCCCGAAGATCCCGCGGTGATCGGCGACCATCATGCTGCCGAAGCCGGCGATCGTCGTGAGCCCGTTGACGAGCACGGCCATGACGGTGCTGCGGGAGAGCAGCGGCCCGCCGTGGTCGCGGTCCTCCATGAAGCGCAGCACGACGTTGAGGCCGAACTCCGCCGCCGTGCCGATGATGAGCGGCAGGCCGAAGATGTTGCCCATCGTGAACTTCAGCCCGAAGAGCGGCATCAGCCCCATCATCCACAGGAGCCCGAGCGCGAGCGGGATCACCGAGAGCAACGTCTCGCGCACGCGCCGGATCATGAAGTAGTTCACCGCCACGACCAGGATGATCGCGTAGATGGTCGCCTGCCGGTACGAGCGCTCCATCAGCAGGATCGTCTCGTACGTGATGACCGGCGTGCCCGTCACGTCGGGATCGACGCCGCGGAGCTCGCGGACGAAGCGGCGCGCGCCCTCGAGCTCCCAGATGTCCACGGCGGGATTGATGCGGAGGAGGAACAGCCCGCTCGGCGCGACGAACTTCTTGCGGATCTCCTCCGGCAGGTCGTCGAACCCGACGTCGCGCGGGTAGATGTTGTCCTGCAGCCGCTGGAAGTTCCCGACGAAGTCCCGGTAGAGCTGGTACTGCAGGAGTGACAGGGGCGGCGTCGTCTGCGCGCGGTCGCTCTGGCGCAGCTTGAGGATCACCCGCTGGATGTTGGTCGTCGTCGTGATGAGCTTCGTCTTGGCGGCGCCCTCGGGCGCCTCGTTCGCCGCGATGCCGAGCCGGCGGTGCAACGTCTCGAGCGCCTGCGTGAGCCGCTCGATGTCGACGGGCCGCGGCCGCCCGACGCGGACGGGCGCGATGATCGGCGCGATGTCCGCGATGATCTTGCGCTTCGCCGGCTGCTCGTCGGGAACGAGCAGCAGCGCCGAGTCGACCTCCGACACGCTGCCGAGCTTCGAGAACGCGGTGTGCTTCGCGCGCAGCTCCTCGAGCGACCCCGCGCTCGCGAGCGCGGCGAATCCCGAGCGGCCGGCGGTCTCGAGAATCCGCCGCTCCCACACGACGGACTCGGTCCGCTTCGACTGGAGGTTCAGGAGGTTGTAGTCGAACCTCACGTAGCTCGCGCCCCAGAGCGCGAGCGCCGTCAGGATCACCGCGAGGGTCAGCACCGTCCGGCTGTGGCCGGCGACGTGCTCGAGCAGCGGGACGCGGACGTGCTCGAGCGACATCGCGCGCGGCATGGTCCGCCCCACGCGGTCCCCGCGGCGCCGGTCGATGAGGATCACGAGCGCCGGGAACACCGTCATCATCGCGATCCACGACAGCAGGATCGCGATCCCGGCGATGAAGCCGAGCTCCTGGAGCCCGCGGAACTCCGTCAGCATCAGCACGAAGAACGTGCCGGCCGCGGTGAGGGCGCCCATGAGCATGCCGGCGCCGCTGCGGCGTGCCGTCGTCTCGATCGCCTCGCGCACGCTCCGGCCGAGGAACACTTCCTCCTCGTAGCGGAAGAGGAAGTAGATCCCGTAGTCGATGCCGATGCCCGTGACGATCGAGATGAACATCACGGAGAAGAGCGTCAGGTGCCCGACGCAGAGCGTGGCGAGGCCGATGGCCCAGCCCATGCTCATCGCGAGCACCGCGAGCATCACGAGCGGCTTGAGCGGCCGCACGAACGCGATGAGCAGCAGGACCAGCGTCAGCGCGAACGAGAGGATGCCGGCGATCTCGCTGTCGCGGAACGCGGCGGTCATCTCGTCGCTCGCCAGCGCGGGCTTGCCCGTGACGCCGACGCGCACGCCGGGGAAGTCCGGGGCGATCGCGCGGACCGTGCGCCGGATCGATGCGATCGCTTCCCGGTTGCCCGTGAAGCTCCCTTCCTCGGTCCGCGGGCGGGTGAGGATGAAGAGCAGCTTGCGGTCCTCGGACAGGAAGTACCCGGCCGCCGTCTCGTCGATCCCGCCCACCGTGAACAGGGCGCCGAACGGCGAGCGGTACGGGGTGGGCCGGTCGAGGCGGGAGCCGATCTGGTTGACGAGGTCGTCGATGAAGCGGAGGTCGACCGTCGACTTCTGATCGCTCAGGCCGATGTTGAAGAAGCTCGCGACGAAGGCGTTGGCGATCTGCGTCGCGATGCCGTCGACGAGCTGGTCGAGGCTCGGCCGCGCCGCGAACGCCTCCATGAACTCCTGGTAGTCGAAGACCTTCTCGCGGATCTCCGTGAGCCGCTCCTTCGACAGGTAGAGGAGCTCGCGGCCCTCGAACTGCTTGAGGTCGATCTTGTACGTGAGCTGCGTGAGCGGCGCCGAGCGCACGCGGAGCTCGTGGACGAGCCGCGCCGCGTACGCCTGGGCCTCGGGCAGCGAGCGCGCCTCGACCACGATCACGAGGTCGTCGAGGGCGCCGAACTCCCGCTCGAAGTGGGCGTAGCGCTCGATGAAGGTCGTGCGCGGGAGGAGCTCGGACTGGTCGGTCTTGAAGCCCATGTTCCGGACGCTGTACGCGACCGAGAGCGCGGAGAGGAGGAGCGCGATCAGCACGGTCACGCGCGGCCGGAGGCAGCAGAGGCGAACGATGCCGCGCAAGGCGCGGCCGAGCTGCGACATCAGCGACAACGGGGAAGGATCCCTATTCTTCGCCCGCGATGAAGCGCTCGAGCCGGACGCGGGCCACGTCGTCGGCCCACTGCTCGGGCGGTGACTTCATGAGCCAGGCCGACGGCGCGCGGAGCGCGCCCTTGAGCCCGCGGTCCAGCGCGATCTTGCAGGTGCGGATGGCGTCGATCACGACCCCGGCGGAGTTGGGGGAGTCCCACACCTCGAGCTTGAGCTCGACGTTGATGGGCTGATCGCCGAAGCCTCGTCCCTCGAGGCGGATGTGCGCCCACTTGCGGTCGGCGAGCCACGGCACGTAGTCGCTCGGGCCGATGTGGACGTCGTCCGGCGGCAATGCGTGGCCGAGCTGCGAGCGCACCGCGTCGGTCTTCGAGATCTTCTTCGACATGAGACGCTCGCGCTCGAGCATGTTGTAGAAGTCGGTGTTGCCGCCGACGTTGAGCTGGCTCGTGTGGTCGAGCCGCACGCCGCGCTCCATGAAGAGGCGCGTGAGGACGCGGTGGACGATCGTCGCGCCCACCTGGCTCTTCACGTCGTCGCCCACGATCGGCAGCCCGCGATCCTCGAAGCGCCGCTGCCAGTACTCCTCGCGCGCGATGAACACCGGGATGCAGTTCACGAACGCGCAGCCCGCCTCGAGCACCTGCTCGACGTACCACTTCGTCGCCATCTCGCTGCCGACGGGCAGGAAGTTGACGACCACGTCGGTCCGCGTCTCCCGCAGGATGCCGGAGATGTCGGCGGTGCTGCCGGGCGCCTTCGTGATCATCTGCGCCAGGTGCTGGCCGAGCCCGTCGTGGGTCATGCCGCGATGGACGGGGACGCCGAGCGCCGGGACGTCGGCGAAGGTCACGGTGTTGTTCGGCTTCGCGAAGATCGCCTCGGAGAGGTCGCGCCCGACCTTGTTCACGTCGATGTCGAAGGCGGCGGAGAACTCGATGTCGCCGACGTGATAGTCGCCGACGCGCGGGTGCATGAGGCCGGCGATGAACGCGTCTTCGGGAGCCGAGCGGTAGTAGTGGACGCCTTGAACCAGCGCCGAGGCGCAATTGCCCACGCCGATGATCGCGACTCGAACGGATCCCACGGGGGGCCCCTCCCTTGCGTGGTGAGCTACGTCGGGATTGCGCGAGGGCCAGTGTAACATGCGGTTCCATGCCGACTGCCTTGCTGCCGCCCGTCGCCGACGAGATCGCGCGCACGCTGGCCTCGCTCGACCTCGGCACCGTGCGCGCCACGTACCTCGCGCAGAACGAGTTCGTGTACTTCGAGCGGCTGTTCCCCGACTCGGTGATCGCGCCGATGGTCGAGGAGGTGCGGCAGCAGCGCGCCGCCGTCAACCGCAACTACCTGCCCGGGCACAAGAAGGGCGGCTCGGTCAGCTACTACACGCTGCGCGAGCACGCGCCCGCGATCCTGACGCTCTATCGCTCGGGGGCGTTCCTCGACTTCGTGCGCACGGTGACGGGCGCGCCCGCCGACCGCTGCCCGGAGAACGATCCGCACTCGTGCGCGCTCTACTACTACACGGAGCCCGGCGATCACATGGGCTTCCACTTCGACACCTCGTACTACAAGGGCGCGCGCTACACGGTGCTGGTCGGGCTGGTGGAACGCTCGTCGAGCCGTCTCGTCTGCCAGATCCACAAGGACGATCCCGCGCGCCGGCGCGAGTTCACGATCGCGACCGAGCCGGGCACGCTCGTGCTCTTCAACGGCGACACGCTCTGGCACAAGATCACGCCGCTCGGCGAGGACGAGGAGCGGGTGAGCCTCACGCTCGAGTACGTGACCGATCCCGGGATGCACCCGGCCAAGCGCTTCATCTCGAACATGAAGGACGCGGTGCTCTACTTCGGCTTCCGCTCGGTCTTCGCCCGGCGCCACCCGGAAAGAACTACCTAAAGGAGGGTCGTTTCCGTGCCGAACAGACGAGCATGGCACCCACCGTCCTGCTCGTCGAAGACAACCCGGACCACGCGGTCTTCACGCTGAAAGCCCTCCGGAACGACCCCCCGCCGCCCAGGTCGTGTGGGCGAAGGACGGGGCCGAAGCCCTGGCGTTCCTCGACCGCCACCAGGCCGCGAAGACTCCGCCGGACCCCCGGCCCGAGCTGATCCTCCTCGACATCCACCTCCCCAAGGTCGACGGGCACGAGGTGCTGCGCCGGGTGAAGGGCGACGAGCGACTCAAGACGATCCCGGTGATCATGCTCACCACCTCGGAGCGCGCCGAGGACATGGCCGCGAGCTACGACTCGGGCGCGAACAGCTACATCGCGAAGCCCGTGTCCTCGCAGGACTTCCTCGCGCACATCAAGGCGGTGAAGGAGTACTGGCTCCTCACCAACACGGCGCCCGCCGCGTAACCTCACGCGCCGCGCGTGAGGCGGTACAGCACCCGGCCCACCCAGTACGCGTGAGCGCCGGCCGCGACGAGGATCATCAGCCAGGGCAGCGCGTCCGGCCGGAGCGCGTGCACGAGAATGAACCCGATCAGCATCGCGTAGAAGCCGTCGCGGTTGCCGACGCCGGCGATCGCCGCGCCGAGCCGGTCCGGCATCGCGAGCCCCGGCCAGATCTTCATCACCACCGCGCTCGCCACGATGCCGAGCGCGGCCGCGATCCCGAGCCCGATGCCCTGCCCGGTGACGGCGGCGCTCGTCGCGCCGAGCGCGAGCACGACGCCGGCGTGGATGACCGTGTCGACGACGATGTCGAGCCACTCGCCGATCGCGGACTCGGTCAGCGTCAGCCGCGCCACCTCGCCGTCCGCGTGATCGAGGATCACCGCGATCGCGTAGACGACGAGGCCGGCGGCGGCCTGGAGCGGCGTCGCGCGCCAGAGGATCGCGGTCGCCATGAGGCCGACGAGGAGGCTCGCGAGCGTGATCGTGTTGGGCGTGATGCCGAGCGCGACGGCGAGCCGGCTCACGTGGCGCGAGAAGCGCCGGTGGAAGGCCGTGTCGAACGGCGTGTCGATGGCGCTGCCGAGCGTGGTGTAGAGGCGCCGCTCGCCGACCTTCGCGGAGTCGGCATCGTGCACCGCGTGGACGAGCGACCGATCGTCCACGCGTGTCACCGCCGCGGCCGAGAGCGCGTCGTCGAGCGCGGAACCGACGGCCGCGCCGGGGGCGAGCAACGGCCACAGCGCGTCGATGAAGCGTGCGGATGCAGCGACGATGGGCATGCCGGCCTCGCGTGCGGCCTGGTGGACGACGGCCGCCTGCGTGGCGCGCGCGCGTGCGGCCATCACCGCGGTGATCGCGCCGGGGCCGGCGACCGCCGTTGCCGGGATCAGGAGGGCGTCGCCGGGCGGCGGAGTGGTCGCGTCCGTCCACTCCACCGCGCGTGTGACGCGCGGGGCGGAGGCGAACGCGGGCGTCAGGAGCTCGCGGAAGGCCACGGGAACGAGCACGCGATCGGCCCCCGCGCGCACGGCGCCGGCGATCGCGCGAAAGACGACGGGACGGCCGGCGACGGTGAGCGACGCGGCGTCGAGAGCGGCGGTGCCGGGGAGGTAGATGACGGCGGTGTGCGCCGTCACCGCTCCTGGTCGAGCGCGCGCACGCGCGGGAGGACCTGGTCCTCGGCGCGGTGGAGGTCTTCGACGAAGTCGATCTCCGTCCACGGCAGGCCCGTCACGTCGACCCAGCCGACGTGCACGCGCTGCAGGAGGATGTGGAGCGCGTCCTCGTACTCGTTGAGCCCGTCGCCGGTGGCGATGACGTGCTCCATCGCGCTCACGAACTCGGGCCCCGCGGCCGCGCCGCACTTGAAGAACCCGACGCCCTCGCCGACGGACTCGAAGGCCTCGGGCACGGTCTTCTTGCCGAGCGCGATGACGCGATCGCCGCGCGTGTAGAGCTTCACTTCCTCGCCGGTGTCGTTGAACCCGCGGTCGATGAGCAAGGCGCTCGGCGCGGGGATGGCGAGGAGCCGGCGGATCATCTCACGCGGGAACAGCACGTCGGCGTCCATCACCACCGCGGGCTCCGCGAGGTGCGCGCGCGCCGCGTAGAGCGAGAGCCCCGAGCCCTTCGTGTACTGCGGGTTCTCGATGTAACGGATCGCCATGCGCCCGAGGCGCGTGCCGCCGATCGCGCGGACCTGGTCGGCGCAGTGCCCGACGACGATGACGGTCTCGCGGATCCCGGCCTCGGTCAGCGCGGCGAGCATGCGCGTGAGCAGCGGCCGCCCGCCGACGGGCAGCAGGGCCTTGTGCGTCGTGTCGGTCAGCGGCGCCAGCCGGCGCGCGACGCCGGCCGCGAGAATGATGGCGTTCATGCCGAGGCCGCGAGGCTCGCGCGGAACCGATCGCGGATCTGCGCCGGCGTGTGCGCGATGCGCGGCGCGTCGGCTTGCTCCGGCGTGACCTTCGCCAGAATGAAGTGCGGCCCGTCGGAGGCGAGCGCCGCCACCATGGCCGCCGCGACTTCATCTTCGGTGGTGACAGCGCTCACGGTCCGGTACCCCGCCGCCAGGGCAACGTGATCGAGTCTCACGCCGGGCGCCGGCGACCCCTGATTCCCGGTGGACCCGTACACTTCGTTGTCGAACACGACGTGCACGAACCGCGAAGGCTGTCGCGCGCCCACCATCGGAAGAATCCCGAGGTTCATGAGCAGGTTCCCGTCGCCATCGAACACAACCGTGCTTCGCGACGCCGCCGTCGCGGCGGCTGTTGCCGGTGCGGATGCCGACGACGCCGAAGGCGTCAGCGCAGTCGCGACACCGAGCCCAATGCTCGAGGCCAGTCCCATCGAGCCGATCATATAGAAATTCTGCGGCCGATCCGCGACCGCGTGCGCCTCGCGCGCCGGATAGCCGTTGGCGTGGACGACGGGCTCCGAGC
This sequence comes from Candidatus Rokuibacteriota bacterium, assembly GCA_016866775.1. GTDB lineage: Bacteria > Methylomirabilota > Methylomirabilia > Rokubacteriales > CSP1-6 > VGLJ01. The sequence continues at coordinate 154 of VGLJ01000034.1, read as the reverse complement.
CGAGCTGCTTGACCGCCGCGCTGATCGCAGCGAATCGCGAAATGGTCGCAGTCAACGGCCTGTCCGTCTCCGTCACGGCGCGCGAGGCGAGGGTGTCGGCGGCCGGGGGGTGCCCGGCCGACATCCGCAGGCTCTGCGAGGACAGGAGGCCGGG